>CALBWF010000033.1:0-81793 GCA_937969265.1 uncultured Porphyromonadaceae bacterium
CAGATGGTAGGAGCTTGGAGGTGAGGCCGACGGGAGCAATCTGAAGATTGTGACCGAGGCCGAGCCTTCAAGCGACGACCCAGACGGGCCGTTATCGCGGCGCTCTCAGGGGATGAAGCGGTCCCGCGAGTAAGGCAACCCTCCCGGATTCTCCGCGAACCAGCGGCTCAGGAGGCGGCGGTGCTCCTCGACTACCGGCTTGTAGGCCGATTCTACGGCGAGGTTGCGCATCTCCAGGCGGTCGTTAGCCATATCGTAGAGGGCCTCGCGGTTGGCTCCGGCCTCGTAAAGCACATACTTGTAGCGGGGGGTGCGGAGCATCCACCCCTTCGTGCCACCGGTCTGGGCAAAATCCGTCTCCGTCACGACAAACTCCTGTGCGCTCTCGGCGGCAGGATTCTCGGCGGCGTAGCGGAAGCTCTCCCCCTTGCACCACGCGGGCTTCCCGGCGCCGCCCCAGTCAAGCACCGAAGGCATCAGGTCGATACCGTTGTTGACCAGCGCCTCGCTGACCTTCCCGGCGTTCTTCTTGTTGCCGGGGACGCATACAATCAGGGGAATATTGGCCGTTTCCTCCCAAAGGGCGGTCTTCTGGTTCCACTGGTGCGCCCCCTGGCCGTCGCCGTGGTCGGAGGTAAAGATGACAACCGTGTTTTCCCAGAGGTTCTGGCGGTCAATCTCGTCCACAATCTTGCCGATTTCTCCGTCGACGTGCTCGACCAGGCGGAAATAATTGTTGCGGTAGCGCCGCCAGTCATCCGCCGTATACCCCTTAGTAGGGTACAGACGGTAGCTCTTTTCGCGTTCCCAGGTCAGGATATCAGGGTCATAGGGCTGCACCAGGTGGTTTGCCGGGAGGTTCGGGCAGTCGGCAACCGACGCGGGTTCCGGAATTTCGGCCTCGGGGAGGCGCTGGCCGCGGGCATACTGGCAGATGTTGTGGGGATTGTCGAACGAGGCTACAAGGAAGAACGGCTTCTCCTTCCCTACCCCGTCGCGCCGCAGGAACTCCACGACCGACTCCGCCAGGCCCCGGTCGTCGTGGCCGTGGAGGCGCTCGAAACCGAAAGCCCGCTCCGCCGGGAGGGCGTTGGTGTTGACGTGCCATTTTCCGGCATACGCTCCCTGGTATCCGGCCTCCTCCATAAGGTTGCCGAGCGTGCGGTTGCGCAGCGAGTCGGGCAGAGGGGTCTCGTTCTCGATCATCCCGCACTGCGACGGCATGCGCCCCGTGAACATCGCCGCCCGCGACGGGCCGCTAAGCGGAAGAGCGCAGTAAGCGTTGGAAAAGCGGACTCCGCGGGCCGCCAGGCGGTCCATCGCCGGAGTCTTAAGGTCGGTGTTGCCCGCGCAGCTCATCGCGTTGGCGCTCTGCTGGTCCGTCATTATGTAAATCACGTTCGGCTGCTTCGCCTGGACGGCGAAAGCCGAGGCGAAAATCAAGCCGACGGAAACTGTCTGTTTTTTCATGGCAGCGTTTTGGTTTGTTGGTTTGTCTGACGCGAAGTTACGGCAATATTTACTCCCGCTATCTTTCGCTTGTATAGTAATTAAAAAAGCGATACCAAATTCGTCCAAAACAATGCCACAAATGTTGAAAATCCGCCGCAAGCTCCTGAGGCATAACGAAACTGTTGAAAACCGTAACGCTTTTGTTGAAACTTCGGGGAGTACATTTTGCCGTTATAAAAACACCCGCTAACTTAGCGCTCAGAAAACATTACAACCTACCTAACCAACTATCAAAACCAACATGAAAAAACTACTCTCAGCGGCCCTCCTCTGCCTCGCCTCAGCCCTCCCGGCCCTGGCACAGAAAGCCGTCACGAACCTTACCAATAATAGTGAATATGACGGCCTCACCGCCGCTATAAATGCCGCTGCGTCAGGCGATGTACTTCAGATAAACCAAAACATCGACCTAAACACTACGATTAACCCTGGAGCCAAAGAAATAACACTTCAAGGAGCTAATCAAAATATAACGGTAAAAATCGGTAAAAACTCCAAAGATGTAATTCCCGTGGTGTTCAATATCAATAGTACTGGGGCCTGTCATATCAAGGACATCACATTCGATATGTCAACCGACGAATCAACCACAAATTTCATCCAACAGACAAACGGGTCCTTATCAATCGAAAACGTAACAGTCAAAGATTTTACGACCAGCGCGACAAATGGTGCGATAAGACTCTACAACTCGCCGGTATCCACTACAATCGACAACCTTACATTCGCCAACTGCTCATTCCCGGGAACGGCCCATTACAACATCCTGATAGCCACAGCCTCCTCCTATCCTATTATAAAAGGCAAATGCGATTTCACTGTCCGACTCAACAATACGGATGCTTCTTTTTGCGACGGAGGCATAACATCAAACAGCCAGGTAGGTATTTCCTATTCCAGCCATACTGAAAGCGTCCCAGTTGTTAAGGACTGCGACGACATTTTCAAATTTAACCTGAATGTCGCTGATAAAATGTTGTCTCCCAAAGAAAACAGCCTCTATGCTGTCAATAAGGCCAATATACTTCTTATCAACGACGTGGACGGTGTCAAAACCGGCACAGGATATTCAGCTCTCGCCGGAAGTGCGGGTGCGGCTACAAATGCCACTACCGGAGCCGTTATTGTGGTTAATGAAAATGTCAATCTGACCACTTCAATGAATTTCGCTGGAAAAAGTATAGAAATTCGCGGGGCGAAACCCGATGTGGCAATCACTCTCGCTGCAGACAGAGCATTAGCTAACGCTGCGGCAGCAGACACGCACATTGACATACGAGACCTTGCAATTACTCCTCAGGCTGAACTCGCATACACATCATTCATAGCACAAGCAACAACAAGCGATGCTTCGGTTTCATTCCAAAATGTAACTTTCAAAGATTGCAACACGACCAACGCGGCTCTGATTCGCGCAAATGCCGGAGGCGTATGGCACATCGACGGGGTGACATTCGAGAACTGCTCCGTAACACCCGCTTCAAAAGCCGACGGGACAGAAGTAACTCCTTTGGTCTTAACAAACAATCCAGGCTGCTCGGTCTCAGGCATCAACAACGGACTTACAATCCAGGTGAACAATGCGGGGACCAACAGCATTGATGCCCAAGGGCTTGAGGCCGGCAACGAACCTATAATCCTCACACTCAGCGGGGCTGCGCATGACCATACTCTGATTACCAACTGCGAAAACCTCTCCCTCTTTGAAATAACCAATTCCGGATGGTCGTTCCAAGCCGACGAACAGGGCGGCTTAAAGACTCTTGACCGGCAGATTGTGACCGGTGTCGAAGAAGTTGCCGCCGAAGCGGATGGAGAGGCAGAGTATTTCGACCTCCGCGGCGTGCGCGTTAACGCCGAAGCCCTCACCCCCGGCCTCTATATCTGCCGCAAGGGTGGCAAGGTCAGCAAGACCGTAATCCGATAACCCTCATAACCTTCGCCTTAACAAAACTCACAATAGGAATAGTCATAGGTAAGAAAGATAGATAGATGCAGTCATGGACCGCGCCGGCCATCCGCCCGGCGGTCCATGATTCGCTTTTTTTGGGCGGGGGTATCGAAATTTTGCGTAAATTCGCGTTATACCAGCCTCTCCGACAAAATGCCATGAGAAAACTCATTATCATAAGCCTGTTAATGCTGTCAATGTATCTGGCGAACGCCGCGGTACACACAGACTTGAAATTCAAGCAGATAGGCATATCCCAGGGCCTGTCACACGCGACGGTCTCGGCCATCGGCCAGGATGGCGACGGGTATATGTGGATCGCGACTCCCGACGGCCTGAACCGCTACGACGGCTATTCGTTCAGAACTTACCGCCACGAGGCTTCAAAACAGAACTCACTGGCCGACAATGCGGTAAAGCGCATCGCGTTCGACGACGGAGGGACGATGTGGGTTAGCGGTAACGGCAATCTGTCGCGCTACAACCGGTCGTCTGACGACTTCACAAATTTCCCTTTCAACGGCAACGGCACGATTACCGACATTCTGCCTATCGACTCGGCGAGGATACTCGTCGGCTCGACCGCCGGGGTCTTCACATTCAATCCGGTCACCGGGAAATTCGACACGGGTTTCGGAGGAAAGCCAATCAACAAAGATGTCGCCTCGCTGAGCCGCAAGGACAACTATGTCTATGTCTCCGCCGGATGGGACGGCCTGGTACGGCTGAACATCGCCGACAGCTCGCAGACATCCATCCAACTCCCCGACAAATCCTATATCGCGCAGACCCTCCCCGACGGAAACTCGCTGTTAGTCGCGACCGAAGGCGCCGGCCTGCTGCGCCTCGATGCCGCGACAGGGCGCGTCACGGCCGCCTACCGCTCCGGTGGGCCGGAAGGGTTAGGCTCAGACTATGTGCGCTCCATGGCCCACGACAACCAGGGAAGGGTATGGGTCGGAACATTCAACGGCCTTGACATTCTCGACACCGAACGAAAACACTTCTCCCACTACGACGCCGCGTCGCAGAGCGCTGAAAACCTGTCGCACGCCTCGGTACGCCGCATATACTCCGACCACCAGGGAGGAATGTGGCTCGGCACCTTCTTCGGAGGGCTGAACTATTACCATCCCCTAAAAAACCAGTTCCAGACGCTCCGCCATTCCCCGGTGCGCCCATCGCTGAACGACAACGTCGTCGGAGCTATGACTGAGGATTCCGACCGCAATCTCTGGATCGCGACAAACAACGGCGGAATAAACGTCTATAACCCCGCAAGGGACAGCTACCGATACATCACCAAGGCTGACGGCCTCGGCTCCAACGATGTAAAGGCAATCTATATCGACGAAGCAGCCGGAAAAGTCTATGTAGGGTCGCACCTCGGAGGGCTGAACATAATTGACAAGCGCACGGGCAGCGTAGCAAAGCCCGCCAACGTCCCGACCAACATATACGCCATCTCGCCGGCGCGACGGCCCGGCCACCTGTGGTTCGCCACTATCGACCGCCTGATTCTCTACAATACCGCCACAGGCACTACCGCCAGCGTCCCCACCAACGGCCTCGAACGCA
The DNA here is from genome assembly GCA_937969265.1 of uncultured Porphyromonadaceae bacterium. Classification (GTDB taxonomy): domain Bacteria; phylum Bacteroidota; class Bacteroidia; order Bacteroidales; family Muribaculaceae; genus UBA7173. The sequence goes on from CALBWF010000033.1 coordinate 5,042, forward strand.
TCACTGACCTCTACCGCGACAGCCGCGGCCTCCTCTGGGCTTCAGGAGAGGACGGCGTGACAGCCTTCACCGAAGACAGCGACAGCCGCCTTACCCCCCTCAAAGGGCTTCCAAAAGAATTAAGCCAATACCGAGGCGGCGTTAACAACGTCTATCTAAGCCGCGACGGCAAGGACTACTACATTTCGACTAACGACGGACTGCTCCGCTACAACCACGCCGACAAGTCGGTAACCCGCCATACAACCACCGAAGGGATGCCAAACAACATCGTCTACGGCGTCCTCGAGGATCCCAACGGCAACCTGTGGTGCTCTACCAACAGCGGCCTCGCTTTCCTGAATCCGGCAACCGGGGCAATCAGGGCATATTCCGACCGCGACGGCCTCCAGAGCAACCAGTTCAACCGCAAAAGTTTCCTACGCAGCTCCTCCGGCTATCTATATTTCGGCGGCATAAACGGCCTGACATTCTTCAACCCCTCGGTACTCGAATCTAACCCCTACGCGCCCGCGCCGCTGATCTCCGGCCTGCGGCTCTTCAACGAGCCTGTAACCCCCGGCGACAAAAGCGGCCTGCTCGAGCGCGCCATCTCCGAAACCGGGAAAGTCACTTTCGACTCCGACCAGACTGTATTCACGATTGACTTCACCGTCTGCAATTATGTCGCCGGAAGCCATAACACCTTCTCGTACAAGCTCGAAGGCCTCGACAAGCAGTGGACCACCATCGACGGCCCCGGCTCCGTCACATACTCCAACCTCCCGGCAGGCGACTACCGCTTCCTGCTCCGCGCCGCCAACAACGACGGTGTATGGAGCGAAGAGGAAACCGGACTGGACATAGTGATCATGCCGAAATGGTACAACCGCTGGTGGGCCAGGACGCTCTTTATCCTGCTGGCCGTCGGAGCCATCGCGGCTGTAATGGCATATTTCTGGCGGCGCAAGACCCGCCGGGAGCGGGAACGCATGGCCACCCTCGACAGCGAGCGCCAGCGCGAACTATACGAGATGAAGGTCCGCTTCTTCATCAATATGTCCCACGAGCTCCGCACCCCGCTGACCCTCATCCTCCTCCCGATACAGGAACTGCTCCAGAGGGCCACGGACCGCAAGACCGTTCAGAAACTCTCCATCGTCAAAAACAACGCCGAGCGCATCCTCCGCATCGTGAACCAGTTGCTCGACTACCGGCGCGCGGAAATGGGGATGTTCAAGCTGAAAACCGAGCCGGTAATCGTAAACGACCTCATACGCAAGATTTTTAACAACTACGAATACCAGGCTACCAGGCGGGGCATCGACTTCAAACTCGACTCTACAATCCCCGACACCCCGGTACTCTGCGACCCGCAGTATATCGAGCTAATCTGCAACAACCTGATTTCAAACGCGTTTAAGTACACCCCGAAAGGACAGTCAATCCGCGTTACCCTTTCAAGGAAAGGCTCCCCCGAGGCTCCCGAACTGGAAATCACCGTCGCCGATACCGGATGCGGCATCCCGGCGGAAAAGCTCCCCGACATTTTCACCCGCTTCTACCAGGTTCACGACCGAGCGGGAGGAAGCGGCATCGGCCTGTCGCTCGTGAAACGCCTCGTCGAGCTGCACCACGGCTCCATCTCCGTCGAGAGCGAGCTGGGTAGCGGCACCCGATTCACCGTACTGCTCCCGGTAGGGCCGAACGAATACAGCGCCGAGGAAACCGCCCCGCAGGGCGCGACCCTCCCCGCAGCGACCGTGGAAGCGCCCCTTGACCTTCCGGAACTCCCCGACGAAGACGCGAAAGAGGAGGACCCGGCGCTTAACACGCAGCCCGACTCCGACCGGGAGACCGTGCTGGTCGTTGACGATAACCCCGACATTCTCAAATACATATGCGAGAGCCTGTCGGAAAACTACAACGTAGTCCCCGCCGCCGACGGAGCCAAGGCTATCCAGGTCCTTTCGGCGCAGAACATCGACCTGATCATAACAGACATAATGATGCCCGACATCGACGGGGTGCAGCTCTGCCGAACGGTCAAGCGCAACCTGCGCACCTCCCATATCCCTGTCATAATGCTCTCGGCGAAAAGCGACGTCTCCGACCAGCTCGGCGGCTTCAAGGTCGGAGCCGACGACTATATCGCGAAGCCCTTCTCGATGGAACTGCTCGCGTCGAAGATCCGCAACCAGCTCCGCACGCGCCGCCAGGCGATACGACATTTCACCGACTCGGCCGAAATCAAGCCCGAAAGCGTCGCGCTCAACCCTCTCGACGAGGAATTTCTCAAGAAAGCCATGGCGACGATGGAGAAACACCTCGACGATTCAGAGTTTTCGACCGACGCCTTCGCGAGCGAGATGTGCATGAGCCGCTCCAACCTCCACCTGAAGATGAAAGCGCTGACCGGAGAATCGACCAACGAGTTCATCCGCCGCTTCCGTCTCCGCCGCGCCATGGAGCTTCTCAAGACCGGCCGCTACAACATTTCGCAGGTAAGCGCGATGGTCGGCTACGGCACCCCCTCCTACTTCGCAACCTCCTTCAAGAAGTTCTTCGGAGAACTCCCCTCAGCCTACCTCAAAAACGACTGAACAGGCTTCATAAGAAACGATTGAACAATTTTGCGGGCTTTTTGGCCAAAATTGCAAGCCTTCACGCCCGCTGTTTTATCCAACGCGACATATCAGGCAAAGTTACAGGCTTTTTACCTGTAACTTTGCATTGTATTTACAACGAACCAGTAACCACGCGATAACATGAAAAAACTTCTCCCTATCTCCATCAGCATCCTCGCCGCGACAATCAGCGCGACCGCGGCCGACTGGACCGCCGCTCCCGCCGCCGCGGCCGCCGACCAGCTCTCGTTCCAGGCGTCGGAAGTGAAAGAACCGGGAAAATTCCCCCGCAACCTTTTCACCGACTACTCAATCCCTCTTGTATCATACCACCTCGAACGCGAACCTAAGGACTTCTACGCCCACACCGAGCTACGGAAGCACCCCTCGCTCGCGGAATATCAGACCGTCCACTACGTCCCCTTCGACGACTGGACGTCCGGCTTCTTCCCCGGCTCTCTCTGGTACGCCTACGAGCTTACAGACCGCCAGGACATGAAGGAACTCGCGGAAAAATTCACCAACCAGCTCTTCCCAGTTTCTTACCAGACGAACACCCACGACCTCGGCTTCATGGTCAACTGCTCCTATGGTAACGCCATGCGCCTCGCTCCCAAGGAGGACTACAAGGACGTAATCGTGCGCACAGCCGACAACCTGATTGCCCGCTTCGACCCCAAGGTAGGTGTAATCCGCTCCTGGGATTTCGGGCCCTGGAACTATCCGGTAATCATCGACAACATGATGAACCTGCAGCTCCTCTTCAACGCATCGCGCATCACCGGCGACAGCAAGTACCGCGACATCGCCGTCAAGCATGCCGACAAGACGATGAAGTGCCATTTCCGCCCCGACTACACCAGCTACCACGTCGTTAGCTACACCCCCGACGGAGGTATAGAGAGCCAGGGCACTTTCCAGGGGAAGAACGACGACTCCGCATGGGCCCGCGGCCAGGGCTGGGGCCTCTACGGCTACACAGAGTGCTACCGCGAGACCAAGGACAAAAAGTACCTCGACCAGGCCCGCAACATAGCCAAGGTGATTATGGATAAGAACACGGCCCCCGACCTCGTTCCCTACTGGGACCTCGACGCGAGAGCCGCCGCCGACACCCCCCGCGACGCTTCAGCCGGCGCGATTTACGCCTCCGCCCTCATCGAACTCAGCACCCTCGTTCCCGCAAAGGAAGGGAAAACCTACCGCGAGTACGCCGAGAAAATCCTCAAAGCCCTCGCCTCCCCGGCATATGCCGCCAAGGTTGGCGAAAACGGCGGCTTCGTGCTGATGCACTCCACCGGCTCCCTCCCCCACGGCTCGGAAATCGACACACCCCTGAACTACGCCGACTACTACTATCTCGAATCCCTGCTGCGTCTGCGCCGCGTAAACGCCGGCCTCCCCGCCGCCGACTGGGCCTCCGTGAAGTAAGGCCGACAGCCTCTGGATTAAGATTTAGACAACACGAGAGCGTATCGAAATTTCGATACGCTCTCGTGTTGTACCCGGATGAGAGGGTGCTGTCTGGTGGGCCGTTATGATACACCCTCATGACCTTTTTCGGTGATGCGGATGTTATATTTTATATTATTGACCACGTTTCAACGAATGAGGGATATTATGCGACAGTCAAGGCCATACACGTTTGACAGGGTTGTCAGAATCCTGGCCACACTGGCGATGATTGCCGGCGCCATATGGCTTATCAACGTGCTGGCTAACGTTCTGTTGCCGTTCAGCCTCGCCTGCTTGATTGCCTATATCCTGGAGCCGATTGTGTGCTTCGTACAGACAATCACGCGACTCAAAGGGAGGATTTTGCCGATTCTGATAACCCTCGCGGTCGTCACAGCCGTGCTGATCGGAATAGGCTACCTCGTGGTGCCCTCCTCGGTAAACGAGCTGAAGCAATTAGAGGCGATGATTAAATCCGATCCGGGCAACAAGGGGGGGACTTTCGTTCCTACCTGACGACGTAATCCGCACCATTACAGATTATCTCTCCTCACTGAATCTTACGCAGATGCTCGAGGACAGCCGCCTGCGGATGCTGCTGACCACGGGGGGCTCGTTCCTGTCGGCTGTTGTCGATTTCCTGCTTCACACGCTCGAATGGCTCCTGACCTTTATCTACGTCATATTCATCCTCCTTGATTACGAGCATCTGATGAAGGGGTTCCGCCTCTTGGTTCCCCCGAAGTACCGGAAGGTGGCATACAAGGTCGGCGACGACATCAAGGACAGCATGAACCGCTATTTCCGCGGACAGGCGCTAATCGCCCTCTGCGCGGCAGTGTTCTACTGCATAGGCTTCTCTATTGTCGGAATACCAATGGCGCTCGTTCTCGGCATAATGACCGGCGTGCTCTACCTGATTCCATATTTCCAGTATGTCACCCTTATCCCCGTCGCGCTCGTCTGCTTTATCTCCTCCATGGCCGGGGAAGCGAGCTTCTGGCCCGAGCTGGGAAAATGCCTGATTGTCTACGCGGTAACCCAAAGCATCTGCGATTATGTGCTGACTCCCAAGATTATGGGTAAGACGATGGGGCTGAACCCGGCCATCATCCTTCTGTCCCTCTCCGTGTGGGGCACTCTTCTTGGACTGATCGGTATGATTATCGCGCTTCCGCTCACCACGCTGCTGCTCTCCTACTACCAGCAATACGTAATCAACCGTTCCGACGTGCCGCAGGATGAGAAAGACCAGACCGTTGACACCCTCAACGACATCACCAACGCCGGTAAACCTTAACCCTTGTAAGCAGCAAGTATCGCGGCGATAGCCTCGGCATCGGACGGCGAGGTCGTGCGCATTATCGGCAGCGACAGGCACCGCGATGCAATCATATCCGTAACCGGGAACTCCATCCCGGCAAACTCAGCGGCATAGCAGGGCTGCCGGTGAGGAGGTGTCGCGTAATGAATGTCATACCCTACCCCGTTGGCTTTCAGATATTCCTCCAGGGAGGTGCGGTTGGCGGCAAGGACAACGAACTGATGGAAAACGTGTTCCGCCGGGTCTGCCGGAAGCAGCGGCATGGCGAGCGCCGGGGTGGATTGAACATTCTTAAGATATATCGCGGCAAGTTCGCGGCGACGGCGGCTCTCCTCGTCGAGACGCGGCAGTTTCACCCGCAGGACAGCGGCCTGCATCGGGTCGAGGCGGCAGTTGAACCCCTTGTAAATATTATGGTAGCGGCGGTCAGAGCCATAGTTGGCGAGCGCCCTGACGGTTGCCGCCAGCCTCTCATCGGAGGTGGTGACCGCTCCCGCGTCGCCAAGCGCGCCGATATTTTTCGTAGGGTAGAAGCTGAACGCGGCGGCATCGCCGAGCGAGCCGGTCATACGCCCGCGGTACCGCGCCCCAATCGCCTGGGCATTGTCCTCGATTACCTTCAGCCCGAACTCCCGCGCGACGGCTTCAAGTTCGTCGTCCCAGGCAACGCGCCCGTAGAGATGCACGGTCATTATAGCCCGGGTCAGGGGGGTGACGGCGCGCCGCAGCAGCGACGTGTCGATGTTTAGTGTCTCAATATCCGCGTCAACCAGCACCGGTTTCAGCCCCGCGTCGGAAATAGCGAGCACCGAAGCGACATATGTGTTGGCCGGGACAATCACCTCGTCGCCGGGACGCATTTCCCCCATCTCGATGTATGCTCTGAGAATCAGGCGGAGAGCGTCAAGTCCGTTGCTGACCCCCACCGCGTACTTAATACCCGTCGCGGCGGCCAGTTCCTTCTCAAACAGCTCGCACTCGGGTCCGCCGACATACCGCCCGGAGGAAACTACGCGGGCTGCGGCCTCCCGCAGCTCATCCATGTAGGGAGCGTTGGCGTCGGCGAGATCGAGGAACGGGTATTTCTTATGCTGTATCATTATATGCGTCAGGAATTGGATGCCAGATTCAGAAGATACTGGCCGTAAGCGGTGTTAGCCATTTCGGAAGCGAGAGTCCGCAACTTGTCGCACGAAATGAACCCCCGCCGGAAAGCCACCTCTTCGAGGGCTGCGACCTGGAGGGCCTGTCGCTTCTCGATAGCCTGGATGAAACTCGAAGCCTCCATCAACGAGTCCACGGTACCTGTGTCGAGCCAGGCGAATCCGCGGCCGAAACGCTCCACGGCCAGCCGTCCCGCTTTCAGATACCAGTCGTTGACGGCGGTAATCTCCAGCTCGCCGCGGGCCGACGGCTTCACCCCGGCCGCCACGTCAACGACATCGGCCGGATAGAAGTACAGCCCGGTGACAGCCAGGTTCGAGGTCGGCGAGGAAGGTTTCTCAACTATCGATACAGGTTTGCCGTCATCGCCGAGACTGACAACACCGTAGCGCTCCGGGTCAGCGACAGGATAGGCGAAAACAACCGCCTTACCCTCGTCGCTGACGCGCCGGGAGGCGTCGGCCAGCATCCCGGAGAACCCCTGGCCGTAGAAGATATTGTCGCCGAGCACCAGACACGCGTCATCCCCGGCGAGGAAATCCCGCCCGATTATGAACGCCTGCGCCAGCCCTTCGGGCCGCGGCTGTTCGGCGTACTCGAAACGTACTCCCAGGCGCCCGCCGTCGCCCAACAGGCGGCGGAACGAGGGGAGGTCGTCGGGGGTAGATATAATCAGTATGTCGCGGATGCCAGCGAGCATAAGCACCGACACCGGATAATATATCATCGGCTTGTCGTAGACAGACAGAAGCTGTTTGGAGACCCCGAGGGTCATGGGGTGGAGGCGCGTCCCGGCCCCTCCGGCGAGAACTATTCCCTTCATCTTCCGGCAGCGTTGCGGAGCGCCGCGGGGGACCACTCCGGATTATCGAGATACCATTTCACAGTCTCGCGCAGTCCGCGGCTGAACGGGGTTTCGGGGTACCAGCCGAGAGTCGTGGCGATTTTCTCCGGGTCGATCGCATAGCGCATGTCGTGGCCCGGACGGTCGGCTACATACTCGATCATCCCCTCCCCTATCTCTTCGGGTTCCACGGCCAGGAGTGCCCGGTAGCGAGGTTCGGCGAGCGCCAGTTCCCTGACGGTCGCGAACAATTGCCGCACGATGGAAATGTTCTGCTCCTCGTTGAACCCACCGATATTATAGACCTCGCCGTCGACACCGCCACGGAGCACCATGTCGATACCTTTGCAGTGGTCCTCGACATACAGCCAGTCGCGGACATTCTCCCCGCGGGCATAGACGGGAACCTTCTCCCCCCGGAGTATTTTCATAAGTGCCAGGGGAATAAGTTTTTCAGGGAACTGATAGGGCCCGTAGTTGTTGCTGCACCGGGTTATGTTGACCGGCAGACCGTATGTTTCCCGGTAGGCGAGCGTCATATGGTCGGCGGAGGTTTTCGCCGCCGAATAAGGCGAACGGGGGCTGAGCGGAGTCTCCTCCTTGAACAGCCCGGGGCCGAATGTCTTGAGATTCGAACGCCCCTTGGCGACAGCCTCGACTTCGGGGGACAGAACGAGGGGGCGCGGCTCCCCCGGTACGCGGGGAAGGGAGCCGTAAACCTCGTCGGTAGATACCTCGAGGAATTTCTTACCCTCGCGGTAGCGGGGGCGGCCGGCCTCATCCTTGCCGTCGAGCCACGCCCTGCGGCAACATTCGAGCATATTGAACGCCCCGAGGATATTGGTCTCCAGGAACACTTTAGGGTCGGAAATAGAGCGGTCGACGTGGCTCTCCGCCGCGAAATTCACGATATAGTCGGGGTCCTCTTCGCGAAGCAGCGCCTCGACGAGCGCGGTATCGCCGATATCCCCCTTCACAAACCGGAAGTTCGGGAGCTTGCGCTCCTCAGCGAGGTTGTCGAGGTTACCGGCATAAGTCAGAGCGTCGAGCACCACCACCCGCGCCTCCGGGCCGTGGACCTTCAAAACGTATTTCACGAAGTTGGTGCCGATAAACCCGGCACCCCCTGTGACAAGATAAGTTTTCATACGAAAATCTTTTAACGGGGCAAAGCCTCACCCCTTTCCAAAGCAAAGTTACAAATTTTTTTCGTACATTCGCGGTTAGATATATCAAATTACAAACAAAGCTATGGCTACCAAACCGTTTCACTATCAGAAGATGTTCCCTCTGGGACCCGACACTACTGAGTATTACCACCTTACCTCGGACTACGTAAAAGTAGAGAACTGGGGAGGACACGAGTTCCTGGTCATCGACCCGGAGGCGCTCCGCATGCTGGCGCGCCAGGCGACCCACGACAACTCCTTCATGCTCCGCCGCGAGCATAACCTGATGGTGGCGAAAATCCTCAGCGACCCCGAGGCATCCGACAACGACAAGTTCGTGGCCCTCACGATGCTGCGCAACGCCGAGATAGCAGCCAAGGGGCAGCTCCCCTTCTGCCAGGACACCGGCACCGCCATCATCCACGGCGAGAAAGGCCAGAACGTATATACAGGGTGCGACGACGAGGAGATGCTCTCCCACGGCGTTTACGACACCTACACCACCGACAACCTCCGCTACTCTCAGAACGCCCCACTGACGATGTACGACGAGGTAAACACCGGCTGCAACCTCCCCGCCCAGATTGACATCCACGCTTCCGAGGGGGACGAGTACAAGTTCGTGTTCGTCGCGAAGGGTGGCGGCTCGGCCAACAAGACCTACCTCTACCAGGAGACCAAGGCCATCATCAACCCCAAGACCCTCGTCCCCTTCCTGGTCGAGAAGATGAAGACCCTCGGCACAGCGGCCTGCCCTCCCTACCACATCGCATTCGTGATCGGCGGAACATCCGCGGAGAAGAACCTCGAAACGGTAAAGAAAGCCTCCATCAAATATTACGACAGCCTCCCCACCACCGGCAACGAATACGGCCGCGCGTTCCGCGACGTCGAGCTGGAGAAGGAGCTTAAGAAGGCCGCCGAGGAAATCGGCCTCGGAGCGCAGTTCGGGGGCAAGTATTTCGCCCACGACATCCGCGTGATCCGCCTTCCCCGCCACGGCGCTTCCTGCCCCATCGGCATGGGCGTGAGCTGCTCCGCCGACCGCAACGTACTGGCGAAAATCAACCGCGAGGGCCTCTGGATCGAGAAGCTCGACTCCAATCCCGGCGAACTGATTCCCGAGGAGCTGCGCCAGGCCGGAGAGTCCAACGCCGTCAACATCGACCTCAACCGCCCCATGGCAGAAGTGCTCGCCGAACTTGACAAGTTCCCCGTAGCCACCCGCCTGAACCTCAACGGCACCATCATCGTAGGCCGCGACATCGCCCACGCCAAAATCAAAGAGCGCCTCGACGCCGGCGAGCCGATGCCGCAGTACCTAAAAGACCACCCGATTTACTATGCCGGACCCGCCAAGACCCCGAAGGGGATGCCTTCCGGTTCCTTCGGCCCCACTACCGCCGGGCGCATGGACCCCTATGTCGACCAGTTCCAGAAAGCCGGCGGCTCGATGATCATGATCGCCAAGGGGAACCGCTCGCAGCAGGTGACCGACGCCTGCAAGAACAACGGCGGCTTCTACCTCGGCTCGATCGGCGGTCCCGCGGCCGTGCTGGCAAGCAACTCCATCAAGAAAGTGGAACTGCTTGAATACCCCGAGCTCGGCATGGAGGCAATATGGAAAATCGAGGTCGAGAACTTCCCCGCCTTCATCCTTGTTGATAACAAGGGCAACGACTTCTTCAAGCAGATCCAGCAGAAGTGCGCCGCCTGCCCTATCGCCAAGAACTAAGAAAACGCTAAACTTCAATCAACTATAACTTTCAACTGAAAATGAAAGCACTACTGATGATACTCGACGGGTGGGGCATAGGCAACCACACCAAGAGTGACGCCATATACTCCACCCCCACTCCCTACTGGGACAGCCTCCTGGCAAAGTACCCCCATTCCGAGCTCCAGGCTTCCGGCGAGAACGTCGGGCTTCCCGACGGCCAGATGGGCAACTCCGAGGTAGGCCATCTCAACATCGGCGCCGGCCGAGTGCTCTACCAGGACCTGGTGAAAATCAACAAGGCTATCTCCAGCGGCTCTATTCTCGACAACCCCGAAATCAAGAGCGCCTTCTCCTACGCAAAGGACAACAACAAGGCGATTCATTTCATGGGCCTGACCTCCACGGGGGGCGTTCACTCGTCGTTCGAGCACCTGTTCGCCCTCTGCGACATCGCCAAGAAGTACGGCCTGGAGAAAACCTTCATCCACTGCTTCATGGACGGCCGCGACACCGACCCCCACTCCGGCAAAGGATTCATCGAGGAGCTGACCGCCCACTGTGAGAAGTCGACCGGCGTAATCGCCTCTATTATCGGCCGCTACTACGCTATGGACCGCGACAAGCGCTGGGACCGCGTCAAGGTGGCATACGACCTCCTCGTAAACGGCGAAGGGAAGCAGGCAACCGACATGGTGCAGGCAATGCAGGAGAGCTACGACGACGGCGTTACCGACGAGTTCATCAAACCGATCAACAACTCCACCGTCGACGGCACTATCAAGCCGGGCGACTGCGTGATATTCTTCAACTACCGCAACGACCGCGCCAAGGAAATCACCATCGTCCTCACCCAGCACGACATGCCGGAGCAGGGCATGAAGACCATCCCCGACCTCCAGTATTACTGCATGACCCCCTACGACTCGTCGTTCACCGGGCTGCACGTCCTCTTCCCCAAAGAGAACGTCGACAACACCCTCGGGGAATACATCTCCTCGAAGGGGCTCAAGCAGCTCCATATCGCCGAGACCGAGAAGTACGCCCACGTCACCTTCTTCTTCAACGGCGGCCGCGAAGCCCCCTACGAAGGTGAGGACCGTATCCTCGTCAACTCGCCGAAGGTCGCCACCTACGACCTCCAGCCCGAAATGAGCGCTCCCGAGGTAGCAGACAAGCTCCGCGACGCCCTTCTGACGGAGAAATACGACTTCGCTGTCGTGAACTTCGCCAACGGCGACATGGTAGGCCACACCGGCGTGTACCCCGCGATTCAGAAAGCGGTCGAGACCGTTGACAACTGCCTGAAAGAGGTTGTGCCCGCGGCGCAGAAGGCAGGCTACGAAATCATCATCATCGCCGACCACGGAAACGCCGACAACGCCATCAACCCCGACGGAACCCCCAACACGGCCCACTCGCTGAACCCCGTGCCCTGCGTCTACGTCACCAACGACAAGAACGCGACCGTGGAGAACGGAATCCTGGCCGACGTGGCTCCTACCATCCTCCACATCATGGGCCTTCCCCAGCCCGCCGAAATGACAGGCCATAACCTCATCAAAGGCTGATGCTCAACTACAACACGAATCTAAAGCAACTCACTCTTCCGGAATATGGCCGCAACATCCAGCGGATGGTCGACCATTGCCTGGAAATCGAGGACAGAGAAGAACGTACCCGTTGCGCGCACACGATTGTGCGCGCGATGGGTAACCTTTTTCCCGAACTGCGGCAGGAAGAGAACCGCCACAAGCTCTGGGACCACCTTATGATTATGTCAGGCTTCAACCTCGACATAGATTTCCCGTGCGAGGTAATCCAGGCAGCAGACCTCAAGACGGAGCCTGACGTGGTTCCCTATCCGCAGAACCGCTTCAACATGCGCCAGTACGGCATACTGACGCGCCGCATGGTGGAAGAGGCCGCGGAAATGCCCGAAGGGCCAGCCCGCGACGAAGCCGTAATGCTCCTGGCAAACAATATGAAGAAGCAGATGCTCGCCGTCAATCCCGACGGAGTCGAGGACGCGAAAATCTTCGCCGACCTCGCCGAACTGTCGGCAGGCCGCATCGTGCTGAATCCCGCCGACACGCGTCTCTGCGAGTTCAAGGTAGAGCTGCCCCCCGCGAAAGGGAAGAAGAAAAAGAAGAAGTAACCGGCTAACAGAAGGTCAATCATGATTCTCCGCACCGAGCTGAAAGAGATAGGGAAGTTACAGAGACCCCACGGAATCAACGGCGAAATCAACGTCCAGTCGCGACTGGATGCCGACGAACTCGCCTCGCTCCGATGCGTGGTGCTGGAAATCGACGGGATTTTCGTGCCGTTCTTTATCAGCGCTTCCCGCCCCAAAAGCTCCCAGACATCGCTTCTGTCAATCGACAGCATCTCTTCCGAGGCCGAGGCCGCGAAACTCTGCCCTGCCCCGCTGTATGCCCTCCGCGACGACATCCGGCGCCTCGAGGCAACCGACAGCGAGAGTGAGGAGGACAGCGAAGATGAGGAAGATGACGAGGAAGGCTGTTACGCCGAAGACCTTATCGGCTACACTGTCGAAAGCGACGACGGCCTACTCCGCGGGGAAATCGTGGACCTCGACGATTCGACAGACAACTACCTCTTCATCGTCCGCGACCAGAATGGACGGCGCCTGATGCTCCCCGTGGCCGACGGCTCGATGATCGAGGAGGTCGATACCCAACGCCACCACATACTCCTTTCGCTTCCCGAAGGGCTGCTCGATCTAAACAATTGACGCCCGGCGGTTGTCTTAAATTATAAAGTTTGTCTTTTAAACTACACCACTATGGAATTTGACGAACAGAAAGCTATCGAGTTTATAAACGCCCGCCTCGCCGAGGCCGGACGCCCGACATATCCCGACGACGAGGTGCTCAACGTGATTGACATGATCTGGGACTTCTACCAGGAAAACGGGCTGCTCGATGTTGACCTCAGCGATGATGACGAAGACGAGGATATCGAGCCGGATCTTATCGACTATGTTACCCGCATGCTCCGCAAGGACCGCGACGCGCAAGTTGACCCGCAGGATGTTCCTCTGATGGTCCATGCTGAAATCGACTATGAGGATTCCGTTCTCTGACAGCAGGCTCAGGCGCATGCCGCACGGCCGTTTCTTAGCCGGAGCGGTTGCGGCGTTATGCGCATTCGCGACGCCATTCGTAGGGTCAGCGGCCACTCCGGCGACCGAATCAGAGCAGACTGTCGACCTCTCGGAATACTCGCTTCAGGAGAATCTCCACCTCCCCGAAGTACCGAAGAAACAGCAGTCATACATCAAGGAATATATGCTGCGCGAGGCGCGCTCCCTGCAGAAGATGGGCTATAAAATAGAGACCATGCGCCGCGGAGAGGTCGTCATCGCCTCTATTCCCGCCTCAAAACTCTTCGCACCCAACGACTCAACCCTCATCCCCGGAGCCACCGCGCTGCTGAAAAACTTCCTCCCCTATTTCAGGGTACCGGGTCGTTTCAAGGTAATCCTCGCGATGCACTCCGACGATACCGGCTCCGAGCCTTATCTCTACGAGCTTACCGAACGCCGCATCGTCTCGCTCTACGACTATTTCGATGAAAACGCCCGGCAGACCGAGCTGCTGATGGGCTACCCGATGGGCTCCTCCGAGCCCCTCGCCCCCAACGACTCCCGCCAGCGGCGCGACGACAACCGCCGCCTCGAAATCTACATAGTCCCCGGCCCCGTCCTCATCGCCGAGGCCAAATCCAAACGCGTCTGATTCCCTAACCACTCCTCTTTCAAGCATAGTAACCCAGAAGGCGCGGTGTCGTTCACTTTGACACCGCGCCTTCTGTATTCGGATGCGAGGGTATTATCAGGCGATGGAGGCGATTTGTTCGGGGGTCAGGCCGTTGACTTTGAGGAGTTCGGCGGCGTTGAAGCGGTCGAGGAACTCTTTCTTGAGGCCGAGGCAGGTTACCTTTACCGGGGAGGTCCCGAGGTATGCGGCTACCTTTTGGCCGAAACCGCCGTCTACGATGCCGTCCTCGATAGTGATGACGTGGCGGTAATCTTTCAGAGTGTCAAGGCACCCGGCATCCACCTGCGACAGGATACGGGGGTTGATGACTGTGGGGGTAACACCCTTTGACCGCAGTAACTCGGCGGCTTTGAGCGCTGTTTCGAGGAAGGTTCCTTCGGCGATGATGGCAACCTCGGCGCCCTGCTCGACTGTCTCGTATTTCGTGAAATCAGTATTGACAGGGGTAGTCTGATGGCGCACGGCTCCCCCGGGGATGCGGATTACGACCGGCCCGTCAGCCGAGTCAACCGCCTGGTCGAGCATCGCCTCGTACTCCTCGGCCGAGGCCGGAGCAAGGAAAGTAATGTTAGGTATGTTGGAGACCATCGCTATGTCGAAGAAACCGAGATGAGTCATATCGTTCATTCCAAACATACTGCCATAGAATACCACGAACGTCACGGGGAGGTCGTTTATCGCGACATCATGCGACAACTGGTCGTAGGCACGCTGAAGGAAGGTCGATACCACACCCATCACCGGGCGCACCCCACCGCGAGCCATTCCGGCCGCCATCGTAACGCAGTCCTGCTCGGCGATACCCACGTCGACGAACTGGTCGCCGGCGGCTTCGCGCATAGCGGGATCCCAGCCGATAGCGCCGGGAGTACCCGCTGTTAGTCCGACAACCCGCTTGTCGGCACGCATCTTATCGAGAAGCTGGCGGGCGAAAATCTCCTGATAGCTCTCAACCTGCGCGTTATTGATATTCGCGCCTGTCTTGGGGTCGAACGGCCCGTTGTAGTGGAACTGCTCTTTGTGGGCCTCGGCGCAAGGGAGTCCCATCCCCTTCATCGTATTGATATGGACGAGCACTGCCCGGTTCTGTCCTCTGGCCTCACCGTACGCCTTGATAAGCGCCCGGAGGTCGTTACCCTCCTCCACATAGATGTATTCGTAGCCGAGGGCGCGGAAGATGTTGTTCTCCGCCGTGCCGTTCGAGTCTCGAAGAGTCTTCAGGTGATTGTAGAGTTCGCCGTGGTTTTCAGCGATCGACATCTGGTTGTCGTTCAGTATCACGATTATATTGGAATGAAGCTCCGGGGCGTAGTTGAGCGCTTCGAGAGCCATTCCTCCACCAAGCGATGCGTCGCCGATAAAGGCCACGACGTTCTCCTTGCCGCCAACCAGGTCGCGGGATTTCGCAAGGCCGGTAGCAAGGGCGATGGAGGTCGATGTATGGCCGACTTCAAAGAGGTCGTAGTCGCTCTCGCGGGGGCAGGTATAGCCCGTTACATCATCGTAGTGGGCGGGGTCAAGGAACGCCTCAATGCGCCCCGTCAGCATCTTGTGGACGTAGCTCTGATGCGATACGTCGAATACGATTTTGTCTTTCGGCGCGTCGAACACATAGTGGAGGGCGACCGTAGCCTCCACCACACCGAGGTTCGGCCCTACATGGCCGCCGTGGGCCGCCAGCTTGCGCGTCAGCGCCGCTCGCAGTTCGTCACTGAGCAGATACAGTTGCTCCAGACTCATCCCCTTTATATCTTCGGGCGAATGTATATCCCTGAGGTTTATTTCCATAGTTTCAGCAATTTGTCCATTCTACAATCACTCAAAATATTTTCCACTGCAAAATTAACACATTTCCCGCCCCATTGTTTTACCATTTTCCCGCCTAAACCAACCATTTCCCCGTTTCCCGCCTTGTTATGCAAGCGACAACCTATTCGCTTGGGAAAATAGCAAATAGTCATATTTCATAAATTCGGCGGTGTGTTTCGGGAATTGGGGAGTTTTTTGTAATTTTGCGGTCTATATTTCACAGAAGTAAGACATTTCATATCTCTTTGCAATGGCAAAAGAACTTAAAGACCTCACGAAGCGGGCCGACAACTACTCGCAGTGGTATAACGACCTGGTTGTCAAAGCCGACCTGGCCGAACAGTCGCCCGTGCGCGGCTGCATGATCATCAAGCCCTACGGATACGCCATCTGGGAGCGCATGCAGCAGACCCTTGACGCGATGTTCAAGGAGACCGGAGTGCAGAACGCCTATTTCCCCCTGCTGATTCCGAAATCGTTCCTCTGCAAGGAGGCTGAGCATGTCGAAGGTTTCGCCAAGGAGTGCGCCGTCGTGACCCACTACCGCCTGAAGAACGATCCCGCGGGGGCCGGCGTAGTAGTAGACCCCGAGGCCAAGCTCGAGGAGGAGCTGATTATCCGCCCGACTTCCGAGACCATCATCTGGAACACATACCGCAACTGGATCACGTCGTACCGCGACCTGCCTATCCTCTGCAACCAGTGGGCCAACGTGATGCGCTGGGAGATGCGTACCCGCATGTTCCTCCGCACCAGCGAGTTCCTCTGGCAGGAAGGCCATACCGCCCACGCCACCCGCGAAGAGGCAGAGGCCAAAGCGCAGGAGATGCTCGAGGTATATGCCAACTTCGCTGAAAAATACCTGGGCCTCCCGGTAATACGCGGCGTTAAGAGCGCCAACGAGCGTTTCGCCGGCGCGATCGACACATATACCATCGAGGCCATGATGCAGGACGGCAAGGCCCTCCAGTCGGGCACGAGCCACTTCCTGGGCCAGAATTTCGCCAAGGCCTTCGACGTAACCTTCATCAACAAGGACAACAAGCCCGAATACGTGTGGGCGACCTCCTGGGGCGTCTCCACGCGCCTGATGGGAGCCATGATCATGGCCCACAGCGACGACAACGGCCTGGTACTCCCCCCGCACATCGCCCCGATCCACGTCGTAATCGTTCCTATCTACAAGAACAACGAGCAGCTCGCGATGATTTCCGAAAAGGTTGCTCCGATCATCGACCAGCTCAAGGCTCTCGGCATCCGCGTCAAGTATGACGACGCCGACAACCGCCGCCCCGGCTTCAAGTTCGCCGACTATGAGCTGAAAGGTGTGCCGGTGCGCCTCGCGATCGGAGCCCGCGACCTCGAGAACGGCACCGTGGAGCTGATGCGCCGCGACACCCTCGAGAAGCAGGTAGAACCGATCGAGGGGATTGCCGAATTTGTCAAAAACCTCCTGGAGGAAATCCAGCAGAATATCTACGACAAGGCCCTCGCCCGCCGCAACGAGATGACCCGCAAGGTCGATACCTGGGACGAGTTCAAGGAAGAAATCGAAAAGGGAGGATTCCTGCTCTGCCACTGGGACGGCACCCCCGAGACCGAGGAGCGCATCAAGGCCGAAACCAAGGCCACTATCCGCTGCATACCTCTCGACGCGCCCGAAGAGGAGGGCAACGACATGCTGACCGGGCTCCCATCCCATCGTCGCGTAGTCATCGCCCGCAACTATTAAACGGAGGTTGAATAACGCCCCCTATCCCAACCCCGTAAAATGGTACTCGCAATCGTAATCCCCTGCTACAACGAAGAGCAGGCGCTCCCGATAACCGCTGAAAAGCTCCTTCGGCTCCTCGACCGCATGGCGGCCGAGGGGCTGACGGCGCCTGACAGCTACCTGCTGTGCTGCAACGACGGAAGCCGCGACCGCACCTGGAAAGTAATCGAGGAGCTGCATTTGCGCGACAAGCGGGTTAAGGGTATCAACCTCGCCCACAACCGCGGCCACCAGAACGCCCTGCTCGCTGGACTTATGACCGTACGGGGCCATTGCGATGCCGCCGTATCCATCGACGCCGACCTGCAGGACGATCCGGAAGCCATTGTGAAGATGGTCAAGGAGTTCCACAAGGGGAAAGAAATTGTCTACGGAGTCCGTTCATCCCGCGATAGCGATACATGGTTCAAGCGCACCTCGGCCCACGCATTCTACTCGTTCCAGAAAAACATGGGGCTTGAGACCGTCTACGACCACGCCGACTACCGCCTTATGAGCGACCGGGCGCTGAAACTCCTCAGCGAGTACGGCGAGAGCAACCTCTTCCTGCGCGGAATCGTGCCGCAAATCGGGCTGGACACAGCGATTGTCACTTACCCTCGGGCCGAACGCGTCGCCGGAGAGTCGAAATACCCGCTGAAGAAGATGCTGAGTTTCTCCATCGACGGCATCACCTCCTTTTCGGCCCGTCCGATGCGGTGGATATTCATGACCGGGCTGGTACTCCTGGCTGTCGCGCTTTTAGTGACCATCTACGTCTTCATCTCATATTTTTACAGCGACCATATCGAGGCCGGATGGGCCTCGCTGATGCTATCGGTATGGATTCTCGGCTCTATGATTCTGATTGCCATAGGGATAGTCGGGGAATATATCGGCAAGATTTTCAACGAGGTGAAGCACCGGCCCCGCTACGCCATCCGCGACACCTTATGGGACTGACCCGCGACCTACGCTTTTTCCGCTCCCTCCTCCTGCCGGCACTCGCCGGGCTGGTGCTCGCGGCGTGTTCGTCAACCAGGCATGTGCCCTCGGGAGAGCGGCTGCTCGACAAGGTCGAGATAAAGGTCGCTGATTCCTCCCGCGTCGCCGCTAAAGGCTTCAATAACTACCTTCGCCAGACCCCTAACCACCGCGTGCTCGGACTGGCCAAGATGCAGTTAGGGGTCTACAACCTGTCGGGCGCGGACTCCACGAAGGGGTTCAACCGCTGGCTCCGCAAAATCGGGGAAGCCCCGGTAATCGCCGACTCCTCGCTCACCGACCAAAGCGCCCGACAACTGCGCCTCGCCCTTATCAACAAGGGATATAACGACGCGCGGGTCAGCGTTGACACAACGCACATCGAGGACAAGAAAATATCTCTCCGATACAACCTCTACCCCGGTGTCCCGCACCAAATCAACTCCATAAGCTACGATATAGCCGACCCGGCTCTGCGCGACATAGTAATGGCCGACTCGGCCCGATTCCCGATCGGCCCGGGCGACCCCCTCGACCGCGACCGCCTCGACGCGCTCCGGGCCATGGTAGCGGAGAGGCTGCGCAACCGGGGCTTCTTCGCCTTTTCCAAAGAATACATCTCGTTTACCGCCGATACCGTCGCGGGGAGCAAGGAGGTTGATCTGACGATGACGCTGCGACCCCACCGCATCGGCGACCCCGCGGGGCAGCTCGCCGCTCCCGACGGGCGCGACCGGGGCTATTCGCGCTACCGGTTCCGCAACGTGTTCGTCGTCACGGACTTCTCTCCCGGAGACAACACCAACGATTTCCTTTTTCCCGGCCGTGACACCGTCAGATGCGACGGCCTGACGATTCTCTACGGCCCCGACCGCTTCCTGAAGCCGCGGGCAATCGATGACCAGTGCTTTATAAAGCCCGGGAAGCTGTACTCGTCGCAGGCTATCGACCGCACTTACGAGGGATTCAACCGACTGGCGGTACTTCGCTATGTCAACATCATAACCCGCCCGGCCGGATTCGACGGCGACTCAGAAGGGCTGGATGTCTACATCCTGCTTTCAAGGGCCCGCAAACAAGGGATAACGGCCGAGCTCGAAGGGACAAACTCGCAGGGGGACCTCGGCATCGGGGGCGCTCTGACATATACCAACCGCAACCTCGCCCACGCCGGAGAAATCCTCAACGTGAAGGTCCGCGGAGCATACGAAAGCCTCTCGGGGAAGCTCGAAAACCTCATCAACGACCGATATACCGAGCTGGCGGCCGAAGCGTCGCTGACGTTCCCGAAATTCAAGGCGCCGTTCATGGCCTCCGACTTCAAGGCAAAAATGAGGGCCTCGACAGAGTTCGCCGTGACTTTCATGCGCCAGGAGAGGCCCGAATACACCCGGCTTATGCTTGGAGCCGCCTGGAAATACAAGTGGGCCAACCGCTCCAACACCGCCCGGCGCACCTTCGACCTGGTTGACATAAACGTCGTCAACCTCCCGAAATCGACTGTCGACTTCATAGACCACATCGCTCCCTCCAACCCGCTGCTTCGCTACTCCTACGAGGACCACTTCATCATGCGAATGGGCTACGCGGTCTACATCACGAACCGCCGCCCGGCGGCAACAGGGATTGAAAACGCCAGGAAGCGCTTCCAGGTGAACACCTATACTCTCCGCGCTTCCGGCGAAATCGCGGGAAACCTCTTGTACGGCATCTCCAACCTCATCGGCCAGCGACGCGAGGGAGGGGTCTACCGCATATTCGGCATACAGTACGCCCAGTATGTCAAAGGGGAGTTCGATTACACCATAAACCACGCCTTCACGACCCGCAACTCCCTCTCCTTCCACGCGGGGGCCGGGCTTGCCATTCCTTACGGCAACTCGTCGATGGTCCCGTTCGAGAAGCGATTCTTTGCCGGGGGCGCCAACAACGTGCGCGGGTGGGGTGTGCGCACCCTCGGGCCTGGAGCTTATGATGCCCGCAACTCGGTGACCGACTTCATCAACCAGTGCGGCGACGTGTCGCTGATTCTCAATCTCGAATACCGCAACAAGCTGTTCTGGGTGTTCGAGGGAGCGCTGTTTGTCGACGCCGGCAACATATGGACAATCAAGGAATACCCCAACCAGCCGGGTGGCGCGTTCCGTTTCAAGAAGTTCTACCGCCAGATCGCGGCGGCCTACGGCATAGGCCTGCGCATGGACTTCACCTACTTCCTTCTCCGCTTCGACCTCGGCATGAAGGCCCACAACCCCGCCCGCGGCCAGGAGCCATGGCCCCTTCTCCACCCCTCCTGGCGCCGCGACGCCACCTTCCACTTCTCCGTCGGCTACCCCTTCTAACCTCCATCTCACTTCCAGATTCCTCATTTCTTATAATAAATGAGGAATTGATTCCGCAAATATTATAAGAAATGAGGAATTTAATCAGCGTTTCTTATGGGAGGATAAGGAAACGCCCCGCGCGAACGGGTCGGACGGGGCGGTAGATGATTGACGGGGAGGGGTCAGGCGGGTTCGCCGAAACGGTTGGCCGCGGGTTCGCCGGCGGTAGCCGCCAGGACGATGAACCAGATCCAGCCAATCACGGGAACGAGGTTGATGAAAATCCAACCGCCCCCCTTGCCGATGTCGTGCATACGGCGCACAGCCACACCGAGGCCGGGAAGCAACAGTGCGAGGCTCACGAGACCCTGAAGGATGGTTATGAACGCCGGAGCCTGGCCGTTGCTGCCGAAGATCACGCCCAGGCCACTAAGTACGGCACCGATAATGAACTGGAACAATGCGAAATACCAAAATTCCGCACGACCGGCGCGCCCCTTGAAACACACGTACTTGTTAAGCACGGTAGTTACAGCTTGCTTGAAATCCATATCAGATTAACCTTTTTATATAATTAGTTATAATATCGTATACCGCGAATATACGATATTCTCACGTTGTCGCAAAATACCGGAGGCACTATTTTCTATGGCGGAGTTTAGAGAGCAGATAGCGCCCGGTATGGGAGGCGGGATTGGCGGCGACCTCCTCGGGGGTGCCCGCGGCAACGAGACTGCCACCGGCGGCTCCTCCCTCCGGCCCGAGGTCGATGACGTGGTCGGCCATCTTTATAACGTCGAGATTGTGCTCGATAATCACCACCGTATGCCCCTGGGCGATGAGTCGGGAGAAGGAATCCATCAGCAGGTTTATATCGTGGAGGTGCAGCCCGGTGGTCGGTTCGTCGAATATGAACATCGTAGGTTCGGGCTTCTCCATGCTCAGGAAGTATGCGAGCTTCACGCGTTGGTTCTCGCCGCCCGACAGGGTCGACGACGACTGTCCGAGCTTTATATATCCCAACCCGACATCCTTCAGCGGCTTGAGACGCTTCACAATGCGCGCCTCGGTCGCTCCGTCGCTTTCCGAAAAGAACTCTATCGCCTGGTTGACTGTCATGTCGAGCACGTCGGAAATCGACTGGCCGCGATACTGGATATCAAGCACCTCGCGCTTGAACCGCTTTCCGCCGCACGCCTCGCACGGTATCGTTATGTCGGCCATGAACTGCATCTCGATGGTTATCGTTCCCTCACCCTTGCACTCCTCGCACCGGCCACCCTCGGCATTGAACGAGAAATAGGCCGGAGTGAAGCCCATCTGCCTCGCGCCCTGCTGCGCCGCGAACAACTGGCGGATTTCGTCGTAGGCTTTCAGGTATGTCGCAGGGTTGGAGCGGGTTGAGCGCCCGATCGGGTTCTGGTCAACGAACTCGACGCATTTGACGCGCGACAGGTCGCCCCGAAGCCCTTTCGAGGCTCCGGGCGCGTCGGAGCTCTCCCCGATATGGCGAAGAAGGGCGCGGTACAATATATCGCGCACCAGGGTCGATTTCCCCGAACCGCTGACACCGGTAACGACCGTCAGCACCCCGAGGGGAAACTTGACATCTATATCTTTCAGATTATGCTCGCGTGCCCCGACGACCTCTACATAGTCGCGCCATTTGCGCCGCGTCGCCGGAACGGGAATCTCCATCCGCCCCGTAAGATACTTCGCCGTATAGCTGCGGTCGGCCTCCGGAAGCGCCGCGATCGGGCCTTGGAACACGATTTCCCCTCCGAGGCGCCCGGCGTCCGGCCCGACGTCGATAATCCAGTCGGCCGCCTCCATAATCTCCTGGTCGTGCTCGACGACAACGACCGTGTTGCCAAGCTGCTGCAGCGAGCGGAGCACGCCGATCAGGCGCTCCGTGTCGCGGGAATGGAGGCCGATACTCGGCTCGTCAAGAATGTAAAGCGACCCTATGAGCGCCGAACCGAGCGAGGTCGCGAGGTTGATGCGCTGGCTCTCGCCGCCCGAAAGCGACGAGCTGAGGCGGTCGAGGGTAAGATAGTCAAGGCCGACATCGGAGAGGAAACGGAGGCGGTGGCGTATCTCTGTCAGCAGACGGGCGGCGACCGCGGCGTCATGCTCCGACAGCTCGAGATTGTCGAACCATTCGCGCAGCTCGGAAACAGGCATGCGCACCAGGTCGGAAATCGTGCGCCCGCCGACCCTGACATACGAAGCCTCCGGGCGCAGCCTCGTGCCGCGGCAGTCCGGGCAGATGGTCTTGCCGCGGTAACGGGCCAGCATAACGCGGTACTGGATTTTATACTGGTTGCTCTCCAGCATGCGGAAAAAACCGTCGATACCCTCGAATCCGGCCCCTCCGTGCCATAGCAGGTCTTTTTCCGACTGCGTAAGGTCGGCATACGGCCTGTGAATCGGGAAGCCGGTCTGAGCCGCGGTATGGATGAAGGCGCGCTTCCATTCGCTCATCTTCTCCCCCTTCCAGCAGGCAACCGCGTCATCGTAGACCGACAGAGCCGGGTTGGGAATAACAAGCCGCTCGTCGATACCGATACAGCGGCCGAACCCCTCGCAACGGGGACACGCCCCGTAGGGGTTGTTGAAATTGAAAAGGAGGTCACTCGGCTCCATGAACTTGATACCGTCGGCCTCGAAACGCTTCGAGAAATCGTGGCGCCGCGTCTTGCCGTCCTCAGTCCATACGATAAGCGAAGCCTCGTCGTCCCCCTCGAAGAACGCCGTCTCGACCGAGTCGGCCAGACGCGACAGCTCATCGGCCTCGGAGCTGACCGCCAGGCGGTCGACCAGCAGCTCGTAGCCCTGGTTCACCTTCGGGGGCTTCGGCGCGTCGGTAACCTCCTCGAACGGCACGAACCGGCCGTCGCTGAACAGGCGCGAATAGCCCACCTTGCGGAGTATGTCGAGATGCGTCGCGAAGTCGCGACCCTCGGGGACGCGGAGCGGGGCCGTAACGGCGATACGGGTGCCGTCGGGGTAAGTGCGAGCCGTGTCGACCACGTCGGTAACCGAGTGTTTACGCACCTCAGTGCCGGAAACCGGCGAGAAGGTATGCCCTACCCTTCCGAACAGGAGCCTCATGTAGTCGTAAATCTCCGTCGACGTTCCGACCGTACTCCGCGGGTTGCGGGTGTTGACCTTCTGCTCAATCGCTATGGCAGGGGGAAGGCCGCGGATAAAGTCGCATTCCGGCTTGCGCATCTTTCCGAGGAACTGGCGGGCGTAGGCCGAAAGACTCTCGACATAGCGGCGCTGACCCTCGGCATAAATCGTGTCGAAGGCGAGCGACGACTTGCCAGAGCCCGACAACCCGGTAACTACCACCAGCTTGCCGCGGGGAATCTCCAGGCTGACGTTCTTGAGGTTGTTGACCCTCGCCCCCCGTATTTCGATCACGTCGCCCGGGGTTTCCGGGCCGGTTTTATGCTTATTATTGGCTTTTTTCATCTAATCTTAGTACAATGTTCTATATAAACGAAAAATAGCGGGAAAAATTGAGGAAGAAACCCGAAATAATCGCTATATTTGGGGAACCAAACGCCCTTCGGAGTGTTATACCTGTAAACTCAACTTTCAAACCCATTAGCATTATGAAAAACTTAGACATTGTTCTCGCAGTTGTTGGTGGCGCTGTTGCCGGTGCCGCGCTCGGTCTCCTGTTCGCTCCCAAGAAAGGCGAGGAAGTTCGCGGCGACATCATGAAGAAAGGCGAAGACGTCTACGAGGACGTGCTTGAATACCTCCGCGACAAGAAAAAAGCGCTGAAGCGCACCAAACTCGAAAAGCTCGTCGACAAACTCGAAGCCGACGTCAAAGAAGCGTGAGTGACAACTTCCGGCAACTTGGCCGGTAATAAGTAACGATTAAATAATCCTGACAATATGAGAGCTTTAAATATCCTTTACGCCTTCCTGGGGGGCGCCATCGTAGGCGCCGGAGCCGCTATCCTTTTCGCCCCCGAAAAGGGAGAGGACCTCAGAGGCCAGATCAAGACACTCCTCAAGAAATACGGCTGCTGCCACTGCTCCAAGGAAGAGGAGCTTGAAGAACTCGTCGACGAAATCGCCGAGGAAATCAAGGAAGCCTGACGCTTCCGAAGGCTTCCGGCCACCACGAATACCCGCGCGGGGACGCGCCCTCTCGGCGCGCCCCCGCCTTATAACACATTTCTACCGCAAACATTATGCTGCTCGACAACCGAAACCCGACAATGGAAGACCGTATGCGCTCGGCGCGCCATTCCCTGCGCCGGCTCGCGACGCTATATGTGGAAAACGCCAAAATAACCACGGCGGAGAAACTCACGATGTTCTGCACCGCCGCCACCGTCGGGGTCATATGCCTGGTGCTCGCGCTGTTCGCCCTGGCGTTCGTGACCGTCGCGCTCATCGAGCTGCTGGCACTCGCGATTCCTGTATGGGCATCCTACCTGATTTTCGCCGGAATCTACGCGGTAATGATCCTGACCCTTATCCTCCTGCGGGAACCGCTGATCATGAACCCGATTGCTCGCTTCATGAGCAAACTCCTCCTCGAGCCTGAAAGCGAGCGCCGAGCCGAGAAGAAAGAAGACAAGCCGGAATAAACACCCTCTAAGCCTTATGACAAACAGCAGCACAAAACACCTGACCGACGCCATCGGCGAGCCGGCGGGACCGGAGTTCAAGGGCTACACGCTCCAGCAGATGCGCGCCCGTAAGGCCGTGAACCAGGTCAGAATCGACTTGCAGAAGCAGAAACTCATCAACGCCGTAACCGTCCGCCGAGACGCAGACCCCGCGCGTCCCGCTCTCGCGACCACCATCGAGAACGTCTTCCGCTACGCCCAGATCGCGCTTTATTCCTACAAAATCGCCCGCCGCGCGATGAACCTATACCAGTCGTTCCGCCGCGCTGGCCGGTCATAACACGGCGCCGCGCCATAACCCTCTTAAAACTTGCGTAGTCGGAGGGATTTAGCTAATTTTGCGGAGAGTTAACATATATTACAGACACTCTCCAGTCACAACTCGCCGCAAAATGAACGATTACCACGCGATACATATCACAATCACGCCCCCTTCGGAGGACGCGGCCGACATCGTAGCCGCCATCCTGGCCCCGGAGGGGTATGAGTCATTCGTGCCCGACGAAACTCCCGGCTCCGGCCTGACCGCATACATCCGCGCAGAGGATTTCAACGACGAGGCACTCGCCGCCGCTCTCGCCGACTTCCCGCTGCCCGGTTTCACCCTGGCCCACACTTCGGAATTTATAGAGGGGCGCGACTGGAACAGCGAATGGGAGAAAAACTATTTCCAGCCTATCGTCGTGGCCGACAAATGCGTAATCCACAGCTCGTTCCATACCGACATTCCCAAATGCCTCTACGACATAACGATTGACCCCAAAATGGCGTTCGGTACGGGGCACCACGCGACAACCTCGCTGATTATCGAGCAGCTTCTGCGGCTCGACCTCGAAGGGAAGGCCGTTACCGACATGGGGACCGGCACCGGAATCCTCGCCATACTCGCCGCGATGCGCGGAGCGTCGCCCGTCTCGGCAGTGGAAATCGACCCCGCGGCAGAAATCAATGCCGAAGAGAACGTCGTCTCAAACGGCCATCCTGAAATCGACGTGCGTCTCGGCGACGCGTCCCTCCTCCCTGGATTGCCCAAAGCCGACATATTCATCGCCAACATCAACCGCAACATCATCACGGGCGACCTCCCCGCCTACGCATCGAACCTCAAGGCGGGTGGCACGATGCTCCTCAGCGGATTCTACGAGCACGACATCCCCGTTGTCCTCGGCGCCGCTATCCCCCTGGGGCTGACCGAGGAGGGACACACCGTCAAAGGGGACAACTGGACCTGCCTCCGCCTCACAAAGAAAGCATGACCGAAACATGATGAGATTACGCGCAAAAATATTCGGCGCGCTTGCCGCCACCATGCTCGCCGCCGCTCCCGCCGAAGCCCAGACCGTACCAGTGACCGTTGTCGAGGAAACAATCCTGACCCCATCCCCTGAGTTCGCGTCCTCAATCGCCAACGCCCGCTCCCTCAAAGAGGCGAACCATCACAAGTCCCCCTCTTTCCGAAAGGGCTCGGGAGACTCCGGCCACTTCACCTGGGGAGCCGACGCGGGAAGTTCCATCGACATGTCGGCGACCGACATGAGCGCCATCGATATTAACGTGAATATCGGCTACAAAGGCCCTTACGTCCGTTTTCTCGGCATCGGCGCCGGAATCTCCCCGATGGTCAACAACTCATCGCGCATCTACCCCGTCTACGCGCTCTTCCGCTCCTCCTTCTCGGCCATGCCGCGCTTCTGCTTCCTCGACCTGCGGGCCGGAGCCGCCTTCTGCAACCTACGCGAACTCTCGACGCAGGCCGACTTCTACGGCTCGCTCGGACTCGGCATAACCCTCGCCCACGGCAAACGCTTCTCCTCCCACATCATCCTCGCCTACACCTACGTCGCCCTCCAGGGGGAGGCCAAATACTACCTCGACGACCTCCACTTCGCGACCCTCCGCCTCGGCGTCTCCTTCTGACCCCCCAACCCGACAATCCGCCGACAACCTGACTATACAGATAGACAATGGATGAAACGACCACCCGCAGCTTGGAACTGCTCGCAAGACGAATGAATCAACGGACTCCCGTATTGTTCACAGGCGCGGGATTCTCGTTTGGTGCGAAGAACGCGAGAGGCGTGGACCTTCCGCTCGGCAAGGGCTTGAAGCGGAAACTCCTTATTGATTTCTTATGCATAGAGGACGGCTCAAAAGATTATGAGGAGCTGATGAGCGAGTCACTGAGCGATGTGTACACTTACGCCTCGGGAAAAATGGGGACAGCCAAGGCCGAGAATTTCCTGCGAGGAATATTCTCCGACTGCGTGCCCGAGGATTACCATAAGATTATCGCCGAATATCCCTGGCAGCGAATCTATACGCTAAACATCGACGATCTTATGGAGGCTGCGGCAACTCCAGGTCTTCTAAATCCCGTGAACTCCAAAACAATCCAGCGTAAATTCGACGCCAGATCGATAGATTACGTCAAACTCCACGGATGTGTACGCAATTATAGCGAAGGATTCGTCTTCTCGAAGCCGGACTACACTTCCGCGACAACCAATGGATTAGACCATCGTTATGCCAAGCTCATTGATGACCTCCAGACGCAGGATTTCATTTTTCTCGGTGCCACGACCGACGAATCAGACATTGATTTCTACAATGCGAGATTCAACGGTTCAGAGGAGACGCGCAACGGAGGATTCTTTTACATCGACCCGTCGCCGAATATCATGCTGCGGCATAAAATCTCTTCGTCGGGCGCGCATATGATACAGCTTACCTGTGAGCAATTCGCCCAGTGGCTAAAAGAAAATACCAAAGGAACTCCGACCGCGACCCCGAAGCGCGTCGGGCAGGCCAATTTCGACAGGTATTTTCTCAATATAAGCAAGACCAAAGAGGCTCAGGCCTCGATTGACAACTACGGCTCAAAACTGTATTTCGGCTATGACCCGACCTGGCTCGACATATTCACGGACTGGGACTTCCGCAAGCCCGTAGCAGACAGTATCCTGGCGGATATAGACTCCATCACAAACTCCCATAAAAACGCAGTCATATCCTTGATTTCCAAAGCTATCGGCGGCAAATCGGTGTTATTGAAAAGAATCGGCAACTCGTTGCTTGACAAAGGATACGAAGTCCGCGAATTTGTGGGCAACAATTTCAACCCGTCTAATTTCTCGCAATACGCCTCCAGGCTAAGCTCCGATGTCATAGGCCTGCTCATAGATAACGCAAGCAGTCTTTATAACGGCATTGCGTATCTTACGGAAACATTTCCGAAGAACAAACGGCTGATTGTCGTTGCCACCGCCAGGCCATATTACCATTTCAAAAAGCATTACGAGCTTAAACGGCTACCCGGCTACAGAGCTTATGACATCGACCTGGTCAGCGGGGATGATAACATTAAGATCGCGGAGTCCGCCGTCAGCACATTGGACTCCAAGCTAATGCTGGGCAAACTGAAAGGCAAGGACCGCAGTGAACAGTTAAAGCATTTCACCAAAGCCCAGGACATCGCGGAAGCTTTATGGAATCTGACAAACGGGGATAACTTCCGCCGTAAACTGCTCGAATCCTACGACCATGTCGCAAAGAGACTCGTATCGCCTGAAAAACCTGAATTTGCCGATGAGAACACCGCGCTTATAGAAATTCTCAGGGCACTGGCTATTTTCAACTTCGCGGATTTGCCATATATGCCCAACACGCTGCTGACGCTTTGGCAGCCGAAAGCTTACAGACACATCGACAAACTACTTGTCGACCTTACGAAACCAATGGTGCCTGACGGAAGGGCTTTGCGTACCGATATTCTCGTACAACATATAATCAACAAGACTCCCGTCGACGACCTTTCCAACATCATAAAAGGCATCCTTATTCAGGTCGCTCCGCTGCTTCGCAATCCGGAATCATATTGGAATGTCATTCAGGCCCGTCTGATGAATGTCAGGTTCCTCGAACATCAGTTAGGCCTAAACCTGAATCAGATCAAGGAGATTCTGTATAAAATCGGAAAATATTACCGTCACGACCCTCATTACTATATTCAACTGGGCATCATCGAACAAAGGCTCAACGATTATCCCCGCGCTCTGAACCACCTCCTCCAGGCCCAGGCGCTTTCTAAGGATTCCTACAACATCCGCAACGCTATCGCGCGTAACTACCTGCGTTACGCAAGCCGTGGTACCGGCATTGACGCGACTATCGCCGAAACGAATTACGCCATCGGAAGGCAGCAGATGCTCGAACTGATTTACGAAAAGGAATATTTCCAGGTAAGGGCATATTCAGTCCACTCGCTGGTAGGAGAAACGGTAGACTATTGGAGACGTTTCAAAATCACGCCGTCAAAGGATGACATCAAGGAGCTTGTCGACTGCCTTGACATCGTGCTTGAAAAAGCGCCTGACGACCCGAAAATAGCGAACACCTGTCAAAAACTCGGGCGCTTCATCAAAGACAACAAGCTGAGCGCCAAACTTCCCAGTTTTAACATAGAAAATCTACAGCTCCTAAAAGCCATTTTGGGCGACAAAGACACCCAAACCTATCTCGAGGACGATACTTTGGATTAAAGCCCTATTCAGCCTCAATGGAATCTGGCTGGATGGCTTTGTCAGCCGGCGGTGGAGGGGATGGGGCCGGAGTAGACGGCGCGGACCTTGCCGACGGGGAGCTTCCCCTCGAGCAGCAGGGGGATGCGCTCGGGGCCGGTCGAAATCCAGGCATCCATATTGTCGGAGGTCTTGCGGCCGTCGCCGGAAGTAAAGGTGAAGGTAATGTGATACGTGTCGTACTCCTTCTTACCTATCTTTATCCGGTCCATATTGTCGAAATGGATTGTCAGAATCTCCTTCTCGCGGCCTGAAAAAACGGTCAGCCTCACCATCTGCCCCTTGTGGAGGTTGGCGAAGTCAAAAGAGCGCATAAAGTAGAACGCGCTCAGCATGTCGAGCGTCGGGCCTGTCGCGGTAAGGGTCTTTGTCGAGCGCTTGACCTGCTTGGCGTCCTTCTTCTTGCGGGCCACCTGCACGTCGGCCTTCACGTCGCTGCCGGATCGGGTATAGCGGAGTATATCATGGTTGAAATCGCCACCCTCGCGGGCGATTTTCTCGTAATAGGAAGGATAAAACGTGGCCTTGGCGATGGAACCTTTCAGCGTGTCGCGCACGAGATAGAAGCGGTCGGCCCATTTGGCAGTCTTCGCGGTAAGCTGTGCCCTGAACTCCGGGGAACCGGGAGTCATATGAGTCGAAATCGCGACATCCCCGGCCTTCTTGTTAATCAGGCCCCATTTGTACATTATATCGTATGTCAGGGTTTCGCCCGGCACTTCCCAGGCCTTCAGCGACGGGAGCGCGGCAAACAGCAAAACTATTGTCAGCAGTATCTTTTTCATCATAGTGTTTAGACAAGCCCCGGCCGAGAAGGTTTAAGCGGATTAGAAGCCGTACGCCTCCTCGCCGAGCAGCGAGCACTCTATATGCCCGATTTTCAGGGAACCATTGATCTGGACCGGCACGCGGGTATCATCGTCGGCGAGCCAGATTTCCATATTATCTACCGCCCCGGGCTCCCCCTGGGCCGAGAAATCGAGGCTGATGCCGAACGTGGCCACCTCGCGGCCTCTGACGGGACGCGTCGAACGGCCGTTGTAGGTCACTGTCAGAGTCTCCGGGGTCTGTCCTGCGAAGATATTGACTGTAACTGTTTCTCCAGCCGCCATCTCCTCGTAGGGAATCTGCCGGATATAATAGAATACAGCGAGCAGGTCGAGCGTCAGGCCTCCGGCATAATGGCTCACGCGGGAGCGGAGCACTTTCCCGTCCGGCAGTCTCTTTACGATTTCCCCCTTGGACGAATCGCCGGAATGGTCGTAAGTGATGGTCTGGATTGTAAACTCGCCGGCCTCGCTGGTGATATGCTCGTTATAGACCGGGCGGTAGTCTCCGGCCATAATCGTTCCTACCATCGTATCGGTTGCCGCGTAATAGTGGCCCATCAAATCGACCGACTTGCCGGAAAGCGTCGCGGTGAAAGTTCCCGAGGCCGGATTGTTGACGGTCGTAAGAGTAGCGACCCCGGCGTTGGCGTCAATCAGGCCCCATTTGTATCGGACTCCGTAGTGGAGAGTCTCGTCAGGCACGGTCCAGGCCCCGGCGGCCGCAGCCGTCATAAGCGATAATGCGATAATTCCGAGCTTCTTCATAATCTTTCATATTTCTAATATGAACAAACTCGGAATGTCAAAGGTTGCCGGCTGCTTCAAACCACCGCCGCCGCCCACCCTCAGCGCTTTTGGGAAGGGGTACCGCGCATAAGCTCGTCGGCGCGGCGCTCGTCGGCTTCCGCGTCGGCCTCGCGGTAGCGCATACGGTTGAGCCTTGCGCGGCACAGGTACAGGCCAGGCTCCTCGGGAGCTAACTTCAACCCCTCCTGGATATCCTCCGCGGCCTCGGGAAGGTCTCCGAGGTCCATGCGGCACATCGCCCTCGCGGCCAGCAGGTCGGCATCCGGCTTCCCTTTCAGCAATTCGGTGTAAGCGGCCACCGCGTCCCTGCCGCGCCCCGTAGAGGAATAAATCAGCGCCAGCGCCAGGAGCGACTGCCGCGACTTGGGCCGCAACGCCCGGTGGCGCGCCATATCAGCTTCCGCACCCGCGAAATCGCCTGAATCCAGCCGGAGCGTCCCCCGTTCGTAATAAGCCGGAGCGTAGGTCGAATCAGTAGCTATGGCAAGCGACAGGTCGGCCATAGCGTCCTGCCGACGCCCCATATGGTCGAGCACCCGGGCGCGGTTGGCAAGAATCGTTACCGAACCCGGAGCCATCGCCCGGGCCTGGGAAAGCGTCCCAAGCGCCAGGGAGTCATTACCCGCGTAGAACTGCACCATCCCGAGGTTCGACAGCAGCAGGACGTTGCTCGGATTCGACGGCTCGGTAGTCATCGCCTCCTTCAGCCACTCGCCGGCCAGCTCGTAGTTACCCTTGGCAATCTCGCGCTCCGCCTCCTCGACGCAGGTTATATAGTCCGCTCCCAAACAGCAAAGACCCGCGACCGCCGAAAAAAGCGCTATAACTTCTCTCTTAATAAAATTCATGCCCAAATTTACGAAGTTCGGGGCTGAAATCGGGCCCGTTCACTATCTTTCACACGATTTTAAACATAATTCACCTAAGCCAATGAAACCTTTCCCCCGCTTCCAACGTCTTACTTACAGAAACAGGACTTCATAAGCAAGATTGATATAGATTGGTTAATGATTGATAGAATTGGTTTTTGACCCCTTCTGCCGCCTCCCGGAGGGGAGCGCCGCAGATAAGGAAGAATGAATTTTGAATCGCGCTGACATCGTCTTTTCAGACACAGCAAGATTTCATACACTAAAATTCAGAAAAACGACCCGACCGTGAGGCCGGGCCGTTTTTATTTAGCCAAATCCAGGAAAATGTTTGCGATTACCTTACAAGCACTTTCTGAGCGCCCGTCGCTGTGCGGCGGATATAGAGGCCGGAAGCGGGAGTGCCGTTTATGCGGCGTCCGTCGATTGTGAAGTATTCAGCCTTGCCGTCGGCGATGTCAGTGGCGATTTTGTCAACCGCGCCGGTCCCGGCCTGGGCATAGTCGGAGAAAGTTATTTTGATAAAATCGACCCATTCCCCGTCAAGAGCGTCCAAGGGGGCGGTGATGTCGGAGGTATCTACCCTCGACAGCGCGGCGTATTCTTCAAGCACCGGATCCTCCTCTTCCTCGGCCGGCCAGAACTCGCTCAGAATGTACTCGGAAGGATAACCGTTGGCCGCGTCGAGCGTCTCTTCCGCCTTCGCATAGTAGTCGAGATACACTATTCCGTCGGCCTCGATATAGCCGACAACGAGGAGTTCGTTGCCAAGAACGTCATAAAGGCAGCAGTCGACATTGGTCTCGACATAGGGTTCCATCCCTTCCTCGGCCTCCTCAGTGTAAACGGTCTTGCTGGTGTAGCCGCCGTTCTCATGGTTCACCCACGACTGCGTGAATGCGGCATAACCCATATCGCCCACGAGGTCGAAATCATCGGTGTCACCGACATAGACCACGTTGGACACCACAACCGGCTCCTCGTTGTATATCTGCGTATATGTCTTGACCTTGTTATTACCCTCGAAGATGCAATCCATGTCGTAAATCTGGCCGTCGAATTTGTACCATTCGATATTTTCATAGATAAGGTCTTCCAGCCAGTCTGTCGGAGCGTGGCTATCATCAAACTGCATCACGCTATTGACTATTTTGATGACCGTTCCGTCAGGACCATAGGTGAAGTCAAACTTCTCCATCGGATCCCAGCGGTCGGCAAATGGTTGCTCTCTGACGACGCTGGTCACCTTCCCTTCGGCGTTGCGAGTGACGGTGCGGCGGAAGATGTTGCCCGACTGCATCCAATGCGGATGTGACGGGGTTCCACATCTCCTCTGTATTGCTTACCACGAGGTTATGAATAACCGGATCGTAGACAACCGTCTTCCGCGAGGAAGGTACCAGATCGTCGAGCGAACTGCCTGTGAAGGACCTCTCAGAAACGAGATAGCCGTATTCGTCGTAGGTGTACTCTATCTTGCCCCATTCATCGCCGTCGGGAAGCGCCTTGGTAATATCGACGAGCGGCTGACCGTCGGAATTCCAGGTCGTCGTGTACTGCTCGACCTCGTTCCACGCCTCTCCGTCCCATTCAAAGATTGTCTGGGTAGTAGGACGCCAGACATCGTTCGCCGCGCTCTTTACTGCGTTAAGGCGCGCATAATGGCGCGAGCCTTTCGCCGCGGATGCCTTGCGGACTGTTTCGGCCCGGCGATTCCGGGATGGACTGCCTCTACCTTTGCGCCGTGCTTGACTGCGAGTTTAGCCGAACGCGGAACAGCCGTCGCGCTGACTCCGCCGAGAGCGAGTGCTCCGGCGAGAGCGATTGGGAAAATTTCATCATAGAAACTGATTAAATATTGAATAGATTATAACTAATAGTCACAGCAATCCGCTTCGCACGGAAACTATGTCGCAAAGTTAAGTATTTTTCAGCCAAAGCGCAAACGGAATCGCGATTTTCCTTTCCTTCCTTCAGAAAGAGGTGACGCGGCGGATATGAGCGCGGCGATCAGAATTTCTGCATGTCGACCAAACGGCGGTAGTAGCCGTTAAGGGCCAGGAGCTCGTCGTGGGTGCCGGCCTCGACGATGCGCCCCTCGTGGAGCACGCAGATGATGTCGGCGTTCTTGATTGTCGAGAGACGGTGGGCGATCACGAGGGTCGTGCGCCCCTTCATAAGGCGCTCAAGCGCTTCCTGAACCACCTTCTCGCTCTCGGAGTCGAGCGCCGAGGTAGCCTCGTCGAGGATAAGCACCGGCGGGTTTTTGAGAATGGCGCGGGCAATCGAGACGCGCTGGCGCTGGCCGCCGGACAGGCGGCATCCGCGGTCGCCGATACCGGTGTCGTAACCCTCTTCAGAGGCGCGTATGAACTCGTCGGCGTTCGCTATTTTCGCGGCCGCCACTACCTCATCCATCGTCGCGTCCTTCACGCCGAAGGTTATGTTGTTGTAGAAGGTATCGTTGAAAAGTATCGCCTCCTGGTTGACATTACCCATCAGCGAGCGGAGGTCATGGACCTTTATGTCGCGCACATCGATTCCGTCAATCGTAATCGAGCCTTTGTCGACATCGTAGAAGCGCGGAAGCAGGTCGGCCATAGTCGACTTGCCGGAGCCTGACTGGCCCACAAGCGCCACAGTCGCCCCGGCGGGAATGTCGAGGTTTATGTCGTGGAGCACCTCGTTGGCGCCGTAGCTGAACGACACGTCGTTGTATCGGATATGCCCTTTGAGCTTGTCTATCTCCTTGGGTTCCGCCGGGTCGTGAATCGGGTTTGGAGCGTTGAGAATCTTGTCGACGCGCACCATTGAGGCCAGACCCTTCTGTATTGCGTACATGCCCTTCGATAGGTCCTTGGCCGGATTGATGATGCTGTAAAAGATAATCATGTAGTAGATGAACTCCGGCGCTTCGAGCGACGAGGCCCCGTTCAGAATCAGCGAGCCTCCGAACCATAGCACGATCGCTATCGCCGTAGTCCCCAGGAACTCGCTCATCGGATGGGCGAGGTTCTGGCGGCGCATGATGCGGGTCGACAGCCGGTAGTATTTCATATTCTCCCGGTGGAAGCGGTCGGCGACCTTGTTTTCGGCGTTGAAAGCCTTGATGATGCGAAGTCCGCCGAGACACTCCTCGATGTTGCTCATCAGCACGCCCCACTGGTTCTGCTGCTCCAGGCTCTTGCGCTTGAGGCTCTTGCCGACCTTCCCCATCACCAGCCCGGCGAGCGGGAGCAGAATCAGCACGAACACGGTCAGTTGCCACGACACCGCGATCATCATAACCAGGCATACAAGAATCATAATCGGGTTCTTGAACACCATGTCGAGCGACGTCATGATCGAGTTTTCGATTTCCCCGACATCGCCGCTCATACGGGCCATGACGTCACCCTTCCGTTCCGAGGTAAAGAAGGAAATCGGGAGGGTTACCATCTTGTCGAACACGAAGTTGCGTATATCGCGGACGATACCGCTGCGCATCGGGATTATGAAGTAGCTCGCCAGGTAGGTGGAGCCGGTCTTCAAACCCGTCATAAACACAAGAAGGGCGGCGAGCATCGCGAGAGCCGCCCCCTGCCCGTATGTGTCGATTACCTGCTGGGTGTAATAGTAGAAGTTGTTGATCACCACATCCTTGAGGGAATGGCCGTCGCCGAGCGGCATATAGGTGTAGGCCGCCTCGCGGATTTTGAACAGCATCTCCAGGATAGGGATGATGATCGCGAAAGAGAACAACGTCAGAAAAGAAGCCAAGATGTTGAACAGGATGTTCAACATCAAGTACTTCTTATATGGGGGCACGAATCGTTTGAGAATCGACAGGAAATCGTTCATACGGAACGGATTAGGTTGTTACTTGCGGCGGCGTACGGAGCGCACTGCCGACGAGGAGCTTGACTTCGGAGCCTTCGGCTTGGCCTCCTTGCGGGTCTTTTTCTTGGGCGCGGCCTTAGCCTCGCCGCTCTTCTTCTTGCCGCGGGAGGCGCGGGCCGACTTCCTGACGGGCTTCTCGGCCGCGGCTGCCGCGGCGCTCTCTTCCTCCCCGTCGCGCGACTGAATGTCCGAGCCGTTCGCCTCTGCCTCGGCCTTGGCGGCTTCGGCGGCCTCACGGGCCTCGCGGGCCGCGATTACCTCCTCGCGGGAGGGCACCCACAGCTTCTTGTCGAACGAATCGAGGCGGTTCTGGATGCTGTCCTGCGCGCGCTTGCGGTCGTCCGGGTCGGGGAACATCTGCATCATCGAGCGGTTGGTCAGGTTGCGAGTCTTATAGATGTCGCCGTCGTACATCGACATGCGGAAGAAATCGTCGTAGGTGTATTTCGGAAGATTATTGTCGTCGTCGATGAAGATATACTGCTGGGCCAGGTATGGGCGGATGTCGTTCATCTTGATCCAGAACATCGGGTAGCGCACGGCGTCCCCCCCGAAATCGTCGGAGCGGTGGAGCACGGGGCAAATCGCCTCGACCTTGCGGCGCGTCTTGTTGGTGCGCGAGTCAAACTCCCATTTTTCCAGTATATAATAGGAAAGCACCTCGTTGGCGGGAACGTCGCTCTCGTCAATCGCGAACTTGGGATTCTTCTCCGTCGATCCCTTGGCCTCGGTGTACATGACGTGGAAGCGGTCAAGCATGTCGCGCACCTTCAGGCGGTACTGGTCCGAGAAAATCTCCTTGCCGTCAAGATACTCGTAAGCCGCTACCTGGTTGTTGGCCAGCAGACGCATCAGGATGCGGAACAGGTTCTCCTGCCCGTCGATTACCTCCTCTGGGAAATACAGGGCGGCGTTCTTGGGGTTCTTCACCTCCAGGTCGCGGTAAATCACGCGCATCCACATACGGTCGGCGTCGGAAACATTCGATTCCGAGGAGAAATGTTCCCGCATGCGGTCGGTGACCCCGGGCTGCTGGGTCTGCTCCCCGCGGCGGGAGGGCCCGGAAGCGCCGCTGCGGCGGACTATCGAGCTGCTCGACGAAGAGCCCCCGTCGTCCTGGGCCGAGGCGGTTAGGAATCCGGCGGCTAACACCGCGCAGGTTACGGCATATTTGGCAATCAGGTTCATGGCTGAATTTCTTAGTTGATTATTACCTCGATGGGGGCCAGGTCGCGGGTGATTCCGTCGGGGCCTGTCGCCTTCACGCGGGATATATAGAAGCGCTTGCCGCGGCTGAGGCGGCGGAACGAGTCTTTCTGTCGCTGGGAGAACTGCGAGCCGTTGGAGACCTCGGGGATGGCGTTACCCATCGAGTCGAAGAACACCGTCTCGAAGCTGAGCACCTTGAACTGGATGTTCAGCAGGTCGTCGTCAATCGCGGCCTCGATGCCGGGAGCGGCCATAAGGAGCGCCTTGGAGATTCCGCGGCCTCCCCCCTTGTAGCGGTTCTCGGCGCCGTTGGCATCCTTGAACGCGATATACGGGGTAGGATCGGGGAGCTTCCGCACGCGGAACTTGGTGGCCGCGACGGTCATCGGCTTGCCGTCCATCTGGGCGTTCACCGTCACGGTCGCCTCCTCCCCTACCTTGGCGGGATGCGCCACCCAGGAATCCCCCTTGCGGGTAAGCGTCCCGTTGGTCATCGTCGCCGTAACGGCGCTGTTGGCCACGCCGGGGACCGAAATCGAAATCGGGTTGTCGATACCGGCGTAAAGGACGTTCATCATCGTCGCCGAGACTGTCGCCGTCGGCTCAATCACGGTATAGGAGGACTCGAACGGCAGCCGGTTCATTGAGCCGTCGCCGGCGGGGACCTCGAGATAACCTTTGTAGTCGAACGTCCCGGTAGAGCCGGGGCTGAACTCATACAGGCCGCGGTCGTTGGCAAGCTGCTTGCCGTTGACGAACACCGAGGGGCGGGCCGTCGTGTCAACCGCCGCCAGGACTATGTTGGCGGTATATTTGCCGCCGCGCATGACGACGCGGCTGTTGGGTATGACGAATGCGTTAAGCTCGTTGACGCGGACATCCCCGGCGTCGACATTCGCCAGGAGGGTCTGCAGCGCCTCGCCCTCGGCATATTTTATATCGTTCTGGAGCTTCGTCAGGAGGGTGACGGCGGCAACGACAGGCTGGTTGTCGAACTTCGATTCTTCCCAGGCCATCTTGCCGATATTCCCCTTGCGCTGCACGGCCTCGGTCGAGAGGGCTTTAAGCACGTTGTCGCGCTTTACCGAGTCGGTCATCAGCGAGGAGATGTATTCGCGGTACCCCTCGACGTTGACGCGGAGGCGCCGTCCGAGCGGGTTCGCCCCGTTGAGCATCACTACGGATGCCGCCTCGAGGTTGTCGCGGTTCTGTATGTCGTCTACCTTGCCGTCATCGCCGTCGGCCTCGCGCACAATCAGCCCCTTGATGGAGTCGATTTCGAGGCATATGGCGCTGGTCACGCCGCGTACTTCCGCGGCCTTGTCGTACCAGCGCTGCCCCTTGTCGGGGTTCTTCTCGGCGAAAGCCCGGAGGGTTCCGAGAATCGCGGCGTTTCGCTGCTCGACGTTGTCGTTTGTGCGGGTGAGGCCCTCCTCTACCTGCGTGAAACCGTTGAGCACGTCGCTGGAGACGTTGAGTGCCAGCATAGCGGTCAGGACGATATACATAAGGTTTATCATCTTCTGACGCGGGGATAGCTGGTTGTTACTGGTGCCCAATTTCTTATGAGGTTTTGAGAGTTGCTGTCAATAGTTTTTCTTTCCCGGAG
Organism: uncultured Porphyromonadaceae bacterium; assembly: GCA_937969265.1. Classification (GTDB taxonomy): domain Bacteria; phylum Bacteroidota; class Bacteroidia; order Bacteroidales; family Muribaculaceae; genus UBA7173. The sequence continues at coordinate 44,437 of CALBWF010000033.1, forward strand.
GCCGTTCACGCCTCGGGAGCCGCGGCAGGAGGAACGGGGGGTACAGGGGCCTGCGCCGCCGGTGTCTCAGGCTGGGTCTGGGGCGCCGCGGCGGCTGCGGCGGCCGCCATCGGGTTGTACATATTGATGGTCATCGCCGTGATCATCTTCTCGTAGACGGAATTAAGCTGTTGCATATAGCGCGCCATCTTCTCCGTCTCGGCGCAGTAGCGCGACGAGGCGTCGGACGACTGCTCGTACATCTGGCTGATATCCTTGATACCGCGGTTGACCCGGTCGATCGCGTCGAGCTGCGAGGAAACGCTCTTGAGCTGGATTTCGTAAATCGTGTTAAGGCCGTTGATATTGCGGTTGAGGTCCTGCATCTGCTCGACGTAGCCGTTTGAGGAACGGGTGATGTTCTCGGAGTTTTCGGTAATGGCGCGGTAGGATTCGAGGAGCACGTCGCTGACTGTGTTCAGCGCGCGGGTCGATTCCTGGAGGTGTCTCAGTTCGCGCGTCATCTCCGTAAGCTGGTCGACGTAGAGCTGCGAGGCGGATGTTATCCCGGCCATCATCTCCGCAGGGGAAGCCCCCGTGAGGTCTGGGGATACCAGCGGTGCCTGGCGCGGCTGGCCGCCGGAAGCGCCGGATGTATCACCGGCCGGTACACCTCCGTTTATAACGACCCCGCTCCCTTTCTCGAAGTCGGGGCGGTCCTCCTCGTTACCTGTCTCGAATACCGGGAAAACCTGCTCCCACTTGTACTGCTTGGGAGGGCGGTCGAAGGCCGTCAGGGTAAACATGAGCACCTCGGTACCCATGCCGAGCGACAGCAGGAAGTTGCCGCCGGGGAGGTGGAGGATTTTGAACAGCGCGCCCCAGATCACGATGGCCGCGCCGATTGAATAGGCGAAGTTGAAGAAACGCTGCCCCTTGTCGCTCTGAATGAACGCGCCGAGGGAGGTCTTGTATTCTTTGATTTTTCCCATAAGGCAAGATGATGGCTTGTTAGATTGGAGGGAGGCGGAAGGTTAACGGCGCTTGCTGTCGAGCTGCTGGCCGCGGGCGAACCCGATCTGGGAACGGACGCAGCGGAATCCGATATAGGAGCGCTGCTCGTTCTGGTACTCCCACATGCGTAAGTCGCTTCGGATGTTATGGGCCACGTCCTTCCAGGAACCGCCGCGCACGATCTTGCGGCGCAGCTTGTAGGGGTCCTCCTTTGCGGCGGCGTAGCGGTACTCGGGATTCAGGTCGGAGGTGACGTCGGTCACACCCTCGATGAATGCCGTCGAGGTCCATTCGCTGACGTTGCCCGCCATATCGTACAGTCCGAAGTCGTTGGGCGAGTAGGTGCCGACGCGCGAGGTGATTATATGTCCGTCCTTGACGTAGTTGCCGTCGTTGGGCTTGAAGTTGGCGTAGAAACAGCCGCGGTCCTCGCTCATCGTCAGGTCACCCTCCCAGGGATACATGTTCTCGTTCTGTCCGGCGCGGGCGGCGTATTCCCATTCGGCCTCGGTCGGGAGGCGGTAAGGCTCGACGTAGACCCCCTCGCGGCCGAGCGAGCGGCGCAGGAAGTCGGTACGCCAGTTGCAGAAGGCGTTCGCCTGGTCCCAGCTAACGCCGACGACGGGATATTCCGAGTAGCCTCCGTTGCTGAAATACATACGGACGTAAGGCTCGTTGTAGGCGTTCTCGAAGTCGTTGACCCACACGGTGGTGTCGGGGTAGACGTTCACGATGTAGGTGTTCAGGAAGTCATACGGCCCGGTCAGCGAGCGGGTGATTGTCTCGGTGCGGATTTCGCCGTTGTCATCGATGAATGCGGTATCCTTGGAAATCATCGGGTTCGTGGTCGGGGCGGCCAGGTCGGTGTTGTACTGGCGGCGGCGCGGGTCGAGACGGTTGGCGCGCTTGGCGGCCTCCGTGTGGTTGAACACCTCGTAGCGGTAGTTGAGCTGCTCTGGGTCGAGCTCGCGGGCGCCGGTGATGGGATTGGTGCGGTAGAGACTCTCTATGGCCCTCGCCTCGTCCTCGCCCGGGTTGCGCCAGGGGATAGGCTTGTTCCAGTTGAGATGCGGGGTCACGGGATTACCCTGCTTGTCCTCCTCGATTTTGAACTCCTCGTTGCCGCCGTAGGCCGGATCGGCGAGGCGCTCGCGGATAATCGAGTCGCGCACCCAGAACACGAACTGCTTGTATTTCGAGTTGGTGACCTCGGTCTCGTCCATCCAGAAAGCGTCGACCGACATCCCTTTGGTGTCAGCCTCGAGGTTCCACAGCGAGTCGGCTTTCTGCGGGCCCATTTCCATAGAGCCGCGCCCGACGAGCACCATGCCGTATGGGGTCGGTTCGGCCCAGGCCGAGCCTCCGACGCCGGTCACTTCGCCGCCGGCCGAGGAACGGCGCCCCGAGGCGCAGCCCGCGGCGAGCAGCAGTGTCAGCATTGCCGGAAGGAGGTATAACGGGAGTTTCTTCATATCGGATTTCTCTTTGATTCAGATTACATTATGCGCACGCTTTTGTGGCGGTTGCGGTTCTTGCCCGAGAAGTCGAGCTTGACGGAGTAGCCGGCGAGAATCTCGTGGCTCCCCGAAGATGCCTTGGCGATGTAGGAGGTGGAGTAGTCGTAGCTGTACCCGAGGAAGAAGCCCTTGAACTCCACTCCGAGGATGGCGTAGACCGCGTCCTTCCAGCGGTATCCTATGCCCGCGGTAAGGAATTTGTTGTATCGGCAGCGCACCGTGGCCTCGAAGGTCGTGAAGGTAAAGTCGCTCTTGACAAGCGCGCTCGGCATCACTTCAATTAACGTATTTTTCACGGGAATATTGCTGCCCGCCATAAAATATAAGGTGCGCCCCATCCGGAACTCATAGTTTTTCTCGTTGCCCCCCTCGCCCGATTCGGCGTTCATGGTGACGGTCGGGGAGTTGAGGTGCGTCGCCGACAGGCCGGCCCAGAACCAGCAGTGGTTGTAGAAAACACCGAGGCCGAGGTCGAAGGCGTTGCCGCGTATGTCGGTCTGCGGTATGGCGTCGTCGGTCGACTCGTGGTAGTCGTCGTTATCGGGGATGAACACGTCGGAACCCTTGAACGACTGGTCGATGAAGCCCACCTGGACACCCATCGACAGCTCCCCCTTGAAAAGGCGCAGCTTGTAGGCCACCTGGGCCCCGACCTGCATGTTCTTGTAGAGGCCGAAGCTCTCCTGCTGCATCTGCAGCCCGACACCGAATCGCTTGTTGAAGAGCTTCAGCGGCATGTCGGCCCCGACGATGAAGGTCGTCGGCGCGTGCTTGATTCCGACCCACTGCATGCGGGAGCCTCCGCGGGCGCGGAGCATGTCCCCCACGCCGATCGCGCCGGCGTTGTAATACGCCGGGACCTCGAAATACTGCGAGAACTGCGCGTCGGCCTGCGCCGCGGCCCGGAAGCCGGGAATGGCGGCGAGCAGCGCGGCGAAGAGGAGGGCGACTCTTGCCGCGAACCGGGAGCCGCTCCTGAGAGCCCGCGTATATGCCGTAGGAAGATGGTTCATTCGAAGAAGAAAGTAAGGACTACCATCTTGGTAGTAGCTTTTTTAACCGATGAGGAGACATCGGTGCGTATCGGATCGTCGACCAGGTCGGGGCGCTTGTGGGTAAGGGCGTCCGACAGGCCGAAACAGAACTTGATTTCGGGATTGAGTTTGAAAAACGGGAGGTAGAAGTCACACCCGAAACCGATGGAGAGCATCATGTCGGGCCCCTTCATCCGGAGGAAATCCCCCTGCTTTTTCAACACATCGTAGCCGGGTACGAAGCCCCCGACGAGGTAGGGACGCATATTGCGGAAACGCTTCGCGACGTACTTGACCTCGATGGGACAGACGATATAAGCCGACTTTATGTCCTGGGTGTACTCCGTGACCTCGGCGGTTCCCGAAAGGTCGCGGAACGTGATGTTGCGGTTGCCGAACCAGAGGCCCGGAGTAGCGCGCACCGAAAAATACTCGTTAAGGCGCACGGAAAAAAGGCCGTTGACGCAGAAGCCGGGAGAATATGTGGGCTGCTCCATGTACCAGGTCTGCCTTCCCTCGGTAACGAAACCGTTATGGGTGAAGGTGAAGCCGAACGTGTTGACGCCTACTCCGAAGCCGAGGTGCCAGCGGCGCATGTCGGCATACGGGCGGTTGAGCAGCTTGTCGTTCAGCCGCGTCTTTGCCTGGAGGGGGGCCGCGGAGGCCACCGCCGCGAGGAGCAACAGTATTATGGTGCGAAACTTCATTTACAGAATGACACTACTCATAAATAACGCCCCCGCTCGCCGATTATTGCCCCCCGCCGGCAAATCGCCGCCGAAGAAGCAGCGAGCACGGATACCTTAACGAATGTTAAATAGGGAACCCGCTGCCATCTTTGAATTGTTTTAAAAGTAATTTTGCATCACTTTTTGCGTTTCAACTGACGATGAGAACTAAACTATCCTCCCGACTGGCCATATTGTTCCTGCCGCTGCTCGCGGTGCTCGCCCTTTCGTCGTGCGATGTCGAAGACGACCCATACGGGGGCTACGACTCCCTTAGCGGCACCTGGTACAACGCCGACAACCCTTCGGAATACTACGAGTTCTACGGCGACGGCACAGGCTACTGGTCGAGCAACGGCTACGGCATGGAGCTGGACTACGATTATAGCGGGGACGGGGGATGGCTCGACCTCTATCTCTACCCGGTCGACGCGCCCCCATACTCTTTGCAGTGCGGGCTGTCGCAGTCGGGCTACAACCAGATCTGCATCACCTACCCTCCCGGCGACGGGTACGGGTATACCGACATCTTCTACAACCGCGCCCGTTAGATTATTAAGGAGTTTTATAAGCTTTTATAATTCTTATAAGTTTTATAAGTTTTTATAAATCAGTGATTCGAGCGACTCAGTCGCCTGAAAGGACAAATCGAGTGCTTGCAACCTCGTAAAAAACAAGATCATGGAAAAAGTAACTCCGGCCGCCGGTGAAGGCCGAAAGAAAGTCACCATCCCGCTGCTCGCGCTGGCGGTAACGTTCGTCACCTGCCTGATTGTGGCGAACCTCGTTGAAATCAAGACCGTAAGTCTCGGCTGGCTGACCGTCACCGCCGGGCTGACAGTTTTCCCTGTCTCCTATATAATAAATGATTGCGTCGTCGAGGTCTACGGCTTCCGCGTCGCTCGCCTGGTCATATGGCTCGGCTTCGCGATGAGCCTGCTGGTGGCGCTCTTCCTCCAGGTCGCGCTGTGGCTTCCAGGCGACGCGCAGTGGCAGGGCCAGGAGGCTATGGAGATGGTCTACAGCGCCGTGCCGCGCATCATGGCGGCGAGCTTCGCGGCCTTCCTCTGCGGTTCGATGGTGAACGCCTACGTCATGAGCCGCATGAAGGCGGCCGCCGGCGGCTCGTCGACCGCGGGTAGCTTCTCGCTCCGCGCGATCGCCTCTACCCTCGGAGGGGAGGGGGTAGACTCTTTCGTGTTCTTCCCCATAGCGTTCGGAGGGGTGCTTCCCTGGGGGACAATTCTTTCCCTTATAGTATCGCAGGCACTGCTGAAAACCGCTTACGAGGTGCTGATTCTGCCAATCACGATCGCGGTGGTGCGCCGGCTGAAACGCGTCGAGGGAATCGACACGGTGGACGCGGGAATCAGCTACAAATGGTGGCGCGTGGGCGACGTCTGACACCCCTCGCGGGCGCTCCGCGACGCCCCGGCGGGAGCGCCCGGCCTCGTTAAAAGTTAGAGGGTCAAAAGATTATTGCGACATTTTTCAGCGAAAAAAAGCCCCAACATAGCGCTTGTTTCAAAAAAAAGCGCGATATTTGCACTTGCAAATTGCGGCAGTTCGGGCTTTTAGCTTCCAAGCCGTTATTTTACAGCGAATTAAATATAAACAAAGAAAATATTCACATAACTTAAACTCTGACGTTCACTATGACAAAAGCAGAAATCGTCAACGAGATTTCAAAGACAACCGGCATCGAACGCGCCGCTGTTCTGGAAACCATCGAGAAGTTCATGGAAGTCGTGAAGGACTCCCTGGCCAACGGCGAGCCCGTCTTCCTCCGCGGCTTCGGCAGCTTCATCATCAAGACCCGTTCGCAGAAGACAGCCCGCAACATTTCCAAGAACACAACCATCATCATCCCCGAGCACAACATCCCCGCATTCAAGCCCGCGAAGTGCTTCATGGAGGACGTTAAGGCTGAGAAATAAGCCACCCTACGACCGAACTTTCTATAACACCAATTCATATAACACTTCTCGACTATGCCCAGCGGAAAGAAAAGAAAAGGCCATAAGATGGCCACGCACAAGCGTAAAAAACGCCTGAGAAAGAACCGTCACAAGAAGAAGTAAGAGCCGCGCGCTCAACTCCTCCCACCGACGGGCAGACGCGACAAAAAACACGGAACAAACTTTTCGCCAACATCCCCGGGCTAACCCCGGCGCGGCAAAGTTTGTTCCCGCGTTTTTTCTAACACCACACTTACCCATACCAGCTAATGAAAAGCGAATTAATCGTCGACGTACAGCCTCAGGAGGTCTCGATAGCCCTCCTCGAAGACGGCCGGCTCGTCTCTCTGCAAAAGGAGAGCCGCAACCTGGCCTACGCCGTCGGTGACATATACGTCGCGAAGGTCAAGAAGCTCATGCCCGGCCTCAACGCGGCGTTCGTCAACGTCGGCTACGAGAAAGACGCTTTCCTGCATTACCTGGACCTTGGCCCCCATTTTTCTTCTTATTCCAACTTCCTGAAAGAGGCGCTCGGCGAGGGCGCCGACAAGAACCCGCTCCCGCAGGTTCAGAAAATGAAACTCCTGCCCGATATCGACAAGCACGGCTCCATCGCTGACCAGATCGAGAAGGACCAGGAGCTTATGGTACAGATCGTAAAGGAGCCAATCTCGTCGAAAGGCCCCCGACTGACCACAGAGATAGCGTTCACCGGGCGCTACCTCGTGCTGATTCCGTTCAGCGACAAAATCTCGATTTCGCAGAAAATACGCTCCACAGGGGAAAAACTCCGCCTGCGCCACCTCGTAGAGAGCATACGCCCGAAGAACTTCGGGGTAATCATCCGAACCTCGGCCGAAGGAAAGTCCGTCGCCGAGCTGAACCACGAGCTGAAAACCCTGCTGAAATGCTGGGAAGACGCGGTAGCGAAAGCCCGCACCGCCCCGGTTCCCTCCCTCATCTTCGAGGAGGACAGCCGCATCGTCGGGGTGCTGCGCGACGTGTTCTCCACCTCGTTCGAGGGAATCCACGTCAACGATCCGGAAGTCTATCAGCAGATCCTCAACTACGTTACGCTCATCGCCCCCGAGAAAAAGGAAATCGTAGAGCTGTATAAAAAAGAGGAACCGATTTTCGACCATTTCAGCATAACGCGCCAGATCAAGTCGTCGTTCGGCAAAACAGTGTCCTTCCGCTCGGGAGCCTACATCATCATCGAGCACACGGAGGCGCTCCACGTAATCGACGTAAACTCCGGCAACCGCACCAAAGCCACCAACGACCAGGAGAGCAACGCCCTGGAGGTAAACCTCCGCGCTGCCGACGAAATAGCCCGGCAGCTCCGCCTCCGCGACATGGGAGGCATAATCGTGGTCGACTTCATCGACATGAACAAGCCGGAACACCGCCAGGCGCTCTACGACCACATGCGCGAAATCATGGCCAACGACCGAGCGCGCCACAACATCCTGCCCCTGAGCAAGTTCGGCCTGATGCAGATTACACGCCAGCGCGTCCGCCCGGCGCTCGACATCGTGACCACCGAATCCTGCCCCTCCTGCTTCGGAAAAGGGGAGGTACAGCCGTCGCTGCTCTTCACCGACGTGCTGAAAGAGAAACTCGCCTACCTTATCGCCGACCTGAAGGTAAAGGACTTCATAATGTACGTCCACCCCTTCGTCGACGCGTACCTCAAGAAAGGCCTCATATCTACCTACCGCCGCTGGAAAATGGAACTCGGCGGGAAGTTCAAAATCCTGCCGGACCAGTCGCTCGCCTACCTCCAGTACCGCGTGCTCGACTCCGCCCGCAACGAAATCGACCTCAAAGAAGAAAAAGACCTTGACAAGACATCCTCGACCAAGGCCAAGACCAAAGCCAAGAACCGGGGAAACCAGGAATAGCCCTGCCCCACCACTCCCACAATACCGCGGAGGGCGCGCCCGAACATTACGGGGACGCCCTCCGCATTCCGTTTCAGGCCTTATAATAAAAGAAAAAATAACTTAAAAGCGGGCTGAAAGTTGCGGGCTTTAAGGGAAGTTGCTACCTTTGCAAATTGAACAGAACACGCCCCTCCGGGGACTTCCTGAGCGCCCCCGAGGCGCCCGGCCCGGCCGCGGCAACCAGATATGCTTGCATGAAAAAAGGACTTATAATCGGATCAGCCATCGCGGCAGCCATTCTTGCCGGATGCAACGGCGGCAGCTCCGACTACGAATACGCGCCGGTCAACTACGACGGGACGGCCGTAACGGCCTTCTCGCTCAACAGGAACCAGACGGTGCTCAACAACCTCGACTCGGTCTACTTCACAATCGACCTCAACGGCGCCCGGATTTTCAACGCCGACTCGCTCCCCTACGGCACAGAGGTCAAGGAGCTGGCGGTCACCATGTCCACCGACCAGGTATCCGTAGCCGAGTTCACCGTGACACGTCCCGAAAAGGAGGACACGGTCATCAACTACCTCACCTCTCCCAACCAGAAAATCGATTTTTCCAACGGCCCCGTGAAGCTGCTGCTTAAAAGCGCCAACGGGGAGCAGGAACGCGTGTACGAGGTAAAAGTCAACGTCCACAAAGTCGTCGCGGACTCCCTCTACTGGTCGCGGTTCGCCGTCAAGCCTCTCCCGACCACCCTTTCAGCGGCAACCGCCCAGAAGACAGTCGCGTTCAAGGGGAGCGCCTACTGCCTGACAGCCAACGGGACGGCATACTCCCTCGCCGTTTCCAACGATCCCTATGCCGCCGACAAATGGCAGACCTCGCAGGTCAGCTTCCCGAAAGCCGTCGACGCGGCGACCTTCACCGCCACTGACAACGCACTGTTCATCCTCGCCTCCGACGGCGAACTGCTGACAAGCGCCGACGGAACCTCGTGGAGCGCGACCGGCGCTGTCTGGAAAGCGATTTCGGCCCCGTACGGCGACAGGCTCATCGGAGTCGCCGAAACAAACGGGACGCTGACCGCCGTCAGCTACCCGTCGGGGGTCAGCCAGACGCTCCCCGCCTCATTCCCCGTCAGCGGCACATCCGCCGGGATACCGTTCAACACCAAATGGGCCACTGCTCCCCAGGTAATGATTGCCGGCGGCCGCTCCGCGAGCGGCACACTGACTGGAGCGACCTGGGCCTTTGACGGCACCGCCTGGGCCTCGATCGGCACCGGGCTCCCCGCCGCCGAAGGATACGCCGCCGCCCGTGTCTCGATATGCGAGACAGATACCGTCACCTGGCGCGTCACGACCACCGAAGCGCTCCTCGCCATCGGGGGGCGCACGGCGACAGCCGCCAGCCGCGACGTCTACATCAGCCGCGACTTCGGCCTGAACTGGAAGAAAGCAGCCGACCTGCTCCAGCTCCCGCCCTATATCCCGGCAATGTCTGGAGCCGACCTCCTCGTGTTCGGCTCGACCTTCAACCCCTCCGGCGTTCTCCCGAAGGCCGTCAAGCCTATCGAGCAGTGGGAAGTTCCTGTGCTCTATCTGTTCGGGGGCCGCGACGAGCACGGGTCGCTCCTCCCGTACTACTGGCGCGGAGCCGTGAACCATCTTACGTTCAAGCCATTGCAGTGAAAAGACTTCTGTCGCTCATAATCCCCGCCATCCTGGCGTTCTGCCCGCTGCGGGCATCGGCCCAGGAAGAAAGCTACCGGTTCGACATCGGCGGCCAGATCGGTATGTCGGGGTACGCGGGCGACGCGTCAAGCAACCTGTTCTCCCACCCCGGTTTCGCTGGAGGCGTCTCGTTCCGCTACCTGCCGGACGTGCGGTGGGCTGTCCGCGGCCTCTTCAACGTCATGGGGCTGAGCGGCGACACCAAGGGAATGGACGACGTGCTTCCCGGAGGAGCTACGTACGACTTCAAGTCAACCGTCTACGACCTCGGAGGCCGCGTCGAGTTCAACTTCCTCCCCTACGGAATCGGCGAGACCTACAAGCAGCTCAAGCGCGTAAGCCCTTATCTCGCGGTCGGCGTGGGAGTGTCGCTCGCGACCTGCCAGGGGCAGACTGCCGTCGGCTTCAACATCCCAATGGCCTTCGGAGTTAAATACAAGCTCCGGGAGCGCCTTAACCTCGGGCTCGAGTTCGCCGTGACAAAGGTTTTCAACGACCATATGGACGGTCCCCTGGCCGACCTGCACCAAATCCAGACCTCTTTCGTAAGGAATACCGACTGGTACTCCGACATCTCCATATCTCTCACCTACGAGTTCGGCAAACGATGCGAAACCTGCCATTATGTCGACTGACGTTCAACCAAATAACCCGCAGCAGCAGTGAAAGACCTTCTCGACAGAATCAAACCCGACAGAGTTCCCGCCCATGTAGCGATCATCATGGACGGCAACGGACGCTGGGCCAAGGCCCGGGGCCTCGACCGCTCGGAAGGGCACGTCGAGGGTGTTAACACCGTGCGCCGGATTACGGAAATCGCCTCCGAGGTCGGGGTCAGATGCCTGACCCTCTACGCCTTCTCCACCGAGAACTGGAACCGCCCCCAGGCGGAGGTTGACGCGCTGATGCACCTGATCGGCATCGCCATCGAGCGCGAGACCGCCGACCTGATCAAGAACAACGTCAGACTGCGCATGATCGGAGATTTCGACCGTATGCCGGCCGACCCGAAACGCCGTCTCCAGGGATGCTTCGACGCGACGGCCCACTGCACCGGGTTGGTGCTCAACCTCGCGCTGAGCTATTCCGGCCGCTGGGACCTGGCCAACGCCGCCCGGCTCCTCGCCGCCGACGCCGCGGCCGGGAAACTCGCCCCCGCCGACATCGACGAAAAGGCCCTCGCCTCCCGCCTCTCCACGGCCACTCTCCCCGCGCAGGACCCCGACCTGCTGATACGCACCGGGGGTGACATGCGCGTCAGCAACTTCCTCCTGTGGGAAATCGCCTACTCGGAAATCGACGTTACCGACAAATTCTGGCCAGACTACTCGAAAGAGGATTTTCTAAACGCCATCATACGCTTCCAGAGCCGCGAGCGACGCTTCGGCCTGACAAGCGAACAGATAACCGGGAAAAGCGAGAGCTGACCCCGCGCCACTTTTCAACATCCGCCCGAAAAGATACATTATGCGATACATCACGATTCGCCTCATCACTATCCTTACTCTCCTCACGACCCTCTTTCTGACCGGCGCCCCCGCGGGCGCGGCACAGGAACGGGTAGACACCATATACAACCCGCCGGTTGTCTACACGGCGCTCCCGTCGACCTACGAAATCGCCGGACTGAGCGTCAGCGGAGCCGACAACTACGAGGACTACATCGTACTCGGTTATTCCGGACTGAAGCTCGGCGACCGGATCGAGATTCCCGGCAACGACATTACGACCGCCGTCAAGCGCCTCATGCGCCAGGGCCTCTTCGCGCAGGCACAGGTGCTGGTCGAGAAAATCGCCGGCGACAAGGTATGGCTGCGGCTGAACCTCCGCACGCAGCCCCGCATCTCCGAGGTCAAGTACACCGGGATGAAAAAGGGTGAGCGCGAAGACCTCCAGAAGCGCCTCCAACTGATGAAGGGGAACCAGATCACGCAGAACATCGTAAACCGCGCGACTGAAATCACCAAGAAATACTTCGCTGACAAGGGTTTCGGCAACGCGACAGTAAAAATAACCCTCGACGAGGACCTCAGCAACAAGAACGAGATGATTGTCACAATCGACGTTGACAAGCACTCGAAAGTGAAAGTCCACAAAATCTACATCGACGGCAACCAGGTGCTTTCCGACCGCAAGCTGAAACGCGTCATCAAGAAGACCAACGAGGGGAGCAACCTGCTGAAACTCTTCTCGCAGAAGAAATTCGTCCAGGAGGACTACGAAGGGGACCTCGACCGCATTATCGAAAAATACAACGAGTTGGGCTACCGCGACGCGAAAATCGTGGCCGACTCGGTAGTGCCTTACAACGAGAACAAAGTCGACGTCTACATCAACATCGACGAAGGAAAGAAATATTTTATCAAGGACATCAACTGGGTAGGCAACACGCTCTACAACACTGACCAACTGAACTATTTCCTTGACATGGCCCCCGGCGACGTCTACAACCAGAAGAAGCTCAAGAAGCGCCTCCAGGAGGACGAGGACGCCGTCAGCGGCGCGTACATGAACCGCGGGTATCTCTTCTTCCAGCTCGTCCCCATCGAGAAAAACATCAAGGGGGATTCGATTGACCTGGAACTGAGAATGTTCGAAGGCCCGCAGGCCCGCGTCAACAAGGTCGCGATTACCGGCAACGACCGCCTCTACGAGAAGGTGGTGCGCCGCGACCTCTACGTTCGCCCCGGCGAGCTCTTCAGCAAGGACAACGTCGTACGCTCCCTCCGCGAAATAGCCCAGACCGGCCATTTCAACCCTGAAAACATGCAGCCCGACATCCAGCCCAACGAGGAGAACGGAACGGTAGACATCGCCTTCAACCTCGAATCGAAGTCGAACGACCAGATTGAGTTCTCGCTCGGCTGGGGACAGACCGGCATTATCGGAAAGCTCGCGCTGAAATTCACCAACTTCTCGATCAAGAACCTCTTCCACCCGAGCACCTACCGCGGAATTATCCCGCAGGGCGAGGGACAGACCTTCACCATCTCGGCCCAGACCAACGCGCGCTACTACCAGATGTACTCAATCTCGTTCCTCGACCCCTGGTTCGGAGGAAAACGACCCAACTCCCTCTCTGTGTCGGCCTACTATTCCCGCCAGACCGGCGTCAACTCCTCATACTATAACAGCAACTGGTCGAACCCCTACCTTTACAGCGGTTACGGAGGCTATGGCTATGGTTACGGCTACGGGTCTAACTACAACGACTACTACCAGCAGTCGATCGAGAACGCATACGACCCCAACAAGGTGCTCCAGATGGCTGGCGTGACCGTCGGCTTCGGCAAGCGCCTCAACTGGCCCGACGACTACTTCACCTTCACCACCGAGCTGACCTACAACTGGTACTACCTCAAAAACTGGGAATACCTCTATTATATGAACAACGGCACCTCCAACGCCCTTGTTCTCGGCCTTACCCTGGCCCGCAACTCGATAGACAACCCGCTCTATACGCGCCGCGGCTCTACCTTCTCGCTCAACCTCCAGCTCACCCCCCCCGCATCCCTCTTCTCGGGCAAAAAGGACTGGGAGAAGCTATACAAGAGCAACACGACGCAGTCGAAGAAAGAGCTGTACAAGTGGATCGAATACTGGAAGCTCCGCTTCAAGTCGCGCACATATACCCCCCTTACCGACCCCGACGGAAAATGGACCCTGGTGCTGATGACCCGCGCCGACGTAGGCCTGCTCGGAAGCTACAACAAATGGCTGCGCTCGCCGTTCGAGACCTTCTATGTCGGCGGCGACGGCATGAGCGGCTCCTACACCTACGCGACGGAGACCATCGCCCTCCGCGGTTATGAGAACGGCTCGCTGACCCCATGGGGCCGCGAGGGCTACGCCTACACCCGCTTCGGCCTCGAGCTCCACTTCCCCTTCCTTCTCCAGCCGTCGACCACAATCTACGGCCTGGCGTTCGTCGAGGGCGGTAACGCCTGGACCCGCGTCAAGGACTTCTCTCCCTTCTCCTTCAAGCGCTCCGCCGGAGCCGGTGTCCGCATCTTCCTCCCGATGGTCGGCATGATGGGTATCGACTGGGCCTACGGCTTCGACGAGGTGTTCGGCCAGAAGGGCGGCTCCCACTTCCACTTCATCCTCGGCCAGGAATTCTGACCCCCGCGGGGACAGCTCCGGGAGGCATAATCGCCGGGGCTTAAACCTTTTCCCCCGATATTTGTCTTAAAAGATAAATAACCATTAGTAAAACCGGAGCCGCCGACAACGGCTCCCCATGAAAACGAAACGACAGATTATGAAAAAGATACTGCTCTCCCTGCTGCTCCTGATCGGATGCGCCGCCGCGTCGCAGGCCCAGAAGTTCGCCCTGGTCGACATGGAGTATATCCTCAAGAACGTCCCGGCCTACGAAATGGCCAACGAACAGCTCAACCAGCTCTCGCAGCGCTGGCAGAAGGAGGTCGAGGCCGTCAGCAAGGAGGCCGACTCGATGTACAAGCAATACCTTTCCGACAAAGTGTTCCTCACCGAGGAGCAGGTAAAGAAGCGCGAACAGGAAATCGTCGCCAAGGAAGAGGAGGCGACCCAGCTACGCTACAAGTATTTCGGCCCGGAAGGTGAACTCTACAAAAAGCGCCAGACCCTTATGAAGCCGATTCAGGACGATGTTTACAACGCCGTGAAGAAGGTTTCCGAGGAGCGCGGCTACCAGGCGATTTTCGACCGCGCGTCGTCGGCCAACATCGTCTACGCGTCGCCCCGCATCGACGTCAGCAACGAGGTGCTCGCCAAACTCGGCTACGCCAACTGACCTCCGAAGAGAGAAATACACTGACCGGCTTGCGCGTTAACGTTTTCTCTGTTAACTTTGCATACCTTTTCCGCGTCCGCCGTTAAGCGGGCTTAAGACTGAATTAATAAACAAACAATAATAGACCACAGAAATGATCAAAAAAATCCTTATGGCCCTGGTTGTGGCCCTTCCCCTCTGCGCCTGGGCGCAGGCTCCCAAGTTCGGCGTAGTCGACGTAGAGGCCATCCTTCCCAACATGGCTGAATTTGCCGAGGCTCAGACGAAACTCGCGGAGGCATCCAAGACCTACGAAAGCGAATATGCGAAAATCAACGAAGAGCTTCAGAAGAAATTCGCCGAATACCAGGAACTTGAAAAGGATCCCCAGACCCTCCAGTCAATCAAGGAGCGCCGCATGCAGGACATACAGGAGCTCGACAAGAAGGCCCAGCAGTTCGCTCAGACCGCCCAGCAGGACATCCAGCGCCAGCAGGCCCAGCTAATGCAGCCTATCCAGGAAAAAATGATGAACGCCATCAAGGCTGTCGGCGCTGAAAACGGCTACCTCATGATCTTCCCCGAAGGCGCCGCCGCCTACACCAGCACCGACGTCACCGACGTAACCCCCCTGGTGAAAGCGAAACTCGGCGTGAAGGACACCCCCGCCGCCGCGGCGAAATAAGCCATTCCGCGTTATACCCTATCAATCAGGTGGTATGCCTCCTTTGGCGTGCCACCTGTCTTGTTTCAGAGTATGGATGCGGCGTGCCGCGTCAACTTTGGCTATTTTTATGTGATTTCAAAAATTATGAAGGTAATCCGCAACAGCATCCTCCCTATCGGCAGGGAGTTCGGGGCGATAAACCTCTTCGGCGTGCTCTTCGCCAAGCGCGACATTAGGCTTACCCCGGAGGTGATGAACCACGAAGAAATCCACTCCCGGCAGATGCGCGAGCTGCTCTACATACCCTTCTACCTCATCTATGTCGCGGAATGGTTCTGCCGCCTCGTCCGATGCCGGGGGAACAGCTACCGCGCCTACCGCGAAATCTCCTTCGAGCGCGAAGCATACCGCCACGGCCCCGACCTCGGCTACCTCCCCCGCCGCAAACCTTTCGCCCAATGGCGCCAATAACCGATAATTCGCGTATCTTTGCAAACAAAATAAGGTAATGGCGAGCGGGTTTCTGTTGTTTTCGACTTCGGCGGAGCTGGTGAGGGTACCGGCGACGGCTGTCGTGTACGTCTCGGCTGACGGGAACTATTCCGAGCTGACGACTGCCGACGGCGCCCGCGTCGTCCTCACATCCCAGCTCGGACAGGTCGAGAAACGCATCGCCGAAAGCGCCGCGGCGGCCGGGAACCGCTTTATCCGCATAGGCAAGAGCCTGATTATCAACCGGGATTACATCTCCTTCATAAACGCCGGGCGGCAGAAGCTGGTGCTGTCAGACTGCCGCACGTTCCGCCACGAGCTATCGGCCTCGCGGGAAGCGTTGAAAGCGCTGAAGGAGCTAATCGAAAAGGAGGCAGACAATGAGTAAGAACGACAGACACGACATAGAGGACAACGAAATCCGGGTGATTTCCAAAATCGAGTCCGGGGATAAGCCAGGGGGCGCGAACAGGCGCCTGGGCCTCCTCGCCGCAGCGATGCTATGCCTCGCCGCCATAGCGGCCTCTGTCTATCTCATGACGGGAGGAACAGAGAAGGATGAACTGCCGGTCGAGACTTCCGAACCCTCGGAATTGGCCCTGCCGGAGATCACGCCGGTTCCAGAAACAACCGACGCCAAGCCGTATTGCGAAATCACAGACACAGTGGCCGGAGGTTATCGTTTCCTTTTACTGACACCCCGACAGGCGACTCCGAGCCTCGGACTGGGTGCGAAAGCCCTCACCGACACGAGCGCCGCGCTCGTCGTACAGGCTGCCGACATACGCCGCGACAACGGCAATATCGTCGGGGCGTATGTGCTTCGGGGAAAACTTCTGAGCAAGGGACAGGCAAAATCCGGCTTCTGCGCCATCATCAACGGCAAAATGACAATCGGGGTAGCCGACGCGACCCCTCTGCTCGAACGGGCGCTTGAAACCGACGGATATTTCTTCCGCCAGTATCCGCTTGTCGTCGGAGGGCAGGTAGTGGAAAACAAGCCGAAAGGGAGAGCGCTGCGGAAGGCCCTGGCGGAAATAGACGGGGCGCCGACGGTAGTGCTCAGCCGCGACAAGATGGCCTTCGGCGACTTCTCGCGGGCGCTCGCCGAACTGGGTGCCACAAACGCCATATACCTTGTCGGCTCCGCCTCATACGGCTTCGCTATCGACCAGGAGGGACGCAAGATTGATTTCGGCATACCGGGCGGAATCTCGTCACTCCCGGAAAATACCAACTACCTGATCTGGCATTAACGCGTTTCATACAGCGACAACCCCACTTCATACAAGGCCCGGCAGAAAATTTTGCCGGGCCGCTTTTTTAGGCGAATTTCATAGTGGTTATGATAGTTTTCATCCCACGCGTTACTCTCTTACTTGTATGAAGCGACAAAGTTCTAAATTGAATTTCCTGATGTGGCTGCTGTTGGCGGCAGCGGTTGGCGGGGCAGCCTGCGCCCCGGACAAGAAGCAAGTAACACCCCCAGAGCAATCACATCCGGCAACCAACGCTGTCTATTACTGGAAAACGGTGTTCGACCCCGATTCGGCCGAAATCGACTTCCTGCGCGTCCACCGGGTCGGCCGCGTTTACCTCCGCCTGTTCGATGTCGTGGAAAACCGAGGCGCGACTCCCGGAGAGGAGACCGTGGTCCCGAACGCCACTCTGGTCGATAAGGCGCTGAAACATGGCAGCGAAGGTTATGCCCGCGACCTGCTCAACCGGACCGAGTTTGTGCCTGTAGTCTACATAACCCTTGACGCGCTGAAAGCAATAACGGGGAGAGAGGGCATGCTTGCGGAGAAAATCGTTGAAAGAGTTAAAAATATGTGCTCCTACAACGAGATTCCAAACGTCGGGGAATTGCAGCTCGACTGCGACTGGACCGAGTCGACAGGGCCTTCATATTTCAAACTCTGCGACGAGGTCAAGAGGCAAATCAAGAGCCAGAATCTCCGCTGGGACCTCAGCTCCACCATCCGCCTCCACCAACTGCGTACCGAGGCTCCGCGGGTTGACCGCGGAGTGCTGATGGTCTACAACACAGGCAGCTTCGACAATCCCCGCGCCCGCAACTCGATTATCGACGAAGAGGACGTAAAACCTTATCTTAAATATCTCGATAAATACCCCCTCCCTCTCGATGTGGCCTACCCGACATACTCCTGGCAACTGCTCTTCCGAGGTCCCCGGTTCGCCGGGATTATGTCGGGGCTGGACACCTCCGACACGATCCTCTTCACCCCGGGGCCAGACAACTCGGTCATAGTCAGACAGGATTTCCCGTATCGCAACCGCGTAATCCGCAAGGGGGACGTATTCCGCGACGAGAAGTCCGACATCGCGGAAATTCTGAAAGTCAAGAACCGGATAGAGAGGGAACTCGCCGGAAAACCCCACACAAACATCATCTACCATCTCGATTCACGCAACCTCTCCGACTACACTGAAAATGAAATCAACTCGTTATATTCCAAAAACGCTCGTTAGCGCGATTGCCATAACGCTCGCCGGAGCCTGGACGGCGGCCACGGCCTGCGGCCCGTTCTACGACCTGATTCCGACCCCGCGCTATTTCACCTCCGACGAGGCGGAAGAATACGAACCTGACCTCCAGCGGCAAGAGAACCTGCTACTCTGGCAGTCCGAGACCTCCCCGTCAATACCTTTGGCCGACATCGAGGAGGTTGTCTACGGGGACGATGTTTGGAAATTTGTGACACACATACCCGATGATCCGTCCCTCAGCTCCATTGAGCCGAATAACAACAAATTCCTAACCTGGATTGACAACACGCATCGCTACGACATTATCGACCTCCTCTCTACCGCGAAGGAGCTGGAAGAATACCGCCGGGAGGTAAACTCCCCGTGGTACTACCCGGCCTCGGAAAAAGAAACATACCGCCCGGAAGATCTTGCGAATATTATTGAAAACTGCGAGAATAACAGAAACTCGCGGATGAAAGAGCGCTACGCTTTGCAGGGGGTCAGGGCCTTTTTCGCCTCCGGGCAATACGACAAGTGCATCAGCTATTACGAAGAAAACTTTGCGGAGGTACCCGACAGCAACCTCCTAAAACGTATGTCGAAAAGGTATGCCGCAGGATGCTGGTCGCGCCTCGGGGAACAGAATCGAGCCAACGAATATTTCGCTGAAATAGGCGACCTCAGCTCCATCCGCGGCGAAGAACCCGTTGCCTATGTGGCCCGCCGCAACCCCGATGCCCCGCGACTGATGCGCCATATCCTCTCCAACGCGGGGGACACTACATTATTGATTGGGCTGCGCCCCATCGCCAACGAGATAATCCGAGGGAGGAAAGCCCAAAACACCGGCGACTGGGAGTTCCTCTTGGCATATACCTCCGGCCATTTCCTTGGCGACATTTCCGGTGCCCGCCGCCATATCGAGCGGGCGATGCGCGGCAGATTCTCTTCGGAAAGCCTCCGCGACCACGCGAGAGCCTACCGCATGGCGATTGACGGCGACCGGGGCGACCGTTCGCGGCTGATTGACGACCTGCGCTGGATTGAGGAGAAAATCGACCCGGCCAACCCCGAAGCATATGAATGGAGCAGGCTGTTGCAGAACATAGCATACGTCCACTGGCTCCCCACCCTGCTAAAAACGAGGGATTACGCGACCGCCGTGCTGCTTACCGGCTATGCCGAGCATATGAAGGACAGTAAGTGCCGTACCGACGGCCCGAACTACGGCGGGCTGACATTCCAGATTATGAACAGCTTCCCCTCCGCCCGTCTGGCCGCGGTGAAGAACAGCATCAATGACGGCTCGAGGCTCCACAAGTTTCTCTGCCGCTATGCCTGGACCGGCGACGATTACCTCAACGAACTAATCGGGACAATTGCCCTCCGCGAAGAGAACTACGAGCGAGCTGCCGGCTACCTCTCGAAAGTATCGCCGGATTATATCAAGAGCCTCAACACATACTGCTATCTCTCGCGCGACCCCTTCTTCAATTATCCCGACAGAGATGTTTACAATGGTTATTGGGAATGGACTACCAGCACTGACCCGATGCGGCTCATCCTCCCTGAATCCAACAATCCCAAACTGAATTTCGCCTACAAAATGGCTCGGCTCGGACGGTTGGCCCGCACGGCCAACGACCCCGACACCCGCGGCCTGGCCGCCCTGGAATACGCGGTCGGGGTGCGCAATTCCTTCGGGGAGTGCCGGGCGCTGACGCAGTATTGGCAAGGATGGCCCTCCACACGGCTCGAACCGTCGCTCGACTACGGGGAAGAGACCTTCCGGCCTCTTGGCTTCCTGTATAGTTTCGGAAAAGACAGCTATAAACGGATGCAGGAACGCTACAAGCGCGACGTAGACACGGCCCTCGCTTCGTTGACTTCCGACGAAGCCCGCGCCAGGGCGCACCTTCTGCTGAACAACCCCAAAACCATCATCCTCAAATACCCGCTGACTACCGCCGCCGGCTTTATCCGCCGCTCCTGCGACCACTGGCGCGACTGGCTCTGAGATAAAGGAGAAGCAGGAACCCGAATTTTAACTTGATTTAACAAATCAAAATGAATTTAAATGTCTTTTGTTTCGTAAATTCGCACAGCAAAAGCACATACCGCTTTCCTATAACAAATCACATTCGGTTACAATCACACAAAAAAAGCAAAAACCACACAATGAAAAAGTATTTTGAAAAGGTTCTGATGGTCATGCTCGCGGCGTTCCTTTCGCTCAGCTTCACGGCCTGCTCCGACGACGATGACGACGATTCCGGCAAAGGCTCGATGTCCGGCTGGGTTGAAATCGACGGCAAGAAGTATGACTTCAAGTATTTCTACGGCTATTTCGACACCGACGGCGAGGTCTTTTTTACCGGCTTTAACAAGAACCCCAGAAGCATGAAGGAGTCGGATAACTTCAACATGACCAACTTCACCATGGCCTTCAAGTCAGACGGCACTCTCGACTCGGAATACGGCAACCCCGCGATCGGCTTCGAGTTCGAGATCAACTGCAACGAGGGCAAGGGAAACGCCGACATGGTGATGTACGGCAACGTTTCAACCTCCTACGAAGGCATCACAGCCAAAAAGTCCGGCAAGAAACTGATTATCGACGGCGACGAAGTTGACGTGCGCTATGGCGACAAAGGCCAGACACATTTAAGTCCCGGGGACCCCGTAAAGACCATCAGCTTCCATTTCGAGGGCACACCCGAAGAGGTAAGCATGGACTAAACTTCCGAAAACATACCCCATAATAGCCGGCCTCGCTTTTCCGCGAGGCCGTTTTTTTGTCCGCACGAAGGCATCGGCGATTTGCGTAAACCGTGCCTGTTACGTAACTTCGCGGTACGATTTCAGGGAGCTGCCTCGAAAAACCATTCTCATAACCGATTCAACCCAGAAAAATGAACGTTTCAACTTCTCCCGCCACCCAGGCGAAACCGCGATACGAGCTGCTTGACGGCCTCCGAGGTGTCGCGGCCTTCTTAGTGATACTCTACCATTTCGGAGAGGGATTCGCGACCTCCCCCGTCGACCAGATGATGAACCACGGCTATCTGGCGGTTGACTTCTTTTTCGTGCTCTCCGGCTTCGTGATCGGCTATGCCTACGACGGGCGATGGAGCCGCGGGATGACCGCAGGGCGCTTCATGCTGCGGCGCGTGATCCGTCTGCACCCGATGGTCGTCCTGAGCGTCCTGCTCGGAGCCGTGGCCTACCTCTTGCAGGGGAGCGTGCAGTGGGACGGCACCCCGGTTCCACTGCCCCATCTGCTGCTGGCGTTGCTGCTCGGCCTGTTTCTGATTCCCGTCCTCCCCGGAATGAGCGCCGAGGTGCGGGGCAACGGCGAGATGTTCCCCCTCAACGGCCCGAGCTGGTCGCTGTTCTTCGAGTATATCGGCAGCATACTTTACGCCGTGGTCCTCCACCGCCTGTCGAAAAAAGCGCTGGCAGCGGTGACAGTCCTCTCCGGCATAGGGCTGGCAGCGGTAATCTTAGGGAACGTCTCGGGAGCATACCACGTAGGGGTCGGATGGAGCGCCGGAGGCCTCGGCTTCCTGGGAGGATTCTTCCGCCTGAGCTTCTCATTCTCCGCCGGACTGCTTATGTCGCGCTCTTTCCGCAAAGTCAGAATCCGCGGCGCCTTCTGGATTTGCGCCGCCGCCATCGCGCTCATTCTCTCCTGTCCGTATGTCACCACTGACGGCAACGTGTCGGTGCTTAACGGCGTATACGACTGCGTCTGCACCCTCTTCCTCTTCCCCGCTATCGTCTACGTCGGGGCGTGCGGAGCGACCACCGACCGCTTCTCGACCAATACCTGCGAGTTTCTCGGCCAGCTCTCCTACCCCGTCTATATAATCCACTACCCGGTCATGTACCTCTTCTACGCCTGGGTATGGAACAACGGCATCACCCTCGGCGAAGCACTCCCCATCTGCGCCGCCCTCTTCGTCGGCATCATCTTTATGGCGTGGCTCGCCCTCCGCTTCTACGACATCCCCCTCCGCCGCTACCTCTCCTCCCGCCTCCTCTAACCAAAACCCGCCATAGCGAGCGGCGGAGCCGCGGTGCAATTGTAGCCCCGGGTCGAGCGACCGCAGGGAGCGATGGCCCGGGGTGTTGGCGAACTAATGGCAAGGGCATCGGAGATGTCCGTTAATAGGACTCTGGCAATCGCCTATCATAATTACACGACCTCTCCGAGGCCGTTTCCGGAATCTGAAACGAAACCCCAGGCCATCGCTCCCTGCAGTCGCTCGACCTGGGGCTACAATTACCCCGCAGCTTCGCCGCTCGCCAGTGCCCGGGTACCCATCCTGCCAACCTTGTCCATCGGGGCGGCCGGGGGATTATTTGAGGCGGAATTTGTAGGCGAGGGTTATGAGGATGGAGGTGGCGCGGGAGGCGGAGAAGTAGTCTTTCTTGGAGGAGGGGAAGATGTTGCCCAAGCCGAAGTAGTAGCGGCCTTCGAGAGCCACGCAGTGGCGGCGGCGAATCACGAACTCGACGCCAGCTCCGCCTGTGATACCATAATCGAAACGGTTTGAAACCGGCAGGTCGAGCTGCTCGTAGCGGCGGCTCGCGGGGAACTGGGGATTGGTTGAGGCGTGGGCGTAGTCGAAGTTCGAGCTGATTTTCTCACCAAGCATGTAACTCACCTCGGGACCGAGGTTGAAAAAGAACTTCACCACCCGAGAGCCGAAAAAGATATGGGTCATTACGGGCAGACGCAGGTAGGTCAACTGGCGCTCATACTTAAACGGCAGCCCTTCATAGTCCTCCTTCCAGCCGCTCTGTTCGATGTTCAGCTCGGCCTGCAGCCCTACGTGGCGCTCTTCGGCATAGCGGAAGCTGACACCGGCCGTCAGACCCTGTATCATTTCCTGTTTCACCGAGGGATAGAACGACATCGACGAGAGGGTCACGCCCGCGTGCCCTCCGACGTGGACGTGCGAGAGGTAGTGGGTCTGCGCCAGCGCGCCGGCCCATACGGCGGCAAACACGAGGAATATCAGCGCTCTGCGTCCCATCACAGACATATTTTCTCAACCGTGCCGTCGGGCATATAGTGAATCAGCAGCAGCGCCTCGTTGTAGAGACCTCCCTGCGCTCCTGTTTCCTGGTCGGAATAACGCGTCAGGCGCAGTTCGCTCTGGCAGCCAGAAAAATCGGTCGGGAAAGTCCCGGTGGCGGCTTTCTCACGCAGTCCGCGGATTATGTAAGTACCGATATCGTAACCGAGTATTCCCTGGGTGGGAACAGCCTCGACCATATCCGTACCGAACTCCTTGCGGAATTTTTCTGCCAGCTCACGGCCCCGGGGGTCGTTGCCGTCGGAGAAGAAGCGGGAGTAAATCGTCGCGTCGAGGTCGCAGATTTCGCGCAGGCTGTCGTCGCGGAACGTCACCCATTCGGGATAGCCCCATATCACAACCCCTTCCGGGCGGAGCGCCCTTTCGCGCAGACGCGTAACGGCATTGGCTATTTTGGCAAACTCAGCCGCGCTACCCGAATTGGGGACAAAAACGACTGACCCGGCATCCGCGTCGATTCCGGCGAAATCCTCGTCGCGGAGAATTGTCTCGTAACTTATCTCGCGATAGTCGCGCCCTTCGGCCAGGAGCCGTTCTTTCAGCTCCGCGACAAACGACTCCTTATCGGCAGGCCCTCCGACACGGCTGAGGAATACCGGGAGATAGTCCTCGTAGCGGTACATAAAGCCGCGTATGGCGGTGTCATACATCGGATCATGGGGGATATTGGTCTGGATCACATTCGGGTGCGAGCGATACGAGTCATCCTTGACATTGAACATATTAAGGACGATGGCCTCCTCCGGCGCGCCTTCTATTACCGCCGCGAGCCGCGAATAGCCGTCAGGGGCGATTATGAGGTCGGCATCCGACATTTCCGGGCGGTTCATAATGGCTCGCACCGAGTCTACCGAATTGGAAGAATCGTAAACGCGGAAATTAACCTTGGCCCCGCGGTCGGAGCGCAGTTCGTCGGCAGCGAGAAGAAGCCCCTTGTAAAACTCTGTGTACAGGGCGCTTGTGCGGCCGGGTTGCTCGGATTCAAGCATAAAGGGAAGGACTAACGCCACGTTCATCTCCGGCAGCTCCGCGGCCGGAGGGGTTACCAGCGGAGCGCCGTAGTCCGGCACAGAGTCCGCCGGTGCGGGGTCAGAAGCCTCAACGGGCGCGCGGCGGTCGTCAACCGGGGTTATGACAGCGTATTGAGGAGTCTCAACCGGTTTCGGAGTTTCCACCGCTTCCGGGGTCTCGGCCGAGAGCACGAGCCTCTGGCCCGCTTTCACGCCGGTATCGCTCCCCGGGTTCAGTATTATTAGCTGTTCAATGGGGATATTGTATTTGCGGGCGATTCCGTAAAGCGTCTCCCCTTTTTTGACAACGTGGGTCATAGGGGCAGCTTTCGCCGCGGCGGTTGTCTCAACGGCTGAGACAGCCTGTTCCTTGACCGGGAAATATAGGCGCATACGGGGCTTGAGGCCGTCGACAGCCGACGGGTTGAAGCGCAGAAGCTCTTCGCGGTCGACCCCCAACTTGTGGGCCACGCCGTAAATCGACTCGCCGCGCGACACCTCGTAATAATACATCTCCTGGCCATTAATCTTGGCCGTGGGAAGGTCGGTCAGCCCGGCTGTCATTGAGAAGGAAGCCGCTGCGAGCAACAGGGCGCAAGCGGCGGCGCGCCGGAGAGTATGTAACTGTCGCATATCGGGTTATTCTTGTGATGTCGGTTCGGCGGAAGGGGTAGTCTCGACGTTTGCCGGGGTTTCGGAGGGAGCGGGGGCGGCGGTTGCATCCGCAGCAGGGGCCGTTTCGGCAGCCGCGGGCGCCGGGCTTGCGGCCTCGACGGCCTCGGCGGGTTCCTTTTCTTTAGCGGATTCCGTCTTTGGTTCCTCCTTGGTTTCCTTTCCTTTACCCTTGCCGCGGTCGGCGCGCTGCCTGTCGGCCGAGCCTTTCGACGGCTTTTCAGCGGTCTGTGGCTTAAGCGGGTTGGCGGTGGCTTCCGCGTGGTTGCGGCGGTTGCGGAGCACGTCGAGCGCCATATACAGGGCGCTCCTGATCGAGGCTTCCGAGGCTTTGTCCTGGCCGGCTATATCGTAGCCGGTACCGTGGTCGGGAGAGGTGCGGACCCACGGGAGTCCGGCGGTAAAGTTAACGCCGTCGTCCATCGCGATGGCCTTGAAGGGAGCGAGACCCTGGTCGTGGTACATCGCGAGAACACCGTCGAACCGCTTGAAGAGGCCACTTCCGAAGAAGCCGTCGGCAGCATAGGGGCCGAAAGCGTGGATTTTCTCCTTCTGGGCCTGCTCGATGGCCGGGATGATAATCTGTTGTTCCTCGCTGCCGATCAGCCCGTTGTCGCCCGAATGCGGATTAAGCGCGAGAACGGCGATGCGGGGTTTGTGGACTCCGAAGTCCTCCGTCAGCGAGTGGTCGAAGAGGCGCAGCTTCTCCAGCACAGCCTCCTTGGTAACAGCTCCCGCCACTTTCGCCACCGGGAGGTGCGTCGTCACCAGAGCCACCCTTACGGACTCGTTGCAGAGAATCATCAGGGCCTTTGAGCCGTCGGCCGCCGAGGCTTCGAGATATTCCGTATGGCCGGGAAAGTGGAAGAGTTCGCTCTGTATATTGTGCTTGTTGATCGGGGCGGTCACGAGGGCGTCGATTTTTCCTTCCCGGAGGTCGGCCACGGCCCGCTCGAGAGCGGCGAAAGCGGCCTTCCCGGCCTCATCGGTCGAGCGGCCCGGCTCGATGCGCGCCTCCTCGCCTATCACGTTGACTATGTTGCAGCTTCCCGCCTTGGCGTCGGCCGCATCGGCAATCTGGCATAGCTGCTGCGGCTGCTGCAGCTCGATTCCCTTGCGATAGAAGGCGGCGATTTTCGCCGACCCGTAGATGACGGGGGTACACAGCTCGAGCATGCGGGGGTCGTCAAGCATTTTGAGGATTACCTCGTAGCCGATACCGTTAAAGTCTCCGTGGGTGATTCCCACCTTTATTGTATTGTTGTCCATCCTGATGGCATAATATATGTTTCGGGCGCTCCGAGGGGGAACGGCCCGTGTTGGGCGAAAAATTTCCCCAAAGGTACGAAATTTCCCCACGCTTTCGGCAAAATTGCCTAACTTTGTGCTACGAACTATATAAAACGCCATATGGACGCAGAGAAACATCTCCAACTCGAAGAGAAAGTGGTCGAAATGCTCAAGACGGTTTTCGACCCCGAAATCCCCGTCGACATATACAGCCTGGGGCTCGTCTACCGTATCGACCTCTCGGACGAGGGAGACCTGGTGATAGACATGACGATGACCGCCCCCTCGTGCCCTATGGCCGACTTCATCGTCGAGGACGCCCGGCTGAAACTCGAATCAATCGAGGGGATACGCTCCGTCACAATCAACATCGTCTTCGAGCCGGAATGGACCAAGGACATGATGAGCGAGGAGGCGAAACTCGAACTCGGATTCCTTTGAACGCCGCGGAAATGAACGCCGAACCCCGACTCCCCGTCTACTTCATTTCAGACCTCCACCTCGGAGCGAAGTACATACCCGACCCGGCGGCCCACGAACGGCGGGCCGCCCGCTTCGTGGAGTCGCTGATAGGGCGCGCCTCGGAACTCATAATGCTCGGCGACGTCCTCGACTACTGGTACGAGTACCGCAACGTCGCGCCGCGTGGGTATCTGCGCTTCTTCGGGGCCCTCGCACGCCTGGCCGATTCGGGAGTGAAGATTACCTGGTTCATCGGCAACCACGACATATGGCTCTTCGACTACCTGCGTAATGAAATCGGGCTGGAGGTTGTCGACGGCGTCCTCGTCCGCGAGATTCTCGGCAAACGGTTCCTGCTGACCCATGGCGACGGCGTAGGGAAGCTCAAACCATCGTTCCGCTTTATCCGCGCGATGTTCCGCAACCGCCTCTGCCAGATTCTCTATTCGGCGATACATCCTCGGTGGACAATCGCCTTCGCCCACCGGTGGTCCGCCTCCTCCCGCGACTTCCAGGGGTACGCCGAAAAGCAGTTCGACCCGGCCGACGAACCGTTTGTCAACTACTGCCTCGACTATCTCCGCGAGACCGATTCCCGCATCGATTATTTCGTGTTCGGCCACAGACACACCCTCGTTAACTACCCCCTTCCCGGCACCGACAGCCATATGGTTATCCTCGGCGACTGGATAACCCATTTTTCTTACGGAATATTCGACGGCAGAGAGTTTAGACTTGATATTTTTCAGTGAAGATACAGCGGTTTTTTCGCAGTTTTAATTGATTAACATTCTTTAACTCCGCCCCTTCACACACTGCCGATTGCGAGTTAACGACGTATCAATCAAAACATTGCGTTTCACAAATTTTAAAGGCAATGGTACTGGGTTGTAAAAATATGTTATGGAACATACTCCGAAATTTTGCAACTAATCGGAAAACAGCGACCTTTGTACCGCAAACCTAAAACAATCTTTTTTACCTTAGAAATTGTACCTATTGGAAACCAATAAAAAGGCGCTCGTGATGAGCGCCTTTTTATGTTATAGCGTTCTCCGCAAATGTTTATGGTACTTCGGGCGAACTTTAACGGGAGGGGAGGGGTTATAACATATATTAATACTTTGCTCTAACGCTTCAACTGTTTATCTAATGGGCCAGTTTTCTAAGGCCGTAAGGCTGGTACGCCGAGCAAGGCTCGGACGTAACCTAATTATTTTCGGATCAGTGGCCGCGGCCGTGATCGTTCCTATCTGGGCAGCCGCAGAACCCGCTCCCGAAACCGACGACTACATCTTCATGGAATCGCCGAAAAGAGCCATTATCCTGACCGGGGACACAGCGAATGTCCACCGCGAGGTGATGACCGTTATGTACGACACCCAGGAACTCCATTTCCAGGATCCCGGCATTCCCCGCTTCCTGCTGATTGACCGCGAGGGCACCGCCGCCCTCGGCATCGGCGGCGCCGTACAGGGTGTTTTCTCCTACGATTTCCGCGGCTCGATTGACGACGGCGGCTTCACTACATTCGAAATCCCCGTGCCGGCCGACAAGGCGGAGCGGGAGCGGATGCAGGGGAGCGCGAACCACTCTTCGCTGTTCATCAAGTTCGTGAAGCAGACGAAACTCGGCCCGCTGGTCGCCTACGCCGAGTCGCAGTTCTCAGGCTCCGCTAACGGTTACGGATTCAAGGTTGAACAGGCATACGTCTCCCTCGGTAACGTCACTGTCGGCAAGACAAGGAGTTCGTTCGTCGATGCGACGGCCTGCATGCCGACCATTGACTACCAGGGTCCCTCGGGTGGCACCGGGGGCAAGCCGATGATGCTCCGCTACCGCCTACTGCGCCCCAACGGGGTGTCATGGGCCGTATCGGCCGAGATGCCTTCGGTCACCGGGCAATACACCGATGTCTACGGGATGGGGGTTCCCGTAACGGCATCGATAAGCCCCCGAGTACCTGATATTCCCGCCTTCATACAATACGGATGGGACAACGGAAAGAGCCACGTGCGCTTCTCGGCTGTGTTCCGCGACATAGCCTACCGCGACCTGCTTTCGGGGAAAAACCGTTACGAGCCGGGCTGGGGCGTACAGCTCAGCGGCGTAGCCAATGCGACAAGGTACCTGACTTTCTACTACCAGGGGCTGTACGGACGGGGTGTCGGGACATGGCTCAACGACCTTTCGGGTTTCGGGTATGACCTCGTGCCGACCACCGACGACCCCGGCAAGATGCGCGCCCCAGGCTCGCTCGGAGTGCTCGCCGGAGCGCGGGTCAACCTGGCTAAGAACCTGTTCATATCGGGAGGCTACAGCTTCTGCCGCCTCTACGACCAGGGACGCCTCCCCGACAACACGTACAAACGCGGCAACTACGCCATAGTCAACGCCTTCTACTCCCCGATTCCCGACCTCTTGATTGGTGTTGAATACATCCACGGCTCCCGCAAGAACGTCGACAACGAGCACGCCCAGGCCAACCGCCTAAACGCGATGCTTAAATACTCTTTCTGATTGTAGCGAATTTATAAAAACAGAACTATCATCCCCGTTAGTGTGTTAGATTATTGTGAATGAAAAAGTAGCGATAACTAACACACTAATTATATATGGAACGTAAAATATCCCTGTCAGACCTCCGCAAGGCCGTCGATGAAGCCTATGCGGCAGTAGAACCTATCAAAGAGGGGGAAATCAATCCCAGAAACCTCAACGCAGTCGCCGGACAGTTCGGAATAACCGTAGTTCTGACCGACGGCACGACTATCAGCAAGGGTGACACCAAGGTAAAGGCGCCGATGGGCTCGATCATCCACCTGCCCCTCCATTCCGTGCTCTTCTCGCAGCTCGGCGTTGACAAGGTAGTGGAAAAATCGGGCAAATGCCCCTGCAACCGTCTCGCTCCCAAACCGAAAGGGCTCGCCTTCGGGGCACACGGCATCCGCGCTTTCTCGGCGGTAGAGCCGACGGGCGACCCGGAATCGAAATGGAACCTGTACGAGAACCGCATGATCGACCTTATGGGGTCCGCTCCCGAACTCGCCGACAATGTCTATGAGTACCTGCAGAAGGAAGCTGCCGATACAAAGACCGCCGAAACGCTGAAGGAGAACGGTTACCAGCTTTACGACGATACAGACCTGGCCCTCGGCCTCTACCTGAAAGCCCTCGCGATGGGCGCTTCGACAGAGCAGCTCGCGATGATGGGAGCCACCGTTGCTGCCGACGGCGTCAACCCCTCGACCGGCAAAATCGTCTATGACGGCGAACTTTCGCAGAGCCTCGTAGGATTGATGGCCGCCAAAGGTCTCCACAAGATGAACACCCCCTGGCTCGTAAAGGCCGGGATTCCCGCGAAGAGCTCTTTCGGAGGCACTGTCCTCGGCATCATTCCCGGAGTGATGGCGGTAGCGGCCTATGCGCCCGAGCTTAATTCCGTCGGCGTCAGCGTAAAAGCCGCCAGGGTGATTATGGAACTCGCGCGCCGTCTCGATCTTTCCGTCTTCGCCTCGGCCCGCGTGAAATTCGTAGCTGACTAAATCATACCATATACTCCAGACAGGGGTTGCGGCCACACCGGCTGCAACCCCTGTTTTTTTGCTAAATCTGAGGAGAATATTTCATTTAGTTACTATCTTCGCGGATAGAAATATTGACACCTTATGACTGGATTCAAGTGGAGAACGGTACTGGCGGCTATCGCTGCCATAGCCGCCGGGATAGCGGCGACAGCGCAAACAATGAATGAGACAACCCGCGCCGACGGCCGGTCGCTCAGCTCGCGGGGCACGGCTGAAAGATTTCTTGCGGCCAACGCGCCGAGCCTGAGCTTGGACACGGCGTTTACCCCCGCCGAGTTTGCCGACTGGCGCTCCAGGATGAGCGCCGAGATGGCGCTGCTAATGCGACATCCCCGCGCCGAAGCAGCGCCCCCTGTAAAGGTGCTGGAAGCAAAGCGGCCAGGCTATAGAATCGAGAAATGGGAATCATACCCGCTCGAAGGATCCGTCGTGCCGTTCCTCGTAATGATTCCTGACAACGGTAACGCCGCAGAGCAGAGGCAGGCGTTACCGGCGGCGCTCTGTATTCCAGGGTTCGGGCAGACCAAGGAACTGCTTGCGGGGGAACGTCCCGGTAATTTCTCGCTCGAAGGAGAACGTGATTCCGTCTTCCGCCCCGCGGCAATGGGCCGCAAGTATGTCGAGGAGGGGATTGTGGCCGTGGTGGTG
This sequence comes from uncultured Porphyromonadaceae bacterium, assembly GCA_937969265.1. GTDB lineage: Bacteria > Bacteroidota > Bacteroidia > Bacteroidales > Muribaculaceae > UBA7173. The sequence continues at coordinate 75,468 of CALBWF010000033.1, forward strand.
GACAATCCCTCGTGCGGGGAGCTTTCAGATAACGGATATTTCGACTACCTGGCGACTTCGCGGTTCCTTCTCGAAGCCGGATGGAGCTATCTCGGGCTCGCCTCGTGGCAGGACAAGGTCATACTTGACTGGATGAAACGACGACCGGCCATCAACCCCAAGCGCCTAATCGTCAGCGGGTTCTCGCTCGGCACGGAGCCGATGATGGCGCTCGGGCTGCTTGACGATTCCATTTACGCGTTTGTCTACAACGACTTCCTCTGCCGCACCCTCGAAAGAGCCTTTACGATGAACAAGCCGGCCGGGGACGGGGCACGCCCTTTCCCGAACACTATCGAACACCTTATCCCCGGCTTCCTGACCAGTTTTGACTTCCCGGACATAGTCGCTGCTCTCGCCCCGCGCCCCGTAATCTGCACAGAAGGGGGAATGGACCGCGATTTCAAATTGATAGCCAAGGCTTACGATATAGCCGGTGCGCCGGGAAACTTCGAATACCACCACTATCCCAAATTCGCCGATTCCGCCGACCGCGTTCCCCTCGACAAAATGCCCTCGGGTATCGACCGGGCGGAGTTTTTCCGCCTCGCCAACGTGGATCCGCCCCACCATTATTTCAAGAGCGAGCTTGTAATCCCCTGGCTTCGTACCCTCCTCTCTACCCCCGCGGAATAATCGCTTAATAGAAGGGGCGGAGGAGGCGGGCTACGCCACGGAGGCCGGAGCGCTGGAGACGGTAGGCCAGGCGCAGGAGCAAGCGGTAGGCTGCCCAGGGTTCGTGGGCAAGGAGACGCGACATCAGGGCGGATGCCTTGGCGGACTCCCCTTCCTTGGCGTAATCGCCGGCAAGTATGGCCCCTTTAAGCCCGACATAGCGACTAAGCCTGGGATGCGATTCGGCGCGCATAACTTCCAAAGCGTGCTCCCAAACATCTGATTGCGAGGCGAAATCCTGCCTCGAGATAGAATCCTTATGCGCCCGCCAGATGACGGTCGGTTCCCCCGTCAGCTTGAGGATTTTCGGATTCGCAGAGAGTATTCTGAACCCAAGCTCTATGTCGTCCCACCCCCTGACTTCGGGGTTCCATCCTCCCGCTTGCCGGAAAAGCGATGTGCGGGCGGCATACCGCTGGGTCGCGAGGGAGCCGTGCATTATGTTATGCCACCGGGTGTCGGAATCGTAGAACCGAACGACTTTCCCGGTGAATTTTCCCTCCGCGTTGCCGACCGAGACATCCCACCCTATAAGGTCAACATCGGGATTACGCCGGAAAGCGTCGACAGCGAGGGCCGCATGGACTGGGGCCATGAGGTCGTCGCTGTCGAAAAACATTGTGTATTCCGTCGTCACCTGTCGCAAGCCACATTCCCGCACGGCGGCGGCTCCCTGAGTTGTCTCGCTGAATATGTCAACCGCGAATGTCGGGGTTTCGACCTCGCGCTTCCATTGCCTGAGCGTTTCGAGAGTGCCGTCGGTAGAGTTGTTGTCTACCAGGATTATCCTCAGCGGACGAAGGGTCTGCGCCGCGATACTGTCAAGCGTGGGGCGCACCAAATGCTCCCGGTTGAAAACCGGGACCACTATGGTAAGCAATGTTTCTGTGGCGGACATGACTGGCGGATTTTGCCACGAATATCGGATAACGCGCGGAATATCAGATAACGCGCAGCAGGTAATAATTCTTCTTTCCTTTCTGGACGAGGATGTACTTGTCGTTAAGGAGCATATCGAGAGACGCCGGAGCGTACGGGTCGGCGACCTTCTCCTTATTGATCGAGAAACCACCACCCTGGGCCAGTTTGCGCAGCTCACCCTTGGAGGGGAAGACGGGGGCGCGGTCGGTCAGAAGGTCGGCAATCGAGATACCGTCGGCAATGTCCTGACGAGACACTTCAAACTGCGGCACACCCTCGAACACGGAGAGGAGCGTCGCCTCGTCGATTTTGCGGAGCGTCGCGGCGGCCTTGTTGCTGAAAAGAATCTGCGAGGCCTCGACCGCCATCTCGTAGTCCTTCTCGGAGTGTACCATGCAGGTAATCTCCTTCGCGAGGCGCTTCTGCAGGGGGCGCAGGCCGGGATCGGCCTTCTGCTCCTCTACGAGCGCGTCGATTTCCTCCTTGGAGAGGACGGTGAAAATCTTGATGTATTTCTGGGCGTCCTCGTCGGAAACGTTGAGCCAGAACTGGTAGAACTGGTAAGGAGTCGTGCGGGCCGGATCGAGCCATACGTTGCCGCTCTCGGTCTTGCCGAACTTACCGCCGTCGGCCTTTGTGATGAGCGGGCAGGTAAGGGCGAAGGCGTCATCGGCTCCGGCGATGCGGCGAATCAGCTCCGTGCCGGTAGTGATGTTGCCCCACTGATCCGAACCGCCGAGCTGGAGGCGGCAGCCCTCTGTCTGGTAGAGATGCAGGAAGTCATAGCCCTGGAGGAGCTGGTAGGAGAACTCCGTGAACGACATACCCTGCCCGGCGTCGCCGGAGAGGCGCTTCTTGACGGAATCCTTCGCCATCATGTAATTGACGGTGATGCACTTGCCAATGTCGCGGATAAAGTCAAGGAAACCGTAGTCCTTCATCCAGTCGTAGTTGTTGACGAGAATCGCGGCGTTAGGCGCGTCGCTGTCAAAATCGAGGAATTTGGAGAGCTGTTTCTTGATTGCCTCCTGGTTGTGGCGCAGGGTTTCGACGTCGAGCAGCTTGCGTTCCTGGCTCTTCATCGAGGGGTCGCCGATCATACCGGTAGCGCCGCCGATTAAGGCGATAGGCTTGTGGCCCGAACGCTGGAAGTGTTTGAGCATCATCACGCCCACGAGGTGGCCGATATGGAGCGAGTCAGCCGTCGGGTCGATTCCGAGGTATGCCGCGGTCATCCCCTTTTTGAGTTGTTCGTCTGTGCCGGGCATCATCTGGTGGATCATGCCGCGCCAGGTAAGTTCCTGTATAAAGTCCATTTTGGTATATTATTCTTTTAAGTTTCGCAAGTTTTCAACTTGCTCACTTTAAATGGTGAAGGGTGAATGGTGAAATGTGAAGGGGATACTCATATTAAGTGTTATCTTCACCCAGGCGAAGCCTGATTTTCACTTTTTACTTCATTCACATCAACTTGAGCTTGCGAAAGTTGAATTATTCAATTAGAGTAGTTTTGCGAGAGCGGTCTTTATGCGCCCCATCGCCTCGACGAGCAGTTCGTCGGCCGCGGCGTAGCTGAGGCGGATATATCCGGGAAGGCCGAAGTCAGAGCCGGCGACAGTAGCGACGTGTCCCTCTTCGAGCAGGTACATAGCCAGCTCTTTGTCGGTCTTTACCTTGCCGCCGAGATAGGCCGTCACCTCCGGGAAGAGGTAGAAAGCGCCCTGCGGGTTGTTGACCTTAAGGCCGGGAATCTCCTTGGCCAGCCTGACAACGAGGTCGCGGCGGCGCTCAAACGCCAGGCGCATCTCCTCGACGCACTCCTGCGGCCCGAGATACGCGGCTTCCGCGGCTTTCTGAGCGATGGACGAGATGCCGGAAGTGGTCTGCCCCTGGAGCTTCGAGCAGGCCTTGGCAATCGGCAGCGGGGCGGCGAGGAAGCCGACGCGCCAGCCGGTCATGGCGTAAGCCTTCGACACGCCGTTGATTATCACAACCCGGTCGGCAATCTCGGGAAACGACGCCAGGGAGGTGAACTCGCCGGTATAATTGATATGCTCGTAAATCTCGTCGGAAATCACGGCGACCTGCGGATGGCGAGCGAGAACCTCAACCAGTCCCGCGTATTCCTCGCGGGAGTAGATGCTGCCCGAAGGATTGGAGGGGGAACAGAGCATCACCAGGCGCGTGCGCTCGTTGATCGCGGCCTCAAGCTGGTCGGGAAGAATCTTGAAATCCTGGTCGATGCCGGCCGGAACGCATACGGGAACACCCTCCGCGAGCTTGACCATCTCGACATAGCTTACCCACGCCGGAGTCGGGATAACGACCTCGTCGCCGGGATTCACCAGGGCGAGCACGGCGTTGGAAAGCGAATGCTTGGCACCCGCGGAAACCACAATCTGCTCCGGGGCGTATTCCAGCCCGTTGTCGCGGCGCAGCTTCTCTGCAATCGCGCGGCGCAGCGGCATATAGCCGGGCACCGGGGGATAATGGGTATAATTCTCGTCGATCGCGCGCTTGGCCGCCTCCTTGATGTGGTCGGGCGTGTTGAAATCAGGCTCGCCGACCGACAGGTTAATCACATCGACACCCTGGGCGCGGAGCTCGCTGCTCTTTGCCGACATAGCGAGAGTCGCCGACGGCGACAGGGATTCCACTCTACGGGAGATTCTTGACTGTTCCATCATGAGCTACATTTCGTTTCCGCAAAGTTACAAAAACATTTCCCAACCCCCAAAACTTACGTCGCTCCTTTCGAGAATCACCCCTTGGAAACGGGGCATGCTGCCTGCCCATGGGCAAACAAATCGGGTGGCGCGCCCTGATCGGCGTACCACCCGGAATTTATGTTAAGGAAATCTTGTCGTTTTCGTCCCGGAGGTCAACTGAACCAGTAGAGCTGGGCCAGAGGGAGGGACTTGGCAGGGGGCACTGTGGCCAGGACGCCGTCGACGTAGACGTTGAATGTCTCGGGATCTACCTCGATGCGCGGGAGGGCCGAGTTCAGCACCATGTCGTTCTTCGAGAGCTGGCGCACGCCGCGGACGGGGTAGAAGATGTTGTCCGTGCCGATTTTTTCGGCGATGCCGTCGTCATACGACGCTTTCGAGACGAAGCGTACGCAGGTGCGTGGCATAGCTTTGCCGAAAGCGCCGAACATGGGGCGCATGATTTTCGGCTGCGGCGTGGGGAGCGAGGCGTTGGGGTCGCCCATGTTCGCCCAGTTGATGAGACCGCCCTTGATGACCATCTTGGGCTTGGTTCCGAAGAACTCGGGTTCCCAGAGCACGAGGTCGGCCATCTTGCCTACGGCGATAGAGCCGAGTATGTCGGAAATGCCGTATGTGATTGCCGGGTTAAGGGTAATCTGTGCGAGGTAGCGGAGCACGCGGAAGTTGTCGTTTGTGTCGCTGTCCTCGGGGAGTTTGCCTCGTACCTGCTTCATGTAGGATGCCATCTGGAAAGTGCGCATGAAGGATTCGCCTACGCGGCCCATGGCCTGGGAGTCGGAGGATACCATCGAGATAATGCCGAGGTCGTGGAATATGTTCTCGGCGGCCTGAGTCTCGGGGCGCACGCGGCTTTCTGCGAAGGCCACGTCGGAGGGAATTTTCGGGTTGAGGTTGTGGCAGACCATGATCATATCGAACAGTTCCGCCTGGGAGTTGACGCCGAAGGGGAGGGTCGGGTTGGTCGAGGATGGGAGCACGTTGGCCATCGACGCTACCTTCAGGAGGTCGGGGGCGTGGCCGCCGCCGGCGCCTTCGGTATGGTATGTGTGGATCGTGCGGCCGTCGATAGCTGCGATTGAGTCTTCGACATAGCCACCCTCGTTAAGGGTATCGGTATGGATCGCTACCTGAACGTCGTATTTGTCAGCCGAGGTCATGCAGGCGCGTATCGCCGCGGGAGTCGAACCCCAGTCCTCGTGGATTTTGAAGCCGCAGGCTCCGGCCTCGATCTGCTCGTCGAGGGTCTCGGCGACGGAGGAGTTGCCTTTCGCGAGGAAGCCCATGTTGATCGGGAGCCCTTCGGTAGATTCGAGCATTTTGTGGATGTTCCAGCGGCCGGATGTGATGGTCGTTCCGTTGGTTCCGTCGGTGGGGCCGATGCCGCCGCCGATGAGGGTCGTGATACCGTTGCTGAGGCAGTCGTAGGCCTGCTGGGGGGAGATGAAGTGGACGTGACCGTCGATTCCGGCGGCGGTCAGAATCAGGTGCTCGCCGGAAATCGCGTCGGTCGATGGGCCGGTGCAGAGGGTGGGTGTCACGCCCTGCATCGTGTTGGGGTTACCGGCTTTGCCGATACCGGCGATTTTGCCGCCCTTGACCCCGACATCGGCCTTGATTACGCCTAACAGCGGGTCGAGGATGGTCACGTTGGTGATTACGAGGTCGAGCGAACCGGCGTCGGAGGTGATGGTGTTGGCCGTACCCATGCCGTCGCGGATGGTCTTTCCGCCGCCGTACACGACCTCGTCGCCGTAGACGCGGAGGTCTTTTTCAATTTCTACATACAGGTCGGTGTCGCCCAGGCGGATTTTATCGCCCACGGTCGGTCCGAACAGGTTGTTATATTCTTGACGAGATATTGTAGCCATAGTGTTCTTAAGTAACTGTTCAAAATTATTTTACATTAACGGGTCTGATTATTTCAATATTTCTCCGGCAAAATTTTTGAATCTTTTCCTC
>CALBWF010000034.1:0-19856 GCA_937969265.1 uncultured Porphyromonadaceae bacterium
TGAAGCGGGTAAGGGAGGATGTGCTCTTTATTTTAGTTTAAATGAAAGAGCCGTGCACTATGTCCCGTGCCGTTTTTATTAACGGATATTATATATGTACGAAACGGCGCCATAGGGCAAAAGAGGTTTGTCGGTATTGAGTTTTTTGCGTAAATTCGCGAGCGAAAACCGCCACAGTGCCATTCATAATTTTTTCACCGGCATAACGAGGACGGCCTACCGCGCCGTCGAAACACCGGAAACACAACCTTAACTGATTCACATCATGAAAATCCTGCCGACCCTTTTCGCGGCTATCGCCCTACCCTTCTGCGCCGCTGCCCAGACTTACGAGGCCAACGACACCGTCACCGTATTCATGATCGGCGACTCGACCATGGCCAACAAACCCCTCTCCAAAGAGAACCAGGAACGCGGCTGGGGCCAGATGCTCCCGATGTACCTCACAGGCCCGGTAAAGGTTGACAACCACGCCGTCAACGGGCGAAGCAGCAAGAGCTTCATCAACGAGGGGCGCTGGGACAAGGTAATGGAGAAACTCCGACCCGGCGATTACGTCATAATCCAGTTCGGCCACAACGACGAGAAGCCCAAGGCCGACCGCCACACGGATCCCGGCTCGACCTTTGACGACAACCTTCGCAAATTCGTAAACGAGGCCCGCTCGAAAGGCGCGACCCCTATTCTGATGAACTCCATCGTCCGCCGCAACTTCCCTGACCAAAACGGAATCGCGGCTGAGGAAACCGACGACAAACAGAAATCTGTCGAAGCCTGGAAAGTTGACAATCCCGCCGAGGGAGAAATCCTGGTCGACACCCACGGCGACTATATCGTCGCGCCGAAAAACGTCGCCAATGAGCTGGCTGCGTTCTTCATCGACATGAACTCGGCGACCCACGAGCTGGTACAGAATCTCGGCACGGAACGCTCTAAGGCCCTCTTCATGTGGATTCCGGAAAACACTTACGAGTTCTGCCCCAAGGGAAAGATCGACAACACCCACCTGAACATCAAGGGCGCGATACAGGTTGCCGGACTGGCTGTTGACCGCCTGGCAGCCGAAGTTCCAGGATTCCGCCGGTTCGTGCGTCCCGAAGTCTATAATCTGAAATAAGTCCACACAACCTAATCCTATCACCTAATCCTATACCTGAATGAGAAAGAAATCCATCCTCCTCGCGACGGCCGCCGCGCTCGCGGCGTTCGGATCACAAGCCAAGGATTACGTCCTGACCGACTATAACGTCAGCACTGACAGCACGATCGTGCAGACCGCCGCGATCCAGGCGGTAATCGACCTGGCGGAAGCCGAAGGGGGCGGTACAGTTGTAGTCCCCAAAGGTACCTTCCTCTCCGGGGCGCTGTTCTTCAAACCAGGCACCAAGCTGCACCTCGCCGAAGGCGCCGAGATAAAGGGTTCCGACGACATCGCCAACTTCCCCCTGATACCCTCCCGGATGGAGGGGCGCAGCATCTATTATTACGCGGCGCTCATCAACGCCTACCACGTTGACAATTTCGAAATCACAGGCCCCGGCGTAATCAACGGCAACGGGCTCAAATACTGGCAGCAGTTCTGGGACCTCCGCGCCGAGCGCAAGAAGGAGGGACGCTCCTGCACCAACCTCGAGGTACACCGCCCGCGCCTCGTGTTCCTCTGGGGGTGCGACAAGCTGAAACTGTCGGGCGTGAACCTCCGCAACTCCCCCTTCTGGACAACGCACCTTTACCAGTGTGACAACGTGCTGATCGAGAACTGCCGTATCGCGGCTCCCCGCGAACCGGTACGCGCCCCGTCGAGCGACGCTCTTGACCTCGACATGTGCCGCAACGTGACAATCCGCGGGTGCTATCTCAACTGCGACGACGACGGCGTCTGCATCAAGGGGGGCAAGGGCGTATATGCCAACCGCTCGATGGAAAGCGGCATCGTAGAGAACATCCTGGTAGAGGACTGCGTGTTCGGCCCCAACCTCCACGGAGTGCTGACGATGGGTAGCGAGTGCGTCCACGCGAAGAACATCCTTCTGCAGAACTGCCGCCTGGAAGCGAAGTGCGCCCTCCTGCGCCTGAAAATGCGCCCCGACACCTATCAGATTTACGAGAATATCACTGTAAAGAACGTTACCGGCACCTGCGCCACGGTCATCGACATGAAGCCCTGGAAGCAGTTCTTCGACCTCGAAAACTCGGGAGAGGAGCCCTCGGCAATCGTTCGAAACATCCTGATGGAGAATATCGACGTCGAATGCAAGACCTTCGGGACCATCGCCGGAAACCCCGCCGACAAGGTCAGCAACTTCGTGCTCCGCGACATAAAGGCACAGGCCCAGGACCCTACTTTCACCTGCGTGTATCCCGAAGTCGTGCTTGAAAACGTAACCCTCAACGGCAAGAAGCTGACTAATCCCGCGAAATAAACCGCAATCGCGCGATACGCTTCGAGGCCGCGGTTACCGGGTAATGCTTCGAGCACCTGATACCGCACAGCCACAGCACCTTATCCCCCGCCAATAACACCCATTGGCGGGGCTTTTCGTTATCAGGAACTTTCGCGTCCTTCATAAGTTTCGACAACAGTGCGGTCCCCTTCATCCCGAACGGGGCGATACGGTCCCCCATACGGGGATGGCGGAGCGTCAGTTGGCCGCCAAGCGCAGCCTCGTCAAGCCAAATCGTCCCGGGGCCTACATTGCGGTCAAAGGCCGCTGCGGGAAGCAGTTCCGCTTCAACCGCCTTGTCCCCCAATTCGATAACAAGCGGCTTCCCGGCTTTAAGATTCTTCAAATCAAAGGAAACCACATCTCCCTCGGCCCTCTCCCCGCATAGCAGGACAAGCCTTCCGCGGTCGAGCAGGAAGCGGCGGTGGCCGAAATCAAAGTAACGGCCGCTCTCGGAAACCGAAGCGACAACCCGTAGGGACGCGTCCGGGTCCCCTTCGCACCCGGCGACCTGTTTCATAAACCGATACAGCAGGTTTGCCCCCATCCCGCCGCCGTAATCAGCAAGAAGCTCGGAGACCCGTATTTCATCGCCGAGAATATACTTAACCGCCTCCCGGTCAACAAGCTCGGCGAGCAGGTCGTAATCGGAGCGCAGATTTTCCATTGTACGCCTCAGCCCTTTGGACGCCGAGGGGAAGTCGCGGTGAAGCGCGGGGAGGACGTTCAGGCGCAGCTTGTTGCGCTTTACGTCATCGACCAGGTTCGTGCTGTCGGTCACATAATCCAATCCAGCCTTGTCAAGGTACTCAATTATTTCCCGGCGCGGGCAGTCGAGCATCGGGCGCACATAGATACCCCGCCGCTCCGGGATGCCGCACAACCCTTTAAGCCCCGTTCCGCGCAGGGCGTTCATCAGGAAGGTTTCCTCCCGGTCGTCGGCATGGTGGGCTATGGCGATAAAGCCCAATCCCAATTCTGCGGCAATCCGCCCGAACCACTCATAGCGGAGTTCGCGGCACGCCATTTCCAGCGACTCCCCGGTCGCGGCGCGGCGCTCGCCGACATTGAAATCGACCGCCACAAAGCGGCATCCGAGCCTCGCCGCGACATCCTCCGCATGGCGCGCGTCGCGGTCACTCTCCGCGCCACGCAGATGGAAATTGCAATGAAGCGCCGCGCACTCCCATCCGAGAGAGCGCATAGCCGCCAGGAGCGCCACCGAATCGGCACCCCCGCTCAGAGCCACCCCGGCTGTCAGTCCGTCGGGAGAAAGCCCTTGCCTCTTGAAAAATGACGCGACCCGCTGTTCAACCATCAGGGATTCAGAAGGTCGGGGTTGAAGTAGTCCATAATCCCGTTGGAGTGTTCCAGGAGGAGCGCCCCCGGCCCTGTGGGGTCTTCCTGGGCGGAAGCCTCGTAACAACTGATTGCCTCGGCCTTGTCGCCGAGCTTCCACATCAGCTTACCTTTCTCGGCGAGAGCGACCGCGAGGAGAGCGTCGCCGCTCGAGTTGAAATTCTCCCGCATCTTCAGCTCGTCGATAATCGGTTGCAGCTTTTCCAAAGCCTCGGCCGCGCTGTTTTCAGCAATAATTTGTTTAATACTTTGAAGAGTGACCATAATTTCTTACTTTTGACGACACAAATTTAGCAAAACATCCGCACATATGCGCCGAATATTTCTCATTTCTATACTTATAACAATCGCCGCGCGGCTTTGTGCGGCCGATCCGACACAGACCAATTACTCCGCCGACGACTGCCTCGGGACCGCCAGACCCTACCCGACACCCGAACAGCTTATCGAGACCCCCGACTCGCTCACCCCGGTATTCATCAACCACGTAGGAAGGCACGGGGCCCGTTTCCCGTCATCCTCCACCCCGGTTGAAAAACTCCTGCGCCACCTCCACAAGGCCGATTCCGCCGGACAGCTCACAGCCCAGGGAAAGTCGGTGCTCGAAGCGGTGCGGATGGTAGCCGAGGCATCGCACAACAGATGGGGCGCGCTCGACTCGCTCGGCATGGCCGAACAGCGCGGAATCGCCTCGCGCATGTTCCGCACATTCCCCACCCTCTTCCGCGAGCAGAAGGTTAACGCGATCAGCTCCTACGCTCCGCGCTGCGTGATGTCGATGTACGAGTTCACCCACCAGCTAGACCGCCTCAACAACCATGTCGAAATCCGCACCTCCGCCGGGCGCCAGAACTCCCCGCTGATGCGCCCCTTCGACCTCGACAAGGCGTATATCGAATGGCGCGGGGAGAAAGCCTGGGAGGAGCCGTACAACATGCTCTACGAGACCGCCGTCCCGACAGCTCCCGCCCGACGGCTCATCAACGACCCCGGGATGGAATCGTCGAAAGCCAGGGAAATATCGCTGCTCGTCTATACCGTCCTCCGCGGCATTCCCGCGATGGGGCGCTCCATTGACCTGACTAAGTTTTTCAGCGTAGAGGAGCTTAACTCGATGTGGAGCGTCGAGAACCTGCGCCACTACCTCCGCTATACGGCCACGACCCTATCGACCCTCCCCGCCGAACTGGCCGCGCAGCTCGTGCTCGACCTGATCGAGACCACCGACGCCGCGGCCGCCGGGAACACCCCCGCGACGGTCATGCTCCGCTTCGGCCACGCCGAGACCCTCATGCCCCTTCTGTCGCTGCTCAGGCTCCGCGGATGCTACTATATGACCAACTATTTCGACACCGTAGGGCTGCACTGGAAAGGGTTCGACATCGTGCCTATGGCCGCCAACCTGCGCATGGTGCTCTTCCGCTCCAAGAAAGGAGCGCTGTACGTACGCTTCGACCTCAACGAGAAGCCTGTGCCGCTGCTCCCCAACAGCGACGCGGTCTACACCCCGTGGCCCGTAGCCCGCGACTTCATGACGCGGTGCTTACCGCTTCACCTCCAGCCCTGAACGGGAATGGCATCGCAACGCGCCCGAGCATCACGACGCGGTTAGCCGTCACACCCCGCGAACGGTTGCGCATCCTCAGCGTGACCAGTCCGCCGATATGGCGGAACGCCGCCGTTGCCGCGGCCAGCAGTTCAGCCATATCCCTCATCCCCGTCAGCTCGATTGTCGCGGCAAGCCGTCCCCCCTTTACCGCGCTGACAAGCACCGCGTCCGCCGCCCCCACGGCGAACCCGGCAGAACCTGTCTCACTCAGTGACACACATTTTCTATCCGTCGCAACCCCGCCCGCGGGCTGCTCGAACAGCGATGGGAAATTACTTGGAAAGGCGCGTAAAGTCTTCATTTCGGAGAGTTTTTTGATTACACCGCAAAGTTCGCACCCAACCTGGGCAGCATTCCCGCCCACCCGCCTTAAATTATCTTAACAACAATTTCGGATAGTTGATCTTTGGTCTCTTTACGACAATATCAGCGTTGCTTGTCCGATAGTGAAAAACGGAATTGTTATTGATAATGTCAAACTTAGAGGAATTAAAAGATTATGTCTGAACAAGAAAAGATAGAGCTTTCAGATAAAATAACTGAAAATATCCGAGAGGCTCAACGAAAGTTATTTGAGCGTAAAGCCAATCTTGGCGAGAGCATTGTTATTGCCGATGAAAATGGTCAGCCTGTGACCGTCAAGGCAGAGGATTTTCTAAAAAGCCACTACAATACAAGCAGTGAGCCTACGGAATAACCGCCCGTAAGGAATCGCGAAGCGCGTCGCGGGAACCGCGAAGACGCCGGCCGCGAGGAAATTTCGGGGGAGGTTGGCGATTTTGGAGGTTTTTTCGTAATTTTGCGGTTTGAACGGAGGCGGGGCCGCGGGCCGCGCCTGACGGACAAGCGAAATATTTCAGCGAAAAACATTTCAAAGCAATGCTTAACAAGATAAACGCTCTCAGGGCCGAAATCGAGGCCATCCAGGCCGCCACTCCCGAGGAAGTGGAGGCCCTCCGCATCAAATATCTCTCGAAGAAAGGGGCTGTCAGCCTGCTTATGAACGATTTCCGGGCTGTCCCGGCCGAGGATAAGAAGGCTGTCGGCATGGCGATCAACGAGCTGAAGAATTTCGCCACAGAGAAAATCAACTCGCTCCGCGAGGCTTCGGAGGCGGGGAAGGCCGCAACGGAGATTCCCGACATGACCCGCACGCCGGCCCCCTGGCCGCTCGGGACGCGCCACCCGCTGTCGCTGGTGCGCGACGAAATCACGGGCATCTTCCGCCGCCTGGGCTTCAATATCGCCGAGGGCCCTGAAATCGAGGACGACTGGCACGTTTTCTCCTCGCTGAACTTCGCCGAGGACCATCCCGCTCGCGACATGCAGGACACGTTCTTCATTCAGCGCAACCCCGACGTGCTGCTGCGCACGCATACTTCCTCCGTGCAGTCGCGAGTGATGGAGCACACACAGCCCCCGATCCGCATCATCTGCCCCGGACGCGTCTACCGCAACGAGGCGATCTCGGCCCGCGCCCACTGCTTCTTCCACCAGGTCGAGGCGCTTTACGTCGACAAGAACGTGTCGTTCGCCGACCTGAAGCAGACGCTGCTCTATTTCGCCCGCGAGATGTTCGGCCCGGAGACCAAAATCCGCCTCCGCCCGAGCTACTTCCCCTTCACCGAGCCGTCGGCCGAGATGGATATATCCTGCAACCTGTGCGGCGGCAAGGGGTGCGGCTTCTGCAAGGGTACCGGGTGGGTCGAGATTCTCGGCTGCGGCATGGTGGACCCGAACGTGCTCGACGCCTGCGGCATCGACTCTAAGGAATATACCGGCTTCGCACTCGGCATGGGCGTGGAGCGCATCACCAACCTGAAATACCGCGTCAACGACCTGCGCCTCTTCTCGGAGAACGACGTCCGCTTCCTGAGAGAGTTCGAGAGCGCCCACTGACCCCGCGCCGCAAGCCGCGACAATCCGCAATCCGCAATCCGAATGACAGTCAAAGAACGTTACCGCCGCGTGCTCCAGTGGTTCGCGGCGGAAATGCCCTCGCCGCAGACAGAGCTGAGCTACGACACTCCGTTCCACCTGCTCGTAGCCGTCATACTGTCGGCGCAGTGTACCGACAAGCGCGTCAACATCGTAACGCCACCCCTTTTCGAGGCCTACCCCACCCCGGAGTCGATGGCGCGGGCGACGGAGGAGGAGCTGTTCCCCTATATCAAGTCGGTCTCCTACCCCAACAACAAGACCCGCTCGCTCTTAGGGGCGGCCCGTACGCTTGTCGAGGAGTTCGGCGGCGAGGTGCCCGACAACATCGACGACCTGCTTAAGATTCCCGGAGTCGGGCGGAAGACGGCCAACGTGATGCTCGCCGTGGTGTGGAACAAGGCCGCGATGGCGGTTGACACCCACGTTTTCCGCGTAAGCGAGCGCATCGGCCTGACAACAGGCTCGCGCAACCCGCTCGACACGGAGAAGGCACTCGTCGCGAACATCCCGGAAGCCGACATTCCCCGCGCCCACCACTGGCTGATTCTCCACGGCCGCTACGTCTGCAAGGCGCGGCGCCCTGACTGCCTCAACTGCGGGCTGACGGAAATATGCCGCTTCTATCAGAAGGAAAAATAAAAACCGCTCGCCTTCGGCTCACTCCACCCGACATTTTTTTAATATTACGCGGCACGCCGCGTCCCTACCAGCGGCGAAATAACAAAGAGAGAGCGGCAAGAAGCAAAAGATGGATTCGACATTCCTTTATATAATAGAGATTATCGGGACGGTAGCGTTCGCGATCAGCGGCATACGCCTGGCCGCCTTCCGCGACTTCGACTGGTTCGGGGCCTACACGGTCGGGCTGGTTACAGCGATCGGCGGAGGGACCCTCCGCGACCTGCTGCTCGACATACCCCCCTTCTGGATGCAGACGTGGGTCTATCTCGCCGTCACGGCCGGGGCGCTCCTGGTGGTGATTCTCTTCCGGCGGATGCTCGTCAGCAACAACCGGATGCTGTTCCTTTTCGATACCCTCGGGCTGGCGCTCTTCGTTGTGATCGGCATCCAGAAGTCCATCGCCGCCGACTATCCGATGTGGGTCGCGATTGTCATGGGGGTCATAACCGGCTCGTTCGGGGGCGTGCTGCGCGACATCCTGATTAACGTGCAGCCCCTTTTCTTCCGCAAGGACATCTATGCGACGGCGTGCATCGCCGGAGGCGCGGTCTACTGGGCCGCGCTGTCGCTGGGCGCATCGCCTACGGCGTGCCAGTCGCTCTGCGGAGCCACAATAATAATATTGCGCACCTGCGCCCTGCGCTGGAACTGGTCGCTCCCGGTGCTCCACTACGACGCGGCTCCGGCCGACAAAGAGCAGCCCTGACGCCCGCTGTAACCAATCTTTCCAGACCAATTATGACAACCACCCCCTCCCGGAAAGAAGCGGCCCGCTTCGCCAAGTTCCTCGCCGTCGGCGTCATGAACACGCTGGTGACCCTCGTCGTAATCTTCCTGCTACACGAAGCCGCCGGGGTCGGAGAGATGCTCTCCAACCTCGCCGGCTATGTCGCCGGGCTCGTAAACTCTTTCCTCTGGAACCGCCGTTGGGTGTTCCGCTCCTCCGGCCCGGCAGCGGCGGAGGCTTTGAGGTTCGCCCTCGGATTCGGGCTCTGTTACGGCATTCAGGCGCTGTTCGTGTGGGGTTCCATGCGCTTCTCCCCCCTCTCGGGTTTCGAAGCCGTGGCCGCCGGGGTGAGGGTCGACGGGTATGCCGTCGCGACCATCCTGGGCATGGGCCTTTACACAATGGTAAATTTCATTTACAACCGACTGGTGACCTTCAGACCCGCCGACTGAACCAGCCGCGCGGGCCACATAGGGGGCCTCCAAATCTAATCCTGATCTAATCCTAAATTCCAATTATCGCAGTATCTCTCGGACGCGGCCGCTGACGGCGGCTGCCAGGGAAAAGTCACGCTCTCTTGCCGAGAGAGCGGCATCATTTATATTAATCAAATTTTCAGATACTTAACGACCTCCCGCCCCTGCCATATGCGCGACAAAGGGGCTTCCCAAACGTTAAAACTCAATTTTTGGCCCTCTCGAAGGGGCTGAATATCAGAAATAATTATTACCTTTGCGCCAAATATAGCGTCTCTCGGCAAGAGAGAGTAAATCGAAATACCTAACCCGACGGTGTTAACACGATTTAGCGCGGAGGCGCCAGAATCGGCGACGCATCGGATTCACTTGATTTGACCAATCTATTATCAACAACCATTTTATCTAAACCATGCCTGTATGAAAATAAGTCAGAAAACGCGCTATCTGCTCACATGGCTGTTAGCGGTAACCTTCTCACTCACTGCTTATGCTCAGGACATCACCGTTACCGGCACTGTGACCGATGAAACCGGCGAGCCCATGGTGGGCGCCACCGTCATGCAGAAAGGCTCCGGCAACGGCGTATCGACCGACATCGACGGCAACTACTCCATCAAAGTGCCGTCAAAAAGCTCCCTCACTTTCTCCTATATCGGCTACGATGCCAAGACCGTGGCAGTCAACGGCCAGACCAAGATTGACGTCAAGATGGACGGCTCCTCGACGATGCTCGACGAGGTTGTCGCCATCGGTTACGGCACAGTGAAAAAGAAAGACCTTACCGGCGCCGTCTCCTCGGTGACGGGTAAGGACATCGCGAAAGTCCCCGTGGCCAACGTCGCCACCGCACTCCAGGGCAAGGCCGCAGGTCTTAACATCGTCTCGCAGAGCAGCGCTCCCGGCGCGAGTCTGAACGTCACCGTCCGCGGCGGTACTTCAATCACGCAGAGCACCAAGCCTCTGTATATCGTCGACGGCTTCACGATGGACGACGCTCTTACCAACCTGGACGCCAATGACATCGAGACCATCGACGTGCTGAAGGACGCTTCCGCCACCGCCATCTACGGTGCGCGCGGCTCCAACGGTATCATCGTGATCACCACCAAGTCCGCAGCCAAGGGGAAAACCAAAGTCGACTACAACGCCTTCTTCTCCTGGGAAAAGCTCTCGCAGAAGCTCGACATGCTTGACAACGTTTCCGATTATGTACGTTACCAGTACGAAATGACTGAGCTACAGAACAGAGCTGACGCGTGGTCCGACTACTTCTTCAACGGCGCGTCCCCCGGCCCCGGCTTCTACGGACAGCTTGATCCCGCGACCGGCCTTTACAGCCCCAGCGCTTACTCGCAGATCGGCGAAATGTATGACGGAGCATCGGCTATCGACTGGCAGGACGAGGTTTTCGGCGGCACAGCCTTCACGCAGAACCACAACGTCAGCATCTCGACAGGCAACGACAAGCTCCAGGCAATGGTTACCTACAATCACAACAACCAGGACGGTCTTCTCGCCAACCACGACTACCAGCGCAACTCGCTCCGCGCGAAAATCAACGCACAGCTCTTCCCCCACATCAAGTTCGACCTCTCGGCCTTCTTCTATAATAATGTGGTACACGGCGGAGGCGCTTACTCCGGCATGAAGAACGTGCTCCTGCAGCCTATCAACGGCGGCACATACTACACCCGCGACAAACTGCTCCACACGCAGACCTTCCGCGAGTTCCGCGGCATGGACGACCGTTTCGACACCGCCAACCCGCTGGTTCAGAACGACGCGGCGACTTCGGAAAAACGCTCGCGTCACTTCGACGTGAACGCGGGAGTGACCGTTGACTTCCTCAAGCACTTCACTTGGCGCACCGCCGGCAACTACTCGACCAACTGGGGCAAATCGACCTCGTTCGCCAACGAAAACTCGACCTCGTACCTTATTGACCCCGTCAACACCGGCATGAACGGCTCAATCGGCAACTCGGAAGGTTACGGCTGGCACATCACCAACACCCTTACCTGGCAGCAGGAGTTCGGCAAACACGACATCACTGTAATGCTCGGCCAGGAATACAGCTACTCCGAAAGCGAGAAGAACGAGATGAAGATGCGCAAGTTTCCCTACCCCAACCACGGCCTTGACGACATAAAGAACGTAGAGGTCTACGAGCAGGAGACCGGCCACAGCCACGGCAACATGCTGTCGTTCTTCGGCCGCGCATCCTACAACTACGACAACCGCTACCTGATTTCGGCCACGATGCGCGCCGACGGCTCCTCGAAGTTCGCCAAGGGTAACAAGTGGGGCTACTTTCCCTCCGTTTCCGGCGCTTGGCGTATCTCGCAGGAAAAGTTCTGGCTCGACAACAACATCTCCAACGTAATCAACAACCTGAAGTTCCGCGTAGGCTACGGCGTGACAGGTAACAACGGTATCGGCTCGAACCTCTACGCAACTCAGATGTCGATGACCTCCTACCCGATGAACAACGACGAAAGCTCCCCGGCATACGTCTTCGGAGGCACCCGCGGCAACAAGGACCTCAAATGGGAGACCCTCCACGCCACCAACGTGGGTATCGACCTCGGCCTGTTCAGCAACCGCGTCGACCTGTCGGTCGAATGGTATAACAACCAGATTTCCGACATGCTCTTCAACGCCGTAATCCCCTCCTCCACCGGCTTCAAGAACCAGTATCAGAACATCGGCAAGATGCGTAACCGCGGCTGGGAAATCTCCCTTAACACCGTCAACATCGATGCCGGAGGCTTCCAGTGGACCTCGAACCTCAACCTCTCGTTCAACCGCTCGAAGGTTATCTCTCTCGCGGGTGACGAGGAGTTCCACCGCTTCAACGTCGGCGGCAACCGCTCGGGAACACTGACCTACTACGCCCAGGTAGGCGAGGGTCTCGGCGACATGATCGGCTACAAGTACATGGGTATCTACACCCCCGATGAGTTTGACGATGTTAACGGCAAGTTCGTGCCGAAGGAAGGCGTCATCTACGAGGACGGCAAGACCCCGCAGCCCGGCGACATCAAATGGGACCTCGCGAAGAACAAGGAAGGCAAGTACGAGCGCAAGCTACAGAAGATAGGTAATGGCACCCCCCTCTGCACCGGCGGTTTCAACAATACCTTCACATACAAAGGATTCGACCTCAGCATATTCTTGAAGTTCTCCATCGGCAACGACATCTACAACGCGACGAACCACTCCATGTCGCCCTACGCCTTCTTCCAGAATATCCCGACCGAGTTCAACAGCTACTACCGCCTGGTTGACCCGAACACAGGCCGTATGGCAGCAAGCCTCGACCGCATCCGCGAGCTGAACGCCAACAACCCCGACCACACCTGGGCGCTCTCCAAGACCAACGCCGGTTACATAACAACAGCCAACTCCTACTTCGTCGAGGATGGTTCATACCTCCGTATCGGCCAGATCACTCTCGGCTACACCTTCCCGACGAAGTGGCTCAAAAAGGCCTACATCTCCAACCTGCGCCTCTACTTCACCTGCAACAACGTCGCTACATGGACCAAGTACTCGGGTTACAACCCCGACACCTCGTCGGCCAACGACAACGTGATCTGTACCCCCGGCTACGACAGCTCCTCCTACCCCCTGTCGCGCAGCTACGTTCTCGGTCTTAATCTCTCTTTCTAAGGCGCTAACCAAGGTCTATAACACTTGAAATCCATGAAAATGAAGAAAATCAAGATACAGAGCCTCCTCGCGGCAGCGATAATGCTGGGTTCCGCCCCGGTGATGCTGACCTCCTGCGACGACACGCTCGACATGCCCTCCTACACCGCTGACGACATCGACTTCGTTTTCAGCGATGAGAAAAAGGCAGAAATTTTCGTGAAGGGTTGCTACCGCGGCCTTGTTCACGAAGAGCAGTACCGCCAGTACAACACTGGCGACGGTGTCACCTACGCCGCTGAAGACCAGTACGGCACCATCGGGTCGAAGTGGAACATCTCCAACTTCATCTACAACCCCACTCTCGGCCCGTACACCCTGAGCACGACGTACAGCGAAAGCTACCGAATCATCGAGGCATGCAACGTCGGCATCGAGAACATCTCCGCTCTCCCCGAGACGAAGAAAACCAAGGCGCTTCTCGGCGAACTGTACACGCTCCGCGCGTTCTGCTACCACAACCTGATCCGCTTCTACGGCGACGTTCCCGCAAAATGGGAACCAGACCTGAACAAGGACATCACCGATCCGGCCGTTATACGCCCCTCTCGCACAAGCCGCGATGTAATCTACGACCATATCATTAAGGATATCCAGGACCACTACGATGATATACCCTGGCTGTCGGAGAGCGACTACGGCTTCCCCGAGCGCATCACAAAGCAGGGCGCACTCGCCATACTGGCGCGCATCTGCCTCCATGCCGGCGGCTATTCGCTTCGCTGGGACCTCGAAACCTACTCCCCCGCTTCGCTGCGGATGGCCCGCCGCGACGACGCTAACCGCGTACGCGAGATTTACGACATAGCCGACAAGGCCCTGAACGAAATCATAATGCACAACGAGAATGACCTGGTCAAGGCCGGAGGAGGAATGACCGGTTTCCAGAACCTCTTCTACAACTATTGCCAGCGTAATTTCGGCGCTGTATCGCAGGAGTTCATTTTCCACATTGCCGGCCTCGGCACTACCACAAACTCCACTTTCGGAGTCTTCAACGGCCAGCCCGGATGCTCCGGCGGCTATTATGGCCAGCGTCGCCCGCTCCAGGCGAAATTCCCTACCTACTACCTGTCGTTTGACCCGGCTGACACCCGTCGCGACGTCGCCTGCACCCACTATTCGGTCACATTCCTCAAGGAAAACGATCCCGACGGCGTATGGGTGAATGTCGGCACCGGCTACAGCTCGATTCTTGGCGGCAAGTTCAGAGTCCAGTGGGCTACCGCCCCTGCGGAATCGAACAAGCGCAACATAGATATTCCCGTACTGCGCTATGCCGATGTCCTGCTGATGTATGCTGAAACCCAGAACTTCCTCAACAACGGTCCGACCGGAGCCGGTATCGCCGCCCTCCAGCAGGTACGTGACCGCGCAGGGGTAGGCCATCTACCTGTCCCCCAGGGATTTGATGAGTTCCAGAAAGCCGTTATGCAGGAACGTATGTGGGAATTATCAGATGAGTTCACCCTCCGTTCCGACCTTATCCGTATGGACCTTCTCGACTGGCAGGTCAACAAGACCAAGCAGGAACTTGTCGAACTCAGCGACCATACCGGCAAATACGCTGACGTACCCCGTCTTCGTCTCTACCCTGTCACTCCCGACGAATGTAGCTATGGCACAAAGTTCCTGACGCTCCCCTACATCGAGATAACCGATGCCAACGAATACGCGACCCTGATTGCCGCCGAACCTTTCTACACTCCGGCAGAGGGTGAAACTCTGACAGGCCCGCAGAAAAACAGGAAGGATGCGGAAGCCCGTAAGAACCACCTTGCGAAACTCCGCGAGATACTTGGCAACCACGGCATAGCTAACTCGGAGACAGACCAGCAGTGGTATGTCATGAATATGTTCCAGCCTTGGAACAGCGCTTACAACAAGGGATCACGTCAGGCCGCGGGATTCAGCTCTGACGGTGCGAACTCGCTCGGAGTGGGCAAGTCATACTTCACAATGGCAACCGGCCGCGAGGAAAACACGATAGACCCCGGCCAGTACCCAATCTGGATTCAAGGCGAAAGCGCGACATATTGCGGCTACGAACGTAACAAAGTGGAACTCTTCCCCTTCGCCAACATCAGCGTGGGGCATCCCCTGATTGACAATCCCAACCTGAAACAGCACCCCGGTTATAATTAATCCGCGACAACAACCAATCCCCGCGGGTAAGCGACTTCCCCGCGGGGATAACAAAAGCAAATAATCAACTAATCTATTAACCTCAAAAAGCATTTCTGCAATGAAGAAATCTTTACTCATCTCAGCAACCGCCATTTGCGCGGCTATGAGCATGAACGCCGAAGAGCGCGTTTATGACTTCCACCAGGTAGCGCCCCAGCTCGCTATCGACCTCTACGCCCCCGAAGAAGACCCCTATTACGGCTATGGCAAAACCGGCAACGTCGATCTTATTGACAAAACCGGCGTTCCCGGGGCCGGATGGCTTGAAAACCCCACATCTCTTCAGGCAAAAGTTGACGAACAGTGGACTGTTGACACTTCCAAACTTCTCGATATGGAAACCGGCGAGCTCGTTGACCGCGCTTCCGCCGACCTGTCCCACACCTTCATCGGCTGGGGCGAAAAGGGTGTTGCCCGCACGCTCATCATGGCTGGCTGGGGCGACCTCGATGGCGCAATCGGTGAGAACTACCAGGCTGCGACCCAGGAGGACTACGTAGCCACCAAGAACGCTCTCGCTTTCAACCGCAACGCCAACTCCGGCTGCCGTGTAGACTCCTACTTCCAGATGCCCGCCTTCCAGGGCCCGTTCACCATGGACCTTTACCTCGGCACAGCCGGAGGCAAATATGTAGCTGGCGGTATCAACTGTAAGGTTGTCCCCGTTGTTGACGGTGTTGAGGGCGAAGCTACCAAGATTGGCAAAGCTGATGGTGAATACACCTACAAGCGTATGTACAAGTTCACCTACACTTATGACAAGACTGACGCACCCATCATGCGCGTAGGTTGCGACGGCGACGAGCTGAACATCTACCACATCGTCCTGAAATCTGCTGACGGCGCAGGTGTTGAAAACGTTGCTCTCGACGCAGCCGCTGCCGACGCTCCCATCTACAACACCCTCGGCGTACAGGTTGACGAGAACTACAAGGGTCTCGTAATCAAGGGTGGCAAAAAGTACATCCAGAAGTAAGAAATGATTTCAGTCAAAAGCTGAAATAAACCCGAAATTCCACCGCCGCGCCCTGAAAAACGGGTTCGGCGGTGGAATCCGTAAATACCCGACTGTTTCAACATCCCCCCTACCCTCTCTTTCCTTAACCTAAAAAACTATATTACCTATGAAAAAATTTCTGAAAGGAGCCTTAATCGCGACGGCAGCGATGGCCGCGTCGTTTGGGGCGACCGCACAGGAACAGCTTCTCGCTTTCCCGGGAGCCGAGGGCTTCGGGCGCTTCGCGACCGGCGGACGAGGCGGAGAAATCTACCACGTCACCAACCTCGACGACTCCGGCAAAGGATCGTTCCGCGACGCCGTCAGCGGCACCAACCGCGTTATCGTGTTCGACATTTCGGGCACTATCAAACTGAACTCCGCCCTTATAGTCAAGGGTAACAATACCATACTCGGACAGACCGCACCGGGCGAGGGAGTGAACGTCTACGGCGACCGCATCTCCTTCTCCGGCGCCACGAACCTTATCGTACGCCACATGCGCTTCCGCATGGGTTCGTCGGGCACAAGCGGCGCTGACGCGTGTGGCATCGCCAACGGCACCGATATGATTTTCGACCACTGCTCCGTCTACTGGGGCCGCGACGAGAATTTCTCGGTCAACTGGGACAAGAAGGGTGTCCAGCCGGCCAACATCACAATCCAGAACTCTATTATCGGCCAGGGGCTTCAGTCACACTCCTGCGGCGGCCTGATTCAGACCGACGGAGGCGTGACCCTCTACCGTAACCTCTATATCGAGAACAAAACCCGCAACCCGAAGGTAAAGGGGCTCAACCAGTATGTCAACAATGTCGTCGCCAACTGGGGCAACGGAGGTTGCTACATTATGGGCGAGACCGAAGGGGCTTCGTGGGCCCATATCGAAAACAACTACTTCGTGCGCGGCCGCTGGAACAGCGCGGTAGAGCCATTCATCCGCGGCTCACAGGCGTTTCACTTCTACGGAGCGGGCAACTATTACGACGACAACAAGGACGGCGTCCTCAACGGCCATCTGATGACTACCGATGAGATGCGCGGCTGGCTACGCAACAAGGCCGTCGTCAGAAACGGCGAAACAGTCCGCGAAGACTGGGCGAGCACTCCGGTGGAATCCCTCGATGCCCTGAACAACAAGGTAATCCACGAGGTAATCCATAAGCAGACCGACAGCAACTACAAGGATGGCAAGGGACTGCCCATTATGGACGAAATCGCTTCCGAGCAGGATGTGACAATCGCACAGCCGATTCCTGTCATCACCGGAATGACGTCCGCAGAAGAAGCGCTCCATTGGATCGAGCAGAATGTGGGAGCGTCGCTTCCCGTGCGCGACTGCATCGACGACTATGTCATCGACCTGCTTAAATCCTACGGGACGAAAGGCACTCTCGGCGGCATCTCCAGCGAATCGGAACTTCCCCACAAGGGTAACGCCAACCTTTCCGGCGGCGTAAAGCCCCAGGACAGCGACAACGACGGCATACCCGACGCATGGGAGACCGCCAACGGCCTTAACCCCAACGATCCCTCCGACGCCACCGCGATCGCTGCCAACGGCTATATGAACATCGAGAACTACGTGTTCACCATCGACAGCGCCTACCCCTACATCAAGAAGCCTGTAAAACTCGCCGTTACCGCTATTGACAAGACAACCGCGACACTTACCTGGGAACTGAACGGCAACACCACCGACGGCTTCATCATCGAGGCCAAGGCCGCCGACGGCGCTTACGCTGAGGTTGCCCGCGCCGCGGCTTCCGCAACCACCGCCACCGCGACAGGCCTGACCCCGGAGACTGCCTACACATTCCGCGTCCGCGCGTTCAACAACGACGGTCTCTTCTCCGACTACTCCAACGAGGTAGCCGCCGAGACTGCCGGCGACCCGTCGCTTCCCAAGAAGTCTACCAACCCCTCCGTTGCCAACGGCTCGAAGGTCGGCATCGCTTCCGGCCTCACTCTCACCTGGGAGAACGCTACGAAGAACTACGGCGGAGCCGTTACCTTCAGCGTGAACCTCGGCGAAACCGCCGAGACGATGGCCAAGGTCGCGGAGAACCTCACCAAGACCGAGTACACTCCCGCGGTCGAGGCCAACAAGACCTACTACTGGCGCGTCGACGCTAAGAACGACCTCGGCACTACCGAAGGTGACGTATGGAGCTTCTCGACCACCGAGGGTGGCGTGCTCTTCTACTCCGACTTCAACACTCTTCCCGCTTCCTTCGGAGCCAAGTTCGCCAACATAACCGCCAACACCAACGTGTTCGACGCCGCAAACAAAGCAGAGAATTTCGACGGCATGATTATCGGCAGCGGCGATGCGAAAATGCGCGTGGCGGCCCTCGCGGCCTCCAACAACCTTGAACCCGCGAGCGAATCCGACAAGGGGGCTTCCGACCGCTGCATCCAGTTCGTTACCGCCGCAGAAGGGGGATATGTTGAATCGCCCGAAGTAACCGGCCCCGCGACCGCTACGCTCTTCATCGGCAACGGCAGCGGCGCGTCGAGCTGCACCGTGAAGGTCCACACAATCGTAAACGGCGAAATCGTCGCCACCGAGAGCGTGCAGATGTCGGGCAAGAAGATGTTCAAACTGACCACCAAATACCTCTCTTCCGGCCCTGTCAAGTTCCGCTTTGACAACAACGGCAAGAAGCAGGTGAACGTCAACGACTTCCTCGTAGAACGCTACATATTCCCCACCGGGGAGGAACCCCTCGAACTGTCCTCCGACAACCTCGTAAGCGACGGTATGAGCTACGCCGACGGCTCGCTCAGCCTCTCGTTCAACCAGGATGTCGTCTACAACGGCAACGCGACCATCTCCGGCAAGCACCAGTACGAGAACATCACCGTCGCCGCCAACGGCTCCAAAATCAACATCAACTACGAGGCGCTTGACGCTAACAGCGAGTACACCGTTACCTTCCCCGAAGGTTCCGTTAAGAACGTCGCCGGCAACAAGCAGTTCACCGGTACCGTACGCATGAAGACTGCCGATTTCGGCGCTCTCAAGGCCGAGGGTGAAACTCACTACGGCAAGCCCATCAAGACCCTCCCAGCTAACTTCGAGCCGTTTGACGCTGTCGCACCCTTCGAGACAGTCGGCGGACTCGTGCAGGAGAAACAGGCTGACTATCCCCACTGGGTACAGGCTTCCGGCACCGTGGCAGCCGAGGACGTAACCATGACCAAGAACTCCGACAAGGTGATGGCCTACTACGCTCCCGTAGCCAAGAACATGTATCTCGATATCGAGGGGGAGGGCACCTTCACCCTGAAGCTCCAGGAATCGCGCAACTGCGACGTTGCTCCGGGATGGCGCACAATCCGCGTGCTCCACGCCGAGGATATGCCTTTCCAGGGCGAAATCGCACTCAACCCCGAATCACACTTCATCAAGATCACCCCGTCGAGCATCTCCGGCTCCGTGAAACTCAACGGCTTCATCATCTCTGACGCTAACGGCAGCTACGGCGACAGCGGCGTTGAGAACGTTGCAGCCGAAGGTAACGGCCCCGTCGAGGTATTCAACCTCTCCGGCATCTCGCTTGGCGTGTTCGAGAGCCTTGAAAACGCCGGGCTTCCCGCCGGTCTCTACCTCGTGAAGAGCGCCAACGGCGTAGCCAAGATAATCCTCTAAACCGCAACAACCTCAATAAAGACAAGAGAGCCGCGCTTGCAAGCGCGGCTCTCTTGTCTTTATTGA
>CALBWF010000035.1:0-1751 GCA_937969265.1 uncultured Porphyromonadaceae bacterium
AGCTCGCGAAAAGACGGAAAGGGTTGGTGTCGGGCAGGAAACAGGGCCGACGGGAAGGTGTCGGAAAGGAAAGTTCCGACCTCGATTTTGATGGGCGGCGGAAGCCGGTTGGGTCCTATCGAAATCGAGCCTTAAAGATTTGCATATCAGGCAAATCAATAGCATCTGCGCGGGTCCCGTCTACAAAAATCTTGGTTTTGTAGTGGGTTGCAGATGCGAAACGGCTGTGCAGCAGACGTTTGGGGGTTACGGGGGCTTGCCCCCGTAGTGGCTTTGCACACCCCCCACCGCCCTCGCGCTCGTTTTCGCTCCGACCCTTTTTCGCCCTCGCGCTATATGCAGAACGGGCGGTAAAATCGCTGCCGTAAAGGTCAAATTTCCGCAACGTGGAAATTGACCTTTGCGACAGCACTCCGCTTTTCCTCGGCGCAGATTTATCAAGACGAGGTGCTGAACGTGGCGAAGTGCGGTGATGACGATGCGGCGCGGAACGAAGGTGAGTCAGCCAAAGGAACGGAGGGAACTCGGAGTGCCTACAAATGGATTAGCGCAAACGGCAGGTGTCGCGTAGGTACGGAGCGACAGGCTTTCTGTCGAGGAGCTTGCACCGCAGACAGTAAGCCGACCTGCCCTTGCTCTAATCCGTAGGCAGACTCGGAGTGAGCGGAGTGGTTGGCCGACTGCCGTAGTGGAGTCAGTGCATCGTCGCACCGTGCAACGGGGCTTGGGGGAAGCCGACAACGGAGGCTTGGGGCAAATGCGCTTGCGCGAATAATGAATAATGCCGGGGGCTTGGAATGTAGGCGGCTTCTTCCTCTGTGGGTGGGAGGAACGTTGCTGACAGTATGGCATCCGTGTGAAATGGAGGAAGGAGTGCGGCAGCCCGGCATCGACGGCTCGGAATAGCAAGCGTAGGTTTCGGGGCACACTGGAATGGGAACGAACCCGACCCCATAGGCGAAGCCGTAGGTGTCGGGAGAAAAGTGGGAATGGAAGTGTGAAGAGAGTTTATGACCGCAGGAGCAGACAGACGCGCCCGACACCGTGACGCAGGAGCGGTGTCGGGATAAAGCGTCGGGCAAGCCGGAGGGCGTAATCTCTCGACCCGAAGGCCGAAGCGGTTTTTAGCCGAAGCGGAGAGCAGCGGAGCCTCGGCTAAAAATGCTCGGAGTCGGCGATGACTGGGGATGCAAGCGACTGAGGGAATGAGCGGTCAAATGCCATTGCAAAAGCCACGTTCCGGGTGGGGTCGATAATGGAAGCCGCCTACATACCTGCCCTCGGCGACAAATGAGCGAGTGCCACGGGCTAATCTCCGTGCGTTCATCAGTCCTCTTATGGGTGGGAGGATGGTGGCGGATGGCGGCAGTGCGCCGATTGGAGGCCGGAGTGAAGATGCCTGTCCTTACGGGTCGGAACAGCAAGCGGAGGTTTCGGGTTGGCAATGAAGTGGAGCGGGCCGACACCCCGACGCAGGAGGGGTGTCGGAGCAAAGCGAAACGGAAGCAGCCAAAGATAGTGTGATTGCCTTGGGAGCCACGAATGGAGAGCCGGGAGTTTACGGAGGCTCGGAATGACCCTGGCAAGACGAAGCCTGTGGCGAGGACTGGCAGGGACGTGAGCGGAAAGGCATATCACTCTATCGACCCGAAAACCGCAGCGGTCGTTAGTCGTAAGAGGAGCAATGCGGAACCTACGACCAACGATGCTCGGACACGGAAGGATGTAGGCATCAATCGAAGGACGTATTG
>CALBWF010000036.1:0-2490 GCA_937969265.1 uncultured Porphyromonadaceae bacterium
TGGTATTGGCGATCAGCGTTGTTACCAGCTTCAAGATGTCCTTTTCGCTATGGATGTCGGGTAAGAGACTGGCATTGCTGCCAGCCCCTCCCCTAAGAACCGTACGTGACAGTTTCCCGTCATACGGCTCAAGCCTATCGTAAGGCCTCGTGTAAAACGAAACCCGGCTCAAATCAAGTAGTTTGGCTCATGCAGATTTCGATGGCACCAGGGATGTACCATAATAGCGGGCCATTTCCTGTTGTTTTCGGTGTTAAAATGCGTCTTGAATCCTGTTTCGGATGTAATTCTTTCTCCGCATACAGGGCAGCACCGTTTCTGGTTGTTCCAGATTTTAACGAGTTTTTCTCGTCCTTTGGTACTGTTCAACATTCTTTCCCCGTCACGTTCCTCATAATATCCCGTCCATCTTTCATCGAATGGGTTGGCTTCGGCGGCGATTTTCCTGAATCGGATGATTTTAGTATTTGCCGCGTATTCCAGCTTGAGGTATTTTTCATCGAAATCTTTACCGCGGAAAGCAGGCTCTGTTGCAAACGTCCACGTTCGGTTATCAATATGGTGCCAGTATTTGTTGGCAATCCATTTCCTACCTTTTCGCTTGTGTCTGCGGGAAGCCCACCTCCATAGGCACTCGAAAATCCTGTGGTCAACCAATCCAAAAATATCCGCAGAAACTACATAGCGATGGTAGTTGACCCAACCACGAATGACAGGATTTAACTTGCGAATGAGCAAGTCCTGTGTGGCTGTTTTGTTCTCCCTAACGATAGTCCGCACTTTTTTGAGGAAGGATTTTATCGCATTCTTTGACGGCTTAATGAGCAATTTTCCGTTGTATTTCCGAACGTTCTGTCCAAGAAAATCAAAACCGTCGCTGATATGTGTGATTACCGTTTTTTCCTCGGAGAGTTGCAGGCCGCGTTCCGCCAGAAAGTCCTTGATGAGCGGCATAACCTCGTTACGTAGAGTTTCCGGGCTTTTTCCGGTAACGATAAAGTCGTCGGCATATCGCACGAAATTAATCTGGTCGTAGATGGTTTTACCTGCCACCGTCCGTCTCATCGGGAATCTTTCTTTTAGAGTCCGCTCCAGACCGTCCAAGGTCGTGTTCATCAAAACTGGCGATATTGTGCTACCCTGTGGGGGTCCTTCCTCTGTCGGAAAAAGTTTTCTGGTTTCCACAAAGCCACATTTCAGCCACTTTTCGAGCATTTCCTTGTCCATTGGGATATTTTCCATTAACCAGCTATGGCTGATATGGTCAAAGCACCCTTTAATATCTCCCTCCAAAATCCATTGAGGGGAACCGGCTCTACACAAATCGTTAAAGCATTGCCCGATGGCATCGTGTGTGCTTCTTCCAATTCTAAAGCCGTAGGAGTTCGGGTCTGCCAGAGTTTCTGCCAATGGTTCCAATGCAAACTTATATAATGTCTGCATGGCGCGGTCTGTCATCGTTGGAATACTCAGCGGGCGTAATTTTCCGTTTTTCTTCGGGATGTACACCCGTCTGAGAGGTTGGGGCTGATAGCCCCGGCGTTTGAGTTTGTCAATCGCTTCGAATTTGCCTTTTGGCGTTTTCCATAATTCATGGTCTACACCAGCGGTATTTTTGCCTTTATTACTTGTCACACGCTTCACCGCCAATGCCTTGGCATAGAAAGAGTGCGTCAACAGCCATTGCAGGGTTTTCACCTTGTTGTAATGACCGTCTTTTTGAGCCTTTACGATACGCATTTGCAGCTTTTTAACATAGGCCTCCGCCTTCTTCCAATCAATGGATTCCCAGCTTTGTGCCCTGTCAGCAGGCGCACACAGTTTCCTGTTCATTTGCAATTCCTCCTCTCAAAAGTTCTGTAAATTCTCTCGTAAAGATAGACCTGCTGGAAGTCAGCCCGCTTTCGCGTGGAATACTGTTTCAATCCCTATCCGTCCTCATTACAAGGTCGGCATTCGCTTTTTCCAGCGTTCCTTACCCGCGTTTCTATCGGCTTTCCTTGCGGTCAGCTTTCCGAATATCGGAGAAAGCGCGGGCTTACCACGTTTCACGTAATCAACCGTGTAGGTTAGGTGCCGCCTATCCGCCGGCAGTCTTGTTTGTCCATGTGTTCCCAGCTTACAGGAGAACATCCGACTGCACACCTTTTGGTTCAGGCTTATCAGCAACTTTAGCCTGGTTCCCGCTAACGACGTTTAACAGCGATTTACTTACATTCACCATACTACACAAGCCAAGCTCCCCAGCCGGACGTTGCTTCCAGCTTTTCGCCTCTGCCTCGCGGTTTCGGCTTGACCCTTTCGGGAGGGCTACCTTTTCTCGTCATGCTGCCTCACGGCCGTTGCCAGCCGCTTCGGTGACGATAGGCTACTGCTAATGGAATAACAGGTTCGGTCGGCGCCGAACAGTTTAATTACGCGACCTCGTGTCGCGCATACGCCAGCGGGTTATAGTGCATGGATTTTGAAAAATCTATGCTGTTGAATACC
>CALBWF010000037.1:0-24937 GCA_937969265.1 uncultured Porphyromonadaceae bacterium
ACTCTTTCTCAATCAAGATAGTTAATAATCTGTCCAACTTTTGGGGGTCACTTCACTCCTTCACACTCCCCCTTTTACCCTTCACCCTTTCACCTTTCACTATTCACTATTTTCACCAAAGAATAGCATAAATCACTAAAAAAGCTGAAAAGGGTGTTATATTAAGTATTTTTGTGTATATTTGCGAATCTATTCAGACTCATTGTGCCAATAAATTTTTTCAGGCAATAAATAATTGTATTTATCACTAAAAATCATTTAGATTTATCACCTAATATTAAACCAATGAAGAAGTACTACCTGCCAATCATCGCCCTGACATTCGCCGCAGGCGCCCAGGCGCAGACGATTCTCGACGAAGGGTTCGAGACGGGCAACACCGGCAGCTCTCCCCAGCCAATCACAGCGGGAGCCGGATGGACTACTGTCAACAGTTACAAGGGTAGCAACCAGAATTACACCTGGCACAACTACTACTCCGATCCCACCTCTAAATCCGGGCCCACAATCTCCGGGGCGTGCTGCGCCGCGGTTGACGGCCCTCTATCAATCAACCCGACCGACGGAGGCGGCCCCCGCGAGGAAGTCCTCCTAACCCCGGAACTCGACCTCAACGACACATACCAGCTCCAGTTCACATTCAAGGTAAGCCCTGCCAACTGCAACGAGAAAAGCCGCTACGACATCCAGGTACGCGTCGTAGAGGGTGATAATCTCGCGGGCGCCGAAACCATATTCTCCATACAGAACGAAAAGATGCTCCGCGAAAGCGGCATCAGTGGCTTCCCCATCGAAGACTGGGCGCCCCGCACCGCGAAAGTCGACCTCAGCGACTTCAAGGGTGAGAAGGTTAAGCTCGCCTTCGTCTACAAGATGTTCAACGAGAGCTCCAACATCGTTTACCTCGACGATGTTTCCGTCAAGAAGTTCACTCCCGCGACCGGGCCGGTAGCCTCGCTGTCGCTCGACCGCTTCGCGTTCCCCGCCATGTATATCGGCGAGAAGATTTACTCCGACGTAATCACTCTGACAAACGCCGGTAAGGACGGCCTCCGCATCACCGGTATCGACTGTCCCGCCGGAGTGACTACCACTCTTAACCCCGCCAACGTCAACCTGATGGCTTACCAGAGCGTGATGTTCAACATCGCGTACACCGCCTCCCTTACCTCCCCGACGACGGGACAGGTAGTGCTCCACACCACCGGCGGCGACGTGGCAATCGATATCACGGCCTCCAAGCAGGTCCTTCCCGAAGGCGCGACACTCGAGACCTTCGAGTCATTCTTCCCCCCCGCCGGATGGGCAAACAGCGGCTGGGGATGGAACACCAACGCATTCGAGGGTGACCACTGCGCATACCAGGCGGGCGACTTCGGCGCTACCTGGCTCCGCTCGCCGCGCCTGGACCTGCTCGACGGCGGCTCCGTATCGTTTACATATTACAACTCCTACGACGGCGAAACCGCGCCCGAATATGACATTGAGCTTCAGGCTTCATACGACGGCGGTAACACCTGGAAGAAAGTCTGGAACTCCGACTACCAGAACGGCCTCAACCAGATGCTGACCGAAACAGTCCATCTCCAGGGAGGTTCCGACAACAGCTATGTCCGCTGGTACTATCCCGCCGTAGAGTCCGACGACGAGGGCGCTTTCGAGCACTCAGCCTTCTTCCTCGACCGCATCGTGCTTCCGAAGGTGTTCGGCTCTGACGGCGTTCCCGCTGTAGCTTCCGATCCCACTCCCAAACCCGGCACCACCGAGGTTTACCCCAAGGGGGTAGTCCTCTCCTGGGCTCCCGCCCAGTTCGCGACCGGCTACAAGCTCTTCGTAGGCACCACTTCCGCCTGCAACGAGCTGGTCGACGGCCAGGACCTCGGCACCGCGCTGACCTTCTCCCTCCCCGACCTCGAAGCGGAAACCCGCTATATGTGGAAGGTCGTTCCCTACAACAGCAAGGGTGACGCCAGCGGCGTTTCAACCTGGGTATTCACGACCCAGAAAGACGCGTCGATCGACACCTTCCCCTACGAGCAGAACTTCACCGACAACGGCGATGACATCCCCCTCGGATGGTTCAGCACCCCCTCCAGCGCCTATAACCGCACATGGAGCATCAACAGCCTCAAGAAGTACGAGAACGACGGCAAGAGCTACGGAGTGGCTTGCTCCATCTGGCTTAATGCCGGCGATTCCAACGACATGCGCACCCCCGACGTCAACCTCCCGGCCGACAAGCCGATGAGCATCTCCTTCATCTGGGGCGACGAACACCCCGCGTCGCTCGTTGTCGACCCCACCGGCAAGGTTCAGAAGAACAACGTCGTTCCCAACAACGGTGTCAGCGAACTGCTCTTTGAAATCTTCGCCGACGGCGAATGGACTACTCTGAGCACCATTTCCGAAAAACACTTCAACGAAGATGAGAAATACTGGATCAACGAGCGCCACGACCTCTCGGCATACGCCGGCAAGAAGGTTCAGTTCCGCTGGGTTCACAAGAGCTACAGCGGCAAGGACGAAGGCGGTTCCGTGACCCACATCGTAATTGAGGAAGCCAAGGGCGACTACGCCGCATTCAACCGCTCGGGCTGGAACGCCGGCAAGGTCAACTTCGAGAAGGGCGCAAGCTCCGGCGACATCCTGACAATCTTCAACCAGGGTAGCAACGAGCTGACCGTCAAGAGCGCTACCTTCGCGACCCCCAACTTCACAACCTCGCTGAAAGCCGGTGACAAGCTCGCCGCCGGTTCCGCTACCACCTTCTCCGTTGAGTTCAACGCCCTCCAGACCGCTGCCAAGGTCGAGGACGCTCTGACCGTCGAGTTTGAAGGGGGCCACACCGCTACCCTCCCCGTAGAAGGCGAGGCTCTCCCGCAGGGCACCTTCTACTTCTCCTTCGAGCCCAACCCCCTCGACTACGTATGGAACGAGGAGTTCACCATGATTGACGCCGACAAGGCTCCCGGCTACTCCTTCTCCTCCTACTGGATTTACTACTCAGCCGACGGCCAGCGCTGCGCGTTCTCCGTTGAGAGCGACTCCAAGGAGCACGGCATGTACGGCATGATGGCTCCTATCTCCGGCGAACACGCCCTCGTAGGTTCCTCCGGCCAGGCAGTCAACGCCGACAACTGGATTATCTCGCGCAAACTTGTCGCTTCCGCCGACTCCAAGTTTGACTTCTACGCCCGCAACTGGGAGAGCCTCAACAGCGTGCTGCCCGAAGCCAAGCACTGCGTATCGGTTCTGGTAAGCACCGCCAGCAACACCGACACCAAGGACTTCACCCCCGTTCTGCGCGCTACCGAGATGCCTTACCTCGAAGGCTCCAACTGGAACCACTACGAGGTTGACCTCTCCAGCTACGCCGGACAGAGCATCTACGTCGCCCTGCGCCACACTACCAACAGCCCCTCGAACCTCGCCTTCTTCGACGACTTCACCCTTAGCGGCTTCACTATCGACGCTTCCGGCATCGAGAACGTCGACGCCGAGGAGACCGCCGGCATCGCCGAGGACGCCCGAGTTGACGTCTACAACATCAACGGCGCGCTCGTTGCTTCCGGCATCGGCCCCCGCACCCTCGACAACCTCGCCAAGGGCTTCTACGTTGTTAAAGCCGAAGGCTCCAAGGCTTTCAGCATCCTGAAATAAGGTTATCGCAAAGTAACTTATAATCAAGTTAACCCCGGAAAGTCACCCACCCTCCCGCCGGGAGCCTGGGTGACTTTCCCCTCTCAAAAAGACAGATGAAGACAACCAGAATACTGTTCACCCTGCTGGCCGCGCTGTTCTTCGCGGATGCCGCCGCCCAGCAGCGCGACACGCGGCTTACCGTCAAGGTAAACACGGTAGAGGGCGACATACTGACCGGACAGCCCGTCGAACTTACCCAGACCGACTACTCCGTCGGCTACGGCGCCCTGAAACTGAACGCCGACGGCGAATGTTCGCTCAACGTCTACGCCGGCAACCACCTCCTGCGCATAGAGCGCAACGGGTTCAACACCGTCGAGGAGACATTTACCGTGGCCGAAGGGGAATCGGCGAAAACCGTCACCGTCAGCCTAACGGAGAAGACCCGCGACCCCTTCGCCCTCACAGCCGAGGCGACCCGCGACCCCTTCACCGGGCGCCGCGACATCGCCCTGAGCTGGAACCGCGAGAAGCCAGCGTTCTTCGACGATTTTGAAAGCTACGAGCCGTTCGCAGTGAACTTCGGGGAATGGACCGGCATCGACGCCGACGGCGAGGCTACAGCCCCCCTCGCGGGCACGTACCCCAACCGCGGCATCATGCAGTACGCCCAGGTAATCAACCCGCTGACCGTCACCCCGACCTGGTGGTATGAATACCCGATCCTGCGCCCATACAGCGGCCAGCAGTACATCGGCTTCATCCGCACCAACTCCGGCAACGCCAACGACGACTGGCTGATTACCCCCGCCATCACCGTCGGCACCGAGAACATCCTCTCCTTCAAGGCCAAGGCAGCCGACCGCTACGACGAACGCTTCATGGTCTACGTCACGACCAAGCTCGACAACCCTCAGGCCTCCGACTTCACCAGAATCGACACCGGCAACTACGAGAGCGTCGACTACAAGGGGTGGCACGACATGGCCTACGACCTGTCGCGCTACGCCGGGCAGACCGTTAAGTTCGCCATCCGCTACGTCAGCAACACTAAACTCTACGGAGCGTTCATGCTGATGGTCGACGACGTGTATGTCGGCCAGCCGCAGACCGAGGGCGCCGCTGCCGCCAAACGCGCGCGCCGCGTCGCCAAGTCGCCCGACAACCGCTTCGAGAAGTTTGAAATCTATCTCGACGGCGTTAAGAAAGCCACAGTCGAGGATTACTCCTACCTCCTGACCGACGTCCCCGCCGGGCAGCATACCATAGGAGTCAAGGCCGTTTATCTCCAGACCTCGAGCGCCACAACCGAAGTCAACGTAGACCTTCCCGAAGAGGGGTACGCCGACATTACCTTCAACGTGACCGCCGACAGCAAGCTCTCGCCCGAAGGGCTACAGATGAGCCTCCTCGACCTCGCGACCGCCAACACCATCGCGCTGACCGTTGCCGACGGCAAAGCCCGTATACCCTACCTCCCCCACGGTAAATACGAACTTGGGATAGCCGAAGGGGCATATGAGGCTGTGCGCCGCGAAATCAACGTCACGGCAGACGCCGCGATCGACGTCCGCCTCGCCGACCGCGTGATTACCCCTTACAACATCACCTCCACCCGCGGCGACGACGGCTCCGTAACCGTCAACTGGAACCAGGAACTCCTCTTCACCGACAGCTTCGAGGATTACGACGACTTCGCGACCGGCTCGTTCGGCGACTGGATTTCCGTCGATGTCGACAAACAGCCCGTCTACCCCGTCGCCCTCGGCTCGCAGACCAACATCGTCTCCTTCCCCGGCTCCGGCAGCGGGACAAACCCCGTCGCTATCGCACCGATGGTGTTCAACCCCTACAAGACCGTTCCCGCAATGCTCCCGACCGACCAGGCTATCGCCGCGGTCACCGGCGACAAGTCGATCGTATTCTTCTCATCGCAAAGGGCCAAGTCTGACAAGTGGCTGATTACCCCCGCGATCAATATCCGCGACAACTTCCGTTTCAGCTTCAAGGCCAAGGGCTACTCCTCGATGTATCCCGAATCGCTCGAACTGTGCGTCTCAACCGAGGCGAGCACCAACCCCGCCGACTTCGCGACAATCAGCCAGGTTGACCAGCTTACCTCCGAGGCGTGGTCGCTCTACTACTCCGACCTTGACGAGTATGCCGGACAGACCGTGCGCCTGGCAGTGCGTTACACCAGCTACGACGCGTTCCTGGCCCAGGTTGACGACGTTACAGTCGGACCGAAGGACGGCAAGGGTGAATATATCGACTACGGAAACGTGGTCAAGTATGAGATTTACCTCGACGGCGCCAAGGTCGGCGAGTCGGAGACCCCGGAGTTCGTGCTGAGGAACCTGCCGGATGGAGAGCATACCGTAGGCATCAAGGCCGTCTACCAGAACGGCGCTTCCGATATGGCGACCTACACCATCGCCGCCCAGGCCGGGGTAATGCAGGTTGTCGGCGACAGCTCTGACGCTCCCGCCGAACTCTTCGACCTCTCGGGCCGCCGCGTCGACGCAGCGACAGCCCCCACCGGAATCTATATCCTCCGCCAAGGCGACAAGGCAACCAAAATCATCAAATAACAATTACATCCAAGAAGCAATATGTTTCGCAAAATAACATCCCTCATGCTCCTGGCAGCGGCGGCTTTCTCCGCCGCCGCCCAGGACACCGACATGGGCCTCGCGAGCAACGAACGCGTGATCGGATATACCGTCACCAACCAGATTGACGTCAAAGAGGGTGGTTTCGGCACAGTCGGTACCTACCCGCTCGGAGCTTACATGATGGCGTCGGAGCTCAAGCCTTACGTCGGTTGCCGCATCGTCGGGCTGCGCGTCGCCGTCGGTATGGACCTCGGCCGCTCCAACACCTTCCTTTACTCCGTCGAGGGGGACCAGATGGTCCTGGTACACGAGCAGAGGCAGCGCCTCTACGAAGGCTGGAACCGCATAGACTTCAACGGCAGCAACTACGTTATCGAGGAAGGGAAAGACCTCTTCTTCGGCTATGAGTACACGGAAACAGATGAAATGGTCGCTGCAGACCAGGGGGGCATCGCCGCCACCGGCTATGACACGTCGGGCGCGACCATGCTCTTCCTGAACAACCAGTTGAACACCCTCTCAGGAATCGGAATGCTCTGCGTACAGCTGATAATCGATGTCACCAATATGAATCCTTACGATATTGCCTACGGCTTCTTCGACACAGGATTCCGATACAAGAAAGAAGGGGAAGAAATCAAAGTTATGGCCGAACTCCGTAACGTAGGCCGCGACAACATTTCCAACCTCCGCATGGGATGGCAGTACGACGACTTAACGCCGCAGT
Organism: uncultured Porphyromonadaceae bacterium; assembly: GCA_937969265.1. Taxonomy (GTDB): domain Bacteria; phylum Bacteroidota; class Bacteroidia; order Bacteroidales; family Muribaculaceae; genus UBA7173. The sequence continues at coordinate 6,985 of CALBWF010000037.1, forward strand.
ACGTTGACCTGACCTCCGGCATCCCCTCAGGGGGCAAATATACCTGGGAAGAGGTGCTGACTCCCCCCGCCGGACTCGGCCTCGGAAGCCACACGCTCAAAATATTCCCGATGCAGGCCGATGGAACGGAAATCCCCGGGTCAGATATCAACACCCGTACGGAAAGCATCGCGATATACGAGAACACTGTTCCGCGCGACAAAGTGCTGTTTGAAGTCTACACCGACACCTCGAATCCCTCGACAATAAACTTAAACAACATAATCAACCGGATGGGGGATGCCGACGGGACTGCGATTGTGGCGTTCCACCATATGCCCGGCACGCCACTGGCCACAACTGAAAGCCAGACACTCTTTGAGAGATACGCCTATGCGACCCCGGTCTTCACCATCGACCGCGCGTATTTCCCCGGCGAGAATTACATTGCCTACAGCGCGAGCGACTTTATCGGGCTGCTCCCCGACGACCTGATTATCGCAATGCTAAAAGAGATGACCGCGCAGGATATTTACTCACCCTGCTTCGCGAGCCTCGCCGTTACCGGCAAATGCAATGAGGACAACTCGCTCCTCAATCTCGAGGTCAACATCGACGCCGTTCCCGAGGCCGAGGCAATCTTCGGCACCCTCGCCGCCCACGTGATGCTCATCGAGGACGGCGTGCGCAGCCAGCAGATTCTGACCGGCATCGGAGGACGCCCCATCACCAACAACACCTACGAGCACAACAACGTCGTCCGCCTGAACCACACCGGCGTTAAAGGGCAGCCTGTGGCTCTCGACGGCACCACCGCGAAGCTCAACTTCTCCGTGCCGATGGATGCCTCCTGGAATCCGGCCAACATGCGCGCCGTTGTCTACCTGACGCAGTACTTCGACGAGGAAATCCCCTCCAACCTGAAGGATGCCGACATAATCAACGCCATTGCCCTCCCGCTTGCCGGAATCGCGTCGGTTGACGAAATCGCTACCGACGGCGCCATCGACGGCCCCTCGACCTACTACACCATCGGAGGCACACAGGTTTCCGGCGACAACCTCGCCCCCGGCCTCTACATCGAGCGCCGCGCCGACGGCTCCGCCCGCAAGATCCTCGTGAAATAAAACCCGACCAACCTCATAAGGTCGAAGCCCCCCAATATGTAAAAACCCGCCATAAGCCGCATGCGGCTTATGGCGGGTTTTTATTGTGGTATCGCAGATTGGTATACGTTATTTCGGGAGGCGTTCGTGCCTCATTGAGGCGGGCTCGCCGGGATAGTACCAGCCGTAGCCGAGGTCGTTGTATGTGCCGGTCTCGGGTCGGTACTCATAGCGGCGGTCATACTCGAACTCCAGGCAGGTGTCGAAATGCTCGGGAATCTCGCCCCCGATGCGGTTCCCCTGGCACCAGAGGCGTATAAACGGATAGTCGGTCAGCCCGACAACCTCCCGAAGGCGGTTGAAAGAGCAGTCGAGGCGCTCGAAATACTGATAAAGGCCGGTCAGGTCGAGCGTTTCCAGGCGGTTGTAGGAGCAATAGAGCCAGCGCAGGTTCTTCAGTCCGGTCACATTGAGCGATGTCATGCCGTTGTCGGAGCAGTGGAGTTCCGAGAGCTTCGCGTAGCCGGTCATGTCCAGCGACTCGATGCGGTTCGAGAAACAATAAAAATGTTCAAGCACCTCCTTTTGGTCGGAAGTGTCTACCCCGGTCAGGCGGTTATTGTAGCAGTAAATCCAGTCGAGGCGGGGGCATCCCTTGACGTTAAGCGACTCAATCTCGTTGTCGCCACAGTTGAGAATCTCTATCTGCGGCGAGCCGCTTATGTCGAGCGAGCGAAGCTCGTTCTCGTAGCAGAAAAGGTCTTTGAGGCGCTGGCGGTGGGGTATGTTGATACGGGTCAGCCGATTTACATGGCAATTGACGCTCAACATATTGACGCACTCCGAAAGGTCAAGCTCCGTCAGCCGGTTGTTGTCTGTGTACAGCCATTGGAGCGTCTTGCTCCAGCCGACATCGAGCGAGGTCAGATTGTTGTAGGATGTTGTCAGGCGGTCGAGCGAGAGGCACCCGTCCAGCTTGATTTCCTCAAGGCTGTTGTTCGTGCAGTCTATGTCTTTCAGCAACGGGCAGTCGGAGACATCAATTTTGCGAATCTGGTTTTTGGCGCAACGGAGTGTCACCAGCGCCTTGCACCCCGCAAGGTTGATTTCACCCTTCATCCCGCGGTCGCCGAGATTGAGCGTCAGCAGCCCGTTCTCATACCTGACCTCGGGACCCCACTGGCTCAGCGGCTTGTCGGAACCCCAGTTCGGGTTGAAACGGCAATCTTTTCCGTTGACGTCGTCGTAGAGGCGCATCAGGTATTCCCTGACCTCCGCCTCCGAGGGGAGCTCAATATCGACAGGCTGCTGCGATACGACAACCTCCGCCGAGGCTCGTCCGGCGGTTATCCGTAATGTCGTGGAACGAGGCTTCCCTGTCGTGTTCGGAAGAGCGACATAGCTGAACTTCGTCTTGCCGGCGGAACCCGAGCGGTCGCAAATCTGGCCGTAGAAGTGCTCCGCGGTATTCGGCTGTGTCACGGTCCAGTCGGCGTTCGCGGTAAACGCTACCTCCACCGCACCCCCTTCCGGCCTGGCGGTCAGCTCGGCCGAGGCGACAACGACGCTGTCCGGCTCCTTCGGCTTCGGCTCATCCTCACCCTTTTCCGAACAAGCGGCTGCGGCAAACAGAAGCGGCAGCATATATAATACCTGAGTCCTTAACTTCATAGCGATAATCCTTTTTCCGGTTAATGTGGTACGGCGTAGTGGCCTGTATTTCGCGAATATACAACAGCCGGGACAAACAGCGGGGGACAAATGTCACAAAAAAAACAATTTTGCGGGGAATAATAAAAAAATCAACTTTCGCAAGCTCAAGTTGAGGTGAACAAAGTGAAAAGTGAAAATCAGGCTTCGCCTGAGTGAAGATAACACTTGACATAAGTATCTCCTTCACCTTTCACCCTTCACCTTTCACCTTTAAGTTTCACAAGTTTCCAACTTGCGAAACTTAAATAAAAAACGTATATTCGCGACTGTTTCAAGGAGGGATACAAGTCATTGCCTGACATGCAACTCAACAAGGACTCACGCAGACGCGAACGCCACCTCATAGAGCGGCTTCGCGGCGATTCGCGGGAAGCATTCGATGAAATCTACCGGATGTACGCGAACCGCCTGCTGGCCTATTGCCGGGCGATAACCAAAGACAAGGAATCCGCCAAAGAGATTACCCAGATAGCATTCATCAAACTTTGGGACGCGCGGCGCTCGATAAGGGCCGACGAGCAGATCGGCTCGCTGATTTTCCGCATGGCCCGCAACGAGGTAATCGACGCGTTCCGGCTGCAACTGCGCCGGGGAGCGTATGAAGACTATCTCTGCTATATAGACCAGCTTCCGTCCAACGACAGCTCGACCTCCAGGATAGAATACAACGAATTTGTAGAAAAGCTGATGAGGGCGCTCGACTGTCTACCCCCTACGCAGCGGCAAGCCATAACGCTCTGCCGCCTCCAGGGGCTAAACAACCAGGAGGTCGCCCGGCGGCTCAACCTGAGCGAGCAGACTATACGCAACCAACTTTCGCTCGGCCTCAAACGGCTCTATGCGCTCCTAAGCTGACCCCCGACCACTCAACATACAGCGCTTTCAACTATCACACCGCCTTATACCATGCACCCCTCCATCAGAAAGTTATTAAAGAAATACCGCGACGACGAGATTTCGGCCGAAGAGATGCGCGACCTGCGCGAATCGGTCGACAGCGTCGCCGACCACGAGCTCGGAGAGCTGCTCTCGGAAGACTGGGACGACTTCAACTCGCGGTTCGAACACCAGCGCCGCCAGTGGATGCCGGCCCTGTTCCGCGTCGCGGCCGCGGCCGCGGTACTCTTCCTCGGAGGGACCTGCTGGTATCTCTACCGCCAACTCAACGCGGCCTCGTCGGCCGAAGCTGTCGTTGCCGCGACCCCCTACCAGACCTCGCTGGTGACCCTCCCCGACGGCTCAACCCTGACTATGAGGCAGGATTCGCGCATGGCCTACAACCCCGCGGGATTCGCCCGCGGAGAACGCCGCCTGACTTTCGAGGGGGAGGGGTACTTCGACATCCATTCCGACGCGGCGCACCCCTTCGTAATCAGCGCGCCGGGGTTCGAGGCGATAGTGAAAGGCACGAGCTTCAACCTCTACGGAAGCCCGGCCGACAGCGTCGCCGAACTGGCGCTTATAAGCGGCTCCGTCGAAATCAAGACCGCCAAGGGGGGACTTACCCGGATGACCCCGAACCAGAAAGCCATAATCAACCGCCTGTCGGGAAAAGTGGCCATCCGACCCTGCGGCACCAAGGAGGAGGTCGCCTCCTGGCAGTGCGACGAAATCATTCTCGACAATGCCACCCCTGCGGAAATAGCGAGAGCCTTCCAGCGCTACTACGGCGTCAGCGTGACAATCGACTGCGACAGCACCGAAACCTTCACGGGCACGCTCCCCATTTCATCCATGCCGTTGGCGATGAAGGTCGTGCAGCTCGCGCTGGGAAGCGATGTAACCGCACATCCGTAAGGGACAGCCTGGCCAGGAAGTATATTTTTACAAAAAATATGTTATAAAACATCAAAATTCTTCGGTACAAACTGTGGCCGGATTCGTCATTCTATCGTAACGAACGAATCCTATCACATTTAAATACCATGATCTGATGTTTAACCCCTTTTCTCTTTTGAAGAAATCCCTGCTGGTTTTCCTACTGGCGTTCAGCGGTTTCTGTATGAGGGCGGCTGACAACGGAATCACGATCAACGTCAGCGACGCGTCCCTGCCGGAGCTGTTCCGCCTGATCGAAGCCCAGACAGACTGCCGAATCTCATACCGCACCCAGCTTGTCGATGGCGAGAAACCGGTGACACTCCACAAAACCAACGCAAGCGTCGAAAGCGTCCTCAACGCCGCACTCGCAGGCCGCGACCTGACTTTCCGTAAGGTTTCCGACAAGGCCATCGTCATCGTAAAAAAGGACGGGGCGGCGAAAGAAACTCCGGCCAAAAACAAAAGGAAAATCTCAGGCCTCATCACCGGAACTGACAACGAGCCGATTATCGGAGCCAACGTCATAGTGCCCGGGATGAAAATCAACACCGTCTCCGACTACGAGGGACGCTGGACCCTCGAAGTGCCCGACGAGGCCTCCACTGTCAAGATCTCGTATGTCGGCTACGAGCCGCAACAGCTTAAAATCGCCGGAAAAAGCTCTTTTACGACAGTCCTCGCCGAAGACGCGCATCAGCTTGACCAAGTGGTCGTTATCGGTTACGGCGTGCAGAAGAAAAGCGTCGTGACAGCCGCCATAAGCAGCGTCAAGAGCGAGGACATGAAGGCTATCACCCCGACCCGCGTCGACAACGTGCTGAAAGGCATGGTTTCCGGTGTCAGCATCACCTCGTCGTCGGGCCAGCCCGGCGACGGCAACCGCATCCGTATCCGCGGCACGGGCACAATCAACGACAGCAACCCGCTTTACATCGTCGACGGCACCCCCGTCAACGGCGGCATCGACTTCATCAACCCCTCCGACATAGAATCGGTCGAAGTGCTGAAGGACGCGGCCTCCGCTGCCATCTACGGTTCCCGCGGTGCCAACGGCGTAATCCTCGTGACTACCAAGCGCGGCAAGGAGGGACGGGCGACCATCTCCTACGACTTCTCCTACGGCTGGCAGAACGCCGAGCGCAGAATCCCGATGCTCAACGCGACGGAATATGCGACCCTCATCAACGAGATGTACATGAACGACGGCAAAGCCCCCATATACGACAATCCCTCCGCTCTCGGCGCGGGGACCGACTGGCAGGACGCCGTTTTCCAGAAAAACGCCCCGGTAATCAACCACCAGATCAGCGTCTCCGGCGGAACAAGCAAGGTAAACTATTATGTTTCCGGCAGCTACCTCTACCAGGAAGGCATCATCGGCGGCAAGCAGAAACACTCCAACTACGAGCGCTTCACCATCCGCAACAATAACAACTACGAGCTTTTCGACTCATCGGACAAGCGCGACTGGCTCCGCTCGCTGCGCATGGGTACCAACGTCGCCTACTCCCACGATACCTCCCGCGGAATCAGCAACAACAGCGAGCGCGGCTCGGTGCTCGGCAGCGCCCTGGCGATGACCCCTACCCTTCCCGTCTACGCCGCTGACCCCGAGGCCACGCTCCGCGAGCATCCTACCGGCGTGGTTGACGAGAACGGCCGCCCCTTCACCATCCCCAGCGTCGATTTCGCCGCCATGCCCAACCCTATGGCCCTCCTCTACCTACCCTGCGACAAGAACACCAGCGACCGCGCGGTCGGGAGCGTGTTCGCCGAGCTGGAACTGTACAAGAACCTGAAATTCAAGTCGTCCCTCTCGGGCGACCTGCAATTCTACACCAACGACGGCTACACCCTACCCTACTACCTAAACAGTACCCGCAACGAGCCTAACTCCTCGACCTGGTCGACGCTGACCCGCGCATGGTCGTGGCAGATTGAGAACACGCTGTCTTACACGTTCGACATCCAGGAGAAGAACCATTTCACCGTGCTCCTCGGCCAGAGCGCCTCCTCGGCCTCCGACCAGTACGTTTCCGGCACGAGCTACAAGATACGCGATGCGTCGCAGCCCTGGATCGACGCTACCGACCAGGACGCCAACCTGCGCTCCGCATCCGCGTCCCCCTCGCCGCTCGGGCGCCTGGCATCCTACTTCGGCCGTATCGGCTACGACTTCGACGGCCGCTACATGGTGGAGCTGACGATGCGCCGCGACGGTTCCTCGAAATTCTCCCCGAAAAACAAGTGGGCCAACTTCCCTTCTGTTTCCGGCGGATGGAACATCACCAGCGAGCCGTTCATGGCCAACCGCCCCGAGTTCCTTACCTTTATGAAACTCCGCGCAAGCTGGGGTAAGAACGGTAACCAGAACATCCGCTCATTCGCCTACACCTCGATGATGAACGGGGGCGCCAACTACCTCCTCGGCATCGGGGGCCTGACGGCCATCGTCCCCGGAGCGGTTCCCCAGAGCTATATCAACTCCGGCCTGCGCTGGGAGGAGTCGGAGCAGACCGACGTCGGCCTCGAGTTCCGCCTCTTCAACAACATGCTGGCCCTTAACCTCGACTACTACAACAAGCGCACCAACGGGATGCTGATGGATATGGCTCTTCCCGGCTATATCGGCAACAACCGCCCCCTGGGCAACGTCGGCGACATGAAGAACGAGGGTTTCGAGTTCGACATAACCTATAACCAGCGCATATCGGACTTCAGCATACGCGTCAGCGTCAACGGCTCCTACAACCGCAACACCCTCATCAAGCTCGGCAACGAGACCGGCACTCTGAACTACGACGAAATCCACGGAACACTCGGAGTAATCTCCCGCGCCGAGAACGGCCAGCCCTTCCCCTTCTTCTACGGATGGAAGACTGCCGGCATATTCCAGACTCAGGAGCAGGTAAACTCCTACGTCAACAGCAAGGGCGAGATGCTCCAGCCCGACGCGAAGCCCGGCGACGTGATTTTCCGCGACCTCAACGGCGACGGAGTGATTGACGACGCCGACCGCGCGAAAATCGGCAAGGGTATGCCCGACTGGACTTTCGGTCTAAGCATCGGAATGGAATGGAAAGGGTTTGATTTTAGCGCCCTGTTCCACGCGACTGTCGGCAACGACATCTACGACGCCACGCGCCGTGCCGACTTCCCCCTGGTCAACATGCCGCAGTTCATGCTCGACCGCTGGGTCGGCCCCGGTTCCTCAAACCGCTACCCGCGCCTGACGGCCTCCGCGTCGAGCGTCAGCCAGAACTGGCGCTCCTCCGACCTGCTGGTCTACGACGGCGACTTCCTGCGCTGCCGCAGCATGCAGCTCGGCTATACCCTTCCCCGCTCCATCAGCAGCAAGTTCCTGGTGAACCGGCTGAGAGTGTACGTCGGAGCCGAAAACCTCTTCACCATCACGAAATACCACGGCTACGACCCTGAAATCTCCTCGGGCGGCACTTCGCTCGGAATTGACAAAGGCGTCTATCCCCAGGCCCGCACGTTCCTCGTCGGGGTTAACGCAACAATCTAAGCTCCGCCACAATGAAAAAGATATTAGCACTTTCACTGACACTTCTCGCGATGAGCGGCTGCACCACCGACTTCCTCGAAGTCGACCCGACGGTGACAACGCCAACGGAGAACTACTACGATACCCCGGCCAAGATGGAGAAGGCCCTGATCGCGGCCTACGCTCCGATGCAATGGTTCGACTTCACCTATGGCGAATACCATCCGCTGCAATTCATCAGCGACATTATGGCCGACGACTACAACGGCGTCGGAGGGAGCAGCGAGGGTGACATACCCTGGCTCCATCTCACCCACCAGTACCGCCTGAACGCCGAACAGGCTCCGATCGGGCTGTGGAACTCGCTCTACGCCGGAATCTACCGCGCCAACCAGGTCACGGGCAACATCGACAAATGCAAGACACTCTCCTCCGCCGACCGCAACCGCATCCTCGCCGAGGCCCGCGTGCTGAGAGCGTACTACTACCACATCCTTTGGAAACTCTGGGGCAACATCCCCTACTACACCGTCAATCCCGACGGCGACGGCATCAGCTACATCGTGCCGCAGAAGAAAGCCGACGAGGTCTACAAGCTGATTCTTGAGGACCTCGACTTCGCGACCACCCCCGGCTACCTCCCCGAGGCTGTCGCGGTCGACGAGGTAGGCCGTTTCAACAAGTTCGCGGCCTACATGCTCCGCGCCAACGTAGTGATGCTCGCCGGCGACCAGACTATGTACCCCTCCGTCCTGTCGCAGATGAAGGAACTGATCGGCTCCGACATCTACGCCCTTACCCCGGTGTTCGCCGACATCTGGTCCGACGCGGGAGAATGGAACAGCGAGTCGATTCTGGAAGTAAACTACGCTGACAACCCCTCCAACCGCGACTGGAGCAACACTCTCAGCCCCGGCGGGACTATCTATCCGACATTCCTCTGCCCCGACTCCTACAAGGGGACGAAATTCGCTTCCGAGGGCTACGGCTTCGGCCCCGTCAGCCCGGCGCTGCATGACGCCTACGAAAACGGCGACCAGCGACGCGACGGGGGCATCCTCGACTTCGCGAAGGTCTGCCCCGGCGACAGCTACACACCCCGCGTTGCCGACTCAGGCTATTTCAACTACAAGTACATCGCCCGCGCCGGAGGCAACGGAGCCTACGTCGGCACCGAGGGCGCCGAGTTCAACTTCCGCAACAATATGCGGGTCTACCGCTACGCCGAGGCGCTGCTGTTAGCCTCAGAACTGACGGTCCGCACCGGCGGAAGCCAGTCGGAAGCCGACGACCTGCTGAACACCGTGCGCGCCCGCGCCTTCAACACAACCCTCGCCGAACTTCCCGCGCAGCACAAGCGCCAGGCCACGCTCGACAACCTGCTCGAAGAGTACCGCCTGGAGTTCGCCCTCGAAGGGCACCGCTTCTTCGACCTCGTGCGCTTCGGAAAGGCCGAGGAGGTGCTTTCCGCCCGCGGCTACACATCGTCGAAACGCTATCTCCCCATCCCCCAGTCGGAAATCGACCGCGCGGAAGGTACCCTTACCCAAAACCCCTATTAAACGATGAAAAAGATACTCTATAATACCATCCTCCCCTCGCTCTGCTGTCTGCTGGCGCTCTTCGCCGCGACAGCCTGCAACGACGACACTGAGGGGATGGGCGACAAGCCGACGGTGAACGAGGACATGTTCAAAGTCTACGTCGACGCCGAGGACGGCAACCTGGTACATTTCTCGTTCACTGCCCGGAAGCTCTCCCCCTATTGGGAGGTCGAGCTGCCCGGAGGTACTCAGACCTATTCCGACCGCGAGTTCACCCTGACGCTCAGCCGCGGCGAATACAACGGTTATCTGACGGCCTACGGCCGGGGAGGGCGCAGCGAGCGCTACCCATTCTCGTTCATCGTCACCGCCCTCGACCCCTCCTACCGCCTTCTCTGCGGCAAGGATAACGACAAGGTATGGGTATGGGACCGCTACGGCGAGGCCATAGACGCGACCACCCAGCGCATCTTCGGCTACCTATGGGGCGAGCCCTGGCAGAAAAACAGTTGGTTCAACCCGACAGCCGATCTTGAAGCCTACGGCATACTCGACTCCAAAATCGCGTTCCGCAACGAGGGGCAGTTTATCTTCACCCCCGACGCCGACGGAAAGGTATGGGTCGACGGCGGAGGCTGGGGCGATGTCGAAAAAGCCGGAAAGGCATCCTGGACAGCGACCGGCAACGAAAGCTGGGCATTCACCGAAAACGGCGGCAAGCGCTACATCCAGTTCGCCGGAGGGGCATTTCCCGGCCTGATCGCCGACCCCGCGGGCGTTGACGCCGCTTATGAAATCGTGGAACTTACCGAGAACCGCCTCTGTCTGCGCTGGTGGCGCGGCGAAGGGGACGGCATCGAGTTCAACTTCTGTCCCGAAGGGTATATCGGCGAAGACCCAACTCCCCCGACACCTCCCGACCCCCCGACACCTCCAGTTGTCAAGGATATAACCCCGCTTCCCGACGGTGCGCCCGAATACGCCCTGCTGACAGCCCACCCCTGGGTTGCCGACAACAAGTTCGGTTATCTCTACGATGCCGAAGACCTGTATGACACCCCGACCCAGGCTCTCGACGAGGTTCTGACCTTCAAGACCGACGGCTCGATGACGCTGGAATCCGACGGCGACGTGTACGCCGACGACGGCAACGGCCACTTCCAATATACCCCGACAGGCAACGAGGCTTACGTCCTTGGCAAGAACGACGCCGGACAGCTCTGCGTACAGTTCAAAGGTGGCGGCTTCCCGATTCTCCGCGCCAATGAAGCGGTCGACCAAGTCTATGAGGTAAGAGAGCTTTCAGCCTCACGCCTGAAGCTCTTCTGGAGCTACGGCGACGGGGGAGGGTTCCTGATTATCCTCAAAGCCAAGGATGGGCAGACCGAACCTCCGACCCCGCCGGTGGTAGACCCCGATCCGGTAGAGCCGACAGACCCGACGATGAAGATGCTGACGGCCCACTCCTGGAAGCTCAAAGGTGTGAGCACTCCCGATGCCGGATTCTACGACATAGCCCAGTGCGCCGACGAGGTGCTGACCCTCAACGCCGACGGCACCATGACCCTCCAGGGGGACGGAACCGCCTTTGACAACGACGAAGGTCCCTACGCCTACAAGTTCACCGGGGAAGAGCGCTGGAGCCTCGTCGAGGTCGGCGGAAAGAAAACCCTGCGCTTCGACGGCGGCGGCTTCCCGATTGTACTCGCCAACGTCGACGCCCTCAAGGCCGACTACACCATAACGGAAATCTCGGCTGACGCGTGCACACTCGTCACCCCCTACTGGGGTTCCGAGTTCTCAATCTACCTCATAAAGAACTAATCAACAAAACCACTATATCATGAAACTGCAAAAGATTGGCAGGCAACTGTTTGCCGCTACTCTGCTGGTAACAGCCGCTGCCGGAATGTCGGCGGCCACATACCGCGGAATCGAACTCACGAAAACCGACAACTCGACAGTGAAAATCGCCCTGGCCCAGGACCTCGAAACCACCGTCAGCGCCGAAGGGAACCTCGTTTTCGCCAAAGGCGCGGAACAGGTGCTGTCAGTGCCTGTCGCGCAGGTAGCCAACTGGAAATTCACCGGACAGGCCGGGACGACCGCCGTTGACCGCGTGGCGGAAGCCGCCGAATGCGCCCTCCTCGGCAACCTTGTAGTAATCGAAGGGCTTACCGCCCCGACCGTTGTCCGCGTAATCGCCGCAAACGGGCAGACTGTCGCCGAAACCACCGCCACGGGGCGCTGCGAACTTTCGCTGGAAAACCTCGCCACCGGTGTATATGTGATCGCTTACGGAAACCAGACCCTTAAAATCGCCGTAAAATGAAAAAGATTATACTTATAGCCGCAGCGGTTGTCGCCTGCGCCGCGTCCGCCCAGAACAACGGACAGCTCCACTTCCTCACCCCCGACGGTAGCCGGATGTTCAAAAGCTCCGAAATCAGCAAAATAACCTACGAGGGCAACGAGACTGACGGCTTCACCCACATGAACGTCGCTATAACCTCCGGCGACCCCGTACAAATCGCTCTCGACGGCATCACCGGCTGCGAAGTCCGCGGCGCCGGCCTCCCCGACACCGACCTCAGCCTCGCGCCCAAAGGGACGGACGCTATGGCGCTCATTACCTCCTGCCGTTGGAAACTCGCCGACATCGGCACGAATTATGGTACAGATGAATCCTATCAATGGATTCCGGAATACTCCCTGGACGACATCATCTCTTTCGGAGAAGACTCCAAGGTGACAATCGAAACCGGAGAATCCAACGAGACCTACTGTGACTGGAAAGGCGCTGAAGAGGCTCATTTTACAGCCACCGGTTCGGAAGGGTTCCATCTTGGCTATAACAGCGATAACCAACTCTGCATCGACTTCTTCGGCGGCGCGTTCCCCCTCGTCCGCCCGAATTTTGATAACGCCGGAATCGGAGGAATCTACGAAGTCCGCGAACTGACCGAAAGCACTCTGAAAATTTACGGTTCTTATGGCGACGGAGGTTATTTCTATGTGACATTCAAGAACGCCGACATCAATCCCGCGACTATCCTCGCCGGGACAACCTGGAAACTGGCAAGCGTTGAGTATCCTCATTTGGAATGGACTCCCTCAATTGAAGAGATGCCAGCCAGCGCCGACGAGCGTATGACATTCAACGCAGACGGGACTCTTACGATTGTAACTGATGGAATTATCTATAATAACGACGAAAATGCCAATTGGCCTGTAACGACCGTTGACGGAGATGAGACCTGGGCGATTGTAAAGGACGGACAAGGTCGTGATTGCATTAAATTCGGAGGAGGTGCCTTTCCTCTGATGGTTTCTCAGACCGAACATATAGACGGCACTTACATTATCGAGGAGCTTACTGAAACGACTTGTAAACTCGGCATAAGTTACTGGGAGAAGCCTATCCATATTACTCTTGTTCCCGCAGAATAATGATGAAGAAACTGTCAACTGCAATCATCGCCGCATGCGCGGGCATTTTATGCTCCGCGTGCGGCCCTGACGACCCGACTTACCACGCTGACCTCGAGGGTGGGGATTCCAACTCCGAAATTCCCTACTACCCCTCGAAGCCCGCTGGGGATGTCGATACCCGCGACGGCTACGCCCCCGAAGGGTATAAGCTGGTGTGGAGCGACGAGTTCAACGACCGCTCATCCCTCGCCCGCAACTGGTACTTCGAGGAGGGCGCGACCGGATGGGGCAACGACGAGCTGCAATACTACTGCCGGGGGGGCGTGTTCTCTTCCAGCGGTCTGACGACCGCCGACGTGGCCGACGGCAAACTGCTGATCACGGCCTACAAGGTAACCCCATCTGACGCTTCGGACAACGCCTCGTATGTCTCAACCCGAATGAACACCACCCGCGGCTGGAAATACGGCTACGTCGAGATGCGCGCCAAGCTCCCCGGTGTCGGCGGATGCTGGCCGGCCTTCTGGATGCTGCTCAAAGACGGCCCTTCGTGGATCGGCGACGGGGGCGGCGAGCTTGACATTATGGAATGGGTCGCCAACGAGCCTGAAATGGTCCATTTCTCGGCCCACTCGAAAAATGTCACCGCCGGCTCCGGCAACTTCTATACCGACCCGGCGACCGGCGAGAAGTACCCCCACTCCAAAGGGACCGCGATCGAGAACCCGACCACTGAATACCACTGCTTCGGCATGGAGTGGACCCACGAGTATATCCGCGCCTTCCTCGACGGAAAGGAATACTACTACGGCCCGAACTCTCTGCCGACTGCCACCGACACCTCCTGGTGGCCCTTCGACCAGGAATACTATATCAAGCTGAACCTCGCCGTCGGAGGCTCGTGGGGCGGCGCTGTCGACCCGGCATTCTCCTCTGCGACATATGAAATCGACTGGGTGCGCGTCTATCAGAAATAAAAACACTATCTTCGCGTAACAGGATTCATAATTGACAATAGGTAATGTTTTATACTCCGGGCTGCCAAGCGGGCAGCCTGAATCCTGGCCGGAGCTACCGCTGACGCGACAGCTCCGGCCATAGTCATTCCCTCGTGTCAATCCAGTCCTTGTTACGCCCGTATGTTATTCTAACCTCTATAACCAATGAAAAAAATAAGAATCACAACAATCCTCGGAGCCGCTATGCTCCTCGCGACCTCCTGCTCCAACAAGACGGAGGTCATCGCCAACTACGACGTAATCCCCCTCCCCGACAAAATCGAGGTAGACAGCGCCGCCCAGGGCTTTATGTTTGACTCCGGGACTAAAATCGTAGTGGCCTCGGCCGATTCCGCGATGACCCGTAACGCCGAACTCCTTTCGGAATACCTCGGCCAGCTCACAGGGACCACACCTGAGATTACCGCGAAAGAGACCGGCAAAGCGATAGTGCTCTCCGACGACCTCGCCTCCGGTAACAAGGAAGCCTACGAGCTGACCGTCAACTCCGAAAAAATCACAATCAACGGAGCCTCTCCCGCCGGCACTTTCTACGGCATCCAGACCCTCCGCAAGTCGATTCCGCAGACAGGCGACCTGAAAGTGCTCTTCCCCGCCGCGACCATTACCGACGCTCCCCGCTTCGCCTACCGCGGGGCTCATTTCGACACCGCCCGCCATTTCTTCCCCGCCGACTCGGTTAAAGTGCTGATTGACATGATGGCGATGCACAACATCAACCGCTTCCACTGGCATATAACCGACGACCAGGGGTGGCGTATCGAAATCGAGAAATACCCCGAACTGGTAGCCAAAGGCTCCATGCGCCCCAACACCGTCATCGGACATAACACAGAGGAGTACGACACGGTTCCCCACGGAGGCTACTACACCAAAGAGCAGGTTCGCGACATCGTGCGCTACGCCGCCGACCGCCATATCACCATCATCCCCGAAATCGATATGCCGGGCCACATGCAGGCCGCGCTCGCCGCTTATCCCGAACTCGGTTGCACCGGCGGCCCGTACGAGGTATGGCGCAAATGGGGCATCTCCGATGACGTGCTCTGCGCCGGTAACGACAGCGTCTACGCTTTTGTCAACGACGTTCTCGACGAAATTGTCGAGCTTTTCCCCGGCGAATACGTTCATCTCGGAGGCGACGAGTGCCCCAAAACCCGTTGGAAAGAATGTGCGAAATGCCAGGCCCGCATCAAGGCGCTCGGCCTTAAGACCGACAAGCACAGCACAGCCGAACAGAAACTCCAGAGCGACTTCATGACCCGCGCCGCCGAACATCTCGCCGCCAAAGGACGCAAGGTAATCGGCTGGGACGAAATCATGGAAGGGGGACTCACACCCGGAGCCGTCATCATGTCGTGGCGGGGCGAGGAAGGGGGACGTGCCGCTGCCGCGGCCGGACACGACGCCATCATGACCCCCTACCAGTATCTCTATTTCGACTTCGTGCAGAGCGCTGACCGAGACGCCGAGCCACTGGCGGCATCCTGGGGCGACCCGACCCCCGTCGAGAAGGTCTACAACTACGAGCCGGTACCCGCGGAGTTCACCCCAGAGCAGGCAGCGCACATCCTCGGCGCCCAGGCCAACACCTGGACCGAGTACATCCCGACAACATCCTACGCCCAGTACATGATGCTGCCGCGCATGGCTGCCCTCAGCGAAGTGCAGTGGAGCGACCCCGCTAAGAAGGACTACCAGGACTTCCTCCGCCGCCTCCCCCAGCTCGTAAACCTCTACGACGCCAACCACTACAACTACGCGACCCACGTCCTCCCCTCCTCCGCCAAAACAACCGCTTCCGCCGCCACAGCGTCGAAATAACCGCCCCGGAATACAATCGCTCTGTCGCAAAATTACAAAAAAGTGTGGGAACCGATGGCTCCCACACTTTTTTGACTAATAAGTCAGAATTTACTTCACTTCCTCTAATACAATTAGTATTGACTATCAGTACGTTATAAAACTATGATACAAATATGGATATTTTATAGCCTATACAAAAGCGAAACATCCATAAAGAAAACTAAATATCATAGAGGGGAATTGCTTATGGTTTTCTCTACAAAATTAGTGAAAAAGATTAAAAACGGAGGGAAAGAAGGACGGGGATTTGCAAAGTAGGAGCCAATTGGGTAACTTTGTATTTCTTTTGACCTCTACACCAGATGAATAAGTCTCTCCAACACATTACCCAATTCAAATTTTGGCGCGTATTTGGCAATAGCGAGCGGATGTATCGCTGGGCAAACTATGCGATATGTTTGCTCCTGATGCTTCTCGCCTGTCTGAAATCCCTGCAAATCTATGCTGACCACCCGGGCTTGACTTTCATACAACGGGCACTCGTTCCGATGGGTATATTCCTCGGACTGTGGCTGTTTTATCGCTTATGCTTCTGGATGTCGAAGCCCTTGTTGCTCGGCTACGCCAAGGCAAAGCAACTCAACGCCAGGATTGACAGCGAGCTCGCCGAGTTTGATGATTGCCTTCGTGCCATACAAAAGGAGGAGCCGACAGAAGTTCCAACGATGCCAACTGAGGCTCTAACTTCCGAAACGGTAATTGCTGACCTTCAGCATGACAATGAAGTTAAAAACGCATATCAAAATCTGTCAGCATTCTTCAAGCAGCTTGACCAAGAGCGGGCGCAGCTGAAAGCAAAAAAGGAGGAAGAGGAAGCCAAGAAGCTGGAGCTTATACAAAAGTACACGCGCCAGACATTTCTGCCGCATGATTTCACCAATGAGGAAATGGTACAATTGCATCATTGCGTCGAGGTGTTTGCGACCCTGCGCACTCCACTTATTTCCCCTTCCATTAAAATCATGAAGAAGAAATCGCTGACGCAAAACGATATCAAGCACTACTGCTGGAACATCGCCAACGCCTACGGAATTCCCATGCCGCAAGCCGCCCTCTTCGGCTTCCATACGTTCCATGCCTGGTTCGCCAACACCGAACCATTCACCATCGAGAAAACCCTCCGCGCCTCCAGCAAATCCGAGCGCATCCCCATCGTGGAAGACATTTTTACAAAAATAGAGTCTTAGTGTTTTAAATTTCAAGAGACTTCTTTTTCGTTGGATTTGTGTAGCTGTTCGAGAGCCTTGAGGTAGCTTGCGGTTATAATACCAGATGGGAGTGCAATTATTGCAACACCGACCAAGGATGATAACATGCTTAGAAGCCTTCCCCAATCGGTATGTGGACACACATCTCCATATCCAACCGTTGTCAAAGCTGTCGTAGACCAGTATAGGGCTTCAAAAAAATCCTCAAAATGCGTGTCGAGATTGAACATGATTAACGCTGTAAAGATGATATATAATATGGCTATAACCAAAACTGACAGCAAGACGCGCCGTTTTTCTTTGAGAACTTCAATGAATAGCGTAAAATCTTTCGATAGTCGAGAAATTTTCAGCAATCGAATCGTACGGATCAAGCGTGTTGTACGGCATAAATTGAAGGCATTATTGATTACTGTGAAGGCCGGTAGAATTGAGAATAAATCAATTATGGCCATTGGCCTCAATGGGTAGGTGATTATGCTCGTACTGCCACCCCCAAACCTATAATCGGCTGTTGCCCAGCGCAACAAATAATCCACGATGAATATCGACACGCAGGCTGTTTCTATAAAATCCAACACAGGAGTATTTTCTCGGAATGCTAAGGGCACAAGACTTATGACGATGATAAAAGCCATTGTATATGTGTAGATACGATGGCCTTTATGTTCTTTATCAATGTCATCATTATATCCGTCTAATATAACGTGAGTTCGACGAAAATAATCAAAAGAGCGTCAACTGATTATCGTAAACT
>CALBWF010000038.1:0-29836 GCA_937969265.1 uncultured Porphyromonadaceae bacterium
ACGAATATTTCTGTAATTTTGTCTTCGGTGAGCATAGCGATAAGAGTATTTGTTTGTATTTAAGCATTATAAATTTAATACTTTTATCGCTAATCACCAAATTTTCAATTACTTAATTTTCGTCGAACTCACGTTAAATTTAAGCCTTCCCACTGCGGGCACGAAAAAAGCCCACTCGGGTAGAGCAGGCTTAAAATGGGAGGGAAAGAATTACGTTTTACAGTGTCAGGTTGTCGAAGTTGAGTTGGATTGCTTCGGTAGCTTTGTCCTTGGTTGCATCAACTACTTTGGCGTATATTTGGGTAGTCTTCACGTTGGTGTGTCCCATCATTTTGCTGACGGTGTATATGTCGGTGCCGTTGGCAAGCTGGAGGGTTGCATAGGTGTGTCGGAAACAATGGAAGGTGATATTGCGCTTGATACCGGCTGATTCAATCCAACGCTTCAACGGTTTTGAAATCCATGATGGGTCGGGCAAGTCCTCAAAGACTAGTTGGTCGGGGTCGCGAGGCTCGCCACATAATAGATATGCCTGGCCGGGGATAGGATTATATTCCGGTTCTTTGGTCTTCTTCTGAGTGAATACCAATTTTGGGTGTCCATCATCAAGCACCAGTTCGCTCCATTTCAGCTTCTGGATGTCGCAATGGCGAAGGCTGGTCAATGCTGAGAAAAGCGCAGCACGTTTTAGCAGCGGTCGGTCGCAGGGCGTTGCAATTAGCGTATTCAATTCGTCTGCCGACAAGAAATTTCGATGAACCTTCTGCTCAGGGATTCCCTTGACCTTGGCGGCGAGGTCCACTGTCAAGTAGCCGTCGATGAATGCTTGTTTTAGCCCAGCCTTAAAAATAGAGAAATACGTGCAAGCGGTATTCTGCGAAACAGTGCCAGACTTTTTGCCACCACAAGGAGCCTTGAGCATGAAGCGTTTGAAGTCTTCAATGAGCTTAAGGATGATATTGCTGAACAGGATAGGCTTATTCTCTGAAAATATCAACAACAGTTCACCAACTCGTTTCCAATTGACGATGATGGAGTTGGATGAGTTGCCGTGTCGTTTGATAGTTTCCTCCTTGAAATAGGCAATGAAGTCGCATTTGGATTTCTCTGCGATATCGGCAAGCTGCGATTCGGCCTCGGTGTATAAATCGGCATTGTCATATTCACGCTGGCGAATTTCTCTAACCTTGTCGGCATAGGTACAAGAATCCCGATCTGCATCAGCCTTGCATTGGATAATACCGTTGGCATCACGTTTGGGCTTGTAAGTGACAGTGCCGTCGGCTGCGGTGCGGGCATTTCGGGTTTTATCCCAGATTGGAGTCGTGATAAGGCGATTGAGATATTCTCGCTCACGATGCGGCTTTCCTGTCATCTTATCAAAGACAGGATACATTTCAAGATAGAGGTACCACTCATCGCGAAACTCCGACTTGCGCAACTTCACCGTCACGCGGGTGTGTTTCATAGCTTTCTTCATACCATGCTTCCTTTCTTAAATAAGGTGTCGATTTCAGATTTAGGGACATAGACGAATTTGCCAATCTGCCGGATGGGAATAGCATGTTCGCGAATGTTTTTATAGACAGTGCTCTCCGAAAGCTTATACTTTTCCGAGATTTCGCCGACGGTATAGCAATCCTTGGGTTCGAGGCTGTATTTCTTAGGTAAGGAAATGTTAGTGGCGACTTTTGCCCCTTTAACTGGGAACTTCTCTTCCATCGCATGTCTATCAATGCGCGTAAGTCTAACTCCAAGATTCACTGCCTTGATTTCTCCTTTATGTATAAGCCTACGGATGGTTTCGCGACTTATTCCAAAAATCGCAACTGCCTCCGGAATAGAAATGAAATCACGGCTATCCGGAATTGCGGCTACGACCTTTTCAAGCTGTTCAGCCTTCTGTTTCTCCTTCTTACGCTTATTGTAGGCTCTGTTGGTGCAAGCCTTGGAGCAATAGCGAGATTCCACAGTTTTAGCCATGAATGTGTTTCCACACTCATCGCAAACTCTAAGTATTTGGAAATTAGCTGCTGGCATATATTGTATTTTGTATTAACGCACATAACGCACACTTCATCTTACTTTAGCGCACGATACAAATTTGGTACAAATATACGATAAAAAACCATAACAAACAAGAAAAATCGCGAAATCGGGTAAAAAGAAAGATAGCGTAACTGCTTGAGATACGCTATCTTTGGTTATGTATCTTTATCAGATGTTATCTTTCTTACTTCACTTCCTCGAAGTCTACGTCGGTGACGTGGTCGTCAGGGCCGGGTGCGGAACCCGCACCGGGGTTGGGGGCGCCGGCACCGGGGTTGGCTCCGGCCTGGGCCTGTGCCTGGGCGTTGAGGATGTCCTGCTGCGCGGCACCGAAAGCGGCTTCGATTTCCTTGATTGCTGCCTCGCAGGAGGCAGCGTCCTGAGCCTTGTGGGCGTCGCGGAGCTTGCCGAGGGCGGCTTCGATAGCGCTCTTCTTGTCGGCGGGAATCTTGTCGCCGAGCTCGTTGAGCTGCTTCTCGGTCTGGAAAATCATGGCGTCGGCCTTGTTGAGGGTGTCGATGCGCTCCTTCTCCTTGGCGTCGGCGGCGGCGTTGGCAGCAGCCTCGTCCTTCATGCGCTGGATTTCAGCGTCGGTAAGGCCGGAGGAAGCCTCGATACGGATGCTCTGCTCCTTGCCGGTTGCCTTGTCCTTCGCGGAAACGTTCAGGATACCGTTGGCGTCAATCTCGAAGGTAACCTCGATCTGAGGTATGCCGCGGGGCGCGGGAGCGATTCCGTCGAGGTGGAACTTGCCGAGGGTCTTATCGTCTTTCGCCATGGGGCGCTCGCCCTGGAGGACCACGATTTCAACCGAAGGCTGGTTGTCGGCCGCGGTGGAGAACACTTCGCTCTTACGGGTCGGGATGGTGGTGTTGGCCTCGATCAGCTTCGTCATAACGCCGCCGAGGGTCTCGATACCAACCGACAGGGGCACTACGTCGAGCAGGAGCACGTCCTTGACGTCGCCCGAAAGGACACCGCCCTGGATAGCCGCACCTACGGCCACAACTTCATCGGGGTTAACGCCCTTCGAGGGAGCCTTTCCGAAGAACTTCTCGACAATCGCCTGGATCGCGGGGATACGGGTCGAACCGCCGACGAGAATCACCTCGTCTATATCGGAAGCCTTAAGTCCGGCATCCTTCAGGGCCTGTTCGCAGGGAGCGATTGTGGCGTTGATCAGACGGTCGGCGAGCTGCTCGAACTTGGCGCGGGTCAGGGTCTTCACCAGGTGCTTGGGAATACCATTGACGGGCATGATGTACGGCAGGTTTATTTCGGTCGAGGTGGTCGAGGAAAGCTCGATTTTCGCTTTCTCGGCAGCCTCTTTCAGGCGCTGGAGGGCCATCGGGTCCTGACGGAGGTCTACGCCCTCGTCCTTCTGGAACTCGTCGGCAAGCCAGTCGATAATAACATGGTCGAAGTCGTCGCCGCCGAGGTGGGTGTCGCCGTTGGTCGACTTAACCTCGAACACGCCGTCGCCCAGCTCCAGGATGGAGATATCGAATGTGCCGCCGCCGAGGTCGAACACGGCGATCTTCTGGTCCTTGTTGCTCTTGTCAAGGCCGTAGGCCAGGGCTGCCGCGGTAGGCTCGTTGACGATACGCTTAACGGTCAGACCGGCGATTTCGCCGGCTTCCTTCGTGGCCTGGCGCTGGGAGTCGTTGAAGTACGCGGGCACGGTGATCACGGCCTCGGTAACAGGCTGTCCGAGATAATCCTCGGCGGTCTTCTTCATCTTCTGAAGAATCATCGCGGAGATTTCCTGCGGGGTGTACTGGCGGCCGTCGATTTCGACGCGGGGGGTGTTATTGTCGGCGCGTACGACCTTGTAGGGCACGCGTTCGATTTCTTTCTGAACCTGGTCGTAGGTCTCGCCCATGAAGCGCTTGATCGAGAAGACCGTGCGCGTGGGGTTGGTGATGGCCTGACGCTTGGCGGGATCCCCCACCTTGCGCTCGCCGCCGTCAACGAAAGCCACGATCGAAGGGGTGGTATTGCGGCCCTCGCTGTTGGGGATCACGACAGGATCCTTGCCTTCGAGAACGGCAACGCAGGAATTGGTGGTACCTAAGTCAATACCGATAATCTTTCCCATAATATCTTTATGTTTTTATGTTGTTATTTTTATTATCGTTTCAGCGAGCCGCCGGCCCAGCCGGGGATTCCGCACGGGAATCCGCCGCGCCTCGGCGCTCGATTTCAATAATGAAACAAATCTTGTGCCAAAAATGTTGCCGCGCCCCCAAAATAGCCTCCGCGCCCCATCCTGCCCTGCCCCGTCACCCCTGAATCTGCCACCTTGTCAGCCATAATGACAGCCCCTCTGCCATAACCGCCGCCACAGAGGGTGTACATCTCATCTAAAATCTGTGGGAATCCGTCGCATCCGTGGGGAGCGCGGCGACCTTGAGATCCGTGTGTCAATCTTTTTATCTTTTTATTAGGCGACCTCTTCGAGGCCGATGTACCGCAACCGACCAAACCCCAGGCCATCGCGTCTACGACGCTCGACCTGGGGCTACAATTACACCGCGGCTTCGCCGCTTCGATATTGCCTGATGACCTGATGGTCACCGAATTTGTGTAGGGACGCGGCGTGCCGCGTTTTATATGGCTCCAAAACATATCGGATTCAGCGGAGCGCCCGGAGGGCGCGGGGCCGTGAGCAACACCGTGTCGAGCCTCGAAGAGGCGAGCCGCTGTGGCAGGTGGATGGTGATGGTCATAGTGCCCGGAGGATACGAACCCTTGGCGTATCTCTCCTTTTCCCCTTAGTAAGCACAATAAATAAGAAAAGTGGCGCGCCAAAACAGCGCACCACCATTAGATTCTTTATAAAGTTGAGGCAGGACATTACTTTTTGTAGAGGGCGGCGGCGAGGGAGGGGAGGCCGTCGGCACCGGGGAGGGAAGGATAAGCCTCGGTCAGGGCCGCCACGAAGGCTTCTGGGGTTTCTGTGGTAGCGAGGAGGCCTTTTATGGTCTTGAGGTAGCCGATTTTGAACTCTACCGCGTCCCTGGTGGCCGCGCCGCCGTGGGCGCCGATGAAGAGGACGGCGCCGGAATTAAGCTCGCGTTCGGCCTCTGCAATTTCCGCATCTATGGCGTCGCGGCTCGTGAGCTGCAAATGACTCATATGGGCCTTGGCCGGGGTCCAGTGGGTGTAATATGCCTTCCCGCCGATAAGGATGCTGGCGGCGGGGAAGTCGGTGGACGCGCCGTGGCGGAACTCGAAGGGAACCCCGGCAAACACCTCCGTGGTATCGAAATCGACCTCATCCTCCTTGCCGGTCGGAAGGTCGGTCATCGTGTCGCCGAACGCCTGTTCGAAGCTCTTCATCATCCCGCCGTAGACCGGCCCTTTGACGAACGCGGGCATCCCCTTCGCCATCAGGATTTCGTGGTCAGCCGTTCCGCCAAGATGATAGTCGGTGATACGTTTGGCAACCGGTTTCCCTACATTCGCGAGGTAAGCGCCGAACTCCTTGACATTAACCTTGAAGAGGGGCTCCTCCATCGTTACTACGGAGTCGGCGCCCTCGATGATATAGCTGGCGTCGTTCATCACGTCCTGGGTGTAATAGACGTGGAGCCTGAAGTCTCCGAGGTCATAGAGTTCTACTCGTCCGGCGAGTTTCTCCTCGCCGACAACTGTCGCGAGATTGATGTTTTCGGGTTTCACGATTGTCTCGGCGTTTTTTTCTTTACTTTCCATAACTTTTTCCTTTGATTTGTCGGCGCCGCAACCGGTCAGGGCGAAGAGTGCGATAGCGGCCGCCGCGAGATGTTTGCTGTTCATTAATTATCGGTTTTTTAATTGTTTTTCTGACGCGAAGTTAACACTCCGCGACAGGCCGAGTCAAGAAGTCACCGGCGGCTCAGATAGTTACCTCGAGGTTAGAATTGCAGGAAACCAGCCGTTTTGAAAACCGAGATTTAACGATGTTTAACGCAGCCGAAACAACCTGTTGCATATATCAGGAATGTTGGTTACCTTTGTAGAGTATTTGAATTAATAAACAGTTATGATTAACGCCCTCTTCCCCGATTGCCCCATCCGCAACATACTCGCCCGGTTCAGCGACAAATGGTCGCTCCTCGTGCTTTACACCCTGAGCCAACAGCCTACCATGCGTTTCAACGCCCTACGCCGAGCGATTCCCGATATTTCCCAGAAAATGCTGACAAACACGCTCCGCACCCTGGAAGAGGACGGATTCGTGACGCGCACCATTTATGCGGAAGTGCCCCCGCGCGTCGAATACACCGTGACCGACCGCGCCCTCTCCCTGATTCCCCACGTCAACTCGCTCATCGGCTGGGCACAAGAGAATATGCCCGCCATCCTCAAAGACCGCTCCGCCCGCGAAAGCTCCCGCAAAGCCTGCGGGAATGCGTAGGCCAATGGCTTGTAGCCACGACATAATATGTTGTAAAATATGCGGCGGCGTTGGGCGCGGTTGGAAAATAATTGCTAATTTTGTGGTTGAAATGCGTGGTAGTGCCGTCAACAGCCTACCTCGCAATAACTTACAATCCGATATATACATAAACCAAATATTTATCAACATTAAGTTATGGAAATCAGCCATATCGAACACATCGGGATCGCAGTCCCCTCCCTGGAGGAGGCTATCCCCTTCTACGAGAACATTCTCGGCCTTAAATGCTTTGCCATCGAAGAGGTAGCGGACCAGAAAGTAAAGACCGCCTTCTTCAAAGTCGGACAGACAAAAATCGAGCTGCTCGAAGGAACCGCTCCCGAAAGCGCCATCTCGAAATTCATCGCCAACAACGGCGGCCGCGGAGGCATCCAGCACGTAGCCTTCGCGATCGAGGACGGCGTGGCCAACGCTCTCGCCGAGGCTGAGGAAAAAGGCTGCCGCCTGATCGACAAGGCCCCCCGCAAGGGCGCGGAAGGGCTCAACATCGCCTTCCTCCACCCAAAATCGACCGTAGGGACCCTCGTGGAACTGTGTGAAGACCCCAACAAGAAATAACCACCGCATAAGACAACATACCACAAATGAGCACCCAGCTTGAAAAGATACAGGAGCTGATCGACAAGCGCGAGACAGCCCGTCTGGGAGGCGGAGAGAAAGCCATCCAGAAACAGCACGAACGCGGCAAGTACACCGCGAGAGAACGCATAGCCCAGCTCCTCGACGAAGGCTCGTTCGAGGAGATGGATATGTTCGTGACCCACCGCTGCCACAACTTCGGGCAGGAGAAGAAATCATACCTCGGCGACGGCGTCGTTACCGGCTACGGAACAATCGACGGCCGTCTCGTCTATGTTTTCGCGCAGGACTTCACCGTATTCGGCGGCTCCCTGTCGGAAACCATGGCGCTGAAAATCTGCAAGGTGATGGACCAGGCAATGAAGATGGGCGCGCCCGTCATCGGCCTTAACGACTCGGGGGGCGCCCGAATCCAGGAAGGCATCAACGCCCTGGCCGGCTACGCTGAAATCTTCCAGCGCAACATCCTCGCCTCCGGCGTGATTCCCCAGATTTCCGCCATCCTCGGCCCCTGCGCCGGCGGCGCCGTCTACTCCCCCGCCCTGACCGACTTCACCATCATGGCAAAGGGTATAAGCTACATGTTCCTTACCGGCCCGAAAGTCGTCAAGACCGTTACCGGCGAGGACGTCAGCCAGGAAGACCTCGGCGGAGCTACCGTACACTCGCAGAAGAGCGGCGTGGCCCACTTCGCTGCCGAGGACGGCGAGCACGCGATCCAGATTATCCGCAAGCTGATGAGCTTCATCCCCCAGAACAACCTGGAGGACGCGCCCCTGGTAGAGTGCACCGACCCCATCGACCGCGTCGACGACGCCCTTAACGAGATTATCCCCGAAAGCCCCAACCGCCCGTACGACATGTACCAGGTAATCGGCGCGATCATCGACAACGGCGAGTTCCTGGAAATCCAGCGCGACTACGCCAAGAACATCATTATCGGCTTCGCCCGCTTCAACGGCCGCTCGGTAGGTATCGTGGCCAACCAGCCCAAGTTCCTCGCCGGAGTGCTCGACAGCAACGCCTCCCGCAAGGCCGCTCGCTTCGTGCGCTTCTGCGACGCCTTCAACATCCCTATCGTTTCGCTCGTCGACGTTCCGGGCTTCCTCCCCGGCACGGGCCAGGAATACAACGGCGTGATCCTCCACGGCGCGAAGCTCCTCTACGCCTACGGCGAGGCAACGGTGCCCAAGGTGACCGTAACCCTCCGCAAGAGCTACGGCGGCTCCCATATCGTCATGAGCTGCAAGCAGCTCCGCGGCGATATGAACTACGCGTGGCCTTCGGCCGAAATCGCCGTCATGGGCGGCGACGGCGCTGTCGAGGTGCTCTACGCCAAGGAAGCCAAGGCTTCGGAAGACCCCAAAGCCCTCCTGGCCGAGAAGAAGAAGGAATACGAAGACCTCTTCTGCAACCCCTACAACGCTGCCAAGTACGGCTACATCGACGACGTGATCGAACCGCGCAACACCCGCTTCCGCATCATCCGCGCCCTGCAGCAGCTTGCCACAAAACGAGTTACCAACCCCGCCAAGAAGCACGGCAACATCCCCCTGTAAACCGGGGACTTGAAACCGCAGCATCCTAAGCGTTTAACCAAACAAAGTAACTCACTGATGACCCGAAAACTGACATTAATAGCCCTGGCGCTGCTCCTTTGCGGCGCCACGGGCTTTGCGCAAGCTCGAAAGGGCCTGAAAATCAACGAGGTCATGGTTGTCAACAACGACAACCTCGTTGACGACTACGGCCGCCATTCGGCATGGATCGAGCTGTTCAACTCCAACTTCGCGCCCCTGGAAATCTCCAGCGTGTTCCTCACGACGGATCCCGCGCAGCCGAAAATGTACCCCGTGCCCCTGGGCGACGTGAACACCCGGATTCCCAAGCGCCAGCATGTCGTCTTCTTCGCTGACGGCAAGCCCACCGACGGCACGTTCCACGCCAGCTTCACCCTCGTTGAAGGACAGGACAACTGGGTAGGTATCTATGACGCCGACGGACTGACGCTCATCGACTCCATCACGGTGCCCGCATCCCTTCCCGCCAACGCCTCCTACGCCCGCAAGGTCGACGGTGTAGGCCAGGGACACGAAGCCTGGGAAGTCCGCGTCGGAGAAGGTGACCTCTACATCACCCCCTCGAGCAACAACAAAATCAAGGACACCAACGACAAGGTCGACAAGTTCCACGAAATCGACGCCAACGGCTTCGGTATGACCGTTACAGCCATGGGCATCGTGTTCGGCGCTCTCCTCCTGCTCAGCATCTGCTTCTACATCATCTCGCGCATCGGAGCAACCCGCTTCAAAATCCGCAAGCTCGCCGCGCAGGGCATCAAGCCCGCGGAAGCTCCGCGCGAAGGGCGTCCCGAAGGTGATTCCGGCGAGGAAATCGCCGCTATCATCATGGCGCTCCACGAGCATCTCAACGCCCACGACAAGGAGTCGGCCGTGCTGACCATCAACAAGGTGCGCAAGGCATACTCCCCCTGGAACTCCCACATCTATTCAATGCGCCAGCTTCCCCGCAAATGACGTTAGCGCCAGTCTGAAACCAACATTTTTATTACCTGACCAATCATGAAATACAAGGAATATAAATACAAAATCAACGGCACTGTCTACAAGGTAGGCATCGGCGACATTGACCACGGAATCGCCGAAGTGCTCGTAAACGGCACCCCCTACCAGGTGGAAATCGAGCAGAAAGCAGCCCCGGTGGCAGTCTCCGCGCCCAAACCCGCAGCCGCTCCCCGCACCGCTACCGGCGAGAAGGTTGTCGCCGCTCCCGCGCCCAAGGCTTCCGGTGCCGGCAAGGCCGTAGTCGCCCCGCTCCCCGGCACAGTGCTCGACATCAACGTTACCGTCGGCCAGGAAGTGAAGGCCGCCGATACCGTGATGATTCTCGAGGCCATGAAGATGGAAAACACCATCCGCGCCGGAGTTGACGGAAAAGTGCTCTCGATAAACGTGGCCAAAGGCGACGCTGTCGCCGACGGCGCCACCCTCCTCACCATCGGCTAACCCCCTCTGCTAAAATCAACTGACAACAATGAACGAATTCAGTAGTTTCTTAGCAGACAACGTCGCGCAGTTCTGGCATCTGACCGGCTTCTACAACGCGACCTGGCAGCATCTCGTGATGCTTGCCGTCGGCCTCTTCTTCATATGGCTGGCCATCAAGAAGAACTTCGAGCCGATGCTCCTCGTGCCGATCGGCTTCGGTATCCTGATCGGCAACATCCCCTTCAACACAACCGCCGGACTCGAAATCGGCATCTACGAGGAAGGTTCCGTGCTGAACATCCTCTACAACGGAGTCTCGGCCGGATGGTATCCCCCGCTGATTTTCCTCGGCATCGGCGCCATGACCGACTTCACCGCCCTGATTGCCAACCCGAAGCTGATGCTCGTCGGCGCGGCCGCACAGTTCGGCATCTTCGGAGCCTACATGGTAGCCCTCCAGCTCGGGTTCATGCCTGACCAGGCCGGCGCCATCGCCATCATCGGCGGAGCCGACGGCCCGACCGCCATCTTCCTTTCGTCGAAGCTCGCTCCCAACCTGATGGGCGCCATCGCCGTGTCGGCCTACTCCTACATGGCCCTCGTGCCGGTAATCCAGCCCCCCATCATGCGCCTTCTGACAACGAAGAAAGAGCGCGTGATCCGCATGAAACCCGCACGCGCCGTGTCGCAGAACGAGAAGATTATCTTCCCGATTGTCGGCCTGCTCCTGACCTGCTTCGTGGTTCCCTCCGGCATCCCCCTGCTCGGCATGCTCTTCTTCGGTAACCTCCTCCGCGAGTGCGGCGTGACGAACCGTCTGGCAAAGACAGCCTCCAACGCCCTGACCGACATCGTTACCATCCTGCTCGGCATGACCGTCGGCGCCTCTACCCAGGCTTCGACCTTCCTGACCAAGGAGACAATCTTCATCTTCGCCCTCGGCTTCATGGCCTTCATCATCGCCTCCGCCTCCGGTGTGATATTCGTGAAGATTTTCAACCTCTTCCTCCCGCAGCAGAAGAAGCTCAACCCGCTGATTGGTAACGCCGGCGTATCTGCAGTACCGATGTCGTCGCGCATCTCCAACAACCTCGGCCTGGAATACGACCCCTCCAACTACCTGCTCATGCATGCCATGGGTCCGAACGTTGCCGGTGTGATCGGTTCCGCCGTTGCCGCCGGTGTCCTCCTCGGCTTCCTCGCCTAATCCACACAATCCCCGGGCCGCGGCAAGCCCGGGCCACCAATACAGAGAGCCGCGACAGGTCCACCCCTGCCGCGGCTTTCACATATATTTATCAGTTCCTTCAGAAGATTACCTGGAGGCGCGCTTCGAGGAGGTTGACGTGGCGGGTGCCGGAGACGGTGTTGCAGATGGTGCCGTCGTCGTTGACGCCGGGGAAGTAGCGGTCGCTCGCGCGGGTGTAGCTGTAACGCAGACGGGCGATCATATACTTGTTGATGTAGTAGTTGAGCGTACAGTTGACATCGTGCAGCTTGCCGCCATAGATTCCGGCGGCTCCGTCGGTCGCGTTAGTGTAATTGTAGCCCAGGCAGAGTTCGAGCGTGCGGGGCGCGGGGGTCGCGAGGCCGCAGTCGCCGTGGGAGTACTGGTAGCCGTTGCCGATAAGCTGGGCGCGGAAGAGGCCGTACGCGCCCTGCGCGCGATAGTGGTGCAGCCCGTTCTTGCGCGCGACATTCATATAGTAATACTGCGTCTCAAAAGCGAGCCGTCCGCGGGCGAAAAGCAGCTCGGGGCTCATTTTGAACAGGCCGCGGGCGTCGGTAATCTTCGCGTCGAGGCTCTGAATCTTCGACACTCGGCTCGGGAAATTGACCTTGTACTCGAAGCCTGTATGGTCGAACGCCGTCGGCGACGAGTAGTTGAACGAGCATCCGATCTGAAACACCTCGCCGTCGCGGTGCTGCGGGCGCCATACCAGACGCGTCTGCGCGCCCCAGGCCTGTTTGCCAAGCTCGTTGGCAGGCTCCGAAATCGCGTTACCCTCGATAAACAGCGTTGTCCCGGCGAAGAACTGCCCTTTGTCAAAGATGTGCATCAGCCCTATCAGACGCGGATTGGAGTAAAAGAAATCGTTCGACTGCTCCTCCTCGTAGGACGGCTTCATCGACGAGCTGGTCGTTGAGTTAAGGCCGAACTGGGGCACGAAGTAACCGAGCCGGAAGAGATTGCTCTGGTTCAGGTCATACTCGAAATAGATATCCTTCATACCGACCTTGCCGTTGGAGAAACCTATGTCGACTTTCGCCTTCCATTTGCCATAGGTAGCCTTCAGTCCGAGGCGCACGTCGGGAATCGCCACGCCGTCGACAAACTTGGATTCGTCGGGCTGCAGGTCCTTGTTGCCGTCGAAATAGAGCGCGCCGTCCATAAGGATTCGGCCCGTGGGGGTCAGTTTGAGTTTCGGCTGCTCCTGTTCCTGAGCCTGCGCGGCTGCCGAAAAGAGCGCAGCGGCAGCGAACGCCATATATATAGCCTTCATAGTCTTAGTCTTATCAATGTGTTTTTACGGTTGGAGGGCGGTAAGCCTCCTGTTCATTATCCCTATTGCTGAAACGAGGTCAGCGCCTATCGCGCTATCATTCCGTGGGGGTCGGCACCGGGGTCCCGGCTTCGACCTTCCCCAGCTTTTTAAGGTTGCGGAACTCTGCCTTCGCCTTCGCGAGCTGCTTGTTGAAGCCCGGGTCGGCGTGCAGGCGAGCCACAGTGACAGCGCCCGTAAGACGGCCGGCGTCGACATCGCTCTGGAAATGGTAGCCGCAGATTACCCGGCTTTCGCCCATGTCATATCCGCGTTTGAGAATCTCGTTCTGACGCTCGGGATTGATTTCGGCGAGCACCAGGGCCGTCGCCCACCCTATCGAGGTATGTCCCGAGGGATATGAGCCGTTGGTCGAGAGCTCGGCCTGCTGCTCGGGATTGCAGGTATCCTCTCCGTAGAAACTGAACGGACGCGTGCGGTTGTAGTAATTCTTCGCCTCGCGGGTGCCGAGGTCGCCGGCATCCTCGCGCATCCCGACAACCAGTTTGTAGATTTCGGGAGTGCCCTCTTTTGTTATGTCTATGCCAAACGCGTCGGAGAAAGCCATAGGCACGCCGTCCCCTTCGATGTGGGCGTCAGAGAACGCCTGGTCGCCGCGGGGTGTGTTGCGCTGCATCTTGCCCCATTTGTAGCGGGCCTCGTCGTTAAGGAACGTGATTGAGCCCCCGTCGGGAGGCGCGGGAAGCAGGATGAAACTGTTGGGCACATCCCCCTCCTGAAGGAAGAAGAGGTCGGGATTCGTGCGGTGGTCCTTGATTTTCTTTTCAGCCGGAGCCTGGGCGAACATGCCGAGAGCACATACCGAAAGTGTAGTTGCCGCGATAAACCGGGCGGCGTTGCGAGCAAAGTTTTTCATCATTATCAAATTTAAGAAAAACGAATTGAGGTTTGTTACTCTTTCTTAACAAACCTCAATTCGCGATAGTTTCTGATAAAAATATGTTATTGAGCAGGTGCCGTAGACGGATTTCCTTCACCTGCGTCACCCTTCTGCCCTTTCCCCTTGCCGCGGTGGGAATAGCGGCGCTTCTTGCGGGGCTTTCCCTCCGGTGCGGGCTGCTGTACGGCCTGTGTGTCGGCCTCTGTTCCCGCGACGGGTGAAGCGGACGCTTCGGCGAGTCGCGGAGCTTTTCCGACCGGTTTGCCGTTCACCTTCTTGTGGCGCTGGTCGCGGCGGCGGTCGTTTCCGCGGCCTCGTCGCTCTCCGCCGCGCTTACCTTCGTCCCCTCTCCGGTCGCCGCTGTCGGAACACTTCACTTCGATTCCCTCAAGCACCGGAACAGGCTTGCCGAGGAACTTCTCGATAAGCGCGAAACGGCGGCGGTCGCGCGGGCCGACAAACGTAACGGCCTCACCCTCCTGGCCGGCGCGGGCCGTACGTCCTATGCGGTGGACGTAGTCTTCTGCCTCGTGGGGCACGTCGTAGTTGACAACCATCGCGATATCGTCGATATCGATTCCGCGGGCAAGAATATCGGTAGCCACAAGCACGTCGAGACGGTTGGCGCGGAAGTCGATCATCACCTCGTCGCGCTCGCTCTGCTCCTTGTCGGAGTGGATGTCGGCCGCCTTGATGCCCGAGCGCTTGAGCGACCGGGCGAGGTCCTTGGCCGTGGACTTTGAGGCTGTGAACACGATGACGCGTGTCGAATGGCGCTCTTTCAGCAGCCAGCGGAGAATCCGCTCCTTCTCCCCTTCGTCGCATTTCACCGCGCTCTGGCGGATGCCCGACGCGGGACGCGAGGGCGCGATGCGGATTTCTGCCCTCTCCGGGCGGAGCACCTGGCCCGCCAGGCGGCGGATAGCCTCCGGCATCGTGGCCGAGAACATCAGCGTCTGGCGCTCCTTGGGAAGCTGGTTCACGATGCGCATTATGTCGTCGTAGAAACCCATATCAAGCATGCGGTCCGCCTCGTCGAGGATAAAGTAGGCGACCTTCGACAGGTCGACATACCCCATCTGCATATGCGCCAGGAGGCGTCCCGGGGTCGCGATCACGATATCGGCACCGGAACGAATGGCGTGCTCCTGCTGGGCGAACACCTTGCCGTCGGTGCCCCCGTAGACCGCCACGCTCGACAACGGCAGATAATATGCCAGCCCTTCGAGCTGGCGGTCAATCTGCTGGGCAAGCTCGCGGGTAGGAGCCATAACTATGCAGTTGATATGGTTTTCTGGTTCGGGAAGCGTATAAAGCAGGTCGATAACCGGCAGGAGGTAGGCCGCCGTCTTGCCCGTGCCTGTCTGCGCGACGGCGATAAGGTCTTGCCCTTCGAGCACTTTCGGAATCGCCTGTTCCTGGATCGGAGTACATTCCTGGAAGCCCATCTCGTCGAGAGCGTCGAGAACACTGTCGCTTAAATCAAGTTCGTCAAATCTCATTCTAATATCTTTTCAGACGCGAAGTTACTCAAATCCCGCGGCATATGCAAAAAAGCGCGAGGCCGTGCTCCCGGTCGGAGCGCGGCCTCGCTGTAAAAAGGTATGGGGAACCGCTTATTTCGCGGTCACGGTAACGTTGTCGATTTCCCAGGTGCCGCACAGCTCGGTGGTGGAATGGTAGCGGAAACCAACCTGGATTTTCTTGCCGGCGTAAGGGGTAAGGTCGATAGGTGCTGCGTCGCCGAAGGTTGTGAAGTTCTTCCCCTCGGGATAGGTCAGGTTGCTGGCGTCGACGTCGACAGGTGCGCTCCAGCTCCCTCCGACCTCGCGGATCGCATAGGATATAAATCCTGCGGTCGGATAGGAATTAACGCCGTTGATTTTGTACTGGCCGACTGCCTGACGGTAGGTCATCGTCGCAGAGGTCTTGCCGGTCAGGTCGAGCACGGGCGAAACCAGGTAGGCAGCCTCTACGGCATAGCTTCCCTTGTTGTAGGCAGAGGCCTTCATATATCCGTATTTGGAATCGAGCTGCCAAACCTTCGTAAGGCCGGAAGGAAGGGTGCCGTCCTCGAAAGTAAAACCGTCGTCAGAAGAACCGAACTCGGCTTTAAGAATCTCCTGGCCGGTTGCGGGAGGGGTAACGGGGGTGTCACCGCTGCCCTCGATCTGGAACCAGTCGACGCTCGTCAGGCAGGCGCGGCCGAAACCGGCCTCATAGGTGCCGCGGAGGGTCACCATCTTACCGAAATATTCGGGATGAGCCATCAGACCCAGATCGTCGCGCATCGACCCGGCTGGGAGCTTGACGGGAAGAGAGGTCTCGGGGGTACCCTTCTCGTTAGAGGAGATAAGGATATTGGTGTTCAGCGTGGCCGGAAGCTCGAATGTCGCGTCAGAGAAGTATGTGCCGTTGATGAAGCCTACAATATAGCCCTTGACATAAACGCCGGTTGTGGGCGCGGAGGGCTTGGAGGCGGAAACGAGCTGCGACGCGAGGTAGGGGTTCTCGGCTGTGCCGTCGCCCTGCGCGGGAGGAGTTACGGGGGTGTCGCCCCCGGGAACATCGACACCTTCGAGACGGAACTCGGAAGCGGTGCCTTCGTTGCCGATTACGCCGAACGTGCCCATATACTTGTCGAGAGTGCCGCGTACGGCCAGCTTTTTCTGGAAGTTTTCGGGATGGTTGGCGAGAGCGACATATTCACGGATCGCGGAACCCTGTTTGAGCGACATCACCAGGCAGGAATTGATGTCCGTGGTCTCCGGGGTAGCGCCGATCACGACGGTGTTGTCGAGCGTGGCGGCCGAACCCCATTCGATGTCCTCGGACGAGGTGATTGTCTCCACCTGCCCCTTGACGGTACCTACGATGTAACCCTCTACCCAGCCGATGGGGGTAGAACCGGCGGTCTCCATCTCGATTGCCTCGTCGACGGTGTAAGGATTGGTCTCCTCACCCTTGGGGAGGGTCGGGTTGCCGAAGTTCATCAGGTCGTCCTCGCTCAGTAGCATAAGCTGCCAGGCGGAGGTGGTGATGGTGGAGGTCGGGCTGGAGCGGTAGAAGCCGAGAATACCTACAACGTCACCGCTCTCCATCGGGAGAATCTTGTTCCAGAAGTCGGCATAGCCGGAAGTGCGCACGATAATCTGGTCGCCGTTCGCGTCCTCGAGAACCTTGTTCTGCTCGGCTGAGATTTCGGTCTGATAAGCGTCGCAGAGGGTAGCCTTGCCGTCGGCGGCGGGGAAGCGCACGTTGTTGAAGCGCACGAGCTGACCCTGCCATTTCTTCAGGAACTCGCCGTCGGCCACATTGGCGTTGAGTTCGGCGAAAGAGGGGCCTTCGACCGGCTCCGCGTTCGACGGAACGGGGAGGCCGTTGAGCTGGCGGTGGTTCTCATAGAAGTCAATCGCCATGAAAGTGCAGGTGTTCTTGTTGGCCGAGGCGCTCCACTGCGGGAAGCCGAGCTGCATAAGGCCGCTGTAACGCCCGGCGTACATGCCGGTAAGGTCGATTACCACGTCCTGGCCTACGCGGTTGAGCAGCCAGAGGTTGTAGGCGTTGATGCTGAGGGTCAGCGCCGCGGTCTCGTCGCGGATGTAGAACGCCTTGTAGATGTTCCCCTCCTCGTCAGAAGAGATTACCGTTCCGTGGATAATGTAGTGGGAGCCGTCGGGACGGGCGGGAATCTGCTCGCAGTACCCGTAATCGTCGTCCTTCCAGAAAGCGTTCTTGAACTCAAGAATCGTCGTGTTAGGCTCCCATGTGGCCTTTTGCGCCACGTCAGTCTTGGGCGCGTCGATGTCGTCCTGGCAGGCTGAGAAGCCGGCGAGGGTGGCAATGGCGGTCAGGCCGTATAGTAAAGCTTTAATGCCTTTCATTATTATGAATGTTTATGGTGAGAGCTTAGTTTCGGTTACTTCTCAACGTTGATGCTGAAATTATTGACTTCCCAGGTTCCGGCCTTGGCGGCGGTGCTCTGATAACGGAAGGCCACCTTCACCTTCTTGCCGCAGTAGGCCGTGAGGTCGATGTCGCCGGAGTTCACGAAGGTGAAGCCGGAGTTGGAAGGATAGTTGGGGATGGCGACTGCCGTCCAGTTCTGCCCGTCCTCCGAAACCTCGAAGGTGAGCTGCTGCTTCATAACGTCGACACTCGAGAAATAGTTTCCGGCATGGTCGAACTTGGCGGTAGCCTTCGTGCAGCCGGTAAGGTCGAGTTCGGGAGAAACCAGGCGCGAGTCGGAGTCGTAGTTCTTGCGGCTGCCGCTGTCGTAGCCGGTAGCGATGGCGCAGGAGTACTTGCTGCTGTGCTTCCAGATCGCGTCAAGCCCGGTAACGGCAATCAGGTTTTCAACCGTGAACTGGCCGAGGGACGCTCCGAACGATTCAGCGAAGAAGGGGGGGACATAGGGTGTGAACCCGGCAAGTCCGTCAAGGTCGTTGAGCTGCATCTGCCAGTCCTTGCTGTAATAGCCGAGAATACCGGTGATGGAGCCTGTGCCGTCGGGCATCACTTCCCACCACCACTTCGACGAGCCGGAGTTGCGGAGGATAAGCTGCTGGCCGGCCTCGTCGGCGAAATAGCGGGACACGTTCGTGCCGGCGGTGGCGTATGTCAGGCCGGGAGTTGTGAAATGCACGTTGTCGAACTTCACCAGACGGTTCTGCCAGGTCAGAAGTTCGGTAGTATTGTTCTTATATCCGAGCACGTCGGCAACCGTAACCTCGTAAGGAACCACTTTCGAGGGATCAGGAGCTTCCTGGGGAATGGCAAGCTCCTCCCACCGCGCCTTGGGAATACGGGCGGGATAGTCATATCCCTCGGCTGTCACGCCGCAAATCAGGTTGTTGCGGTATGTGCCCAGGCTCAGTCCGGTCACGTTGACGGCGATGACCGCGCCGTACTTGCCGCGGATGGTCTCGTACAGCTTGCTGTTATCGACGGAGAACGCCATGCACGCGGTGCCGTCCTCGACCATGACATACTTGTAGATGTTGCCCGTCTGGGTATCGGAAACGATGCGCCCCTTGATGATGTAGTCGGTACCGTCCTCCTTCGTGCCTACGACGGTGGAATAGTCGTTACCGTTCTTGGTGGCGTCGTAGAACGCCTCTTTCAGTTCGAGTATCGAGATGGTTGGCTCGACGGGATTCTCGGTAACCGTGCCGTTGGCTTCCGGAATCACAACCGGCGGCATTACGCCCTCGTCGTCGCAGGAGGTGAACCCGGCGGCAACCCACAGCGAGGCGGCAGCAGCCGCCATATATGATAATGTCTTGTTCATGAGTTTCTATCTTTTAAATGGTCAGAAGCGGAAGCCCACGTTGAAGTAAACCTTGATTCCCTGTGCGTATTGCAGGCGGTAGGGGAAAGCGTCGGCGTTGTAGTTGCGGGTATCCACGCGGAGCTGCTGGTACGCGTTCGTAACCAGGTTCTTGTTGTTGAGAACGTTAGAAACGCTGAGGTTCAGGTTGAGGTAATACTTGTAGGCGAAGCGGAAGCTCTTGCCGAGCGAGGCGTTCAGCACCCAGTTGTTGGCCAGCTTGGGCTGCGTCGAGAAGTCCTTGACAATCTGCTCTGCCTCCTCTACGGTGTTGGCCTTCTGCCATACGTTGGGGAGGGTCTCGTGGTAGGGGTAGGCAAGCGCCACATAGTAGTCGGCGAGATAGGAGGCGTTGACCCCTACATACCAACTGTGGGGAGCCGCCCAGTCAAGACCGATGTTGAAGGCTGTCTGCGGAGTGGAGACTGAGATATGGTCCTTCAGGTAAACCGTCGTCTGGATGGGGTCGAACAGGGAGTTCTCGCTCATGCGGGTACCTGTCGGATTGTTCTTGTACTGGTAGCGCGCGTAGGTGCCGGCGAAGGTCGCTGTCAGCGAGGGGAGAATCTTATAGGACATACCTAACTCGACACCCTTGTTCTGGCGGTGAACCCCGGTTACGGCGTAGTTGACGAACGAGCGGAGCTCCTCGTCGTAGAAGCCGCGGCGCTCCATCGCGCCGGTCGTGTTGACGTAGAACACGCCGATTGAACCGCGGAAGCGGCGGTAGTTCCAGTTATAAGAGAAGTCGGCCGCGAAAGTGCGCGACGACTTTGTGCCGTCAACCAGCTCGTCGCTGATGCGGGGCGAGATGTAAACGTCCTTGATAAGAGGAGCCTCGGTCCCGTACTGGGCGCGGAGGGTAAAGTAGTTGCGGCCGTTGAGCTTGTAAGTCGCGCCGGCCTTGACGGCCGCGTCGTCGAAGCGCTGGATGGCGCTGCGGCCCTTGGAGTTCTGAGGCGCGCGGCCGTTGCGCATGTGGCCGAAGCGGCTGAACTGCTCGTAGCTGATCTGCAGCCCGTAGTTTACATCCCAGTGGGAGGTATTGATCTGGTTCTGGACGAAGCCCTGGACCTTCATCGCGGTAATGTCATAGTCGTGGCCGAAGACATCCCCCTTGCCTACGCGGCGGTTGGGGTTGTCAAGGTCGTTCTGCATGATATCGGCGCTCGCCAGCGGGTTGTTTATGTCGCGGTCGGCGAACGTGTTGATATCAAGCCAGTACTCGCCGCCAAGGAGGTCCTTGACGGTCATGTAGTCGTGGTACTTGGTGTAGTTGAAGGTAACGCCGGCCTGGAGGGTCATGTTGTCGGTCAGGCGGCGGTTCAGCAACGAGTTGACGATGAAGTTGAACTGGTTGCTGTGTTCCCACTGCTGCATATAGGTCGAACCCTTGCGCTCTTCCTCGGGCTTCCCTTCGTTAAGGGCATTGTTGAGAGCGTTGACGCGGTAGAACTCGTCCCAGTTGATCTGGCGTACCGAGCTGTCGTGCTCCCAGAGGTCGGTATAATACTCAGCCATTCCGGGAACCTCGCGGTTGAACTCCCAGTAGGAGGGGAGGCTCTGGTAATAGTCGGGCTTCGGGTCGTTACCCTGGTTGTAGGTAAGGCGCGTGCGGGCGAAATTCAGCCAGCGGAAAGCCACGCCGGTGTTGAGAGTGGTCTTCTCGTCCTTGTACAGCCAGTTCAGCATCACCGTCGGGTCGAAACGGCGGCGGATATTGTCGGAACGCTTCTTGCCCGACTGCCAGCCCCATGCGGGGTTATAGAGGTTGTCCCCCGTCAGGTCGAACGCCTCCTGCACCGTGGCGCGGGAGTTGGCCTGCTCGGTCGGAGCGCCCCAGGTCGTCAGGGTCAGCGAGTGGTGGGGGTTGAACACCTTCTCGAGAGAGATGAAGTAACCTCCCGAGTTATAGTAGGTCCCGTCAACGATACCCTCGTCGCTGTAACGGCCGATCGCACTGACTGTCAGAGCCAGGCCGTTCTTGTTCAGGCCGGTCGAATAGGTCGCCATCGCGCGGGCGTAATAGTTGGAGTTGGTATAGCTTACCAGGCCGTTGAAGCCGGGAGAATAGTTCTCCGTGATGGTGTTGAAGTTCTGTGAGCCGCCGAGACCGGAGAAGCCGTAGGAAGCGGCCCCCAGACCCGTCGTCGCCGTGTTGTTGCGGAACGCGCGGGAAGTCATGCCGCCGAGCTGCGAGAAGGAGAAACCGCCGCGGATCAGGTCGTTCATCGGCATGCCGTTGATGTAAGTCTCAGCCGCCGAACTGTTAAGACCGCGGTAATTGGAGTAGAGGGGCTGGTAGCCGAAGCGGGTGAACTTGTAGAAAATATCGTCGGAAGTGCCGGTAAGGGCCGAGATGCTCTGGCCGCCGCTACCCTCGGCATCGTCGTCGAGGAAAGACTCGTCGAAGAAAAGGTCGTTGGCGCCCTCGGCGAGGTAGGCCGAAGTGTTGTCGTCAAGAATCATCACGCAGTCGACCCCCTGGTTGGATCCGTCGTATACAAGGGTCTGCACAGCGCCGTCGAGATAGCCGGGAGCGGTAACCTGCAGCATGACCTCGCCGGGACGCGAGTTGCTGATACGGTAGTCGCCGGCAGGGCCGGTGGTCACGGAAATCCCCTGCGAAGGGATGGAGACTACTGCTCCGGGAATCGGGGCACCGGTGTCGGCGTCGGTGATGACACCCGTCACGGTGGCTGCCTGCTGGGCCAGCGCCGGGAGCGAGGCTGACGCGAGCAGGGTTAGAAACAGTTTAACTCTCATAAGATAGAAGTTGGTTAAAAAATATTCTCTTCAAAACTCTCCGGGAAGCCGGGATTCCATCCAGGGCGCAGAAAACCGCGTCTTTTCCTTGCGGAGCAGGCGGCGGGGCGCATAGCGGCAGAAACAGCTTTCCGGTTGGTATTCAGCGGGTTAGTTGTTTTATATGTTAAACGCTACTAAATAGCTTCCAAATTTAGCAAAAATTCCTTTAATTCCACCCCTTCCCCCCCGTTAAATTTCCGTTGCCCCCGATATTGGAAACAGCCCTATACCGCCGCAAATCAGCCGCGGTCAGCGCCGAAACTGATACGAAAAAGCTCGCCGCGAATAAGAAACAGCGCCCGGAGGGTGCTGAATCTACTGCGCGCGCCGTAAGGTCCGCGCATAACCAGCCCGGCATCCCCCTAAACCTTAAACCTTAACCCTCACCACCCCCAATCATCGCGAGGAAATCATCCTCGGAAATGACGGGGATACCAAGCGAGGCGGCTTTCTCCTTCTTGGCGGGTCCCATGTTCTCTCCGGCCAGGACATAGTCGGTCTTTTTGGAAATCGAACCGACATTCTTGCCGCCGTTAAGCTCGATCAGCTCCTTGTACTCGTCGCGCGAATGACGGGAGAAAGTGCCGGAAATCACAAAACTCTTACCATCCAGGAGGTTGGTGCGCCCCTCTTCGCTCTCCTCAGGCTGCGACATCCGCAGCCCTACGGCACGCAGGCGCTCCACAACCTCGCGGTTGCGCGGCTCGGCGAAATACTCAACGATGCTCTCAGCGATGCGCGGGCCGAGGTCCTTCACTGCGGCAAGCTCCTCGGCCGACGCGGCCATCAGACGGTCAATGTCGGGGAACGCCTTGGCTACCTTCTTCGCGACCGTATCCCCGACGAACGGTATCGACAGGGCATAAATCACGCGGTCGTAGGGGACACTCTTTGAGGCCTCGAGCCCTTCGAGAACGCGCTGCGCCGAACGGGGGCCGAACCCCTCGAGCGTCAGAAGCTGCGCCTCGGTAAGGTCGTAAAGGTCGGCGATATTCCTGACATATCCCCGAACCATGAGCTGGTTGGCGGTCTCCTCCCCGACGCCGTCGATGTTCATCATCTTGCGCCCCACGAAATGCTCGACGCGCCCCGCGATCTGCGGAGGGCAGTCATATTTGTTGGGGCATTGCCAGGATGCCTCCCCCTCGACGCGCACCAGCGGAGCGCCGCACGCGGGGCATTCCCCTACAAACTTAATCGGTTCTGCCCCCGGCTCGCGCCCGTTCTCGTCAACCCCGGTTATTTTCGGGATAATCTCCCCACCCTTTTCGACGTAGAGCATATCCCCCTCGTGTATGTCGAGGGAGCGTATTATATCCTCGTTGTGGAGCGAGGCGCGTTTCACAATCGTGCCCGACAGAAGCACCGGCTCCAGGTTGGCGACCGGGGTTATCACCCCCATGCGCCCTACCTCGAACGACACGAAACGGAGCTTCGTAAGCGCCCTTTCCGCCGCGAACTTGTATGCTATGGCCCAGCGGGGCGACTTGGCCGTGAAACCGAGGTTCAGTTGCTGCCGGAGGCTGTTTACCTTGAACACCAGGCCGTCGGTAGCGACCGGGAGGTTCTTGCGGGCGGTGTCCCAGTGGTTTATGAACCCGTCGACCTCTTCAAGCGAGTGGAGACGCGTCATTATGTCAGAAACCTTGAAACCCCAGCGGCGGGCGGCCATCATGTTGTCGTAATGGTTGTCGCTCGGTAGCTCAGGCCCCAGGAGATAATAGAAGTAAGCGTCAAGCCCGCGGCGCGCTACCTCCTTCGGGTCAAGGGTCTTGAGCGTCCCTGAGGCGGCGTTGCGCGGATTGGCGAAAAGCGGCTCCTCGTTGAAAGCCCTCTCCTGGTTAAGACGCTCGAACGCCTTCCAGGGCATCAGCACCTCGCCGCGGATTTCAAACATCTCGGGCCAGTCGTCCCCCTGCAACTGCAAGGGTATGCTTTTGATTGTCTTTATGTTGGACGTCACTACATCCCCCTTCTCGCCGTCGCCGCGGGTCACGGCGCGCACAAGCCGTCCGTGCTCGTAAATCAGCGAGATGGATGTGCCGTCGAACTTCATCTCCCCAACCACATCGAACTTCTCCCCTCCGAGCGCGGCGCTGACGCGGCCGAACCATTCGTCGACCTCCTCTATCGAATAGGTATTGGAGAGCGAGAGCATCGGATGGATATGTGCCGCCTGCTCGAAGCCCCCCGTCAGGTCGGAACCCACGCGCCGCGTAGGCGACAGAGGGTCCTCCATATCGGGATTCGCCGCCTCAAGCGCCTCAAGCTCTTTCATGAGCATGTCAAACTCCTTGTCGGAAATCTCCGGGGAGTTGAGGACGTAGTACTGATGGTTATGGTGGTTGAGCAGTCGGCGGAGTTCGAGAATCCTTTCTTTGGGGTCCATAAGAGGGAAATGATGAAATAAGGTAGGTTAACGGAGGTCAGTCAAGTTCGGAGGAGGACTGGTAGCGTATATGGTTGAGGGCGCGGAGCACGTTGCACAGCGCCCCGCTCCAATACGAGCGGAAATCCTCGCTCACCGCCTGGATTGCCAGCTCGACAGTCGCATCCGTCGCGTCGCGTATGGTGCTGATAAAGTTGAAAAGCACCTGGAATATGTCGGCCAGGCCCTCCGACACGCTTGCCGAGACAGGCGTGTCGCTGTACTTCATATCCTCCTCAAACACTTCGAGATAAACATCGTCAGGCCCGAGCAGCCGCTCTATGTTGCGGCGCACGGCCTCGTAATAGTCCTCGTCAAGCGCCTGGTCGATATACGCCTCCTCGTCGTCGAGAAGCCCGGTGCGCAGGTCTGTGGCGGCGATATAGATACGCGGAAGCAGCCGCAGCATGCTCTCGATAAAAGATGAGCGTTCGTCGTCGCGCGCGCCCTCGAGCGCGACGCAGTATTCGTTGCAAAGCCCTATGAAGGCAATCGTGTTGGTAGGAAGTTCCATCAGAGGTACAGCTTATGGTCAATAATATATTTATATACCTTCGGGTCCACGAGATTGTTCACCGGGAGCCCCGCGGCGACGCGTTCCCTGACCATCGTGCTCGAGACATCAATCAGGGGAAGCCCGCCGCAGACATCCACCCCCTCGGGAATCCCTTCGAGAACCTCTCCGGGGCGCGGATAGATAATCGGCGGATAGTCGCTCAGAAGGGTCTCATAGTCGCGCCAGCGGTCGAACACCCTCCAGTTGTCCCCCCCGATTACCAACCGGAAACGGGTTTCCGGGTATAGCTCCGACAGCTTGCGCAGGGTATTGACGGAGTACGACGGGCGCGGCATCGAAAGCTCTATGTCGCAGACCTCCACTCCGGGCAGCCCCTCCGCGGCCAGGCGAAGCATCGCCAGCCGGTCCGCGTCCGCCGCGAGTTCCGTCGACCCCGCTTTCAGCGGATTCAGGGGCGAGAGCGTCAGCCATACCTCGTCGGCAAGTCCCGCGCCGACAATCCCTTCGGCAATCGCCGTATGCCCGCGGTGTACCGGGTTGAACGACCCCCCGAAAATACCGACTGTCATAAGGCTCGCGCCGTCAGGCTTTGATGAATCCCTCCATCAGCCCGGCTACCTCCCCGATCGCGCGGGGCAGCTCGTCGTTCGTAACGATGTGGTCGTAACGGTCCTGGAACCCGAGCTCGTATTCGGCACGCCCTACGCGCTCCTCAATCGCCTCGGCGCTTTCGCTGCCGCGTTTCTCGAGGCGCCGGCGGAGTTCGGGGATGTCGGGGGGAGCGATAAAGATGCTGAGAGCGTCGTCGCCGAACTGCTCCTTGACATTCACGCCACCTCTCACATCGATATCGAGAATCACGTTGTGCCCCCCGTTGATGCGGTCCTGGATTTCGGAGCGGAGCGTCCCGTAGTAGCGACCCGGGTACACCTGCTCGTACTCCACAAAGGCATTTTCGGCGATAAGGTCCTTGAACTGCTGGTCGGTCAGGAAGTGGTAATTCACTCCGTCGACCTCCCCGGGGCGGGGCTTGCGGTTAGTTGCCGACACCGAGAACTGCAGGTCGAGCTTCCCCTCGTCCATAATCTCGCCTATAATCGTTGACTTGCCGCAACCCGAAGGCGCGGAAATTATGATGAGTTTGCCTTTCTTCATGGCTGAAAATATATTACATTACGTTAAGCACCTGCTCCTTGATCTGCTCCAGCTCGTCCTTCATCTTTACGACGAGAATCTGCATCTCGGCCTGGTTGCTCTTCGATCCGAGGGTGTTGATCTCGCGGCCCATCTCCTGGGCGATGAATCCGAGCTTCTTCCCCTGCCCCGGTTTCCCGTCAAGGGTCTGGAGGAAATAGTCGAGGTGCTGCGTCAGGCGCTGCTTCTCCTCGTTGATGTCGAGCTTCTCGATATAGAAAATCATCTCCTGCTCGAAACGCCCCTTGTCGTACTCTACCTGGTGGAGCGAGGAAAGAGCCTCCTGCATGCGGGCGCGGATTTTCGCCACGCGCTCCGTCTCGTAGCGCGGCACTTCGGCCAGCAGCTCGCGGATTCGCCCGATACGAACCCTGAAAAACTCGTCGAGCTTCCGCCCCTCGGCCGCGCGGTGCCCTACGAGGTCATCAAGCGCCTCCGAAAGGGTAGAGAGCAGCACCCGCCGCTCCTCCTCGTTGATATCCGCCGGACTCTCGCTCTTGACAGCGTCGGGGAATCGCATCAGCACGGAATACCAGTCCTGCGGATCGGGGATGCCGAGCGCCGCGGAAGCCTCCCGGATATGGCGGCAGTACGCCTCGAGCGCGGGAACATTCAGCTCTACCGCGCCCTCCCCTCCGATGGTCTCGACTGCCAGGCTCAGGTCTACCTTCCCGCGTTCGAGACGGGAGGCGACCATGGACCTCATTTCCGGCTCCATCAGGCGGTAACCCGCCGGGGAGCGCATCGAGAGGTCGAGCTGCTTGGAGTTAAGTGATTTAAGCTCAACTGTGAACTTCTTGTTGGCACATTCGGCAACCGCGCTGCCGAAGCCGGTCATTGATAGTAGC
The DNA here is from genome assembly GCA_937969265.1 of uncultured Porphyromonadaceae bacterium. Lineage (GTDB taxonomy): Bacteria > Bacteroidota > Bacteroidia > Bacteroidales > Muribaculaceae > UBA7173. The sequence goes on from CALBWF010000038.1 coordinate 26,649, forward strand.
ATATCAGAATCAGCGATTGGACTGACAAAAGTAGCGAATTAATGCCGATTTTTCAGTAATTTTGCGAAAAAAATAAGCCCCGGTGCCACAACCGCCCCAACTTCAAGATTATCCGCTTATGCCGACCATACTTAACATCGAAACCTCTACCGAGGTCTGCTCCGCGTCCCTCACGAGCGAGGGAGCGATACTGACCCACTTCGAGGAATTTTCAGGCCGCAACCACGCCACAGTCCTCAGCGACTTCATAAAAGGGTGCCTCGACCATCTCAGAGCCCACGAAATGAAGCTCGACGCCGTCAGCGTATCCCTCGGTCCCGGAAGCTATACCGGCCTCCGCATCGGACTCTCCGAAGCCAAAGGGCTCGCCTACGCCCTCGACGTGCCCCTCATCGGAATCGACACCCTCCAGCTCATGGCCGTCTCCGTGATGTTCAACAACGAAATCCTCGACCCCGACGCCATCTTCATCCCGATGATCGACGCCCGCCGCATGGAGGTCTACACCGCGGCATACGACCTCTCCCTCTCCCCCATCCTCGAGCCTCAGCCCCTCGTCCTCGACGAGAACTCCTACGCCGGACTATTCTCCACCGGCCGCCCCGTGCTCTTTTTCGGCAACGGAGCCGCCAAGGCCCGCGAACTGATGGAGCGCCACCCCGGAGCGACCTTCATCCCCGACGTAAGCCCCCTCGCGACCGACATGCTCGCCCTCTCCGACAAGGCATTCCGCGAAAGCCGCTTCCTCGACCTCGCCTACAGCGTCCCGACCTACCTCAAAGATTTCCAGGCGACAAAGCCCAAATCCCTCCTCCAGAAACTCGGCGAACAACCCTCAAAATAACGCCTCGATGTCCCCCCGATTCTCGTTCCTCAAGACCCGGTTCGCGGCCCTATATGCCGGAACCTTCCTCTCTCTGATATATTTCTGCGTCGACTGGTCGATGCAGACAACCTTCCGCGGAATGTCGTTCTGGGAGCTGTACCCCTCCAACGCCCTCCTGGCGCTCCTCCTGATGCTCCCATACATGCTTTCCCGCAAGGTCTGGGTCCAGGGGGCGACAATCGGCATCGCCGACTGCGCGCTTATCGCCAACCTGATGTACCGCCGCACATACTTCACCCCGATTCCTCCGGAAAGCTACCTGATGGCCGGGAACCTGGGTGATTTCACCGCCAGCGTCCTCGACTCCCTCTACTGGTTCGACTTCGGGTTCTTCATCCTCCTCGCCGCGACAATATGGCTCGCCGCCAGGCTTCCGCAGGAAACATGCCGACATCTCTGGCGCAACTACATAATAGGGCTTGCGGCCCTCTCTCTGACAGTCACCGCCGCCATCATCAGCTACGGCGGGTTTGAGAAAAGGATGCGCAAACTATCCTCCTCCTGCTATTATAACACTACCCCCGTCCAGATTTACACCCCCGTCGGCTACCTCCTCTACACCGCGATGGAAACCGAGGACGAGCTCACCCCCGAAGTCACCTCCCGCGTCAACTCCTGGCTCGAAGAAAAAGCGCTCCTCCGCCCATACGTCGGCCTCCCCGACTCTGTCGCTCCCCGCGAAAACCTCGTCGTAATCCTCCTCGAATCCTTCGAAGGCTGGCTCCCCGAAAACGAAATCGACGGCAAGCCGATTACCCCATACATCAACTCCCTCCTCAAAGACTCCTCCACCTTCTACGCGCCCCGCGTGCTATCCCAGGTAAGCACCGGCCGCTCCATCGACGGCCAGCTCCTGATTTTCACCGGCCTACTCCCCCGCCTCCACACCATCTTCTCTACCAAACACCCCGATAACTTCTACCCCACCCTCAACAAAGCCCTCCGCGAGAAATACGGCACGAAAAGCTATATCTTCACCTGCGACCGCCCCATCACCTGGAACCAGCAGGCCGTCTCCCCCGCCTTCGGCTACGACGCGATGTACTCCCGCGACGCCTGGGAGCTCGACGACATGATCGGCAAGCCCGCGAAACTCAGCGACCAGTCCTTCTTCCGCCAGTCCGTCGGCCTCGTCAAAGACAGCAGCATATGGCCCGCCGGAGAACCCCGCCTACTGACCTTCGTCTCCTATTCCGGCCATAACCCCTTCATCCTCCCCGAAGAGAAACGGGACCCCGACTTCAACATCCACGCCATGGGCTTCAACAAACGCTTCGCCGACTACACGACCATGGCCCACTACACCGACGCCCAGCTCCATATCATAATCGACTACCTCAAATCCCGCCCCGACTACGACCGGACCCTCGTCGTAATAACCGGCGACCACGAAGGGCTCGCCTATTACCGCGACGAAATCGTCGCGGCCGACACCCTCGGCCTCGTCCCCGACAAGCAGTTCGTCCCCCTCATCATCCTCAACAGCCCCGTTCCCGGCCGCGTCGATGAAGTCGTAGGCCAGTACGACATCTACCCCACCCTCCTCGGAATGCTCGGTCTCGACAACTACCGCTGGAAAGGCCTCGGCCAGACAATGCTCGCCCCAGTCGCCGGATTCGCCGTCTCCTCCTACACCAAGGAAGTCGTCGGCGACACAATCGGCGTCTCCCCCACCCTCCGCGACAACATCTTCAACGCCCGCCGCGTCAGCGACGACATAATCCACTTCGACATGCTCCGCGGCCGCTTCGAATAACCATCCCTCCTCCGACAAAACAGCCGCCCCGCCTGTTATAAAATCATGGATGTACTGACCCCCGAACAGCGCCGCCGTTGCATGCAGGCCAACAAAAGCCGCGACACAAAGCCCGAGCGAATCTTCGCCCGGCTCCTCTGGAGCGCCGGGATAAGGTACCGCAAACAGAGCCGCGCGATTCCCGGCCGCCCCGACTTCTCCATAAAGCGCTACAAGCTCGCCATCTTCGTCGACGGCGACTTCTGGCACGGCCGCGACTTCGACCCCGAACACAACCGCTTCCACCGCAACCGCAACTTCTGGATCGCCAAAATCCAACGCAACATCGCCCGCGACAAACGCGTCACCGCCCAGCTCGAAGCCCGCGGCTGGAAAGTCCTCCGTTTCTGGGAAACCGACATAAAGAAAAGCCCCGGCGTCTGCCTCCGCGCCGTCCTCGACCACCTCTCCTCCTTCACCTCCCTCTCCGCCCCCGCCTACCTCCCCTCCGACCTCCCCTCCGGCTCCTACCCCGAACCGGCCCCCTCCCCTTCCTCAAAATCGCTC
>CALBWF010000039.1:0-2465 GCA_937969265.1 uncultured Porphyromonadaceae bacterium
GAAGCGGGTAAGGGAGGATGTGCTCTTTATTTTAGTTTAAATGAAAGAGCCGTGACATCGCGTGGATTTCTGCGCGGAAACCCGGCTTTCTGCGCGCCGCTGGATTGCCGCTCAGCAATAAAAGGGCATTATTATCCGTTATAAACGTATATCTTACTTGCATAACGATAAACAGGACACAAACCTTAACCAATGAAAAGACTGATGATCGACCTTTGCGCCGGCACGCTCTTCGCTTCGGCGGCGCTCTGCGGGGCCGCTCCGGCAAAAGCGGCGGAGAACGGCGGCTATGACGCCCGCTTCGCGGCATTTCCCCATTACGAGGGTGACGACCTCGGACTGACAATCACTCCGCAGGGCGCGGCGCGTTTCCGGCTTTGGTCGCCGGAGGCGGCGCAGGTGAAGCTGCGGCTGTACAGGAACGGCCGCGGGGGTGAGCCGCTGCGCACTATCGATATGCGGCGAGCCGAGAACGGTACCTGGACCGCGGAAATCAACCCCGCGCCGATGGGGCAGTACTATACTTTCCAGGTGCTTCACGACGGCAAATGGCTCGACGAGACCCCGGGGGTCTGGGCCAAGGCTGTCGGAGTCAACGGCGGCCGCGCCGCGATTATAGATTTCGCGGGGACCGATCCGGAGGGCTGGAAGGAAGACAAGGGTCCGAAAATTGACAATATAACCGACGCGGTGCTCTACGAGATGCACCACCGCGATTTCTCCATACATCCCTCGTCGGGGATTGCCAACAAGGGTAAGTTCCTGGCTCTTACGGAGGAGGGAACGGTTACGCCGCTCGGCGACAAGACTGGAATCGACCACCTCAAGGAGCTGGGGGTGACCCATGTGCATATCCTTCCGAGCTATGACTTCAACAGCATCGACGAGACGCAGCTCCCTTCCAACGGGTACAACTGGGGCTACGACCCGCAGAACTACAACGCGCCGGAGGGGTCCTATTCGACCAATCCGAACGACCCGGCTGTCCGCGTCAACGAGATGAAGCGGATGGTGAAGGCGCTCCATGACGCCGGAATCGGGGTTGTTATGGATGTTGTCTACAACCATACGGCTCAGAACGACGACAGCAATTTCTCGCTGACGGCTCCGGGGTATTATTACCGCCACCGCGCCGACGGCTCCTACTCGGACGCTTCGGGATGCGGCAACGAGACTGCTTCCGACCGCCCGCAGGTGGCCGACTATATTGTAAATTCGGTAAAATACTGGGCCAAGGAGTACCATATCGACGGTTTCCGCTTCGACCTTATGGCGATTCACGACACGGAGACGATGGACCGCGTGGCCCGCGAGCTGAAGGAGATCAATCCTTCGATCTTTGTCTATGGCGAGGGCTGGACGGCGGGAGACTCGCCGCTTCCCGCCGAGCGCAGGGCGCTGAAGGAGAACGTAGCCAAGATGAAGGGAATCGCGGTGTTCTCCGACGACATCCGCGACGCGGTCAAGGGACATTATTCCGATGCTGCCGACCGCGGGTTCGCCACGGGGAAGCCGGGCAACGAGGAGACGGTTAAAATCGGCATTGTCGGGGCTACGGCCCATCCGCAGGTCGATTACTCGAAGGGGAACAACTCCAAGTTTCCCTACGCGGCCTCTCCGGCGATGGTTGTCAACTATGTGAGCTGCCACGACGACCTGACTCTTACCGACAAGCTCGCCAAGTCGATGGCGGGGAGCACGCCGGAGGAGCGGCAGCGCGCGGCGCGGCTGGCCCAGACGATTGTTTTTACCTCGCAGGGTACGCCGTTCATGTTCGCCGGTGAGGAGGTTTTCCGCGACAAGAAGGGGGTTCACAATTCCTACAAGTCGCCGGACAGCGTCAACGCTATCGACTGGACGCTCAAGCATGCGAACGCGGAGCAGTTCGCCTACTACAAGGAGCTGATCGCGCTGCGCAAGGCGCATCCTGCGTTCCGCATGGCTGACGCGGCGGAGGTGGCGCGCCATCTGCGCTTCGAGAAGGTCAAGGGGGACAACCTGATTGCCTACCAGCTTCTCGATAACGCCAACGGTGACGATTGGAAGAGTATCTTCCTCGCGTTCAACGGGGCGACCTCCGGGCAGAGCGTCAAGCTGCCCAAGGGGGAGTGGCTCGTCGTCGCCTACGACGGGAAGCTCGGCCACGAGGGGCTGACTTCCGCTCCCGGTCTCGACGGGGTTGTCTCCGCCGAGGGTGAGCCGGTCGTTATCAAGGGGGACCGGACTATCGAGGTTCCCGCCACGAGCGCCTTCATCGCGGCCAGGCTCAGATAAGGGCTGCGGCTCTTGCGCTTCCGGGTTGTTGTCTGAAGAGCGATAGCTGGCCGCCAGATAATCGGCGGCAATCGGGAAACGACCGTGCGTTCTGAAAAATGCCCAAGGATCCATAACTTTTTTTATCGCGAAGATAGGGGCGCGGAGGCGCCCCGCGGATGCGATAATGCAACTCTTCCCCCAAAGCCGGG
>CALBWF010000040.1:0-95085 GCA_937969265.1 uncultured Porphyromonadaceae bacterium
GACCGGTGACGGTCAGGTCTTTCTCAGCCCAGAAGAAGGCGTCGAGGCTCTCGTTATTGGCGGTGATGCCGTCGTAGTTGACGGTCACCTCCTGGGTGGCGGCGGTAAAGGTGTAGGGAGCGCCGTCGGCCTGGGCCCAGAAGAGGATGTCGTAGGTCTTGCCGGTGGCGAGGGTTGTGGAGACGGTGGCCTTAAGGTTCTCGAAGGTAGCTGTGCCTTCGAACAGCGGGGTCTGTGTGCCTTGAGCATAGACCGCGTACTGAAGGTTTTTGGCCGTCTGGCCGTCGGAGAAGTCGCGGCTGGCGACCGAGGCGGGGAGGGAGGCGGTAAACGTCACGGTCCCTTCCGAGCCGGAGGGCTTTACGTCGAACTCCTCGTTGGAGCAGGACGCGAGCGCCAAGGCTCCGAGCGCGATTGAAGCGAATAGATACTTCTTCATTGCGGAATAGATTAGAGATTGGTATATAGTTTTAACGTTTTGGGGCGCGGGGAGGCTCTCGCCGCCCCCGCGCTATTCCTTTCGGAATCAGAGGGGGAATTGCCGCCTGATGCGGACTCTCCTTGTGTAGGGACGCGGCGTGCCGCGTCAGGCGTGGAAATCAGTTAATCGATCGAGATTTCCGAGGTGTACGCGGCACGCCGCGTCCCTACACAAGTTCGCTTCCCCTCCGGGGTTGGGTTTATTCAGCCTTTACAGTCCAGAGAAGGGGAGCCTCGCTCTCGTCGAGCGCTACCCAGCTCTCGGGCTGGTAAACGGTGTTGGTTTCGTGGTTATAGGCTTTGCCGGAGAACTTGCCCCCCTTTACGATGATGTTGCCGGAGGGGTAGTTTACGTCATTGTCGCCGCTTACGAGACAGCTTGTGCCCTCTGCGAGATTGGACCAGTTGTTGGCGCCAATGAACTCGCCGTCTTCAATTGTCACGCAGGCGCTGCTGGAAACGTAAACGGGATAAAAAGCGTCCTTTTTGCCTTCGGTGTTAACGGTGTAGAACTTGGTCTTGCTCCCCTTAATCACGACATTATCGTTTTCCTCGGCAGAAAAGCCGCCCTGGATGCCCTTAACCTCGCAGTTTTCGAGGGTTGCGGAAGAGCCGAATATGCGCATGCAATAAGCAAAGTTGCCAGTCCCATGCGTATTAGAGGAGGTCGACTCGAAGTAGCTGTCCTTCAGGTTGACAACAGCGGTGTTGACTCCGCCGCGGCCCATTCCGCAGAGAGCGAACTCGCCGGAGATGACGCGGGAGTTGGTGATGGTGATTTTCGCGTCGTTCCAGTACATGATCGCGGCGCTGTTGAAAGGACGGCCTTCTGCGACGTTACCGTGATAATGCCAGTCGGGGTCGTTGATCAGGGTCATGTTCTCGATAATCAGTTCGCCGCCATAAACCTTGATGAGGTTCTTGTAGTAACCGGGACCGGGATTTGTGTCGGCCTTGTTGGTGAGGATGCCGTTGGAGAGCACGATGGTCTCGCCGCTGCGGGAAGTCGCGGAGCTGCCACCCTTGAGGGTGAGGCCGTTGTTGGCGGTGATAAACGCGTCGTCAGCGAGGATGAGCTTCGAGTCGGGAGCGATCGTGATAGTCATCTCGTCGTCTGCCACGAGCTTGTCGGAAGGAACGCCGGAGAGGTCAATCTCGGTGTTTTCGGGTACGATGATGTCGAATCCTTTGTTGAAAGCGTCTGCGACATCTTCAGGGGTCTTGGCTACAACTTCATACTTGTAGTCGGGCTGCTCGTAGTCGGGGTTGATTTCGACGTTGAATACGGCGGGATTGGTCAGGAGCGCGCCGTAGATGTTGGTGCGGTAGTTGCGCTGCACGGGAACGGAGGCGAAGACAGGCTTGCTGGGGGTGCCGTCGGTCGCGAGGGTCACGTCGAGGGTCTGCTTGTCGGCCGCTACGAGGACGTAGGCCATTGCCAGATAGTCGTAGTTCGCAACAGGGAAAGCGCCGTCGGTGGTGGTCGGGATGTTAGCCAGGCCGAAGGTTACCTCAGCCTCGCCGGAAACGGCGCCGGAGTAGAGGTTGATGGCGTTGGCCACGTTGGTCGAGAAGGAGAGGGAGGACTGGGTCACCGTGAGGCCGGCCTTTTCAGCGAGGGCGAAGTCGTTGGTGCCGACATTCACCTGCGCGAAGGGGCGGGTGAGGGTGATGGTCTTGCTGACGGGACCGGTGACGGTCAGGTCTTTCTCAGCCCAGAAGAAGGCGTCGAGGCTCTCGTTGTTGGCGGTGATGCCGTCGTAGGTGGCGGTCACGGTCTTCTTGGCGGTGTCGAACGCGTAGGGAGCGTCGGCGGCCTGTGCCCAGAAGAGAATGTCGTAGGTCTTGCCGGTAGCGAGGGTGGTGGTTACAGTAGCTTTCAGTTGGTTGAACTCAGCGGTGCCGGTAATGAGCGGGGTCTGCTCGGCATCACCCGTGCCAGCCTCGTAGATGGCATAGGTAAGTTTCGTTGCGGTAGAGCCGTCGGAATAGTCACGGCTCTGCACGGATGCGGGAAGCGACGCGGTGAACGTCACAGTCCCTTCGGCGCCAGCGGGCTTTACGTCCATCTCCTCGTTGGAGCAGGACGCGAGGGTCATAGCCCCGATTGCGAGAAAAGCGAAAAATACTTTTTTCATAGGTTGGTTGGTATTGAATATGAAATTAATATATCATTCAGGGAATGAAGATGTTGTAGTCGGGCCCGGCGTAACCGGGATCGATTCCGACGGAGCCTCCCGCCTGGGCGGTCAGGAACTCGCCGCGCACCTCAGTCAGCTTGGAGCGTTTGAGGGGGACGTTGACCGTCGGGACTGAGCCTATCAGCTTGCCCTCTTTGTCAAGCACGTCGACCGCGACGGCTACCGACGACTCTACGCCGTTGACAAACACGTAGTCGAAACCGATTTCAGCCTCTTTGGCCGACATCTGCCTGATTTCGGCGTCGTAGCTCATCCCGGTCCAGGAATCGGCCGGGCGGTTGGTGAACATGTTGAAGGAGCAGGGCATGTACTGCGGGTAGCGGAAGCGGACGCGGTACTGCGAGAGGTCGACATAGCGCGAGGGGTCGCGCGACTCTTCCGCTTCTGGAACCGCCAGCCCCTGTTTCTGCATCTCGAGGAGCTTCGACTGGATCTGCTGGTCGATGAACTTTCCGAGGTCGGTCGTTATGAAGCGGTATTTCGCCAGGGGGCGGACCATGTCGACCGTTGTCTCGACCACTACCTCCTCCGCGCGGTTGGGATTGTAGTCCGGGCCGTAGTCGACGATGACGTCGGTCTGGCCGCGGAAGGCGTCTCGGAAGTCGGTGTCGCCGATGTATGTCTCCTTGCCGGCGTATATGATTTCGTTGAAGTCCGAGGCATCGTGGAAGAATCCTCCGGGAGCGCCGTCGCCGATGTAGTCGGTCCAGACGAGGATGCGGTAGTCGCCCTGCGGGAGGTCGAACTCGATGTCCGCGTCGAGGGTCTCGGTTACGGGGTGGTGGCGCTCGATGGTAATCTGGCTGGAGCGGGAGTATTCGCCGGAGCGGACCGCCGGGTACACATTAATAATATGGCGCACGAGGAACGAGTTCGGGTCGCGGGATGGTTTCTTCGAGGTCGCGTCGACGGTGGTGCCGTTCTCGTACTCGATTTCCTTGTGGAGGGGCATGTTGGTGTCGTAGCGCAGGTGGAGCATGAAGCGCCCGACAACTTCGGGGGCCTTCGGCTCCTCGGAGGGGAACTCGTGGACGTCGCATCCGCCGAGCAGCAGCGCCGCGCAGCACGCCAGGGCCGCGGCAAGCGGCTTGAGCGCGGTATTAAGGATTGATGCAAGTGTCTTTCTCATGGCGCTTACCTCCCTCCTCCGGCGTTAAAGGTGAACACTACCGACAGCGACGCGTAGTCCAGGCCGACGTATGTGCGTTTCTCGCGCCCGGCCCAGGGGCCGTTGTCGCGGTTGAGGTACTTGTCGTAGTCGAGGTGGTATACTCCGGCCCCTACCGCGGCCTCGGCGCGCCAGCGCCCGTCGCGGCTCAGGGGGAGGCGGTAGCCGATGCCGATGCCTCCGCCGAGGGCGGGGTGTTTGCCCCCGCGGTCCTGGTAGCGGTATTTGCCGCCGGTGAAGGCGAAGTTGAAGGCCGTCATGGCCAGGTGCCCTTCGAGGAAGAGGCCGTTGCCTCCGTCGCGGAAATAGTAGCGGGCTTCTGGCCGGAAGCTGAAGGTGCGGAACTTGCGGGTTACCTTGCCGTAGTTCCAGGCGGAATAGTAGAGGGATAGCCCTACCGACCAGCGGCACGCGAAGCGGTATTCGCCGGAGAGGTTGCCCATCGCCATGCCCCAGGCGGGGAGGTTTGTGCGCAGGTACCATTCGCGGCCGCACGCGGGCTGCTCAGGTTCCTGAGGCTCCTCAGAAGCGGCTGGCGCCGCTTCTTGTTCCGCCGGCGGAACAATTTCCTCTACCGTTTCCGGCTCCGGGGCGGGCAGCTCCTCGACGGGAGGCTCCGGCTCGGGGACTACCCGGCGGACGCTGACGAAGACGACGTAGGCCATGCGCAGCCGCGGGAAATAGTCGCGGCAGAGCTTGCGCCATACGCGCCCGGCGTCCATATAGCGGAGGTTCAGCAGGCGGCGGTTGACGGTCGCGGAATTGTTGTCGTCCCCCTCGTTGATTACTTCGAGGACGCGCCCGGCCCATTCCCAGTCGCTCTCGGAGAGCATCTTGCGGAATGTGTTCCAGGGTACCTCGCTGCGGCGGGAGGTGACGATGCTGTCTGGGAGGTCGGAACGCTCCATCACCCACTTCCTCAGCGAGTTCATTCGTTTTTCGGAGAGGGGGTTGTTGATGCGGTTGCCGCCGTCGGGCGACGCCGCCCCGTAGAACGACAGCTCGTCGACCACCAGCGTGGAGTCGGCCTTCACGGCCTCCAGGAGGTCGGTGATTGCCTTGAGGTTGCGGGAGTTTTCGGAAAAGTCAGGTTTGACGTGCCACTCGTTGATCGGAAATTCCACGGAAATCTCGGTACGGATGACCTCGTCGGCCCGGGCCTCCGGGGCGGCTGCCCATGCGACGGCCGGCAGCACGGCGGCGAGCGCCGCGCGCCGGCAGAGGCGTGCGAGTCGTCTTGCGTTTGCTATGCGGGATGTCATCAAGTGATTTCGGGGAATTGTAACGGAATATATGAGAAACTGCCTGTCAATTTTCACAGTAAGTCTTGGTTAGAGAGGTGGAGGAGCGGTGCGGAGGTGTGTGATATGTGGTCTGCCCTGTCGAGACCGGCTTGCGGAGCTCTGAGGGGTGGTTCGTGTCGGTGTCAGATGGTTCTGACAGATGGTATTAGCATGTTTTCTGTTGCTAATTTGTCACAAAGTTAGTGTTTCCCTTGCAAAACCGCAAACTTTTACCCCCCCCGTTTTAGAATTTTTAACACTTTTAATAAACCAGCTATCTCTGAGGGCCGTACAGGACTGTTTTAACTAAAATATTGTATAAAAGTTTCCCGCCTCCTCTTCCGTTTGGGGGAGGGGGCGGGGAGCGGTAGTAAGGTGATGGAAAGAAAGAGAGGTGCGGGACGACCGGGAGTAATTGGTCAGTCGAGCTTGAGTACCGCCAGGAAGGCTTTCTGCGGTACCTGGACGGAGCCGATCTGCTTCATTCGCTTCTTGCCGGCTTTCTGCTTCTCGAGGAGCTTGCGCTTTCGGGAAACGTCGCCGCCGTAGCATTTCGCGGTAACGTCCTTGCGAACCGCCTTGATTGTCTCGCGGGCGATAATCTTGGCGCCGATGGCGGCCTGCACTGCGATGTCGAACTGGTGGCGGGGAATCAGCTCTTTGAGCTTCTCGCACATCCGGCGGCCGAACTGCACGGCGTTGTCGGCATGGGTGAGGGTCGAAAGGGCGTCGACGCTCTCTCCGTTGAGCAGCACGTCGAGCTTTACGAGCTTCGAGGGGCGGAAATCGTGGAGGTGGTAGTCAAACGACGCGTAACCCTTGGAGATGGATTTCAGCTTGTCGTAGAAGTCTATGACTATTTCCCCCAGGGGGATGTCGAACGTCAGCTCCACGCGGTTGCCGGAGATGAACTCCTGCTTTATCAGCTCGCCGCGCTTCCCGAGGCAGAGGGTCATGATCGGGCCGATGAAGTCGGTCGTGGTGATGATGGAGGAGCGGATGTAGGGTTCCTCGATATGGTCAATCAGGGTGACGTCGGGGAGGCCGGAGGGGTTGTGGACCTCGGTCTCGTTCCCTTTCTTGTCGTAGACTTTGTAGGAAACGTTGGGGACGGTCGTAATCACCTCCATATTGAACTCGCGGCTTAGGCGTTCCTGGATGATTTCCATATGGAGCAGTCCGAGGAAGCCGCAACGGAAACCGAAGCCGAGGGCCATGGACGACTCCGGCTGGAAGGTCAGCGACGCGTCGTTGAGCTGCAGTTTTTCAAGCGAGGAACGCAGGTTCTCGAAATCCTCCGCCTCGATAGGGTAGACTCCGGCGAACACCATCGGCTTCACCTCCTCGAATCCCGCGATCGCGGGGGCGGGGCGGTCGACATGGGTAATTGTGTCGCCGACCTTTACCTCTTTGGAGCTCTTGATGCCGGAGATGATGTAGCCCACGTTTCCGGCCGAAAGGGTCTTGCAGGGCTGGAGGTCGAGTTTGAGGATTCCGACTTCGTCGGCGTGGTATTCCTTGCCGGTAGCCACGAACTTCACGAAGTCGTCCTTGGAAATCGTGCCGTTCTCGATTTTGAAGTAGGCGATGATTCCGCGGAAGGGGTTGAAAACGGAGTCGAAAATCAGGGCCTGGAGCGGCGCCTCGGGGTCCCCTTCGGGAGCGGGCACGCGTTCGATTATGGCCCGGAGGATTTCCGGAACCCCCTCGCCGGTCTTTCCGCTGGCGCGGATAATCTCGTCGCGGGAGCAGCCGAGGAGGTCGACAATCTGGTCCTCCACCTCGTCGGGCTTGGCGCTTTCGAGGTCTACCTTGTTGATTACGGGGATTATTTCCAGGTCGGAGTCAATCGCCATATAGAGGTTGGAGATTGTCTGGGCCTGGATGCCCTGGGTGGCGTCGACGATCAGGAGCGCCCCCTCGCAGGCCGCGATTGAGCGGGAGACCTCGTAGGAGAAGTCGACGTGCCCCGGAGTGTCAATCAGGTTCAGGGCGTATTTCGTCCCGTCCTGCGTGTAGTCCATCTGGATGGCGTGGCTCTTGATTGTGATGCCGCGCTCCCTTTCGAGGTCCATGTCGTCGAGTACCTGGGCCTGGAGGTCCTTCCCGGCCACGGTGTTGGTATATTCGAGCAGACGGTCGGCCAGGGTGCTCTTACCGTGGTCGATGTGGGCTATGATGCAGAAATTCCTGATATTCTTCATTCGTTGTGGGCTATATAATCCGCGAAGATACGAAATTTACTCCTATTATTCAACAGTGACGGACTTGGCCAGGTTGCGCGGCATGTCGACGTCGCACCCCTTTTTGATGGCGATGTGGTAGGCCAGGAGCTGCAGTGGGATGGAGGTTATGATCGCGGAGAGACATTCGGGAACCTGGGGTATCTCGAGGACATGGTCGGCGATTTCGCGGATTGTCTGGTCCCCCTTGGTAATTACGGCTATCACGCTGCCCCCGCGGGCCTTCACCTGCTGGATATTGGAGATGATTTTCTCGTGCATCTCGTCGTCCGGGGCGATTACGACGGTCGGGAGCTCGCGGTCAATCAGTGCGATCGGGCCGTGCTTCATCTCGGCGGCTGGATATCCTTCGGCGTGGATATAGCTGATTTCCTTGAGTTTCAGCGCCCCTTCGAGGGCGGCTGGGAAGTTGTAGCCGCGTCCGAGGTAGAGGAAGTTCCTGGCGTAGGTGTATGTGGCCGACAGCCGCTCAATCTGGTCGTTGAGTTTCAGGGTCTTGGTAATCAGCGACGGGAGGTTGCGCAGCCCCTTTACGACGTCGGCCTTCACCTGCTTGTCAATCGTGCCCTTGATGGAGCCGACAGCCAGGGCGAGCATCGCGAGGACGGTTACCTGGCCGGTGAAAGCCTTGGTGGAGGCAACACCGATTTCGGGGCCGACGTGGATGTAGGTGCCGCTGTCGGTGGCGCGGGCAATGGAGGAGCCGACGACGTTGCAGACGCCGTAGACGAACGCCCCCCTCTCCTTAGCCATCTGTATGGCCGCGAGGGTGTCGGCGGTCTCTCCCGACTGGGATATGGCGATCACTATGTCGCGCTCGTCGAGAATCGGGTTGCTGTAACGGAACTCGCTGGCGTACTCTACCTCGACGGGTATGCGCCCTATTTCCTGGAGGAGGCGCTTGCCGATCAGGCCGGCGTGCCAGGAGGTGCCGCACGCCACGATCACAATCCGGCGGGCGTTGAGGAACTTGTCCTTGTTCTCAATCACGCCGGAGAGCGTCACCTGTGAGCCTGAGTTGCCGATACGGCCGCGCACGCAGTCGTTGATCGTATGGGGCTGCTCGAAGATTTCCTTGAGCATGAAGTGGGGGTAGCCCCCCTTTTCAAGCTCGCTGACCGACATGCGGAGCGTCTTGATGTCAATCTGCGAAGGCTGGTTGTCGGTGGTGATGATTTTCAGCGGCTCGCCGCGGGAGATAATCGCGATTTCGTTGTCGTTTAGGTAGACGACCTTGTCGGTGTATTCGACGATGGGGGTCGCGTCGGAAGCGAGGAAGGTCTCCTCTTCGCCGAGGCCGATTACGAGGGGGGAGCTCTTGCGGGCTCCGATGAGGGTCCCGGGGTTGTCGAGGTCTACAACGGCGATGGCGTAGGCCCCGACGACTTCTCGGAGCGCCTCGCGCACGGCGTCGAGGGTGGAGCACCCAGTCGTGTCCTTGATATATTCGATTAGCTGTACGAGCACCTCGGTATCGGTCTCGCTGCGGAACACGCGGCCTTCGCGCTCGAGAGCCTCGCGGAGAACGCCGTAGTTCTCGATTGTGCCGTTATGGACCAGGGCGATTCGGCCGCCGGGGGCCATATGCGGGTGGGCGTTGATGTCGTTGGGTTCGCCGTGGGTTGCCCAGCGGGTGTGGGCGATGCCGATTGTTCCGGCGGTGTCCTTGCTGTCGCAGAAGCGTTCGAGGTCTTCGACCTTACCCTGGGTCTTGTAGACGTTGAGTTTTCCCTCGGGGGAAATCATCGCTACCCCGGCGCTGTCGTAGCCTCGGTATTCAAGTCGGTGTAAACCCTTGACGAGCACGTCATAGGCGGTACGGGTGCCTATATATCCTACTATTCCGCACATAATTCCTTGGAGATTTAAACAAGTTCAGCAAATAAGTGATTTTTCGGCGCGAATTTACAAAAACAGCCGCAATTATCGCATCCCGGCAAACAAAAAAAGTCTCCGTATCAGGGAGACTTTTTCCGTATGGGGTTGTCAGGGTGTCAGTAGATGCGGGAGAAAACGTGGCCGAAGCGCTCGCGGGCGGCGCGGGCGAGGTCGTCGCGGTCGGCAGGGTTGGCGATCGAGATCAGCAGCTTTGCCCGCTCGGCAAGCGACTTGCCGCGGAGGTCGACACGTCCGTGCTCCGTCACGATGAAGTTGGTCTGGAAGCGGGTGGTGACGACCCCGGCTCCCGGGGTAAGTACGGGCTTGATTTTCCCGACACCTTTCGAGGTTACCGACGGCATGGCGAGCACCGACATTCCTCCCAGGCTGCGCGACGCGCCGTAGACGAAATCGTGCTGGCCGCCGACGCCGGAGAAGATGCGGGTGCCGATAGAGTCGGCGCAAATCTGCCCCGTGAGGTCGATTTCGAGGCAGGAGTTGATTGACACGACCTTCGGGTTCTGCGAGATAATGAAGGGGTCGTTGGTCCAGGCAACGTCGCGGAACTCCATCTCGCGGTTGTGGTCCATAAGGTCGTAAAGGCGGCGGGAGCCGAGGGCCAGGCAGGCGACCGAGCGCCCCGGCGATACCTTTTTCATGGAGTTGTCGATTATCCCCTTCTCAATCAGGGGGAGCACGCCGTCGGTCATGGCCTCGGTATGGAGGCCGAGGTGACGATGGTCGCCGAGAGCCTGCAGGACGGCGTTTGGAATCCCCCCGACACCGATCTGCAAGGTTGCCCCGTCGGGTATGATTTCGGCTATGGCTCTGCCAATCGCTGTGTCTACCGGGCCGGGGACGGGGGTCGGAACCTCAACCAACGGGTCGTCAACCATCACCGCGGCGTCGATTTCCGAGACGTGGATTACCGGGTCGCCGTAGCTGAAGGGCATGTGCGGGTTGATCTGCGCTATCACCTTCTTGGCGCACTCGGTCGCGGAAACGGCCAGGTCGGCCGACACTCCGTAGCTGACGTTGCCGTTCTCGTCGGGCATCGAGCAGTTCAGCAGCACGGCGTCGCAGGGCCAGCGCCCGTCGCGGAACAGCGACGGCACCTCGCCGAGGAACATCGGGGTGGTGGTCCCGTAGCCCTCGGCAATCCAGCGGCGCACGTTGTTGGAAACGAAGCAGGTATCGACTATGAAGGAGTCCTTGTATTCCTCCTTGCAATAGGGGGCCTCCCTCGACGCTACGGAGAAGCCGGAATGGAGCACTACCCCCCGCAGCTCGCCGCCGCGGCGGGTCATCGCGTCGACAAGGGTTTCGGGGACGGAGGTGCTACCCTGGATATAGACGTGGTCGCCCGACTTGATCAGGCGCACGGCCTCGTCGGCCGTCATCAGATTGGGAATCTCTACGCTCATTTGGGGTCGTTTACGGGGTGGTCGCGGCGGAACTGCTCCAGGCGGCGCGCCAGGCGTTCGAAATCTTTTTCAGAGGAGAGCATGGAGACGCAGACGCGCACTCCCTGCTGGCGGCTTCCGGTCGAGGGGAGAGATATGGTGGCGATTCCGTAGCGCAGAAGCTCGCTTTGGAGCCGGTCGCCGGTCATTCCGGGATAGCCGGTGGTGAAGAAGAAGCCGTCGGACACGGGCTGGTCGCCATCCTTGGCGTAGACCAGGTGGAACCCGTTCACGTCGAACAGGGCCTTTGCCCGGTTGGCCCTCCGGCCGTATTCGCAGCACTCGGCGACGAAGTCAAGCTGCCCTTGGGTCGCGGCTTTCAGCATAGCGGCGAAGGCGTGCTGCGCCGAATGGGCCGTGCCGGACGACGCACAGTAAAGAACTCCGTAGATATAAGCGTCGAGCAGCGTAGGCATTTCGTAGAATTTCTCGAAAAACTCGTAGCGGCGGTCGGCGGTCGGCTCGGGGACGCATACCATCGCGATGCGCTGCCCGGCGTAGCTGAAAATCTTGGAGGAGGATACGAGCACGACGCAGTTGGAGGTATAGCGGGAAATCGTCGGGACGTAGGGCTCGCAGTAGGGGCATCCGAACCGCTGGCGGAAGTCCATTCCGAGATATGCCAGGTCTTCGATCACGATTATGTCGCGCTTTTCGGCCACGCGGGCGATGATGCGGAACTCCTCGTCGGTGAAGTTGGTCCACGCCGGGTTGTTGGGGCAGCTATATATTATTGCCGATACCTTGCCGGAGGCGGTAGCCTCTTCGAGCCGCGCCTCGAGGGCCGCGCCGCGGCAGTCGTAGATGTCGACCGAGGCTGACTGCAGTCCGAGGAGTTTGACCTGGTTGTGCTGCGCGGGGAAGCCGGGGTCGAGGAAGAGGATTGTGTCGCGCCCGGGTATGCGCTGCCCCATCAGGAGGAAGAGGGTGAAGGTAGCCTGCATCGAGCCGACGGTCGGCACTATGCAGCGCGGTGGGATGTCTACGTTAAGGAACGCCTTTAGAAATTCGGAACCGGCCTGCTTGAGCTGCGGGATTCCGGCGATGTTGGGGTACACGCCGGCGACTCCCTGCCTGAGGGCCTCGCGTTCGGCCTCGATGCCGATGGTCTGCGGCGGGAGTCCGGGATTACCCATTTCGAGGTGGACGAACGGCTCTCCCATTTCCCCTTCGAGGCGGGCGGCGAGGGCCATGATCTGTCGTATTGTCGCGGAGGCGATGCTCGGTATGTGCATCGCTTCCAGGTGAGATCGGAATATGCTTTCTGATACCGGGTTCATATTTGCGGTGCTTGGTTTTCTTCTTCCTCTGATTTGGTCGATGCGGAGGTTCATGCTTCCGCCTTTGCCATTCCCGCCCGGAACGCGGCAAGGTTGGCGTCTACGATTTTTTCTCCTTTCGGACCGAAGACGGTGCGGATTCCCTGCTCGATTGCTTCCGGGGCGATGCCGACGAAGGGGGCGCAGGCTCCGAGGAGCACCATGTTCGACGAGCGGGCGGTTGCGACCTCCTTCGCGACAGCGTCCATGTCGAAAGCCACGGTGCCGGGAACAGCCTCAAGCTCTTTCAGCAGCTCTTCGCGGGGAGGGTAGGGGGCTATGTTCTCGAACGGGACGGTGTTGCTGATTATCCTTCCGTCTGGGGCGAGGTAGGGGAGGTAGCGGAGCGCCTCCATCGGTTCGAGCGACACTATGAGGTCGGCCCCGCCGCGGGGGATGAGGTCGGAGGCGATCGGGTCGGAGCTGAGGCGGAGGCACGACATGACGTCACCGCCGCGCTGGCTCATGCCGTGGACTTCGGCCTGTTTCAGATGGATGTTTTCCGCCAGGGCGGCGGCTCCGAGGATTGTGGCGATTGAGAGGATGCCCTGTCCGCCGACACCGGCGAGTATTATGTCTGTTTTCATCTTGTTGACGCTTTACTGGGTTAGAGATTCGCCGGGGGTGGTCAGGATGACTTTTTGGCGGCATGGCGCCGGGCGGTCTGGATGCACTCGCGGCGGGCTACGACTACGGAAAGCCCCTTGTGGTCGAACTCCTCTCGGAAGAGCTCCTTCATCTCCTCGACCTTCCGGGGGAGGGTGTCGATGGTCCTGACATGGACCGGGTCGGCGCCGAGGCCGACGCAGATCTGCTCTATCTTGCCGGTTCCCTGCGAGTCCTGGCCGCCGGTCATGCCGGTCGTCAGGTTGTCGGAAATGATTACCGTGATTGGGGAGTCTTCGTTGATGGCGTCGAGCAGCCCGGTCATTCCCGAGTGGGTAAAGGTGGAGTCACCGATGACAGCCACGGCCGGATGCTGACCCGCGTCGGCGGCGCCTTTGGCCATAGTGATCGAGGCCCCCATGTCGACGGTCGTGTCGATAGCGTTGAAGGGGGCGAGCCAGCCGAGGGTGTAGCAGCCGATGTCGCCGAACACTTTCGGGCTGTCGTATTCCTCCAGGGCGGCGTTGAGGGCGGCGTAGACGTCGCGGTGGGAGCATCCCTGGCATAGGGCCGGCGGACGGGGCGCCACGAGGGGGTGGGGTTCCGGCACCGGTGGGAGGGGGGCGACAGTGTCGGGCGCGAGTGCTCCGAGGGCCGAGCGTACGCTGTCGGGCGTAAGTTCCCCGGTGCGGGGGAGGTATCCGTCGAGCTTTCCGCACACCTTCGGGTTGGAGTCGAGGGCGCCGCGCAGCGACTGTTCGATCACGGGTTGCCCTTCCTCGACAACGAGTACCTTCTCGCACTGGTCGAATAGGCGGCCTATTGTTTCAAGCGGCAGGGGGTACTGCGATATTTTCACTATGGGGAATGGGCATCCCGCGGGATAAGCCTCCATCACATAGTTATACGCTATGCCGGAGGCTATGATTCCGAGGGAATGGTCTCCGCCGGGGATATATCGGTTGAAGGGGGATTTTTCCGACTCGGCGAGCACTTCCGGGCGGCGCGACACCAGTTCGGCGTAGCGGCGGCGCGAGTTGCCGGGCATGAGCACCCACTGCGAGGGGTTGGCCGGGTAGCGCAGCTCGTTCTCGGGGCGGTTCTCCTCGTCGGTCTCCACGACGCCGCGGGAGTGGGCCAGGCGCGTCACGATTCGGAACATCACCGGGAGCCCCAGCCGCTCCGAAAGGTCGAATCCGTAGGCCGCCATATCGTATGCCTCCTGCTGCGAGGAGGGTTCGAGGGCCGGGAGCATCGCGAATTCGGCGTAGAAGCGCGAATCCTGCTCGTTCTGCGAGGAGTGCATCGAGGGGTCGTCGGCGGCTACGACGATCATCCCGCCGTTAGCTCCCGTCATCGCCGAGTTTACGAACGGGTCGGCGGCGACGTTGACCCCGACGTGCTTCATCGCTGCGATCGAGCGTTTGCCGCAGAAGCTCATTCCGAGGGCTTCCTCCACGGCGGTTTTCTCGTTTGAGGACCAGTGGGAGTGGATACCGCGGCGCCGGGCCTCGGGGTCGGTCTGTACAAATTCAAGGATTTCGGTCGACGGAGTGCCGGGATAGGCGTAAGCTCCCGACAGTCCGGCGCGGATCGCGCCGAGGGCGAAAGCCTCGTCGCCAAGGAGGAGTTTTTTAGTCTTCATGCGTTGTTAAGGTCAAAAGATGCGGCTCCGGGGCGAAAGGGGTGCCGGGCCGTATGATATTCGCAAAATTAATGAATAATATGCAGACCGCATACTTACGGCGATATGTTATGCAACATACGGCCAGGAGGGGGTGATTTTGACCTCCCGGCTTGCTTTTTCGGGCGATAAGCGTTAACTTTGTATTCCCTCTCCGCTGACGCTCTCTCCCATACGACGGCCCTTTCCGCCTCCCGCGGCGGGGCCCGGCAACCGGACAAGAACACGAAATGATTCTACATAGCACGAACAGAAGCGCTCCGCAGGTGACCCTGCCGCAGGCCGCGGCCTGCGGAATCGCCCCCGACGGCGGTCTGTATCTGCCCGACTCGCTTCCGAGGCTTCCGAAAGCCTTCTTCAATAATATTTCGGAGATGTCGCTCAGGGAGATAGCGTATGTTGTCGCCAATACCCTGTTCGGCGACCTGGCCTCTTCGGGCGATCTTAAACGGGTGGTCGACGACGCTCTCGACTTTCCGATTCCGCTGGTTCCGGTGTCGGAGGGTAGATTTGTCTTGGAGCTGTTCCACGGGCCGACTCACTCATTCAAGGATGTCGGCAGCCGTTTCATGGCGGGGCTTCTTCCGCTTGTCTCGTCCGACGGGACGGCGGGTAGGAACATCATAGTGGCGACCTCCGGCGACAGCGGCGGGGCGGTTGCCGACGGGTTCCGGCGCGCAGCGTCTACCCGGGTGTTCGTGCTCTTCCCGAAAGGGATTCTGACCCGCGGCCAGGTAGAGCTTTTCGCGACCCTGCGTAACGTCGTCGCCGTCGAGGTCGACGGGAATTTCGATGACTGCCAGTCGCTCGCCCTCGAGGCTCTCGGGGAATCGCTCCGCGACCCGTCGCGTCCGCGCCTGACGTCGGGCAACTCCGTCAATCCCGCCCGCCAGCTTCCATCGATAATCTATTATTTCCACGCCTACGCCAGCGCCCTCCGCGAGAATCCCGACGCCGAGGGGGTTGTCATAAGCGTGCCGTGCGGCAATCTCGGCAACCTGTCGGCCGGGCTGATGGCGAAAAAGATGGGGTTGCCGGTAAAGCGCTTCGTGGCCGCCAACAATGCCAACGACGAGTTTGTTGAATATCTGAGAACCGGAGGGTTCAGGCCGCGCAAGGCGCTGATGACGCTCGCCAGGGCGATGGATGTCGGCAACCCGTCGAATATCGCCCGCATCATCGACCTCTATGACGGGTGTCTCGAACGGCTCCGCGGCGACGTTGACGGGTGCTCGCTCACCGACGACCAGATTGCCCGCACGATGCGCGGGGTCTACGACTCCGCGGGATACATACTCGAACCGCAGGGGGCGGCGGCGTTCCGCGCCCTCGACTTCTCGCTGCGCCCCGGCGAGACGGGAATCGCGCTCGCGGGAGCGGCCCCCGGCCTTTTCGCCGACGCTGTCGAAGGAGTGCTCGGCATCCGGCCACAGCTCTCCCGCTCCGACCAGCAGTCGGGAGGGCGCCAGCCCTTCCGGGTAGAGAAAATACCTGCTACACAAAGCGCCCTCCAGAGGGTGCTCAACACATACACCAACACTAAAAGTTAATACCGACATGGCTAACATCCGCGACTTAAAGAAAGAAGTAAGATACGTGTGCGGCGACCTCGCCGCCGAATGTCTGATGGCCCGCACCTTCATCAAGGGGGTTGACCGCGAGCGTATGGAGGAAATCGTAGGCGATATCGCCGCGCTGCAGGAAACCGCCCTTAGCCGCATCACTTTCAGCTTCGACAAAATTCCTTCTGACTTCGCCTCCGGCCGCGAATACCGCGCCGCCCGCCGCGCGTACTTCAAAAAGGCCTACAAGTCGTTCCGCGAGAAGTTCGAGGGACACGTCAACGACATCGTGCGCGAGATGAACGCCGCCCTGCCGCAGGAAGTGAAGGACGCCAACAAGAAGAAATAACGCCTTGATGGTTTGAGTGATAGTGTGTAGGGACGCGGCACGCCGCGTCAGGTCATTGAAATATCAAATATGACGCGGCGTGCCGCGTCCCTACACAGCCCTCTCCCATATGGGTATAATCATCGCCGGGGTGCCGCTTTCGGAGCGGCCCCGGCGGGATTCAGCGTGACCTATGAATATTTGCAAAAAGATTCTCAGCCTCGCCGGATGGAGTGTGGAGGTGACCGTGCCGGATTATCCGAAGATGATCTACTGCGTCGCCCCCCATACTTCCAACTGGGATTTCCTGCTCTGCGAGCTGGCCATACATTCAGTCGGACGAACGGCGGGGTTCCTGATGAAATCGAGCTGGTTTTTCTTCCCTCTCGGAGCGCTTTTCCGGGCGCTCGGCGGTATTCCGGTGGAGCGTAAGAACAAGAAACAGTCGCTGACGGAAATCATTGTTGAAAAATTCCGCACAGAAAACGCTCTGCGCCTCGCCATAACGCCTGAAGGGACTCGCAAGGGGACCCGCGACTGGCATACCGGCTTTCTCCGCATCGCCCGCGAGGCCGACGTGCCGGTCTGTCTCGCCGCGCTCGATTATCCGTCGAAGAGGATTACGGCGACCGAGATTTTCATACCGACCGGCGACATGGATGCCGATATGGCAGCCGTGAAGCGTTTCTACCGTTCGTACACGGGTAAATTCCCCGATCAATGCCTGACCGACTGAACTCCATCAGCGAAGATGCCGCGAAGGAGACGCTAAGAATCGCGGCCGTTCCCCTTGACATACGCTACGCCGACGTCAGGGGAAACCTGGAGCTTGCCGCGCGAGCTGTCGGCAATCTCCCTTCCGATACCGATATAGCGGTCTTCCCGGAACTGTTCACGACCTCCTTCGTGGCTGACCCTGACACATTGCGCGACGTGGCAGAGGCTCCCGAAGGTGAGACTATGGCGGCAATCCGGGCGCTTGCGGCAGACAGCGGAATCGCCCTCGCGGGGAGTTACTTGTGTGCTGAGGAGGGAGACTATATTAACCGCGGTTTTTTCGTGACCCCTGACGGGGAAGCGGTGTTCTACGACAAAAGGCACCTGTTCTGCCTGAGCCCGGAGGCGAGACTGTTCCGCGGAGGACGCGGGGAGATTCCCGTGGCTCATTACAAGGGGTGGAATATCGCCCTTGCCATCTGTTATGACCTGCGTTTCCCGGCCTGGTGCCGCAACCGCGGGCAACGGTATGACGTTCTGCTCATCCCGGCCAACTGGCCGCAGGCCCGGCGATACGCGTGGAGCCACCTGCTGATTGCCCGAGCTATCGAGAACCAGGCTGTCGTAGTAGGCGCTAACCGCTCCGGGACGGACGCTTACGGGACGTACGACGGCATGACGGAGATTTATGACGCTATGGGGCAGCCTGTCGGCGTTGTCAGTCCGGCCATCGACGCTGGGACGGACTGCGGGATAGTCAGCGCTGACCTCTCACTCTCACGTCTGCGCAAAATACGCTCCTCGCTCCCCTTCGGCAACGATGCGGATGACTTTATTATAACCCTCTGAATTATATTGATTTATCGTATTGTGAAATACTTTCTGATACTCTTTTTGCTTCTCGTTCAGGCAATGGGTATGTCCGCTCAGATAGACAGTTTCTCGGATGTAGAGGTAAAAATCAGGCAGTTGTATGAGAATGAGGTGTTTGGCACGGCAAATGACCCCGATTTCAAATTATCTGATATTTGCACTGCCGATTTTCTCGAACGTTTGGAAAAAGCCAACGACTACGATACGAAAGGTTATGCGATGTGGCTTTTAAGATCCGGAATGCAGGACGGGGATGACTCCCCCTCAAAAGTTCTCTCTATAAAGCCGGGAGAGGGTGACACTGTCATTGTGCATTGGACTGATATGGGGCATAAAGGGTCCACTACATTCAAGCTGCTGTACTCAGATGGCCGATGGAAGATAGCCGATGCCACCGTCCCGCCCGGCTTCCCGCCATTATAATTCTTCAGTGGCATGATTAGCATCATTTCGGTTATCATAAGCCTTTATATCGAGAATATCATATCGAGAAAGGAATAAGTTTTGAATGAACGCACTCTCGGAGCGCCAGGAGGGCGCTCCGCGTGAGCCTGATATTGTTATTTTCCGATGTTTTCCCGGTTCTTCTGAGTCTGGCTTTTGCGGAAGGTATTCCACTGTCGGTTAAGGTTTTTGCGGAATTTGTAGGAGGTGATTCCGGTGAGGTCTTTAAGGAGGGTGAAGGCTCTTTGGCCGATGTGCTGTTTATGTCTGCGGGCTATGGGTCCGACCAGCATCCGTTTGTCGAGCACTAATCCAAGCCGCGCGTCGTTATGGTCGATAGAGTTCACGCGGGCAATTAGCTCTTTGACTGCCGGTTGTATTTCGGGAGCGTCAGCCGGTTCGATAATCTCGATATTTTCGGTGTCGAGTTTCATCTTGTCCCATTTTTTCGCTTCCTTCACGGTAATATATTCCTTGTCAAGGATATGGACTTCCCCGAAGGTGCTGACGAAGAAGGGCTCGTCCTTTCTGTTGAAGCGGAACATATCGTGCCCTCGGCCGTTGGATTCGATATTGAAGGTGTACCCGGCGATGTCGGTCGGCGATATGGTGTCGCCGGCGAGGTTCGCGTAATTGAACCGCACCCTGAAATGCTCGAAGTCAAGCCGGTCGCGGAAAAACAGGGAAAGGTTGGGAACCCATTTCCGGCTCGCGGTGTCGGCGAGCACGTTGATGTCGACTATCATCCTGTCGCCGCTCCTCATCCATATTTCCGTAGGGCTGTACTTGCCTCGTATCGTGTCGGTCCCATATTCGCGACCTTTTAGCGCTGAGGGAATTTCCGGCGAGGGGACGAGACCCATCCAGTCAGACCAGGAAAAATGGTTGTTGCATTTGCTGCTTACGCTGTCAAGCCCGTCGGCATTGGTGAAGCGGTAGTATGACTTGCTTTTGAGCACCCGCGGAATCAACCGCTCTTTAAACCTTACCTTCTTGTCGGGCGTGACCATGTAGTCGACCATCTTCTCGCGGAACAGGAAGACAGTGTCGGTATACGTGCTTAGTGTCGAATATTCCCTGACATAGGCCAGGATGTGCAGGATTTTGTGCCGTTTAGATTCGATTACGACCTCCTGTAGCTCATTCGCCCTTTCCGCCAGGAAAACGGTATCCGTTGGAATCCGGTTTATTGTTTTTTCTCTGAATCCGAGATAGCGGAGGGTCACGGGAAGGTCGTTCGGGGATATGTAGGGGAGTCGGCCTTTGTTGTCTGTCATACCGATCGCTTTCCCGTTTCTGTCGAACACTGACGCGCTCGGCAACGGCATGCGGCTGACCGAATCGGCTATTACCGCATAGCCGCGCCCCTCCATATCAGATATGGAGAGAATGGCTATCAATATGAATAGCAGATGCCTGCCCATTGCCGTTTGTTATTAGAGGGTGTTTAATAATAAGTAACTATTCAAAATTATTTTATACTAACGGGTCTGATTATTTCAATATTTTTCCGGCAAAATTTTTGAATCTTTTCCTCTCATCATCAGTCGTGTAGCTCGCTACACTCCTTCTTCTTCGAGAAAAATCTTCTAAAAATTTTCCTCGGACAAATATTAAAATAATTTCGACCAGTTACTTATCTGTTAATTAAGGGTGTTTTAGCGTTTAACATCTATTATTAAACACCCTCTTAGACAAGCTCTTAATGTCGCTTGTGGCGACGGTTTGAGCGGTCGCGGGAGTCGCAGTTGGCCGAGAGGGAGCAGCCGCTGCATCCGCAACCGGGACACCCCCCGGAGTTGTCGCCGCGGCGCATGCGGAGGAGTCGCACAACACCCCTTACCACCGCGGCTATGGCGATCGCGACGATTACCGCCACGCAGGTCCATTGAATTATGTCGTTGAGTTCCAAGAGAGAAGGTGTTTATAGGAAGCGGAATCTAATCTGCTTTCCTGTTTTTGAAGTTCTTTTTGATGGCGGCGTTCAGTTTGGCCGGGGTAAGGTCGGCGGGGTATTCCTCGAACGGTAGGCGGAGGGCGCACCCTGAACGAAACTCGCTGCAACCATATGCGGCGCGCCCTTTCAGCAGTGTGCCTTTGCCGCAAAGGGGGCAGGTAATCTGCTCGAGCGATTTTACAGCCGGGGCGCGCTTTTTCGCAGGGGCTTTCGGCTTGTCGGCTTGTGACGTTTCCGTCGGCGAAGCGGCGTTTTTCCCTTTGGTCGTCGCGGCGTCAGTTTCAACAACGATTTTGCGCTGCGAGTTGTCGCTCAGCACCGCGAGCACAATCTCAGAAATCTGCTGTTTCAGCTCGTCGATAAATTCGGCGGCTGAATAGTCGCCGCGCTCTATCCGGCGCAGTTTGTTCTCCCAGATGCCGGTCAGCTTGGCGCTCTTCAGCAGCTCCTCCTTGATTGTTGCAATCAGGTCGATTCCTGCCTGTGAGGCCATTATGTTCTTGCGCTGGCGGTAGATGTAGCCACGGCGGAAGAGGGTCTCTATAATCGCGGCGCGGGTCGAGGGGCGGCCGATGCCGTTCTCCTTCATCGCTTCGCGCAGCTCTTCGTCGTCGACGGTCTTTCCGGCCGACTCCATTGCCCGCAGGAGCGTTCCCTCGGTATAGTATTTCGGGGGCTGGGTTGTCTTTTTTGCCAGCGACGGCTCGTGAGGGCCGCTTTCTCCGACGGTGAAGGGGGGAAGGATTTTGTCGTCGGACGACGCGCCATCCTGTTCCTTCTTGTCGTTCTGCGAGGAGAACACGGCTCGCCACCCTTGGCTGGAAATCACCTTGCCGGAGGCTTTGAACTCGGTATCTCCCGCCGTGCCGACAACCGTTGTCTGCAAAAACTCGCAGTCGGGGTAGAAAGCGGCGATGAACCGCTGCGCGATGAGATGGTACATCAGACGCTCGTTCCCGACGAGCTGTTGCGGCGACTGCCCGGTAGGGATGATGGCGTGGTGGTCGGTCACTTTCGAGTTGTCGAACACCTTCTTGCTTTTCGGGAGCTTTTGGGCGAGTATCGGCGCTGTCAGCGCTGCGTAGGGGGTCATACGGCGCAGGATGTCGGGGACTTTGGGATAAATGTCCTCCGACAGATAGGTAGTATCGACGCGCGGATATGTGGTTACTTTCTTCTCGTAGAGTGTCTGGATCAGGGCGAGCGATTCGTCGGCGGTCCAACCCCAACGCTTGTTGCACTCTACCTGCAGGGAGGTGAGGTCGAAGAGCCTGGGGGGAGCCTCGCGCCCTTTTTTCTCCTCTACCGACTTTATTACGAAGGGTAGGGCCTTAATCTCCTCGATGACAGCCAGGGCTTTGGCTTCCTCCCTGAATCTGCCGGAGGCTGCGTTGAACGTCACCCCGCGGTAGAGGGTCTGCAGCTCCCAGAAGTCTTCCGGCTTGAAGTTGGCGATTTCGTGGTGGCGCTGCACGATGAGCGACAGGGTGGGGGTCTGCACGCGTCCGATCGAGAGGGGTTTCCCCGGCTCTCCGTATTTAAGGGAGTAGAGGCGCGTGGCGTTCATTCCGAGAATCCAGTCGCCGATGGCGCGCGACAGCCCCGCGTAATACAGGTTGTCGAAGTCGGCTCCGGGACGCAGCGAGGCGAACCCCTCCCGTATGGCGTCGTCGGTCAGCGACGAAATCCACAGGCGCTTGACGGGGCATTTCGTCTCCGCTTTCTGCATCACCCAGCGCTGGATCAGCTCACCCTCCTGCCCGGCATCACCGCAGTTAATCAGCTCGTCGGCCTGCTTTATGAGGGTCTCTATCACGCCGAACTGCTGGCGGTAACGCTGGTTGTCAATCAGCCGTATTCCGAATCGCGGGGGAAGCATCGGGAGCGAGCCGAGCGACCAGCGTTTCCACATATCGGTATAGTCGGCAGGCTCTTTCAGCTCGCAGAGGTGGCCGTAAGTCCATGTGACGCAGTAGCCGGCACCCTCGAAATACCCGTCGCGGCGCACGGTCGCGCCGAGGATTTTCGCGATGTCGGAAGCAACGCTCGGTTTCTCGGTAACGCAGAGAATCACTGTCGCGCCTGGGCTTTAACGTCACCCTTTTCGGTATGGAATATGAGGCCGGCGCTCTTGGGAAGCTCCCCCTTGAACGGGAAGTCGACCTCGATTACCTGCACCCCGGTGTCCTCGAACTGGAAGTAGCGCTTGAAGTCAACGCCGTCGATGTCGTTGGCGGGAATCACGTCCTTGCCGTTCACCAGGTCGATGCTGTCGATGCGCTGCGAGGTAGAGGGGATGCCTACCAGGCAGAGGGTTATGCGTATCCCCTCGTCGGTCGGCTGCACCTTGTCGGAGATGACGTTGAACCCCGGGTCGGGAGTCTGCGCCCCGGCTCCGAAAGCCGCCGTGGCCGCGAGCGCCGCGGCCGCCAGTATGTTTCTGATGCTCTTTAAAGCCTTCATATCTTCTTGACTGTAAGTTAGAGGGTTAATGCTGCGTCTTCGCCTCGTTCCATATGGCATCCATCTCGGAGAGGGTCATGTCGTTGAGGGACTTGCCGAGTTCGTGGGCGCGGCTTTCAAGGTAGTTGAAGCGGGCGATGAACTTCTTGTTGGTCTTTTCGAGGGCGTTCTCCGGGATAATCTTGTAGAGGCGGGCGGCGTTGACGAGCGAGAAGAAGATGTCGCCCATCTCGGCCTCCATCTTTTCGGAGGCCATATTGTCAAGCTCGGCCTCGAACTCCGCTATTTCCTCCTTTACCTTGTCCCATACCTGGCGCGGCTCTTCCCAGTCGAATCCGGCGTTGGCGGCTTTCTCCTGGATGCGGTAGGCCTTGATCAGGGCCGGGAGCGAGCCGGGAACCCCGGCGAGCACGGAGCGGTTGCCCCCTTTCTCGCGGAGCTTGAGCTGCTCCCAGTTTTCGGATACCTGTTTGGCAGTGTCGGCGTGGACCTCCCCGTAGACGTGGGGGTGGCGGAAAATCAGTTTCTCGGCGAGCGAGTCGCATACCGTGGCGATGTCAAACGCTCCCTTCTCCTCGCCGATACGGGCGTAGAAGAGCACGTGGAGCAGCACGTCGCCAAGCTCCTTGCGTATCTCGGCGTTGTCCTCGCGAATCAGGGCGTCGCAAAGCTCGAACACCTCTTCGACCGTGTTGGGACGCAGCGACTCGTTGGTCTGCTTGGCATCCCATGGACATTTTACTCGGAGGGTGTCGAGCACGTCGATCACCCTTCCGAGGGCCGCGAGCTTCTCCTCGCGCGTATGCTTTTTAAAGTCTTCCATTTATTATTTACTTGTTTTCTTCGACGTAGGCTTTCAGTCCGCCTTCGAGCCACGCCACGAACTTGCTGACGTTTTCGTCGTAGTAAGCCGGGGGGGTCAGGGGACGGCCGCTGTTGTCGAGCACTATGTAGTAGGGCTGCGAGTTGGCTCCGAACTTGTAGCGCTGCAGGTAGCTCCAGCGGTCGCCGACGGTTTCGAGCACGACCTTCTTCCCGTTTTCTTCGACTGCGACGGGAGCGGAAAGTTTAGTCTTGTCGTCGACCATCAGCTTGATCAGCACGAAATTCTCCTTGATTACCGAGCTTACGGCCTGGGTGTCGAACACGGCCCCCTCCATCTTGCGGCAGTTTACGCAGCCGTAGCCGGAGAAGTCAATCAGCACGGGGCGACCCTGCTCCGCGGCGTAGGCCATACCTTCGTCGTAATCGTCAAACTCCTCGAACCGGCCCCCGTCGTAAAGGCTGAAGTCCTGGGTGTAGAGGGGCGGCACGAAGGCGCTGACCCCTTTCAGAGGGGCCCCCCACAGGCCGGGGACGAGGTAGAGGGCGAAACTCAGCGACACGAGCGACAGGAAGAAACGCCCTATGCCGACTGTCTCGACCGGGGCGTCATGGCTGAAGCGCAGCTTTCCGAGAAGGTAGAAACCGAGCATGGCGAAAATCACCACCCAGAGGCAGATGAACACCTCGCGGTCGAGAATCCCCCAGCCGTAGGCCAGGTCGGCAACCGACAGGAATTTCAGCGCCAGGGCGAGCTCCAGGAAGCCGAGCACTACCTTGACGGAGTTGAGCCATCCTCCCGAGCGGGGCGCTCCCTTGAGCCAGGAGGGGAACATCGCGAACAGGGAGAAGGGGAGCGCGAGCGCCAGGGCGAAGCCTCCCATTCCGATTGCCGGGCCTGTCATGTTGCCCATAGTGGCGGCTTCGACAAGGAGCGTCCCGATAATCGGACCGGTGCAGGAGAAGGACACCAGGGCGAGCGTGAAGGCCATGAAGAAGATGCTGACCAGGCCGGAAGTGGTCTCGGCCTTGTTGTCGACGCTGTTGCTCCATTTCGAGGGGAGCTTAATGTCGAACCCTCCGAAGAAGGAAATCGCGAAAAGGAGGAGCAGCAGGAAGAACGCGAGGTTGAACCAGGCGTTGGTCGACAGCTCGTTGAGGGTGCTCGCTCCGAAGAGGGCGGTGACGGCCAGCCCTAAGGCGAGGTAGATAACGATGATGCTCAGGCCGTAGATCATAGCGTCGCGGACGCTCTTGGCCCGGCTCCCGCTCTTTTTGAGGAAGAAGCTGACGGTCATCGGAATCATCGGCCACACGCAGGGGGTCAGCAGGGCGAGAAGTCCGCCCCCGAAGCCCCAGATGAATATCAGCCACCAGGGGGAGGAGCCGATAAGGGCGGCGCTGTCGGCGCTCTCCGGGTCAGGCATTTCGGGGTCTGCCGGCTCCCACCAGCCCGAACTGTCAATGGCGCGGGCCGCGGGGACGTTAGCGGTGGCCGCTGGAGCCGTCAGGGCGGCTTCCGCGCTGTCAGCCGGGGTTTCCTCGGGGGCAGCGGCCCCGGTTCCGGCTGTGACGTCGAGCGTCAGGCGCTGGGGGGCGATGCAGGTCTGGTCGTTGCATCCCTGGAAGAAAATCTTTACGGGGATGTTGTGGCTTTTGCCGTCGGTTATTCTGAGATGCTGGGTGAAGGCGACGTCGGTGTCCCACCAGGAGAGCTTCAGGGAGAAAATCGGGTCGTATTTCTCGATCGGGGCGCGGGAGGGGGTCAGGGCGCCGTCAAGTTCCACTCCGGCGGGAAGCTCGAAGCTGACAGCGGTCGCGTTCGGGCCGTCGGCGGGGAGGTCGAGACCGTAGAGATGCCATCCCTTTTCGATTTTCGCCGAAAGGTGGATGACGGCGCTTTCCGCCGTGTTATCCTCGACGGCAGCCTGCCAGGTAATCGGGTCGAGGCGCTGGGCGAGGGCCGTCGAGAACAGCCCGGGCAGCAGTAGGAGCGATATGGTAAGTTTTTTCATCGGTTACTTCTTTTTGAAAGGTTTCGGGGCTACGGAGAAGGAATGGGTCTGCGGGGGCATGCACCGGGTGTCGTCGCACCCCATGTAGCGTACCGTTCCGGCGATTTTTGCCTTGGCCGCGTCGGTGACCTTGAACTTGCGGGTGAAGCTGACGGCTCCCTCCCAGTAGGTCAGCTCCGTGCCGAACATTTCCTGATACTTCCTCACGGGAGCGACGGAGGGGCGCACCCCGCCGAGGTATTCGACCCCCTGCGAGCCTTCAAAGGAGAAGGAGGTAGGGATAGGGCCGTTCTTGACCTCTTCCGTGCCGTAGATGTGCCAACCCTCGCCGCATACCGGGCGCAGGGTGACGACCCCCTCTGTCGGCGAGGTCATTTTGGCGGTGACGCGCCAGCTTACGGGCTTTTCCGGCTCCTGGGCCGCCGCGGCGAACAGGATTCCGGCTATCAAAATCGTTAACGAAAAGATTCTTTTCATATACATTGTTGAGAGCGTTGGTTTTGTTTGGAATTTTCACTTCGTTCACTTCAACTTGAGCTTGCGAAAGTTGAGTTTAGAACTAACGGCGCTTTTAGGGCGCCTGTTATTCTAATACGCGAAATTAGCAAAAATCTCCGACATTCCGCCCCTCCCGTCCCCCGCTTTTTGCGCCCTCCTGTCCGGGCTGTCCACACCTCGGACAGTGTGGACAGCGTGGACAGCGTGGACAGTGTGGACAGCGTGGACAGCGTGGACAGCGTGGACAGCGTGGACAGTGTGGACAGTTGTCAGGCGGCATCGGGGGAGAACAAGCCGTCGGTTTTGTTCATCACTTTGCAGACCAGGGACTTGGAAACCCCCATCTCGGCGGCAATCTGGCGCTGGGACATTCCCCGCCGGGCCAGCTCCGCTATGCGTCGGTCGCGTGCCTGGCATCCGTCGTCATCCTCGGCAATCAGCAGGTCGGCCTCGCGGCCGAAGCCGTTCTCGACGAATTTGAGCATCTCCCCCTCCCGCTCGAGGCGGTAGCGGATGACGTGCTCTTCGCCGTAGAGACATTCGGCGGAGCGCACCTTTATCTGCTTGACGTAGCGCCCTTCCGGCTGGCAGGTCATGTCCTTGCCGATGGCGAACATCGAGTCCATGAAGTTGGCGATGCGCTTCGACCCGGCGAGCGAGTTCTGCGTCAGCGGCGAGGAGGCCGCCCGCTTGGGAGTGTGCGCCAGGCAGAGAATCGACAGCCCCATTGAGCGCTTGAGCGTCACCAGCGCCTGCATCAGCTCGCCTGCGGCATCCCCCTGCTCGGAATTGTTGCAAATCCAGGTCAGGTTGTCGATTATCAGAATCTTGCTCCCCGTCTGCCTCGCCGCCAGCTCAATCTGCCCGACCATCGCGGCAAGCGTCTCAGGCATCTTCCGGTCGCCGAACTCCACGCGCATAAGGTTGGGGCTGAAATGGTAGCAGCTCTCCCCCGAGGGGTCGGTGTAGCGGAGCTGGAACTGCTTGTCGGCCAGCTCGAAGTCGAAATACAGCACCTTGTGTCCCCGGCGGGCGATATGCTCCGCGATCTGCACGGCGTAAATCGACTTGCCCATGTTCGAGTCGGCGAAGAGGCACGACACCTCCCGCTCGTGCCACAGCGTCTTCCACAGCTCGACCGGGTCGGGGCGTTTCCTGGCCCTCTCGATCCATTCCCCGGCCGGGCGGCATACGAACAGGCCGTCGCAGATGCTTGCCCTCTCGAGGTCGTCGAGATACTCCTGCCGCTCCCTCTCCTCTCGTTCGATAGCTTCGCTAACGTCGCTTAGTCTCGGTACCCGGATAATCCTCCCGGTAGTTGAAATCAGGTCTCCCATAGTTGTTAGAAAGTTAATTTAATGGTTGTTAATAGTAAAGGTTGGTATATAAATGTCGGTCTATGGCAAGGATTTATTTTTTTACCTGTAAAAAATAAATACGCTCTCTCCTTCCGTATTCCTACGGGGTTCATGTCACAACGCGAAGTTAGCGCGCGGCTATGCCGAGGCGTATGCGATAATGCAACATTCCCCTCCCCGGAGGCAATAAAACCGTCCACGGTGTCCACACTGTCCACGGTGTCCACGGTGTCCACGCTGTCCACAGTGTCCACAGTGTCCACGGTGTCCACAGTGTCCTGCCGGGTAGCGCGGGCAGAATGGTTGCGCGGGAGAGATAAAAAGAGTATCTTCGCGTTATTGTTTTTAATTCAGCTTTCGCAAGCTCAGTTGGTGTGAATGAAGTGAAAAGTGAAAATCAGGTTTCGCCTGAGTGAAGATAACAGTTTATCAAGTACCTCCTTGACCTTTCACCATTCACCCTTCACCATTTAAGTAGAACCAATCATTTGTAGTTTAGAAATATTATGAGCGACTTTACAAAGGTATTTGCCGCCGCTATGGCCGCCGCGGTCGCGGTCGGGGCTTCGGCCGCTGACTTTACGTCGGGTGTCCTCCTTCTTAATGAGGGTAATTACGGTACTCCGGGGTCTGTATGCCATCTTTCCTCCGAAGGGGTATGGACCGACCGGGCTTTCGCCGCGGCTAACGGGGAAACGACCCTGGGCAACACGGGTTCTTTCGCCCAGATTTATGGCGACAACATCTATCTCGTTTCCAAGCAGGCAAACAAGACCGGGGCGATTCTTACCAAGGCAGATGCCGCGACGTTAGTCATGAAGGCCTCTACAAGCGAGATCGGTTTCGGAACCGGCGCGCAGGGGCGCGCCTTCCTGGCTGTTGACACTCAAAAGGGGTATCTCGGTACTTCCAAAGGGGTTGCCGTTGTGAAACTTGACGACCTTTCGGTTGTCGGCACGATCGAGGGGATTCTCAACGATACGGGAAAGGAGGTCGAGTGCGGTAACATGGTCCGTCTGAACGACCGCGTGTTTATCGCGACAAAGTCGCCGTTCATCTATGTGGTAGACCCTGCTGCTGACGCTATTGTCCAGACGCTCGACATAGCCGGGATTACCGGCAACGAGAAGGCCAAGGCCGCTTCGCTTGTTGTCGCGTCAGACGGCTCGCTGTGGGCCTCGGTCGCCGCGAACGCCAACGGCGGGACCCTCCCGTTCCTGGTAAAGATTACTCAGTCAGATTCTGACGCGTCGCGGATCGAGACATCCGTAATCAACATCCCCGAAGAGATTTACGCCCCGGCCAACAGTTGGTACACCTGGACCCCCGACGCGTTCTGCGCTTCCCCTGTCGCCCCGGTTCTCTACTGGAACGGCGGCGCGTCCTCTTTCGCCAGCAACAAGATGCTGTTCTCCTACGACATTGAGTCCGGCGAGTTCTCAAAGTTTTACGAGTTCGCTGAGGACCAGTTCCTTTATGGCTCGGCGATGCGCGTAAACCCCGTTGGCGGAGATATTTACCTGGTTTACAATACCGGGAAGAACGCATATACCAACGCTTCGACAATGGCGCGCCTCAATGCTTCCGGCGAAGTGGTCGCGACTTATCCTATGAACGAGGAGTATTGGTTCCCGACGCTCCCGCTGTTCCCCGACAACGCCGCGCCTGTAGCCGCTACTTTCGAGAAGCCGTTCGCGGTTGATGCAGACCAGCCGCAGACCGTTATCGACCTCAAAGGTGTCGCTACCGACGCCGACTCCCACTACGCTCTGATGGTTAAATCTCTTCAGGATAACCCTAATCCCGAGTTGGGAGAGATGGAGGTAAAGCACGGCATGCTGACCGTCCGTCCGACCTCCGGCGCGAAAGGAAACGGCATCGCGAATATCAAGGTTAACTCCAACGGCAAGGAGATCGTTGTTGCTCTCCCGCTGGCCTTTACCTCTACTTCCGGGGTTGAGGATGTTGCTGCCGGAGAGGTTTCAACGGCGGCTTACCGCGAATCGGCATCCGCTATCCGACTGTTAGGCAGCGGCTCAGCGAAGGTATATACTCTCTCGGGGGCGCTTGTGGCTGACGTGGCTGTCGACGGAGAGGCCGTTGTCGAGGCCTCTGCGACCCCGGTAATCGTCAGTTTCGGAGGCAAGAGCTTCAAACTCTGAAAAAGCATAGATTCAGGATAAAAAGGCGGGTGCGGCGGTCGGCCGCTCCCGCCTTTTTGATTTCTTTGGGAGGGATGGGAGATTTGGGATAGCTGGGGGGCTCAGAGGCGGTAGAAGGTTGAGAAGGCGGCGATTGTTGAGAGATGGTCGGCGACAGCGGCGGTTTCGCGGCAGGAGTGCATCGCCCACTGGGGAGCGCCCATGTCGACTCCGCGGAGGGGCATCTGCGAGGTCAGGATGTTGCCGAGGGTAGAGCCGCCGGCTACGTCGCTGTGGTTCACGAATGTCTGGACGGGTACTCCGGCTTTCTGACATATCGCGCGGAATACCGCGGCGGAGTCCGCGTCGGTCATATACTTGCAGTTGGCGTTGATTTTTACTACCGGGCCACCTCCGAGCGCGGGGAGATTCGTGGGATCCTGCTTCTCCTCGTAGTTGGGATGGAGGGCGTGGCCGTTGTCAGCCGAAATCATAAAGGAGTTGGCCACGGCGCGGATGAAGCTCTCCTCCCCGTCGCCTCCGAGGGAGTCAGTCACGCGGCGCAGGATGTCGCGGAGGATGGGGGAGGCGGCTCCCTGCTTCGTGCCCGAGCCGGTCTCCTCGTTGTCGAAGACAGCCAGGACGCGGGTCATCGCGCTGTCGGTATCGAGCGAGGCTGTCAGGGCTGTCAGTCCGGCGTGGACCATCTCCAGGTCGTCGATGCGGCCGGAGGAGATGAACTCTTCCGACGGGCCGAAAAGGCAGGCGGGTGTGGTATCGTAGAGGGTCAGGTCGAAGTCGAGGATTTCCTCCGGGGCGATTCCCAACTCTTCAGCTACCAGGCGTAGCAGGTAGCCGTCGGCCTCCGCCTTGTCGCGCAGAATCGCCAGCACCGGGAGCATGTCCTTCTGCCTGGAAAGAGGGTTACCCTCGTTTACCGAGCGGTTGTAGTGGATCGCAAGGTGCGGGATTGTCAGGAGGGGACGGCGGAAGTTGACCAGTCTGGTCTTCGGACGCAATAGGTTGTCGGAGCGGAGGATAACCCTGCCGGAAATGCTCAGCGGGCGGTCAAACCAGGTATAGAGTATCGGGCCACCGTAAACCTCCGTGTTGAGTTTCAGTATCGGGCTTTTCCCGACCATCTCCGGGGAGGGCTTGATGCGGAAGCCGGGGGAGTCGCTGTGGGCGCACACGATTTTGAATCCATACTCCGGCGCTGCGGTGCCGGTTACGAAAGCGAACACAGCGGAATCGTTCTGGACCACATAGTAGCGTCCGCCGGGCTCGAGCTCCCAACTGTCAGACATAAGCAGGCGGGTAAACCCGGCATTGTCGAGGGCCGCTGCCACATTGGCGGCCGCGAGGAAGTTGCAGGGGGAGTTGTCGAGAAATTTGAGGAGGGAGGCTGTCGAGGGATTCATTGGTTTGGAGGGTATTTGGTTCGTTATTCCCGGGTCGGGGCCGAGCGGCCGCCGAACGGGGGCTCGTTGAAGAGGTCGAGCATCTCGTTGGGTATGTTGAATACATCTTCTGGTGATGTCGGGCGCAGAGGCTCGAACCAACGGAACGCCGGGAGGAAGAAGAGGCTTTTCTTGGCCAGGTAGAGGGGCGTCATGGTGCCCGAAGTCTCAGGCCATAGCTTCATGCGCTCGACCGTGCGGTCCTTGAAATCGGCGGCGAGGAACGAGCTTTCGATGTTGGCGATCTTGTTGTAGGTCGAATCGTTCTCCATCGGGAGCATGATGGCCTGCACATTGCCGCTGACGTCGAGATGGCGCAGGTCGCGGTCCTGGAAGTAAGCAGTCATTTCCTTGCCCGTAAGCTGGTTGTAGAAATTCTCGTCAATCCATTCAGCCATAAAGCCGAACTCGGGGAGCTTAGCCCAGTCGGCCACGGAATCCTTGAAGTGCACCTGGATCACGTTGCCGAAAATCTGCCGTTCGCCGTTCCATACTACCGGGTGGTTGTGCATCCAGAGCATCGAGTCGCGCTGCACGGCGGTCAGCGAGTCGCAGATGCCCTGGAGGTCTATGCGGTAGAAGCGGACGCGGGGCTCGGCGATGAGATAGTGCGTCGTGTCAGCCTCTGCCTTTATGGTGTCGTCGACGAAATGCTCCGGGGTTATCTTCTTGAAAGTCCGGATAGTATCGGCGTGGAGGTAGAGGGTGTCCTTCTGCGAGTACTCGCGTGCGAGGGCGCGGCCCGTGACGCGGGCCGAGTCGTTGTATTCAAAGTAGAGGCCGTAGTCGCCGTTGAGAATCACCTTGTTGGTGGTGTCGGTCAGCTCGATGTTGCCGAACGCCTCGCCGAAGCCGGTGTCCTGGTTATAGAAGAGGGTGTCGCCGGTCAGAGTGTTGCCGTTCTTTGCCACGACCAGCGAGCGGTCGTAGAGGTCGGCCTTGTGGGTGTCGGTGTTGTACACCCCGTTGGCGGTGTGGATGGTGCCGTCGCCGGAGATGATTGTGGAGACGGTGTCGAGTATGGCTATGCGGGTGCCGGTATTGTAGAGCATCTCCTCGGTATAGATGTCGAGGGTGTCTTTTTCGCGGAGCGAGTGGAGCACGACCTGGTCTTTGAAAAGCGCGTCCTTCGTGGAGGGGGAATATTCTCCGTACCAGGATGTCAGGCGGTTGTCCTTGTCGGTCAGCGTTCCCCCGACCTCGTAGAAGCCGAGTTCGATCGCGAGGTCGTAGTTGAAGATGTCGGTTGTCAGGGTCACGTCCCTGTTGATCAGACGCACCTTGTTGCCCGGGTCGGCGTAGAGTATGGCGAGTTCGGTAGTGTCGGAGTAGTCGAGGCGGTCGGCGAACACGAAGAGGGTGTCCCCCTGCTCCATGCGCACGTTGCCGAACGCCTGGATCGCTCCCGGGTCCTCGTAGAAATGGGCGCTGTCGCAGTACATGAACATGTCCCCCTGGCGGAACATCACGTCACCCACGACAATCTGGAAGCTGTCGTAGCGTTCCTTTCGCAGCTCGTCGGCCCGTTCGAGGAACACTCGGTTGGGGGCGTGGCGGTCGGCTTTCGGAATCGAGGGGCGGATAGGGGTGGTGTCGCGTTTCTGCGCGCTGATTCCGGCCCCGGCGATTACCGCGGCGGCGAGGAGCAGGAACGCCCCGCGCAGCCCTTTTGTGGTTTTACGGGGGCTCATTTGCGTATCTTCAGCCACCCCTTGTGCTCAAACTCGCAGTCGTTCCATCCGTCTTCGATTTTGACGTAGGTGTCCTTGATTTTCTTTTCGAGCCACTCCTTGACCATCTTCTGCTTGGCCGCGGCCTCGTACATTCCCTTGATAGCCTGGTAGTCGTCGGAAAGATTGGCCTGGTGGGCCGGGACGCGGTTTGTGAGCTTCACCATCGCGACTATGTCGCGGTCGCGCTTGGGGTCTTTCATTATGAACGGCTCGGAGATGTCGCCTACCTGCATGTCGTTGATCCGGCGGGCGACCTCCTGCGGGAGCTGGCTCATTTCAAAGAGGGTGGAGTTGTTCTCCGAGTTTACCATGCGCCCCTTGTTGTTGCGGGTGTCCTTGTCCTGCGAAATCACTTCGGCGGCCTGTTCGAAGGTGAACTTGTTGTGCTTCACGATGTCGGAGCGCACGGAGTCGAGGCGGGTCAGGGCCAGTTCCAGTTCTTCGGTAGACACTTTGGGGCGGAGGAGGATATGGCGGGTGTTCACCCGGTCGCCGCGCTTCTCGATGAGCTGGATGATATGGTAGCCGTATTGCGTTTCTACGATTTTGGATACTTTCTTGGGGTCGTTGAGGTTGAAGGCCACAGCCGCGTATTCAGGCTCGAGGTGGCCGCGCCCCATGAATCCGATTTCGCCGCCTCGCACGCTGGAACCGGGGTCTTCGGAATAGAGAATCGCCAGGGTCGAGAAGGAGCTCTCGCCGCGGGTAACCTGGTCTGAAAACTCGCGCAGACGGGCTTTGACGTCGTCGATTTCCTGCTGGGGGATGCGGGGGTTGACGGTGATGATTTCAGCCTCGACCTGCAGGGGGACGTAAGGAATGGAGTCCGCTGGAAGTTCGGAGAAATATTTGCGCACGTCGGAGGGGGTTACCTTGAGGTCGGAAGTCAGCGAGCGCTGCACCTCCTGCACGCGGTAGTTGTTGCGCATCATGTCGGCCATCTGCTGGCGGAACTCCGGCATCGGCTTGCGGAAATACTCCTCGACTTTCTCCTTGCTCCCCAGGTTGTTGACCAGGTAGTTGATACGCTGCTCGACGGAGAGGCTTACCATCGACTCGGAAACTTCGACGGTGTCAATGTCGGCCTGGTGGAGGAAGAGCTTCTCTACGGCGAGCTGCTCGGGAATCACGCAGTACGGGTCCCCCTTGATAGGGGTCTTCTCGTAAAGTGCCTGCTGGTAGGCTTCTTCGATTTCGCTTTTGTAGATAGGCTGGTCGCCGACCATCCACGCTACTTCCTCGACGATGTTGTTGTTCGCGGCGAAAGCGGCGAGCGCGGCGGCCCCGGCAAGTATTGATATGGAAAGTGAACGGAGTTTCACAGAGCGCTTAAATTAGTTAATTAACACGCAAAGTTACGCCTTTTAGCGGAATATACCGCGTTAACAATGCCTAAAATTAAGTAGAGGGCGTAGAGGGCGCTATCATAACGGCCCATCTGGGTCGTCGTTTGAAGGTTCGGCCTCGGTCACAATCTTCAGATTGCTCCCATCGGCCTCGCCTCCAAGCTCCTACCATCTGGACCGTTCTGATAGCGCCCTCCCATCCGGGTACGAAAAGCGCTGTGTCATATATTTTGACACAGCGCCATTTGGATTAGCGGTATGGGGGTCAGCGGATTATCTTGGTGGCGCGGTTGCCGCGGAGTTCGATTACGGGGGTGCCGGGAGCCGGGTTGGCGATTTCAGCGCCCTGCAGGTTGAAGTAGCGGGCCGGGGTTTCGCCGGACTCTGCGTCGACAGTCTCGATAGCGACATATCCGGGGAGGGTCATCCTGAACTCGAGGCCGGGGTTGCCGGGATAGTATTCTCCTCCCTGGTAGCGGGTCTCGGAGGCGTAAATCGCTCCGTCGGGGATGGTTATTACTCCTTCGCGGAGGGTGCCTAACATATCGGCCGATAGCTGTTTAAGCTCGTCGAGGGTATAGCCGTACGAGAGGTTCACCGCGACCGGGGAGGTTATCAGCATCGAACCTTCGTTTGACTTGAAACCTACCGGGCTCGGCATCACATAAACGGCGTCGGGATCCTCGGCGTTGATGTAGAGATAGTGGTTCTCGTCGTCGTGGTGGTGGAGGTTCCCCTCGCCCGAAGTCCAGTAACCGCGGGTCGAGTAGGCGTTCTTCACTCGGTAGAGGCCCGGAGAAGTAGTGCTTTCCTCGACTTCGACAGCGTAAGGCTCGGTCTGAGCGCCATAATTGGCGAGGATTACGACGTCGGCGAAGCGCGTCCATCCGAGGCTTTTCCAGGGGCCGTAGAGGTCTTCGTTGATAACGTCGAAGAGGGAGCGGCATGTCGTGCGAACGTTACCCTCGGCATCGAGAGCCGCGAATATCAGCGACATGCGGCCGACGTAGTTGTCGGGAACGGAGAAGTCGTTGCGTCCCTTCCGGGCAACCTTGTCGCCGGCGGCTATGGCTGCCAGCTCGGCGGCGGTAGGCATCTCTACTCCGGAAATCACGCCGTATTTGATCTGGGCCACGCAGTCGGGAGCGGTGACTTCTACCGGGACAGATTCGCCGGGTTTCAGACATTCTTTCCACAGATTCAGATAATATTCGTCAAGGCAGAGCACCTCGCTCGAAATCTCGTAGACAATGGCTTCGGGGAAACGCAGCTCGAAGTCGTATTTACACCAATAATAGTCCTCGTCGGTGTAGGGAGGGAAGGACCACAGCATCCCGGCGGCGGGAATCTGGATTATCCCCTCGTTGTAGAATCCGGTGAGCCCCTGCTTCTTGTCCTCTTCGAGGCTCTGGAACCCGTTCTCCTGGTGACGCCCGGCGACGGATGAAATCAGGAACTCCGGCGCGACGGATGAGTTGGGGGTGAATCCGAGCCCCTGCGACTCGATATAGACACCTTTGGGGTCGCAGGCGTTGATGTAGACATCGTTACCCTCGTGGGCCGGGGCCATGAACATCGGGCACTTGCCGTTGAGGTAGGGGTTCTTCATGCGGAAGTAGCCCGGACGGGTCGAGCTTTCCTCGACCTCGACCTTCCAGGAATAGCGGGGCTCCTTGAATACGGAGCATATCCAGGGGTCGAAGAATGTCGCCTCGCCGCGGGAAATCCATTCCTCGACAGGCTCAATGGGTTCCTCTTTCCTTTCGGAAACGGGGAGTACGTTGACCGCGCCGGTCAGGGCAGCCTTGTAAGCGTCGACAGCGTCGTCAGGCACATAGAAGAAGCCGGTCTCCATAAACGCCTGGTCGAAAGCGCCATCCTTTAAGGTCGCGGCTTGCGGATTCGTGAACTCGACCCATTTTAGGGCGGCGCACCCGGCAAAAGCGGTCTTCCCAACTGTTTTCAGCGCCGCGGGTAGTACATACGTTTCCAGCGCCGAGCAGTCTTTGAAAAAATTGTCGGGGAGCGAGGTTGTCGCCTGAGGTATGGTCGCTTCCTTCAAGGCGGTACACCCCTCGAATACATTGACCCCGAGGAGGGTATAATTGTCTGGAATCTCGACGGATTCCAGAGCGGTGCATCCTTTGAAGAAATTAGCGCCTAAGAGGTAGCTCGTTTTCGAGAGGGTAACCGATTTGAGCGACGCGCACCCTTCGAAAACGTTACCCTGCAAGGTCGAGAAGTTGTCGGGAATGACGATTGATTCAAGTGCCGAGCAGTCCTTGAACAGGTACTGCGGGAGCATCGACGCTTCGGTCGGGAGGGTTACCGAGGCGAGTTTCGCACACCCCTCGAAGCAGCTCATGCCGAGGTCGGTCATCCCGGCGGGGAGCGCGACGGAAGTCAGCTCGGCGCTGTTGGCGAAAGCCTCTCGCTTGGCGGCTTTCACATTGTAGGTCTTCCCGTTCGCGTCGATGGAGGCGGGGATGGTTATATCCCCGGCATAGGGGGTGTCGGAGGCTGTGGCCGGGAGAATAGTGGCTTTTGCGGAATTGCCCGCACCGGTACAGTCGTAGCGGATGCCGTCTACGACATACTCGGTGGCACCGGCCCCGAGTGGAGCCAGTGCCGTTGCGAGCAGTAGGGAGATTGAAATAAAGCGGGTGCTCATATTGTGTGGGAAAGAGAGTGAGTATTAGAGAATGACTTTTGAAGCGCGGCCACCCTGCGAGCGGATGTAGAGCTGTCCTTTCGCGGGGTTGTCGACGCGGACACCCTGGAGGTTGTAGTACATAGCCGGAGAGGTCTCTCCCGTGGAGGGAGCGATGGCCTCAATGCCAGCTTCCGCTCCGACGATATGCTGGAAACGCTGCCATACGTCGGGGGTGTTGTTATCTCCGTGAACGCTTGCGCGGTAAGCCTCTACGGAGCCTTCCGGTACAATCAGGGTCGCGTTGTCGTAGACCTCCTGGGTAAACATATTCTCGTTCGGGCAGCGGGGAGGCTCCTGAAGGGGAATGGTGATGTATCGGATATTGTCGCATCCGGCGAAACTGCCTTTCGCATACCAGTAGCTCCATCCGGGAACGCTGATGATTTCCTCGAGCGCCGTGCAGTTCTGGAATGCGAAATCGCCGATAAACTGCATCTTCTCGGGAGCCACGAACTTCTTGAGGCTCACGCAGTCGGCGAAAGCGTAGGCGCCGATAATGTAAACCTCGGGGCCGAATTCAACGCTTTCGAGCGAGGTGCAGCCGCGGAACACGTTCTGGCGTATCGCGCCAAGGGTTGCCGGGCATTTGAATGTTTTAAGGGAGGCACAGTCGCGGAACAGCTCGTCGGGAAGGGAGCCTACGGCGTCGGGGAGGGTTATGCTCTCAAGCGAGGAGCAACCCTGGAAAGCGTTGATGCCGAGGTTGTAGACCGATTCGGGAAGCGTCACCTTGGTCAGCTCCGCGCTACCGCGGAAAGCGTCCTTGCCGATTTCGGCGACTGTGTAGGTAACACCCTCGTGGGTAACATATTCGGGTATTGTGACTTCCCCGGAGTAGCTTCCGTAGCTGTCGAGCGTTACCTTGCATTTCTTGGAGTTCATGTCGTCGATGAGGTAGTAAACCCCGTCCTTCTTGAAGCTGTATTCCGAGATGACGTCGATAGCCTTGAAGCCTTTCCAACCGTCAGCAGCCTTGTAGGCACCCATAGCGCTCTTGGGCACATAAACGACCGCCTGTTTCACGGTAGCCGCGTCGAAAGCGTCGGCGGCGAGCGTCGGGGGTTCCGGGTCGGCGATCGTGATGTCGGTCAGGTCGGTGCATCCGGCGAACGCTTTGGCGGGAATCGCGGCCACGCGGTTGCCGAAGGTGATTTCGCCGAGCGACTCGCACCCCTCGAACGCGCTCTCGCCGATTTCAGTGTCGGCGGCGAAGGAAGTCGGGAAGTCGAACTTGCGCAGGCGGGTACAACCCTTGAAGGCGTTCTTGCCGAACTTGACGGTAGCGCCGTTGAAGGTGATGCTTGTAAGAGCGTCGCACCCTTCGAAAGCGCCCTCGGCAACTTCCGTCACGAAATAGCTGGTAACCATCGGGGTCCCTTCAGCGTCAACCGTCGTGATGTTGAAGAAATTCGGAATCGAGAGGGTCCCGGAGTACTTTTCGCCAGGGGAAGCCACGAGTTTTACCC
Organism: uncultured Porphyromonadaceae bacterium; assembly: GCA_937969265.1. Classification (GTDB taxonomy): domain Bacteria; phylum Bacteroidota; class Bacteroidia; order Bacteroidales; family Muribaculaceae; genus UBA7173. The sequence goes on from CALBWF010000040.1 coordinate 38,222, forward strand.
GCAGCTCGTCGGTCTGTTCGTAATATACGCCGTCGTAGAACAGGGTTTTGAGCAGCCCTTGTGATGAGGCCGTGAAGCCCGTAATGGTCAGCGCTATTCCGCAGAGGAGCGACTTCGAGGTAAAAATTTTCATAAGAGGTATTGATTGTGTATAAATAATTGGCATCGGTTAGTGATTCACTATATCGCGGCGCCACAAATTTAAGACACTTTAAATAATTATGCAAGTAAAAACGGATGTTTTATGGCATTTTTCCACGCAATCCCCCTCAGACGCCCCTCAGCGCTTGCCTGTGGCTTATTTCCGGCATATTCGGTATGCTTATTATAATTATTCGGTTTCCCCTTGCGGTGCCGGAAGGGAATGGCGGGGGCGTTTTGCGGTTTTTCGCGGAAAATCCTGTCAGAGGCGGCAGCGCTATTGTCCGTTTTGGCGAAAAAAGCTAATTTTGCGGAAATAACGAGTCCCCCCTTTGTCGAATACCAGAGCCATAATATTATCCATCATTTGTTTGTTAACGCTGGTTTGTCCTCCGGCGGCAATCTCTTCGCAGTATTCTGAAAGCGATGTCGAGAGTCTTCTGCGGGGACTTGACCGGGAGCTTGTAAGGCGCGATTTTTACAAGGTAAAGCGGTCGGACCGCATTGACTCGCTGAAAAAGTCCTGTCCGGCAATAGGGAAGGATAATGGCCGATGGCTGGAACGGACAATGGAAATCGCGATCGAGTATAACGCGTTTAACAACGATTCGGCGCTCGTTTATTATACCAAGGGGCTGACGAGGGCGCTCGCGCTGGGGAACGACACCGTGGCGGCGGAGTTCCGCGTCCGTCGTGCGACCTATCTTTCCCTTAGCGGATATATGAGCGACGCCCTGAACGAAATAGCGCAGATTGACACGACGGCCATGTCTGTACGGATGAAGCGCGTGTACTATTCCTCTATCCGTCAGATGTACTCCTATATGGGTTTCTATTACGAAGGGTTCGAGTCGACTTCCGATTACTGGAACAACCGTTCGCTCCAGGCGCAGAAACGGTTGCTCGAGCTGCTTGACCCGGCAACCCCGGAGTACAGCCTGAATCTCGGGGAATATTATTTCCGCTGTCGCGAATATACCAAGAGCCGCAACCTGCTGACCGCGCTTGTCGCGGATATTGATCCGGAAACTTCGGCCCATGCCATCGCGTGCCATATTCTCGCGAGCATAGCGAACGCGAGGGGCGACCGCAACGAGTACCTCTATTATCTGGCTAAATCGGCAATGACCGACCTTCGCCGCGCCACGATGGAGGTCGTGTCGTTGCAGGAACTTGGAGGCGTGCTTTTCGAGATGGGGCAGTCAGGTCGTGCCCACGATTACCTGATGGCCGCGATGAAGAACGCCGTCGAGAGCCGGGCGTCGGTGCGCATGATGCAGACAACGGAGCTTCTGAACGTTGTCGAAAGCGACCATCTGGCCCAGATCGAGCGTTGGCGTATGTCGACCAATGTCATTATGGCGATACTCGTGCTGACGCTCCTGGCGCTGGTGGTGACGATTTTCTATCTGCGGCGCCAGTTAAAGCGCGTCCAGGCGCTCCGGGCCAGCCTGCAGGAAGCGGGGCGCACCAAGGATGTCTACCTCAGCCGTTTCATGGCTTTATCTTCCATATATATGGATAAGCTGAAGCAATTCTGCAAGCTGGCGAACCGCAAGATTACGGCGGGGCAGACCGACGAGCTTCTTAAAATGGTGAAGTCGCCGAAATTCATCGACGAGCAGAGCCGCGAGTTCTATTCCGTTTTCGACGACGCTTTCCTGCATCTGTATCCCGATTTCGTTGAGGAAATCAACAGCCTCCTGCGCCCCGACCAGCAGATTGTCCTGTCCGAAGGGGAGCTGATGAACTCTGACCTCCGCATCCTCGCTTTCATGCGTCTCGGAATCGACGACGCCAACCGCGTGGCGCAGATTCTGAATTTCAGCGTCAATACCGTCTACGCCTACCGCAACCGCCTACGCAACAGGGCAATCAACCGCGAATCATTCGAGGCCGACATCCTGCGTATCGGGAACCTATAAGGGTTTACTCCGCGACCATGCGGGGCGCGGGGGAGGGGTTGATAGGTTTGTTGCGGAGCGATTTGATATAGTTGATGAGGTCGTTGTAGACAATCGCGTCTGAAGTGGCGACGACTTTTCCGCGGGTGAGCGGAGCCATATAGTCCCCTCCGTTGGCGAGGTAGTCGATGGTAGCGACATTGTATGTCGCATCGGGGTCGATGGGTTTGCCGTTGAGGAGAACCGACGTGCAGCGTTGCGTCGCCGGGTCGAAGGTTGCCGATACCTCGGAGCTTACGCCGTCGCCTCTTCGGGAGGCCATCACGTCGAAAGCCTCCAGAAGGTCTTTCCCCTTGATTTCGAGTACCAGCACCTTGTTGGCGAAAGGCTGCATGGAAATTATTTCTCCCTGAGTTATAGTGCCCCTGGGGAGGGAGCGGCGGAGGCTTCCTTTGTTCATAAGGGCGAGGTCGACCGGCTTGCCGAGGAGCTGGGTGCCCCGGTCGCGGCAGAAGTCGGATACGAAGTTGAGCAGAGCCGGCTCGGTATTGTCGAGAGCCTTCGCCGCGCGGCCGATTTTGACGCCCATCAGTTCGTCAACCCCCTTGCGGTAAGGAGCGAGAAGAGCTTCGATGGCAGGGTCCGAGGTCCGGTCAAGGCGGCTGTCGATTGTGTGCTGCCGGTATGCGGGGAGCGCCGAACCGATGCTGTCAAGACTGACGATGACTTCCGTTACCTTTGTCCCGCTTTTGCCGTTCTGCGTGACGAGTACCGGCTTCCCGGCCGCGTTCGTAATCCATTCGTTGCCGCTGCCCGGTACCACCGTCGTATGGGAATGGCCTCCGAGGATTATGTCGATATTCTCCGACGATTTGGCTATGTCCTCGTCGGAGGGGTTCGGCATATCGGCGTAGCCGAGGTGGGAAAGAGCCACTACGAGGTCGACCCCTTCGAGGTTTTTCAGTACCCAGGCTGTCGAGTTGGCGGCCTTAATGACGTCGAGATAGCGAACCCCGTCGTAGTTCCCTTCCGCGATCATTCCTTTCGGGTCCAGGTTAAGCCCGATGAATGCCACCTTTTTACCTCCGAAGTCATAAATCTTATATGGCGCGAAAAGCGAGTCGAGGTCGGCTCGTTGAGAGAAATCGTAATTAGTCGAAAGCCAGCGTGCGTCGCTGAGGGCCACATTGCGGGCCAGCGAGTCAACGCCGTTGTCAAAGTCGTGGTTTCCGAGAATAGCCAGGTCATAGCCGAGGGCGTTCATCGCCGCCATTTCGGCCCGGCCTCCGTAGAGAGTGAAGAAGAGCGTGCCCTGCACGGCATCCCCCGCGTCGGTTACAAGTACGTTGTCGTGCTCTGATTTGATGCTGTCAATCAGTACCTTCCTGCGCTGTATACCCCCGAGCCCCTTGTCGGTCGGATCAAGCTGGCTGTGGGTGTCGTTGGTCTGTATTATAACCAGTTCCTCGGCCCAGGTCAGCGGGGCGAGCATCGCGGCGGCAACGAGGCCGAATATTGTTTTTCTCATTTTCAGTTTTCAGATTATACGCGAAGGTACTATTTTCCAACATAACTCCGCCTTTTCGACTGTTTTAATTGTTAACTTTTTGTGAACTATAACGCCGGGATGTGTCGCGAGTTGGCTCAATGTCGGTTTTTTTATACTTTTGCAGAAAATATTACCAAGGTTAATGACACAGAAATATAAGGGCCTGACGCAGGCCGAAGTACTCGCCAGTCGTGAAAAAAACGGAGCCAATGTGCTGACTCCGCCGGCCAAGGCCCCGCTTTGGAAGCTGTTTTTGGAGAAATTTTCCGATCCGCTGATTATTATTCTGCTTGTCGCCGGGTTTCTCTCGGTTGGTATCTCGTTTTATGAGTATTACGGTCTCGGCCAGGGTATGAGCGTTTTTTTCGAGCCGATCGGCATCTTTATGGCTATCCTGCTGGCAACCGGGCTGGCGTTCGTGTTCGAGCTGAAGGCCGGCCGCGAGTTCGACCTGCTTAACCGGGTCAACGACGACGAGCCGGTGCAGGTAATCCGCGACGGAGCGCCCGTCCAGGTGCCGCGCCGCGACGTAGTGGTGGGGGACATCGTTATACTGAACACCGGCGAGGAGATTCCTGCCGACGGCGCCCTGCTGGAGGCTGTGCGGCTCAACGTCGACGAATCGACGCTTACGGGAGAGCCTGTATGCGCCAAGACAACCGATCCGGAGCAGTTTGACCCTGACGCGACATTCCCTTCCGACCACGTAATGCGCGGCACGAAGGTTATGGAGGGACACGGAATAATGAGGGTGCTCGCCGTCGGCGACGCTACCGAGAACGGGAAGGTGTTCGAGGCCGCCCAGATTGACGACAGCGTCAAGACCCCCCTTAACGAACAGCTCGACGGCCTCGGCAAGCTGATTACCCGCATCGCGTACATATTTGCCGCAGCAATCGTCGTGGGGCGTATCGTGATGTATTTCGTAAATGTCGATTTCGAGTGGATTTCCTTCCTGGCGTTCCTGCTGCAGACGCTTATGGTAGCCGTTACGCTGGTGGTAGTGTCCGTGCCGGAGGGGCTTCCGATGGCGGTGACGCTTTCGCTCGCGTATTCGATGAGGAGGATGCTGAAAACTAACAACCTTGTCCGCAAGTTGCACGCCTGCGAGACTATGGGAGCCACGACCGTTATCTGCACAGACAAGACCGGGACTCTCACCCAGAACCGCATGCAGGTCTACAAGGCCGACTTTTTCGGCAATCCGTCCGACGACGTGCTCTATGGGGGTATCGCCGTGAACTCGACCGCGCAGCTCGATTTGAGCGGGGAGAGGCCCCAGGTGCTCGGCAATCCGACCGAAGGGGCGCTGCTGCTCTGGCTCGCCGACCGCGGAATAGACTATACCGCTCTCAGGGGCCGCTCGGAGCGCGTGGAGGAGCTTCCTTTCTCTACAGAGCGCAAGTATATGGCGACCGTCGTCAGAGAGGCTGACGGGCGGAGGGTGCTGTATGTCAAAGGTGCGCCGGAGATAGTGTTCGGAATGTGTTCCGACGCGGCTGGTGTTTCCCGCAAGGAGCTTGACGCGAGGTTGCTCGAGTATCAGAACCAGGCGATGCGCACTCTCGGTTTCGCATACCAGGTGTTAGAGGATGGAGACAAGACCATCGTCGACAGCCGGGTCGTTGCCGGGCGGCTGACATTCCTCGGAATCGTGGCTATTTCCGACCCGGTGCGCGCCGACGTGCCGGAAGCGGTCCGCCAGGTAATCGACGCCGGAATCAAGGTCAAAATCGTTACCGGCGACACTCCCGGAACCGCTAAGGAAATCGGGCGCCAGATCGGCTTGTGGAACGACGACGCGGACTCCCCCCGCGGGATTATTACCGGTACCGAGTTCGCCGCGCTCTCTGACGACGAGCTGGTCGACCGGGTAGGCGGCCTGAAAATTATCGCCCGCGCCCGGCCGATGGATAAGAAGCGGCTGGTCGAGGCGCTGCAGAAGCGCAACGAGGTTGTCGCCGTTACCGGCGACGGGACGAACGACGCTCCGGCTCTGAAGGCGGCCCACGTCGGGCTGTCGATGGGCGACGGTACCTCCGTGGCGAAAGAGGCGTCCGACATAACCATTGTCGACAACTCCTTCGCGTCAATCGGCCGGTCCGTGATGTGGGGTCGCTCGCTTTACCGTAATATCCAGCGTTTCATCCTATTCCAGATGACGGTTAACGTCGCGGCAAGCCTTATCGTGCTGTTCGGCTCTTTTATGGGGATGCAGTCGCCGCTGACCGTCACCCAGATGCTTTGGGTGAACCTGATTATGGATACCTTCGCCGCTATGGCGCTCGCGTCGCTTCCGCTGACGGAGACAGTAATGTCGGAGAAGCCGCGTCCCCGGACCGCGTTTATTATAAACAAGGCGATGTGGCGTAGCATAGGATGGGTCGGCGGCCTGTTCCTCGTACTGCTTCTCGGGTTCCTTTACTATCTCGAGCATACTTCCATAACTTCGCTGACGCAGATTGGGAGCGCCACGATGCACGGCAACACGGGGCTTTCCCCTTACGAGCTGTCGGTGTTCTTCACGGTTTTCGTGTTCCTTCAGTTCTGGAATATGTTCAATGCCCGCGCTTTCGCTACGGGTCGGTCAGCGTTCCATTTCAAGGGATGCGGCGAGTTCCTGCTGATCGCGGCAGCCATCCTGTTCGGACAGATCGCTATCGTGCAGCTCGTAGGCGCGATAAACCCTGATTTCTTCAACGCCGTTCCGCTGGGCTTTACCGACTGGCTGGTAATCCTCGGCTCGACTTCCCTGGTTCTTTGGATCGGGGAGTTGATCAGGCTGTTTTCACGCCGCCGCGCTTAGACATTACATTTTATGGCAGACAAGGCTAAAATACTGGTTGTTGACGACGAAGCAGACATCCGGGAGGGGCTGCGCACCTATCTCGAACTTGAAGGATACGCGGTTGACACGGCCGCGTCTGCCGAAGAGGCTATGTCGGCCGGGGTCGCCGGTTATGACCTTCTGATTCTCGACATAATGATGGACGGGATGAGCGGCACGGATATGGCCTCGGCCGTAAAGTCGGATCCGCGGACTTCATCCGTTCCGGTTATCTTCCTTACGGCGCGGGACTCCGACGACGACATGGTTGCCGGTCTGCGCCTCGGTGCCGACGACTATATATCAAAGCCGTTCTCTTTGCGCAACGTGCAGGCGCGTGTCGAGGCTGTCTTGCGGCGCTCCTCCGCGCCATCCGCGGCTCCGGCACGGTCAAGAGGGATCGAGATTGACCGCGCGTCGTTGCTCTGCAAAGTCGACGGTAACGAGGTCCGGCTCCCCAGGAAGGAGTTCGAGATTCTCGCGCTCCTTATGGAGAACCCGGGAAGGGTGTTTACCCGCGAAGAGCTTTTAAGCCGCGTATGGCCCGAAAAGGTTGTCGTGGTCGACCGTTCGGTCGATGTGCATATTACCCGCCTCAGAGGTAAAATCGCGCCCTACGGCAAACATATAATAACCCGTTCGGGCTACGGTTATGGCTGGCAGGATTAGGTTTTCGTTCCATACCCGTGTATTCCTGACGGTGCTTTTGCTATGCTGGGTGTTTGTTGCGACATTCATGGTATTCCAGTACCGGCGCGAGAAGGAGTTCAAGGCGCAGTTGCTCGACACCGAGATGCAGATGGTCAACGGGCAGGTGCTGCGCGAGATAGAGGAGGGTGATTCGGTAACATACGACGGCCCTCTGCGACTTACGGTTATAGACCGCGGTGGAAAAGTCGTTTTCGACAATAACTCATTGACCCCCTTTCCGGTTACCAACCATAATTCTCGGCCTGAGGTGGTTGCCGCCCGCGCCCATGGGAAGGGTTACGCGGTAGAGCGCCACTCCGAAAGCGACGACATAGACTATTTCTATTCCGCCCGCCTGGGTGAGGAGGGGACGGTCGTCAGGACAGCCGCTCCTTACACCCACACGCTCCGCGAGTTCCTGCGGGTCGACGGCTCGTTGATATGGGTTATGTGCCTGATGACGCTCGCAATGAGTTTTATCGCGTATGTCGTTACCCGGAGGTTGTCGCAAAGCATCTCGCGCCTGAGCCGTTTCGCGGCAAAGGCACGGCACGGAGAGCCGATTTACAACGACGAGGCGTTTCCCGACGACGAGCTGGGGAGTATCGCCTCCGATATAGTGCGCCTTTATGCTGAACGCGACAGCCGCCATAGGGAAGCGCTTCGCGAGCAACAGGAAAAGACGAGGATAAAGAAAGAGCTGACTAACAACATCAACCACGAGTTGAAGACCCCCGCGGCATCAATGCTTGTATGCGCGGAGCTGCTAAGGGACCATCCCGAATTGCCCGAAGATAAACGCTGCGAGCTGCTCGACCGCCTCGTTGCCAACGCCAACCGCCTCGACGCGCTTCTGCGGGATGTATCTACTATTACCCGGCTCGACGAAGGCGCCAGGGTTATCGAGAAGGAGCCGGTTGACCTTGTTGAGGTAATTGGGGATGTCGCGGCTGAGTGTCGTTTGCGCTCGCCGTTGGAAATCAGGACAAGTTTGCCAGAGTCTCTTGTTGTCAACGGCAACAGGCAACTACTGGAATCCGTTTTCCGCAACCTTATAGATAACGCGACAGCATATAGCGGGGGAACCGAAATAAACATAGTCGCTGACCGGAAGGGTAATATCCGCCTGTCGGACAATGGGCGAGGAGTGGCTTCGGAGCATCTCCCCCGGCTTTTCGAGCGTTTCTATCGTGTGGACAAGGGGCGTTCGCGCTCAGCAGGCGGAACCGGGCTGGGGCTGTCAATCGTTCGCAACGCCGTAATTGCCCACGGAGGCTCGATTTCAGTCTCGAACACTCCCGGCCTCACATTCGAGATAATACTCCCCGTGATTTAACAAAAACGCAATAAAAAGGGAACAGAGTCTTAACATATAATTCTGAAATTTGTTTCGCTAATAAAAGGCTCGTCTTTCTATTAGGCAGACGGTATATTCATCAGATTTTGAACTATATGGACTTTGTTTTCCTTGGAATTGTGATTTTCCTGTTCCTGCTGGCGGTATTTGACCTGTCGGTAGGCGTGAGTAACGACGCCGTGAATTTCCTTAGTTCCGCGGTAGGGTCGCGGGCAGCCTCGTTCAAGAGGATTGTTCTTGTGGCCGCGATCGGGGTGTTTGTCGGCGCGGCTATGTCGAACGGGATGATGGATGTCGCGCGACACGGTATTTTCCGCCCCGAAAATCTCTCGTTCTACGACGTTATCGCCATATTTATGGCTGTCATGGTGACGGATATAATCCTGCTGGATATATTCAACACCCTCGGAATGCCTACGTCCACGACCGTGTCCCTCGTATTTGAGCTGCTGGGAGCGACTTTCGTGGTCGCCCTGTTTAAAATCGCTGATCCGGCGAGCACTCTCTCGATGGGGGAGCTGGTAAACACAGAGAAGGCCCTGGCAGTGATAATCGGTATATTCCTGTCGGTCGCGATCGCGTTTGTTTTCGGAACGATAGTGCAGTTCCTCGCCCGTCTGATTTTCACTTTCGAGTACAAAAGCCGCCTGAAATGGAAGGTCGGGCTGTTCGGAGGAATAGCCTGTACGGCGATTGTGTACTTTATGCTTATCAAGGGGATAAAGGACATAAATGTCGTGACTCCAGAGATGAAGGGCTGGATTGCCACACACTCAGCAGAGATTATCGGCATATGCCTGGTGGGATTCTCGTTGCTGATGCAGGTTCTCCACTGGTGCAAGGTCAACGTGTTCAAGGTCGTGGTGCTTCTCGGCACATTCTCCCTGGCTATGGCGTTTGCCGGGAATGACCTGGTGAACTTTATCGGAGTGCCGCTTACCTCTCTTTCTGCCTTCCAGGACTATACGGCAAACGGCGCGGGGGATGTCCGCGGGTTTATGATGAACAGCCTCAACGGTTCGGCAGACACGCCTTTTTATTTCCTTGTCGGTGCCGGGGTTATAATGGTTGTGTCCCTTGCGACTTCGAGAAAGGCCAGGCAGGTGACGCAGACAACCGTCGGCCTCAGTGCACAGGCGCAGGGGGACGAGATGTTCGGCTCCTCCCGTATCGGGCGCAAGCTCGTCCGTGTTTCGCTCAACGCCATATCCTGGGTAAGCGACCATACACCCCAGCGCGCGAAGCGATGGATTGCCAAGCGTATGGATTCGTCGTTCACGCAGGCTGAGGAGGGCGCGGCTTTCGACCTCGTACGCGGTTCGGTCAACCTGATGCTGGCCGCCATGCTTATCGCCTTCGGAACATCGATGAAGCTCCCCCTGTCGACCACGTTCGTGACCTTTATGGTGGCGATGGGTACGTCGCTTGCCGACCGGGCATGGGGCCGCGAGAGCGCCGTGTTCCGCATAACGGGTGTGATTTCCGTCATAGGCGGATGGTTCGTTACCGCCGGAGTGGCGTTTATCGGGGCCGGAATCGTAGTCTGCCTGATGCATATGGGCGGGGTCCCGGTGATGATTGCCGGAGGTCTGATCGCTCTGTTCCTCCTGCTTCGCAGCAACATCAAGTTCCGCAAGAAGCAGTCAGAAGTTAAGGCCGACACCCTCTTTCAGACGATTATCAACACCGAGAACCGCGACGAGGTATGGCCTCTGCTGAAAATCTATATAAACGAGAAGCAGAAGATGTTCCTCGATTTCGCCGCAGCTACTTTTGCCGATGTCACCAACGGGTTTATGGAGGACAATGTCAAGTTGTTATCCAGGGCCGAGAGGGGGTTGGTTAAGGAGAAGGACGTGCTGAAATCGCAGCGCCGCAAGCTCACACTCTGCCTGCGCCGCGCGGATCCTGAGACGGCGATGGAGAAGAGCACCTGGTTCCATCTGAGCAACAATATGGCGATGTCGATGAGCTATAACCTGCGCCGTATCAACGAGGCTTGCAAGGAGCATGTCGACAACAACTTCCGGCCCTTGCCGCAGCCGTTCCGCGACTCGTTCGCCGCGACACGCGATAAAATCCGCCGGCTTCTGCTCGACTCGGCAGCCGCGATCGAGGAGAGCAACCCTGAAGCAATAGACAGCCTGCGCCGACGCTGCGAGGCGATGAAGGGAAGCCTGACTGACAGCGCCCGGAATGTCTACGAGTACATCCAGAACGGCAACCGCGACGACCTCGCCGTAGATTATGTATATCTGAACCTCCTGCAGGAGAGCCAGGAGTTCGTAACCTCGCTCCGCAAGATGCTCCGCGCCTCCGGCAAGCTCAACCTCGCGCCTTCCCACTACCGCAGCTTCACCCACGCATCTTAGTGGGCACGGAAGAAGATGTCGCGCTAAATCTGTGTAGGGACGCGGCGTGCCGCGTTGACTAAGAGAGCAAGTAATTGCTTGATTTCAAACTTGACGCGGCACGCCGCGTCCCTACATCAAATACAAGAAGTCAAGACTCATAATGTTGCAATACACTCATTCGTCTTTGTCGGTGAAGAAGAGTGGAATATTGCAGAGGAACACGTCCGGGGCCGAGAGGAGGGGGCGGCGTTCGAGCAGATCGGCGAGGCGTATGTCGCCGATGATATAGCGGTAGTCGGGGGAGGTGTACGTCTCGCGGATTTCCCGGAACGGGAGGATGGCGGGGATGTCGGTGTCGGCGTAACGGACATAAACGCGCAGCAACACGTCGGTAGTGTATTCCGGACGGCCGCGGAAACGGGTTTTCTTATACTCGTAGCGGTAGTCGTAGCGGCGCGCCATTATGTCGCTAAGCAGCGACGAAGCGGTCGGAAGCCCACCGGCACCTTTGCCGAACATGAACTGGCGGTCGTAACATTCGCCGCGGATGACAACGCCGTTATACTCGTCGTCGACGGAGTAGATGTACTTGCTCTTGTCTACGAACTCGGGCATCACGAACATCGTGAAACGGTCGTCGGCGACTTTCGCGACCTGTGCGACCAGCTTGATTTTGAAGCGTTTCTCACGGGCATAGCGTATGTCGCTCTCGTGGATTGTCGAGATGCCGTAGGTAAAGATTTCCTCCGGGGCGACGTAGACGCCGAGAGCGTGCATCGTTATGATTATCAGCTTGTACAGCGAGTCGCGCCCTTCGATGTCGTTCGATGGGTCGCTCTCGGCGAAGCCGAGTTCCTGCGCCCGGCGGAGCGCGGCGGCGTATTCCTCGCCGTGGTCGAACACCCGGGAAAGGATGTAGTTGGAGGAGCCGTTGAGAATCCCCTTTACTTCAAGCAGAAGGTCGTTGTCGTAGTATTCTTCGAGGTTGCGTATGACGGGTATCGAGCCGCAGGACGACGCGTCGTAAAGGAGCGCGGCCCCTGTCTGCCGCTGCAGCTCCACCAGTTCGGGTAGATGGCGCGCGATCATCGCCTTGTTGCCGCTGACAACGGTCTTTCCGCGACGCAGCGCCTCGCTGACGATATGCCAGGCGGCTTCCGCGTTGTCGATCACCTCGACAATGAGGCTTATTTCGGGGTCATCCAGGAGTTCAGCCGGATTTTCGGTAAAGAGCGCCGGGTCGGCCTCGACCGCGCGCGGTTTCGACTTGTCTCGGACAGCGATGCGGCGTATTTCGGCATGCGCGTTGCGGGCGCGGCCGATTACGGTATACAGGCTCTGTCCGACGGTTCCGAAGCCGAACAGGCCGATTTGTATCTTGTCGTTATTCATTGATAAACGGGTTTAGAATGTTGTTTAGCTGGCGGTGTTCCGTCAGGAATCCGTCGTGGCCGAGAGGGGAGGCGATTTCGCGGTACTCGCAGTTCGGGAGCGAAGCCGCGAGGGCGCGCATCTCGGCGGGGGTAAAGACTATGTCAGTGGTAAGCCCTATGAGAATCGAGGGCATAGTCAGGCGGGAGAGCGTGGCTTCGAGTCCGCCGCGGCCGCGGCCTATGTCGTGGGTGTCGAACGCGTCGAGAATCGCGACGTAGGAGTAAGCGTTATAGCGGCGGCAGAGTTTCTTCCCTTGGTGGAGCTGGTATGTGCAGGCCCGTTTGAGCGAGCCGGGAGGAGTATCGGGGGCGTCCTGCTGCGTGGCGTTGTATCCCTCCGGGCCGCGGTAGGAGAGAAGGCCGATAGCGCGGGCCGCGGCCATTCCGGCCATGCCCGCGTCGGGTCGAGGTTCCCCGAAAGTTGCGTCGGTGAATATCGCCATGCGCTGGGTCTGGTCTATCGCGATGGTCCAGGGGGAGGCCTTCGCGTCGGTCGCGATGAGTATCAGCTTCTTGAAACGCTCCGGCTCTTCCGCGGCCCATTCAAGGGCCTGGAAGCCGCCGACGGAGCTCCCGACGAGAGCGTGGACGCGGTCTATGCCGAGAGCGTCGGCAAGCAGCCTGTGGGCCCGCATCATATCGCGGATTGTCAGTTTTGGGAAATCGGCATAATATGGCTTCTCCGTAGCCGGGTTGACGCTCAGCGGGCCGGTAGAGCCGTAGTGGGAGCCGAGTATGTTGGCGCACACGATGAAGTAACGTTCCGGGTCGAGGAACGCTCCCGCCTCGACCGTGTGGGGCCACCAGTCGGCGACATCGCTGTTGGCCGTCAGCGCGTGGCATACCCATACGGCGTTGCTCCCCTCCTTGTTCAGCCGGCCATAGGTATGGTAGGCTATCGTTAGTTCGCGCAGCTCTCCGCCCTGCTCAAGCCGGAACGGCGCGGGGTGGTTGTAATACTTGACACTCATTTCTTTGACGCCTCGATTGCCTGTTGGAAGTCATCTATTATATCCTCTACATCCTCCAGCCCGAGGGATATGCGGAGAAGCGTCGGGGTAACTCCGGCTGCCGCGAGATCGGATTCCGACAACTGTTTGTGGGTGGTCGAGGCGGGATGGGTCACAACCGTTATCGAGTCGCCGATCATCGTCATATGGGCGGCGAGTTTCAGCGCCTCGACGAATTTCACAGTCGTTTCCAGCGAGCCTTCCAGTTCGGCGGTCAGGACGGCGGATGAGCCGAAACGGAAGTATTTCCGAGCTTTTTCATAGGCCGGATGGTCGGGAAAACCGACAAAGCTGACCTTGCGGACATCGGGATTGCCGCGCAGCCATTCCGCAAGGCGCCGCGTCGATTCGACCTGGTGCTTTACCCGGAGGGAAAGTGTCTCAAGCCCTAAGAGCATCAGGTAGCTGTCAAACGCAGAAGGGGAGGCTCCGAAGTCGCGCAGACCGTCGACGCGGCATTTCACGATAAACGCCGCGTTGCCGAAGCGCTCCGACAGGTTCAGTCCGTGGTACCCTTCCGACGGGCCGTCGATACCGGGAAACTTGCCATTGCCCCAGTCGAATTTACCGCTGTCAACGATGATGCCACCCATCGCGGTCCCGTGGCCGTTAATCCATTTCGTCGCGGAGTCGACCACTATGTCCGCGCCCCAGTCGAACGGGTTGCAGAGGTAGCCGCCCGCTCCGAAGGTGTTGTCGATAATCAGCGGAACTCCGGCGGCATGGGCTACTTTCGCAAGTCCTTCGATGTCGGCGACCCCGCAGGTCGGGTTGCCCATGCTCTCGGCGAAGAGGCAGCGCGTACGGTCGTCTACAAGCGCAGCGTATTCCGCCGGGTCCTCAGATGAGGCGATGCGCACCTCGATGCCGAGGCGGCGCAGCGAGTGGCGGAAAAGATTGTATGTCCCCCCGTAAAGGAGCGGAGAGGCGACGATGTTGTCTTCGGCGGATGCCAGAGCGGTGACGGCTATCAGTATGCCGGACATGCCGGAAGCCACGGCAAGCGCCCCGATGCCGCCATAGAGAGCGGCAATGCGTTCCTCGTAAGCCGAGGTGGTCGGGTTCTGAAGGCGGGTATAGATGTTCCCCGGCTCCGACAGCTCGAAGAGGTTTGCCGCGTAGTCGCACGATTTGAAGCGGTAAGCGGCAGTGGGATAGATGGCGACGCCGCGGGAACCGGTCGCCTCGTCGGGGCGGAGCCCGGCGTGAATCTGGCGTGTTGCGAAACGAAGATTTTTCATTTTATGATGATGTTTGATGCTTTTGTTTTCAGAATGGCGGTTGTTTTTCGGATATTTGCGGGGTGGTTTCATCAAACAAAAACACCGTCCCCCAGGACTGGGAGCCGGTGTTATGTCGTTGCAGATATATGCGAGAACTCACCCCCGGCTCCGTCGGCAGCGCATCATCATACCCATCATCATCGCCTCCATGGCAGCCGCCATAGAGTTCCGCGTGATGCTGTTATATAATGTGACGCTCATTTTGGAGTTGTTTAGGGGTTTCGTTGTAGTTGTTCAGGTTTCTTTATCGCGAAGTTAGGCCTTTTAACTCAAACATCCAAATCGAAACAAATGTTTCTTTCACAAGGTGCGTTTCACATGAGGCTACTTTCACAGCGATAGATGATGTGTTCATTGTTCAATATCAGGGTTATAGAAGTTACCGCCTGAAATGTCGAAGAATCGGTCGAAGAACTCTTTGAGGCGACGGATTACGTTTTTCTTTTTCTCGGTTCGTCGTGCACCGGCAGCTCCGAATAGACTCATCGGAGGAAGTATCTCCGCGATGGCCGTGCCGCTTTCGCGGACTTCACCGTTGCGGAAACTCTGCTCTACAAAAGCCAGGGTTTTATCGCGGTTGAGGTTTTCGTCGGCGATTATCTCCTCAATCTGCTTTGTCTGACTTTGGCGCACAAACTCGCTCCACTGGCTGTGTACGTCGGTATCGGGCGTGTGTCGGTCTATAAATTTGCGTATCAGTTCTTCCTTGTTGCGGAGGTCGGGCGATGCTTGTACCGATTTTATCGTCTTTATGATGATTTCGCGGTCGTGCGGCTCGTCGCCGGTGAGCTGACCGACAAGGAACAGGATATAGTCGATGTTTATTTCAATCGACTTCATCAGCTCCATCTCAAACACGAGGTCGTCGTTGATGTTCACGGCATCTCCGCCCTTGGGACGGTATTTGTCGTGCAGTTCGTTGTAGAAACTGCGATAGTCGAGGAAATTGCCGTTGAGGTCGATTATCTCGTTACCCGCAAATTCATCGAAAGTGAGCAGGATGTTAAGCGCACGAAGTATGGTACCGAACAGCCGTATAAACTCTTTTTCGGCCTTTTCGCCAAGTATGGGAGAGCCAAGTGGAAATTTCGCCAACAGTTCCTCGACGAGTTCTTTCCAGCCGGGATGATGCTTGCCGCTTTCGTCGTAGCCGAAATAGTAATCGTCGAAGGTCTTGAGCAATATCAGCCCTCCGGCGTTTTCGTTGCCGAACAGTTTCAGGCAATCGTTGGTGGCCTTTTCAAGATTGCGGAAGCATACGATGTTGCCGTGGTCTTTGATGGTGTTGAGTATGCGGTTGGTGCGCGAATATGCCTGTAACAGCCCATGAAAGCGCAGGTTCTTGTCAACCCATAGAGTGTTGAGCGTGGTTGCATCGAAGCCAGTCAGAAACATGTTCACCACTATCAGCAGGTCGATTTCGCGGTTTTTCATCCGCAGCGACAGGTCTTTGTAGTAGTTTTGGAACTTGTCGGCCGAGGTGTCGTAGCTCGTACCGAACATCGCGTTATAGTCGGCGATGCACTCCTCCAGGAACTCGCGGCTGCTTTGGTCGAGTCCTTCGGTGTCTTCCGGCGATTCCTCCTCGATATCAACGTTGGGCGCGTAGCTGTAAATGGTCGCTATTTTGAGTCGGCGGTCAGGCGGCAGCGTTTCCATCTGCTTTTTAAGCTCTGTGTAGTAGAGTTTCACGAAGGGTATGGAGGCCACGGCGAGGATGGAGTTGAAGCCGGTGAGCCTAACTTTCATCTTTTGCTCGGCCACTGCGCCACGGTCTTTGGCCGATGCGACCTCCTTTACGTTGGTTAGGCGGCTGAAATTGTAGCTGCGGGCATCGCGGCGCGTTTTCTGAGCGAAGTGGTCGAGAATGTATTTCGTGACGAGCGATATGCGTTGCGGGGCCATCAGCGCCCGCTCGCGGTCTATGTTGCTCACCATCTCGTCCATCACCTCGTCTTCCTCGTGCATGGTGCGGATGTAGTCAACCTTGAACGGCAGCACGTTCTCGTCGCGTATGGCATCGACGATTGTGTAGGAGTGGAGCTGCGAACCGAAAGCGCCCTCGGTTGTGGTGAACTCCACGTTCTTTATCGCTCCGGCGTTTTTAGGAAAAATCGGGGTGCCGGTGAACCCGAACATGTGGTATTTCTTGAACCGCTTGACGATGGCCTTGTGCATATCGCCGAACTGCGAGCGGTGACATTCGTCGAAAATCAGCACTATGTGCTGCCCGTAGACCGCGTGTTGCGGATTGCAGGCGATGAAGTTGGAGAGTTTCTGAATGGTAGTGATTATGATGCGGCAGTTCGGGTCGTCGAGTTGCTTTTTCAGTACGGCGGTAGATGAGTTGGAGTTTGCCGCGCCTTTCTCGAAGCGGTCATACTCTTTCATGGTCTGATAGTCGAGATCTTTGCGGTCAACGACAAACAGCACCTTGTCAATCTCCGGCATGTACGAGGCTAGGCGTGCCGTCTTGAATGAGGTGAGGGTTTTGCCCGAACCGGTCGTGTGCCATATATAGCCACCGCTGTCGCGTGTGCCCCAGGTCTTGGCGTTGGAGCTGATAGCTATTTTGCGGATAATCTTCTCAGTTGCGGCTATCTGATATGGACGCATGACGAGTAGCAGATTCTCGGCGGTGAAAACGCAATATCGGGTAAGTACGTTGAGTATGGTGTGCTTGGCAAGGAAGGTCTGCGTGAAGTCGACCAGGTCATAGATTGGCTTGTTGTTCTCGCGCGCCCAATAGGATGTGAACTCGAAAGAGTTGGAGGTCTGCTTCTTGCCTTTTCCCTTGCCGGGATTTTGGTTGCTGCGGCTGACGGCATCGCGGGTGGTATTGCTGTAATATTTGGTCAGGGTGCCGTTGCTGATAATGAAGATTTGCACGAACTCATACAGACCGCTTCCGGCCCAAAATGAGTCGCGCTGATAGCGGTTTATCTGATTGAATGCGTCTTTGATGCTGACACTGCGGCGCTTCAACTCGACGTGAACGAGCGGCAGCCCGTTGACGAGGATTGTAACGTCATAGCGGTTGTCAAACGCTCCCCCTTCCGGCACATACTGGTTTATGACTTGCAGTGAGTTGTTATGGATATTTTCTTTGTCGATTAGTGCAATGTTGACTTTCGACCCGTCGGAACGCATCCACGCCTTACGGTGGTCTTCCTGTATGGTGCGCGTCTTTTCGACTAAGCCCTGATTCGGATTGCCGAGGTGTTCGTGGAAAAACGCTTGCCACTCATCGTCCTCGAATTGCAGGTGGTTGAGCTTCTCAATCTGTCTGCGCAGATTGTCCATCAATTCCTTTTCCGAGGTTATGGGCAGATAGTCGTAAGCCTGACGGGTGAGTTGCTGGATGAAGTCAGACTCCATTTCAGCCTCACTCTGATATTGTGCGGCACTGCGGTAGCCCGGCTCGAATTCGGCAACGACAGTCGATTCGGGGTTCTCGGAAATTTGTGAGTATTCTTTCATTTGTAAAAGCAATCTGACGCCCATCGGGCAACGTTATTTTTAATATAATCGGCTATCTTATTGCCATCATGCGTGCCTCGAATAATGTGGTCATGATATCTGCTTTGCCATCCGAAATCGACGTTGTTTCGTCTGGCATACATCGTAACGGCTCGTTTCAAGCCCCCGATAATGACAGAAAGAGCGGTTCTCTCTGTAGGGACGCACGAGCCGTGCGTCCGCTTACCGTCATTATGCGGTAGAGAGTTATTGTTGACGCATATGATTGCATGAACATGATTCGGCATTACAACGAACAATGGAGTAGTGGCATATGAATAATGGATAGTGATTTCCTCAAGCTGTTGTTTGCAATATTCTCCGATTTTCGACAGATGCATTTCCCCATTATGTATTGTCCCGAAAAAATGAGCCTTTTCTCGTGTGCAGATTGTCACGAAATAATCGCCACCGGAGTAATTATGAAATTCAGCGCGGGGCGATTTCCGCGCATGTAGGGACGCACGGTTCGTGCGTCCATCGTCTGTGATGCCGTTTGTTGGGGGTATATTATCGTTGCTACGGACGCACGAGCCGCGCGTCCCTACATTGTCGTTCATACTATCTTTTTGAAGGATAATAGTTTGTCGCGGTAATATTCGTATTGTTCTCTCACGGCTTCGATTTCAGCAGGAAGCCCTTGTGTTAGGTCATTGACAAGAGTTTCAAAACGGTCAAGGATTGATGCGATTTTCACCTGCAACTCGTATGGAGGAATGGGTAAGATAATTTTTGCAAAAAGAGCTTTAGACACGTTGAATCGTGTTACTCCATTTGCAGTTTTAGCAATCTGAGAGCGTATAGTTTTAGAGCGAAGAAGATGTTTAAGGAAATCCGGGAAAAACAAGGAATTATCCTCTAAACGATATCCAAAGCAAAAGCTATTTAGATAAAGTGGCTCTGTGGGTTCGGTAGTAACGACTGAGGACATTCCACATTCATCTGGGGTCTCTGATGAACCAGTAAAAACAGCATCACCATATTCAAGAGTATTCTGTTTCTCGTTCTTTCCTATATATACAAATTCTTCGCTATGTTGGTTAAGAGCAATGTTTGAATACACATTCATATATGATATAAAGCGTGCGTTTCCATTGGTAAAATCCGACTTGGATTTGCCAGTCAAACCGCCAAAGAACTTGCCAATCTCGCCCATAGTTTTCCAAGTGATCTCGTAACTATGCCCCCCCCAAGTAGTTACGTCAATCTTTTGCTCATCATCGGTCCCGCAGCCGCAGGCGGAGGGACTGAAGGTGAGCAAAAGATTACGATAATATTCATATTGTTCTTTGCGCGCTTGCAGCTCCGCTTGCAGCTCCGCTTGCAGCTCCGCTGCATAGTCCGCGAAGCGGTCGAGAATTTTTACGATTTCCTCCTGCACTTCTATCGGAGGAACGGGTATGACAATTCGATAGAGGATTTCTTGAGTGAGACTTGGTACTGCACCCTTTCCACAATTCATTTTCTCCAAATCTATGGTAGAGAGAAAGTAATACAGAAATTTGGGTCGCATTTTAGTTGTGTTAATATCAGTATAATAGACTGTATCAACATTCCAAAAAGGTGTTTCTATATAATAAATTTTCCCAATAGAGCCCTTTCTTGGTAATAAGACCGTTGGTCTATCATAGCAAAACTGGTCTATGTATGTCATTATACCGCCACTGCCATATACTGGAATATCACCGGGTCTACAATGCTTATAGTCTTTGCCATTTTTGATAGTGGCAATTTCCTTAAGTGGTAAAAATTCAACACCATTAGGGCAAAGACGGTCAATCAACTGACGTAGGGACGCACGGCTCGTGCGTCCGCTGTCGTCCTTACATTTGCTATTTTGGGCATCAGGGCTTTGTATATTCCGGACGCACGGGCCGTGCGTCCCTACATTTTTACTCATAGTGTCTGAATTGTGAATGCACTGCGTTCATTTTTGTAATTCGGTTGAATTGCGAACGCAGTGCGTTCGTATTCGCTGTTTGCAGTCAAAATTTTTGACCTCAAATTCATACTGTTTCTTCTTCAAGTTCACGAATGATGGCGTCAATTTCTGCACGAAGCCGGTTCTCATGTTCGACGATGCGGGCAATGCGGGCGTTTAACTCCTTGATGTCGGTTTCGGGGCGCGTGTCTTCGGCCTCAACGTAGCTGCTGACGGAGAGGTTGTAGCCGTTCTCTGCAATCTTGGAGTTCTCGACAAGTGCAGAGAAATGCGGTACTTCCTTACGCTCAGCGTATTCAGAGACGATTGCGGCGATATTTTCCGGCGAGAGCTTGTTCTTGTTGCCCTCGTGCACAAAGAGGTTCGAGGCGTCGATGAACAGGGTCTTGTTCTCGCGCTTCGATTTCTTCAGTACGATTATACAGGTGGCGATTGTCACGCCGAAGAACAGGTTGGGCGGTAACTGAATGACAGTATCAACATAGTTGTTGTCAACGAGGTACTGACGAATTTTCTGTTCCTTACCGCTACGATAGAGAACGCCGGGGAACTCAACGATAGCTGCAGTGCCCTCGGTTGACAGCCAGTGAAGCATGTGCATAGTAAATGCAAGGTCACTCTTGCTCTTGGGTGCAAGTACACCGGCAGGGGCGAAACGAGGGTCGTTAATAAGCAGAGGGTTGTCATCGCCTACCCATTTTGTGGAGTATGGAGGATTGCTGACTATCGCGTCGAAAGGCTCGTCGTCCCAATGTCGGGGGTCAAGTAGCGTGTCGCCATTCTGTATGTCGAAATGCGCATAGTTGATGTCGTGCAGGAACATATTGATGCGACAGAGGTTGTAGGTCGTTATGTTCAGTTCCTGGCCGAAGAAACCTTTCTTCACGTTCTCCTTGCCGAGCACCTTGGCGAACTGCAACAGCAGCGAGCCGGAGCCACACGCCGGGTCGTAGACCTTGTTGACATACTCGCGGTTGTGGCTGACGATACGGGCCAACAGTTCGCTGACCTCCTGAGGCGTGAAGAACTCGCCGCCGCTTTTTCCGGCGTTGGAGGCGTACATGGTCATCAAGAACTCGTAGGCGTCTCCGAACAAGTCAATCTGATTGTCGTTGTATTCCCCTTTGAGGTCAATGCCGCCGATGTTGTTGAGAATCTTGGTGAGCTGTTCGTTGCGCTTCTCGACGGTTCCTCCGAGTTTGTTGGAGTTTACATCAATATCGCCGAAAAGCCCTTTAAGGTCAGGTTCGCTTTCTGTGCCGACAGCCGATGCTTCGATAGCCTTGAATATTCCGTCGAGCGTCACATTCAGGTTCGGGTCATTCCTGGCTCGTTTTAGCACATTGCTGAACAACTGTGAGGGCAGGATGAAGAAACCCTTTTCACGCACAAGGTCATCCTTTGCGCCCGCGGCCTCCTCGTCGGAGAAATTGGCGTAGTCAAAATCGGCGTCACCTGCGGCCCTCTGCATTTGATTGATGTAGTTGGTGATATTCTCGGATATGAAGCGATAGAAAAGGATACCAAGGACATAGCTCTTGAAATCCCAACCGTCCACTGAGTTCCGCAAGTCCTCGGCGGTTGCCCATATTGCTTTGAAAAGTTCCTGTTTCTGTTGAGTGCTCGTCTCCATTATTTCTGTTTTGAAGTCGCTTGTCCCGCAAATATACTACAAAATCGCGGATTTTTGACGTTGGCATAAAAAAATCAAGGCAGATGCCTTGATTTAAGGTCTACTTTGGAAGATTCCGAAAAGAAGTGTGCCGGAGGTCAGAGGCGGCCGGTGACGCGCAGGTAGTCAACGCAGTAGATGCGGAGCTGGGTGGAGGCTTCGATCAGATCCGAGGAGGTGGAGTGCCATTGGCTCTGGGCATCGAGGAGGTCGGTCAGGGAGGAGAGGCCGAGTTCATAGGCCTGGGTTATGTTGGCGAGGTTGGTGTCTGCCTGGGTCATCGCGAGACGGGCGGCGTCGAGAAGCTGCGAGCCGGAATTGACGTTGTCAATAGCCTGTCTCACTTCCAGAGACATCAGCTTGAGGCGGTCTTCCCGGATAATCTCGGCGCTTTCGGCCTCTATTTTGGCGTGCTTGACTTTCTTTATGCCCTCGCCCCAGTGCCAGAGGGGCACTTGTAGCGAGACCATTATGTTCCAGATATTGTCGTTTGTCGTGGAGTTGTAGGGATAATAGTTGCCGTCAGGGCCCATCTGCACGCTGCTCATGCGGATATTTCCGTAGGCGGTCCATCCGGCCATCAGCGCCACGGTCGGGAGATAGTCCGCGCGTGTTACGTTGACCTGCTGGCGTTTGGCGTCAATGTCGAGCTGGAGGAGGGCGGCTTCCGGGCGATCGAGTATGGAATAGTCGCCGAGGTTGGAGGGGAGCTCGATAGCAACTTCCTCGTCAGCCGGGGTTATTTCAGTCTCGGTATCCACTCCTATGGTATGGCAGAGGTTCATGCGGCAGAGGTTCGCGCCGTTTTCAACCTGGCCGAGCTGGTAGAGCACCTGCGCGCGCCGGGCCTCGATACGCTGGAGGTCGTTGCGGGTCACCATCCCAGCCTCGAGGGATGCCTTGGTAAGGTTATAGGCCGAATCAATCTGGGCGACGTAGCTGTGCATCATCCTGACCTTGGCGAGCACTGCGACATAGGTCCAGTAGGAGTTCTGAGCGTCGGCGCTTACCTCCGCGCGGGTCATCCGGCGCTGCTGCTCGGCGGCTTTGACCCCGATTCCGGCGAGTTTGTTTGAGGCGATGATTTTGCCGCCGGCGAAAATCGGCTGGGTTACGTTTATTCCGGCAAGCCACATCGCTTTCATATTCAGCGTCATCCCCATTGTCTCCATATCGGGCATGAGGCTGTTGAGCATAGCCGATCCGGCGAAGTTGGGGAGGTAGGCCGTCCGGGCCACTCCCCGTTGCAGTTTCGCCTGTTCCAGGGAGTTTTCCGCCACTTTGAGGTCGGCGCTGCTTTCCAGGGCCATGGCAACGCATTGTTTTGAGTCGAGGGTTATGGCCCGGGCGGAGAGACCCGCGGCCAGGGCTATGGCGAGTGACAGTAGTTTATTCATCGGGTTCATCGGGCTTTTTCACTTTGAACAGGAGCGAATAGAAGAGGGGGAGGAGAAGGAGGGTGACAATCGTGCCCACGAACAGGCCCCCGATTACCACAACCGCGAGCGAGCCGTACATCGGATCGGAAATCAGCGGAATCATGCCGACAATCGTCGTGAAGGAGGCGAGCATCACCGGGCGCACGCGGCTAAGGGTCGCGTTTATGACGGCGTGGAAAAGGTGTTGCCCCTCCTCTGTGCTGAGGCGAGTTATTTCGTCGACGAGCACTATGGCGTTTTTCACCATCATACCTATCAGACCCATGAAGCCGAGGATGGCGATGAAGGTAAACGGCGTGTCGGTCAACAGCAGCAGGGGCACGATACCGCACAGGACGAACGGGAAGCTGACGAGCACCACGAAGAGCTTCTTCCAGTTGTTGAACAGGCAGAGAAGAACCACAAACACAATCAGCAGTATCGTAGGCATAAATCCTACGAGCTTCTCGATAGCCTCGCCGCTCAGTTCGCTCTCCCCGACGAAACGGGTCTCGTAGCCTTCGGGAATCTGAATCCGGTCAAGATGGCACTTGAGCCACGCCTCGACTTTTGCCGGAGTGGCGTCGGGGTTCAGCGGGTCTGGATCACATTCGGCCTCGATTACCCGCCGGCCGTTCAGGCGCGTTATGTACATTTCGCTCCACCCCAGGGATGCCGAATCGGTAACGGCGGAGAGCATCGTAGAGCGGAACATATTCTTGCGCAGGTCGTCGGCGGAGGTCGCGCCGGTAGCGAGGCCCGTGAGTTTCGACTGGTCGATGTTGATATTGGCGGTTGACCATACGGGGATATTCGCGAGGTCAGTCACGCGGGTTCCGTCGGAGCGGCGCATGGTGACGTAGACCGGTACCTGCTTGTCGCCATCGGCTACCACGCCGACAGCCATACCGTCTCCCGCGGCCTGAAGGGCGTTGGCAACGTCGGAGCGGTTGACCCCGGCCCGCTGTGCGTCGGCCTGGG
This sequence comes from uncultured Porphyromonadaceae bacterium, assembly GCA_937969265.1. Classification (GTDB taxonomy): domain Bacteria; phylum Bacteroidota; class Bacteroidia; order Bacteroidales; family Muribaculaceae; genus UBA7173. The sequence goes on from CALBWF010000040.1 coordinate 62,302, forward strand.
AGTAGTTGAAGGTAATCTGTCGGCCGCGGGGCATCCAGTTGTTCTGAACGGAGTAGGGATCGACCAGCGGACACTCGCGCATAAGGTTCTCGGCCTCGGCGCTCAGACGGCGCAGGACGGCGGGATCCGGTCCGGCGAACTCTATCTCGACGGTATGCGAAGAGGTGATGGAGAAGTTGTATTTGCGGGTTCGGATATAGGCTTCGGGCGCTATGTCGCGGAGATGTTCGCGCAGCTCGTTCTGCACGCGCTGCATGGTCTTGAAGTCGGCGCAGTCGACAATCATTTCGGCATAGTTGTCCCCTCCGGCCGGCATCGGGCGCACGAGCGTGTAACGGGCGGGGGCGCCCCCTGTGCTTACTACGACCCGTTCAACGCCGGGGAAAACCTTGGCGCTGTCGGCCAGGGCGAGAATCCTGTCGGCTACCGCCTCGGGATGGGCCTCAGGCTGGAAATAACACTCGACGACGAACTGTTTGTAGTCAAAATCCGGAAAGAAAACCTGTCTAACCCGCGTCATTCCGGCAACAGCGCCCAACAGAATCGCGAGGGCGCAGGTTAGAGAGACGGCTTTATGACCGATCAGCCAGCGCAGCAGTTTTTCAACCACGCGGTTGAACACGTTGGGTTTTGGCGCCGATTTCTCAATCTCGGCGACAGCCGTCCGGGGATTCTTGTCGCCAAGCCACGCCGCGGCGCAAACGGGAACCTGTATCAGCGCCAGAATCCAGCTTACCAGCAGGCTTACGCAGATTACGAGGAAGAGGTCGCCCGCGAACTCGCCTACGGAGCCGGGGGTCAGATAAATCGGGAGGAATGTGCATGCGGCGATCACTGTCGCCCCGAGGAGGGGGAGGGCGGTGTTGCGGCCGATACGGTAGAGATAGGTTTCGGGGCGGAGTCCGCGCTGCTTGTCGACGAGGATGCCGTCCATGATTACCACGGCGTTGTCGACCAACATTCCCATCGCGACAATGAATGCTCCGAGGGAGATGCGCTGGAGGGTCGTCCCGAGGTTGGCGAGAATCGGGAAGGAGAGCGCGACGGTCAGTATCAGCCCGAAGCCGATGATTACGCCTGACCGCCACCCCATCGAGAACATCAGGACGATAATCACGATAAGCACCGATTCCAGCAGGTTGAGCATGAAGCCTTCGACCGCGTCGCTTACCTTGTCGGGCTGGAAGAATACCTTTTGCAGTACCATTCCGGCAGGCATCGAGCGCATTACTTCCGCTACTTTCGCATCAACCTCCTTGCCGACATCGGGCACTATGGCGGAGCTTTCGAGAGTTACGGCGATAGTCAGCGCGGGTTCGCTGTCAACGAAAATCTGGTTGCGTTTCGGCGTTCCCTGCGTGCGGGTGATTCTGGCAATGTCCGCGAGACGCACCTTCTTCCCTTCCGGGGTGTCGATTAGCAGGTTGGCAAGGTCTTTCTCAGTGACGACGGCCTCGCTGACGTTAATAGCGACGCGGTCTCCGGCGTTGCTGAACGCTCCTGCGTCGACGGTTTTCGCAGCCGACTGCAACGCCATCATTACCTGTGTCGGCATCAGTCCGTTGCGTGAAAGCTGCTCGGGGGTGAACTCCACGGTAAGTACCTCGGAAGGAACTCCGCCGATATTCACACGGCGCACGCCGGGTATCGTCAGCAGCTCCCGCCGCAACAGCTTGGCGTAGCGCTCCATCTCGGGATAATCGTAGCCGTCCCCCGTAAGGGTGAAAAGAAGTCCGTAGACATCGACCATGTCGTCTACGACTATCGGCTCCATACATCCCTGCGGAAGGGTCATGGCGACGTCGGAAGCCTTGCGCCGTATGAGGTCGAATCGCTGTTCAAGTTCCTCGACTGGGAGTTCCATCACGAACTCGACGTTGATCAGCGCCTGTCCCGGGCGGCACTCTGTCTTGATTTTCTTGATATCCGGGAGGGTGCGCAGCGCGTCCTCGACGGGCTGGGCGGCCTCGATTTCAACCTGGTGGGCGTCGGCGCCGGGGTAAATGAGGACCACGGATGCCTGTTTCACCGCTATCGCGGGGTCTTCGAGCTTCGGCATGCGGAGGTAGCTCAGCACGCCCAGCATCAGTATGCCGGCCATCAGCGCCCAGAACAGCGTCCGGCGCTGCATGAAGAATTTCGTAATCCTGTCCATCAGAGCAAGTTTCCGGCGTTAGTTGTTGATGCGGGAGCGATCGCGTTGACTTTTTCCCCGTCGCGGAGGTGGTGGACCCCGGCGCGCACTACGCTTTGCGATGCGTCGAGTCCGGAGGTGACTGTCAGCGTGCCGTCGGCGTTACCGGTGCCGGTGATGTTGACCGGGGTGGCGGTGATTGTCGAATCGGCAGGATTGTAGACGAACACGGCGGCTTTCCCTCCGTTGTCGAATACGGCGGAGGAGGGGACCGTTACTCCTCCGTTGCCGTTGCCTCCGGTCGTGATTGACACGGCGACGTTCATTCCGGGGGTAAGGGTAGCGCCGTTGCCCGCTACGTTGAGCTTGAGCTGGTAGAGCTGGTTGTTGTCGGCGCGGGGAGTGAGGCTGAGCATCTGCAACGGGAACGAGCGGCCCGGCAACTGCGGGGAGCGCCCCGTGAATCCGGCGAACTCGCCGCGGCGGAGGTATTCGCTTACAGGAAGGTCAACTACCACTTCAAGATGGGTGTTATCCATAAGGTCTATGACGGGGGTACCGGCGTCGACCATCTCCCCGCGCTCGAAGTTGACGCTCGTCACCACACCGTCGGTCGGCGCGGTCAGGCGGCAATATTCGATTTTTTTCTCGTTGAGGGCAAGCTGGTATGCGAGCTGCTTGGCTCCGGCGGTGGCCTTCTCGAAGTCGTTGTCGCTAAGGCCGCCGGATGCGTGGAGCTTCGCGTGACGCGCGGTTTCGGCCGCGATCTGGGTGTTCTGTATGCGTAGCTGGTTTACACCCAGGACATAATCGGCCGAATCAAGCACGGCGAGAAGCTGCCCGCGGCGCACGCGGTCACCCTCCTTTACAAAAATTTTCTCGATTTGCCCGGCGGTCTTGAAGGCTGCGGAAACCGATTTGGCCTCCTCGACCCGGCCTGCGAACTCTCTGACGGAAGCCCCGTCGGCGCTCCGCGGCTCTACCAGGAACACGTTATGCACAACCGCCTCTTTTTCCCTGTCGGTGCTCCCCTTGCAGGAAACCATCCCGGCAACAACCGCCGCTACCGCGGCCCACATAGCAATTCTCTTCATAGTAGCTTGGTCTATATATCGGAACCTAATCCGATTGAAAACGCGAAGTTACGCAGAATCCCCCGCTTATTTTCTCCCATTAGTCGAAAAACCTCCCCATTTACACCAAAACCCCGCCAAAACTCCCAATGAATCACATAAACCGACGGAATAAGTAACTGGTCGAAATTATTTTAATATTTGTCCGAGGAAAATTTTTAGAAGATTTTTCTCGAAGAAGAAGGAGTGTAGCGAGCTACACGACTGATGATGAGAGGAAAAGATTCAAAAATTTTGCCGGAGAAATATTGAAATAATCAGACCCGTTAGTATAAAATAATTTTGAACAGTTACTTATTATAACAAAATGCTTATCCGTACGATTTAGTCTGTAAGCCCCCTCAGGGTGCCTCTGCGCAATTCTTCTTTATAGATTTCGTAGATGTATGCGGCGCTTTCGATGTACATATCTGTCCCCGGCTCGCATAACTTGCCGAATGTCTCCGAATTATGGAACGCCACAAGAGCCTCTTCCAATCCAATCCCCTGGTCGCGCATAATCCGTTCAACTACTTTGGCGGTTATGTATTCGACCAAAAAATCAAATGAGTGTTCCGTGGATGTCATAAGATGGTAAGATAATTAAGCGATTTCTCAGTAGCGAAGAAATACTGTGAGTTCAATTTTTTGTAAACGAGACCCGATACGACGGCGTCGAGATCGATTATTTCCATATCGTAGAGTCCGAAAAGGCGCGCCATGTTGTCATCTGCCACCGGCCCGATTACAATATCATAATCGTGCCTGAACTCGACATCGCTAACCTTTCGATTTGCCATGACAAACAGCGCCCACTCTTTATCCGGCTGTTCAAAGACCTTTATGTTGAGACCGTCGGCTGTCGCCCTTTCGAGGTCAAACTCGAATACGTTCACAAATGGATTCCCGCCGAAACGGTCCGCTATCCGCCGGGACCAGTAAACGGCTTGCTCGTTTAGATGCGTTGTATAGAAACCCTTGCCAAAATCCTTGAACGGCTTCCCTTTGGCGAGGTCAATACTATGAATGGGCTGGTTGGAGCCATGGTATAGTCTCATATTATGGCTCCTCCGTTTTTACGGCAAATCGCCCCCATATCATCGACACATTCCGAGATTGATAACTGGTGCTCCGCCTCGTAATTGTCAATTGAAAAAGCAAGCCCTTTGTATCGTGACAGATAATTGCACGCCTCCCGTTTGGTCAGATTGTGTTTTCTTGCAAAACTACCGAGGCTCATGACTATAAAGTGGACTGCGCTTCCCGATACAGGGGCATTGGGCGTTAGCTTTACAGTCGTTTTTACACCCAATGCGTCAGACAGCTTGTTGATAGTCGCGAATGTAATCGCCCTACCATTCTCGATTTTCGAAATCTCAGATTTAGTAACGCCGACCTTCTCGCCCAGTTGTTGCTGGGTTAGTCCGAGCGCCTGCCTCTTCTTTTTGAACAGCAATCCGATTTCATTTACCAAATTATCCATAACGTTTTATATTGCCCAAAGTTACGCAAAGTTTCTAATATTGGCAACAATCTAATAAGGATAATGGTTGTTTGGAAGCTGTTTTAGGGATTTTTTTATGTCAGGAGGGGGAGAGGAGGGAGGGGAGGGCGGGGGCGTATTGGCGGCCGACGGGGAGGGTGGAGCCGGAGGTGAGACGGATTTCCTGGCGGGTGTAGCTGGCGACCTTCGAGCGGGAAACGATGAAGGAGCGGTGGATGCGGGGAAAGTCGGCGGCGGGAAGCATTTCGGAGAGCTGTTTGAGGAGGACGCGGGTCACGGTGCAGCCCCCCGACTGGCGGTAGATTCGCGAATATCGTTCCACGGCCTCGACATAAAGAATATCGTCGAGGGGGATGGTGACGTTGGAATACTCCTGCTTTACGACGATGCTTCCCTCTCGGCGGGGATGCGGAGCGGGAGCGTGGGCACTGATGCGGCGCACAGCCTTGGAAATCGCTGTCTCGAAGCGGTTGAAGGCAAACGGTTTGTGGAGGTAGTCGACCGCGTCGAGGTTAAACCCCTCGATCGCGTAGTGGAGATAGGCGGTGGTAAAAATCAGGCATACCTCCGGCGGGATTTTCGACGCGAGCGAGAGGCCGCTGGTATCTCCCATCTCTATGTCGAGGAAGAGTATGTCGGGGCGTGAGGAGGCTACGGCAGCCATCCCCTCCTCGGGGTCGGAGAATGTCCGTAGCTCGATTCCTCCCCGGCGTTCGCAGAATTTCGCTATCACGTCGAGGGCGAGCGGTTCGTCGTCAATTGCCACGCATCGTATAATATTCTCCATTTCAGAAACAGTTTCTTAGTCCAGTTCGATAGTCATGCAGAGGTCGAAAATGTTGTCACGCTCGGTCGTTGCGAGCGTGTGGCGTCCGGGATAAATTCCTTCGAGCCGCGCCCGGCAGTTGTCGATGCCTTTCGGCAGCTCGGTGCGGAGCTGGTCGGCGTGCTTCATAATGCTGTTGCGGGTACGAAATTCGAGATGTCCGTCAGTCAGCTTCAGGGAAATAAGTATCTCGCAGTCGCGTGTCGCCGACGTGCCGTATTTGAAGGCGTTCTCCACGAAAGTGAGCATCAGCATCGGGGGAAGCTCCCGTGCCGGGTCGTCGATGTCGCACTGCCAGACGACTTTCGTGCGGTCATTCAGGCGTATCCGTTGCAGGTCGATGTAGTTGCCGATATAGGCTGCTTCCTCTCCGATCGCGACGGTCTCGCTTTCGATTGTGACGTATGTGTATTTCAGTATGTCCGTGAATTTTATGAACGCGTCCTCGGCCTTTTGCGAGGTGCCGATTACGAGGCTGTACAGCGTGTTGAGGGTGTTGAACAGGAAATGCGGGCTGATTTGGGCCTTGAACATCGCCAGCTCCGCGCGGTCGCGCTGCGCCTGGATTTCGCGGGTACGGATAAGCTGCGCGTAGAGTTCCGTGACAATGGATGTGACGATAGAGTAGGCTAGCACCAGGGAGAACATCAGCCAAAGCGAGAGGGCGACCTCGTGGTCGCGGACGCTGGTCTGGTATTCCGTCATCGAAGGGGTTATGAAATCGACCTGCGGAAGGGGGTAGAGCGTCAGGAGGTAATTGGCGGCGATAAAGGAGGCCGTTATCGCCGCAATCCGCCGATAGTCCTTGTTAATCAGTAAGTTCGGCAGGTTGAGTTTCTTCAAGACGAAGTAACAGGCGTAGAGAAACGCCACGACGACTATGAAAAACAGAGGCCAGGTCGAAGCCCAGGCGCGGGCCGGCCCCAGCAGTACCATCAAAGGCATGAATACGACGCAGAAACAGAGGTCGATCAGCCGCCCGGTCGTGTACTCGATATTTTTCATACGGCAAAGTTACGGTTTCCCTCCGGCTCTGGCAAATCCGGCGGCAAGCGTACATTGACAATAAAAGGCGTTATGTTGACAGATTAACTGAATGTCGCGAAAAATGTTTAATTTCGCGGGTATGAAGATGCTTGCCAACATATCGTTCGCCGCCCTGGTGTTGTTGTCGGCCTGCGGGTCCCCCGCAAGCGACAATGCCGCGAAACAGTCGCTAATGGACGCCTCGAAGCAGGAACTTGCCACCGCGATTGAGGAGCGCGACCGACTCCTGGCCCTCGTCAAGGAGATTTCTTCCGGGATGGATGAGATAAAGCGGGTCGAGAACGTGGTGGCAATCAACGGGAGGCAACCCGATCTGGGCGCTTCGGACAACAGGCGGGTGAAGGCTGATGTAGCCGCCATACGGGCTACCCTCCGCCTGCGCCGCGAAAGGCTTGCCGAGCTGGAAAAGAGCCTCAGCGAATCGGCGCTGTGTACCGAAGAGTTGAAATCCACAATCGAGGCATTCCGCCGTCAGAACGAAGAGCAGTATCGCGAGATTGACCGCCTTAGCCGCGTTCTCGCCGAGGCCGACAGGCGCATCGGGTCGCTAAGCGACAGCCTGGCATCGCTGAACAGCACCGTAGAGGAGGTGAATCATGAACTTGATTCGGCATATGCCGAGTCGGACCGCCTTGCCAACGAGCTAAACACCTGCTATTATGTCGCCGCGAGCCGTTCGGAGCTGAAACGCCACCGAGTTATCGAGACCGGCTTCCTTCGTCGCACCAAACTCCTCCCCGGAGATTTCGACAAGGGATTCTTCTCGATCCGCGACAAGCGCGGCCTGACGGAAATCCCCCTTTACTCCTCCAAGGCGAAAATCCATACCAACCATCCCGCCGGCTCCTACGAACTGGCCGACCGCGACGGCGCCAAAGTGCTACTAATCACCAACCCCTCCCTCTTCTGGTCCCTGACCAACTACCTCGTCATCGAAATCGACTAAAAATATCTGTCGGGAATAAGGCAGATTCAACCAGCGGAGGTCAGATTCTGGACGCTATTTGCAGTCCGATACGCTCGACGATTCCGGTTACCAGCGCGTTACCCATCAGGAACGCCCTCCGCATATCGGAAGCCCCGGCCGTATGGTTGTCAGGGAACATATTCAGCCTCTCGAGTTCAACGGGAACAAGTCGGCGATAACGGCCTGAGGGGGTCATGACGACATGTTTGAAGCGCGATGGCGCCGCGCCCCCTTCGCCTGTGATGATTGTTCGCGATGGTTTGTCAGTGCTGTCGGGGAAAGCCATAGCCCCTTCGGAATAGTTGTATTCAAACCCTGTCGCCTTATTGACCCTTTTTTCTGATTTTCCCCCTTTCGCATATTCCCATTTCGCTACGTCGCTTTCAGGGATGTAGAACTCGGCAGGCACTCCCGATTCCGAGACAAGGACTTCCCCGAGAGTGACTCCGGGTCCTTGGTAGTCCGGCTTCATATCGGCAGTGTAGACATGCCGGTCGGTCATAACCCCCGCGTTCTTGAATGGAGATAACCGTTTCCCTTTGTTAAACGATGCGGAAACTTCGGCGAGGTCTCCTTCAATGTCAAATTCCCAGATCTTCTTGTCAGGATTTTTAGCCGGAAATGCCTTAGCCATAATCCCTGCCGAGGTAATCCAGTCAACAGCGCCACGCATGCCGGGCGCTATCGGAGTGTCCTTTCGGAAGGCAAATATATAAGTCCGGCGACGACGCTGCGGCATACCGTACTCTGCCGCATTAATCACCCTCCATTCTACTATGTAGCCTAAATCGGAAAGGGAGGCAAGGATTATTGCGAAATCTCGGCCGCGCTGAACGGCGGGAGAACCGAGCAAACGGTCTACGTTTTCCAGCATCAGATATTTGGGCTGTGTCTTATGGTCACGAAGGATACGGTGTATTTGCCACCAAAGTACACCTTTTTTCCCCTCTATGCCGCCAGAATTTTTCAATGTGGTGGCTACGGAATAGTCCTGACACGGAAAGCCTCCTACAAGCATATCCGCATCAGGTATATCATTGACGCTTACGGTGTTTATGTCTTCGTTGGAATGGCCGGCATCGCCGAACTGACGGCAGTAGATTACCGAGGCATCCTGTCGCTTGGTCGACGGCTCCCACTGGTTGTTCCAAACCGTTTTGAACCGTTCGGAAGCTCTTTCCAGTCCTATTCTGAATCCTCCGACACCGGCGAAAAGTTCGATTACCCGGATGTCGCCGGCCTCGGTGCTTACCTTCTCGCTGGCTAAAAGCGACGGAGTTTTGCAGCTCCGGCTATATGCCGCCAGCGGCTCGCAAAGTTCCATTTTGCTATCTGTAAAATCCTTATATTCTTTTTGCATCGTCAATAATCTTCTTTACATATTCCGGGTTAAACCAATAGCAGTACTTGTTGGCAGTGCCTCCGTTGGGGTTGTGCGTCTTGTCGGCGCCTTTCCCTGCTTTCGGCCTGACATGGAATGATTTGCGGTCGGAATTATTCCAAAAGGAGTCGGCTGTGATTTTGTTAGCCATAACTCCTGCTCTTATGTTCTCCCAATATTCTCTCGCCAGTTCGAGGTCGTCGGCTGGCATAGTCCAAAAGAACACTTTGCTTATCGCATAGGCTTGCTCTGTCTCGTCGCGGTTCTTGATGTTATTGTGGACTGTGATTGTTCTTCCCGCTATGGGTTCAAGGACCACGAAAAAGAATCTGTTTGTAAATAGTTCGTACAACTCTGAATCAGTCCATTCCGCATTGTCAAAAACCTCTTGATAATCAATGTTCTTGAAAGACATCGCTTCGCAAGGCATCCCTTTGTTGTTGAGGCGGATGGTCTTCATCTCAATGCCTGATTTGACAAACTCGTCAGCCTTGGATAGACGTTTGCTAACGTTGTTCGAGGCAATCAACCCGGCAACATCCGCGTATTTGTTTTTCGACTGGTATGGTTTGATGCCGAGCATCGAACATATTTCGAGGTAGTCTTTCCCGATAAAAGGAGTGAAACGGTCTCCTATAATTGACTCGAAGCTCTTGCCTTCCAGTTCCTGTCGGCTGACAAGTTCAAATTCTGGCTTTTCGGGCCTTGTATAGTTGGAATAATGGCTTTGCCCTGATTCGACTACATGGTTAAGAATGTAACGCATGTAATTCGGCTTGAGGCTGAATGCTCTTTTGAGGGCTTTAGCTTCGGAAAAAGGCTGGGACTGCGGCGAGTCTCCTTTCTGCCCCTTCCGGCATGCGCCAAGATAGATTGTGTCGCCTTCGGAAAGCAGATGGGCTTCTCCTCTGCGAACTTTGTCGGCTATCGTGTCATAATCCTTTTTAATCAGCAGCAGGTCCTTGTCGGGAAGCTGCCACAGTACTCTGAAAAGGAATTGATAGTCGTATTTTTCAATGCCGCTGACATGGAGATAAAACAGCAGAAGCATCAGACGGCATTTTTCAATAAGATGGGAGTGCTCGAAATCGGTTTGCGCGAGATCGAAATAGTCAATCATTGTGCAAACCAGGCGCTCTTTAATTTTTAATGAATTATCTGACTTGGATTTTAACAGAGGCGTACACTTTAATTCGAGACCTGCTTCCTTGAAATCAGCTTCGGGATTGCTGTTTACGTCATATCCGAAAAACAGCTCTTCGGCCATTTGTCCGAGTCCACCTTTCCCTTTTCGCTTATGGTTGACAGCCTTCTCTCCCAATAGAGAATGGAGAGACTTGCCGATCAGGAACCGGCTGAAGTCATATATCGACTCGGGATTGGTTTTGTCGAATGTTTCGTTTTCGAAAGATATGTCGGCCATAAGTCGGAAGTGTTACCGCAAAGGTAGCAAATTTTCGCGACAGATCTGGCACGTCATTTTTGTGACCTGCGGAATTTCGCGGTTTATTGACTGATTCGGGGTGTCTGTTGACGGATGGTTGCGGGGGTGGTAGGAGCTGGCTACATTTGCGGTAAAATATAAATTATGCTTATCAGGCCAGTTTCTGTCAAATATTCGTCAGTTTTGTTTATCGCATTGGCTTTCGGGGAGCTCCCTGCCGTATTCGGACAGGAGAGGGCAGTCGAAACGCGGACGGTTGCTGAAAATGCCTCCTCGCAGACACCCGGGCGGCAGAATGTTTGCGGCATCGTGCGCGACAGCAATGGCGACGCCCTGATCGGAGCCGCTGTCAGTGTGCGCGAGGACGCGCGGCTGTCTGCCATAACCGATATAGACGGCCGTTTCTGCATACCCAATGCGCCGGAGCGATGCAACCTTACCATATCATATGTCAATTGCGAGCCGGCCCATATCGAGGTCGTTCCCGGCAAGGACGAGTACGCGGTCACTCTCCAGGACCTTGCCGAGCAGCTCGAGGAGGTCGTGGTCGTAGGTTACGCGTCGCAGCGCAAGGTCGATCTTACAGGTTCTGTTTCCTCAATCGGTTCCAAGGCGCTCGCCGACCGCCCGGTGACCAACGCGGTCAACGCTCTTGCCGGACTCGCTCCCGGTCTGACTGTGACGAACAGCGGGGGCACGACTCCCGGATACGAGGGGCAGTCAATTACTGTCAGGGGACTCGGAACGCTGAACAACGCCGCTCCGTTGGTCGTCGTAGACGGAATGACCGGGGTCGCCATCAGCGACATCAATCCGCGCGACATAGAGAACATATCGGTGCTCAAGGATGCGGCATCGGCTGCGATTTACGGTTCCCGCGCCGCTAACGGGGTCATACTGATTACGACCCGCCACGGGGTGCAGTCGGCGCCGAAATTCACCTACAGCGGCAACGTGTCGTTCGAGACTGTTGCGAAGCGGCTGAATCTGGTGACGGATTACGCCACATTCATGGAGATTCAGAACTACGGCCTGATGCTTAACGGGCAGGCTCCGCGCTTCTCACAGGGAAAGATTGACGAATGGCGCAACGACGCGGGGCGCAATCCGACAATCTACCCCAACACCGACTGGCAGGACCATATCTACCGCAATCCGTCGGTGGTCCAGAACCATAATCTCTCGGTAACGGGAGGAGGGCGCCGGGTCAGGTACAACATCTCGTTCGGCTACGTCAACAACCCCGGTATGATTTACTATACCGATTACGAGCGTTACCAGCTCCGTACGAATCTCGACGTCAACATCAAGCCGTGGCTCGCCGTAGGGGCTAACGTGTTCGGTTATATCGACAAGAACAATCCGTCGTCGGAGAACGCGGCGGCCGGGGGCGATGTCATTTTCGGTTCCGGGGCCTTCAACACCGTTCCGGGCATGACGCTCTATGACCCCGCTACGGGTCTGTACGGCGGAGTGCAGAACCCCGAGGAGGAGAATGTCAGCAACTTCAATCCATATCGTCGCCAATGGTTCTACAAGGATGATTTCCCGACGCGCACGCGCCGCCTGGTGACGAAGCTCCACGCCCGCGTCCAGCCCCTCAAAGGGCTTACCATCCAGGGGTCTTTCACATATAATATATGGGACCGCCGCGTCGAGCAGCACCTTACCGACCGCGACCTCTACCGGTTCACCTTAGACGGTCCCGTGCTGTTGCGCGAGGGGGTTGTGCGCACTTATATCCGCCGCTACAACTATGCCAACACCTACCGCTCGTCGGAAATCACCGCCAATTACAGCTTCAAGGTATCGAAGCTCGAGGCCTCGGTTCTCGCTGGCTTCAGCCAGGAATATGACAAGGACGAGCACGAGATGTTCCGCAAGTATGACCTGATCGACGATTCCCTGACCGGAATTGACGCGGGGACGACAAACGGCGAAATCTCCGGAAACTATACAGAATGGGCGATGCGCTCCTATTTCGGACGCGTCAACCTTAACTGGGATGACAAATATCTCTTGGAAGCCAACTTCCGCGCCGACGGTTCGTCGAAGTTCGCCCCTGATAGTCGGTGGGGCTACTTCCCCTCCGTCGCCGTCGGATGGAGAGTGTCGGAGGAGGCATTTATGCGGGGCGCTTCGGGGTGGCTATCGAACCTGAAGCTCCGCGCCTCCTACGGCACGTTGGGCAACAATGCGACAACGAGCTATTATATGTACCAGCCTCTCTTCGCGACGGCCAACTACGTGCTCAACGGAAATATCGCGGGAGGTTTCGCCCAGACCGTGCTCTCCAACCCGACGCTGTCGTGGGAAAAGACGCATATGACGAACGTCGGCATTGATTTCGGATTCCTCAACCACCGTCTGAGCGGCAGCATCGAGCTGTTCAACAAAGACACGAAGGGGATTCTTATCTCGCTCCCCGCTCCGCTGGAACACGGAACGAGCCAGGTCCCCAACCAGAACGCCGGAGAGGTAAACAACAAGGGATTTGAAATCGACCTGCGTTGGAACGACCGCGTCGGGAAGGTGTCTTATTCCGTCGGTTTCAACCTCGGTTTCGTAAACAACAAGGTCACCCGTTTCCAGGGGGATGTGGCCTCCATCGACGGGGTGTACAAGACCCAGGAGGGGAAACCGATACGCCAGTTATACGTTATGACCGTGGACCGCATCGTGCGCGACCAGGCCGACCTCGATTATGTTCAGTCGCTCGTTGACCGCAATCCGGCCTATTTCTCGACCTACCAGCGCCCTGAGCTTGGCGACTTCCTCTACGCCGACGCGAACGGCGACGGCTCTCTCGACGCCAACGACCGTGTCGAAATCGGCCACGGGCCCCTTCCGCGCCTAACCTACGGAATAAGCCTGTCGGCGGCATGGAACGGATTCGATTTCAGCGCTCTGTTCCAGGGGGTCGGCAACCATCAGGTTTATTACAACAACCAGGCGTTCCGATTCGTGACCGTGATGGGGCAGTCGCTCAACAAAGATATTACGGATAACGCCTGGACTCCCTGGAATCCGTATGAATCCAAATATCCCCAGTTGCGCAACAGTGCCGACGGCCGCAACAATATCGCGAGCGACGCGTTCGTGTTCAATGCCGCCTATTTCCGCTGCAAGAACATCCAGCTCGGATATACGATTCCTCATAAGATTACCCGCAAGTTCTGCGTAGAGAATCTGAAGGTTTATGCGAGCATCGACAACCTGTTCACTATTACCGGTTTCCCCGGTTTTGACCCCGAGATAGGCGCCAACGTCGGTTATCCTATGACGCGCCAGTATTCTCTCGGCCTTAATCTCACGTTCTGATAGTTTTCCCTATGAAGCTCAAATATATAGCTCCGATAATGATGTCCGCGGCCCTGTTTTGCGGGTGTGAGGACCTGGATTATACACCGGCCGACCAGATGTCGGGACAGACGTTCTGGCAGACCGAGGAACACGCCCGGCAGGCGGCCATCGGGATGTACGCCGCGATGAAAGCCCCCTGGTGCTTCGGCATGGAGTTTACCTTCGACATGTGTTCCGACCTCGCCGACGGCACCTCCCCCTGGGCCGACATATCCCGAGGCACGGCGTTCTCCTCCGCCAGCGGCGGGGTGCAGAACCATTGGCAGTATCTCTACGAGCTGGTCCACCGCTCCAACACGGTAATCCGCAATGTCGCGAAAATGCCGATAAGCTCCGAGACAATCGACCGCGTGACGGGAGAGGCCAAGTTCCTACGGGCTATGGCATATTTCCGTATGCTGAACTGCTGGGGTGGGGTACCATACTACGATGAGACCTGCGACATCAACGCCGAGTTTGCCAACCTGAAATCTCCCCGATGCACCGCCGAAGAGCTGCGGGGCCATATCCTGGACGACCTCTCCGACGCTATTGCAAAGCTCCCCGTCGCCTGGGATGCCGCCGACCTCGGCCGCGCCACCAAGGGGGCGGCCTATGCTCTGCGCGGCAAAGTCTATCTCTTTAACGGCCATTGGGACGATGCTGTCAATGATTTCGAGGAGATTGTCTATAACAAGACTTATGATTACGGCTATGAGCTCCATCCCGATTATAACGAGCTTTTCCGCCTGTATAACGGCAAGCACTCCCCCGAAATGATTTTTTCTATACAGTCGCTTGACGGAAACGTCGCCGGGTACGCCCTCGACATTGTGTCATATTTCGGCAACAAGTCGACCATGCGGCTCATAGCGGGGAATGCGATTGTTCCCTCGACTACTCTGGCCGATATGTACGAGAACCCTGATGGCTCTCCGTTTGACTGGGACGACATTTTCCCAGGATTCAACTCCGCTTCTTCAGCGGAGCGCCGGAGGCTGATGAGCGTCGCTATCGACCAAGGTTCGACCGTTGTCACAAGCACGCTTGACTGCGACACCTCCAAAGTTATGGACGCGTACCGGCTCCGGGACCCGCGCCTTTGTCTGAACATCATAACTCCCTACTCCCATTATCTCGGAACCGATGCCGGGTCAGTGCCGCGCGACAAGCAGTTCGTGCTTGCCGACGCGACACGCGGCGGCTCCCCGATGGAGGCCATGGCGTTTATCCGCAACTCGGAGGGGTGGAATTCCTATTTTTGGCGAAAGTGGATCCCGACAGGTAATCTCGACGGTTATTGGGGCGAATATACCCGTACACCTTATGAGTTCCCGCTGATTCGGTTGGGCGACGTGCTGCTGATGCTCGCCGAGGCGTACAACGAAAGCGGCTACCCCGACAAGGCGGTCGCTGAACTGAACAAAGTCCGCTCGCGTGTCGGTATGCCGGAAATCAACTCCGGCGAGGCGTGGCTCGCGGCTGAAGGTCACGATGCCGTTGCCGAACGCATACGCCGCGAGCGCGCGTTCGAGCTTTCCGGTGAAGGGCAGCGATACTGGGACCTCCGCCGTTGGGGGCTTCTGGAGTCAACCGTCAAGGATGCGACCGACATCTTCGGCGACCTTATGTATACGCGCTCCTACCAGCCTCGCCACGAACTATGGCCTATTCCGCTGGTCGAACTTGACCGCAATCCGAATCTCGTCCAGAACACAGGCTGGTGATGAAGCTCCGCATCGCGGGGAGCGCCTCGCGGGTAAGCTCGAAGTAGCGCCACTGCGCGCGAGCCCTGACGAGGTTGTGCTCCGGGTAGGCCGTCTTGTAATAGGTGTCGCCGTTCAGATAGTCGGTCAGGAACCGCACTGCCTGCATATAGGGGAACAGCGTTACAGCGTAGGGGAGGTGGTCGCGTTCGACAGGCGTTAGGAAATTCCTCGTCGCGCTGATATATCCTTGGGCGAACGCTTTAAAAATTTCCATGTCGAAGCCGATTTTATCCAGGTCCGGCTCATCCTCCGGAGCGGTGTTCGCCGCCGTGCGCATGAAGTCGCCGAAATCGCTGAACACGAACGACGGCATTACGGTGTCGAGGTCGATTACGCACAGCGGTTCCCCCGACGGGTCAAAAAGCATGTTGGAGACCTTCGTGTCGCAGTGGCACACCCGTTTGGGCAGCTTTCCTTCGCGATGGAGCCGTTCGGCCAGGCACATCTCATCCGCCAGCTTCTCGATTTCTGCGACAAGCCCGCTGACCTCCGCTAACCTTCCGGCGGCGTCAGCCTTTACCGCTTCGCGTAGCTGCCGCAGACGCAGCTCCATATTGTGAAAGTCGGGAATCGTTTCCGCGAGAGTTTCCGGGAGGTCGGTCAGCATGGCCTGGAAATTCCCGAACGCCTCTCCGGCCTGTCGGGCGGACTCCGGCGTTACCTCAGAGCGCGTTTCTGACTGACGGATAAAGTCGGATACACGCCAATAGCTGCCATCCTCCTCGATGAAAGTCTTGCCATTGTCAGCCGTGCGGAATCTGAGAACCCGGCGGTCAATATCCTCCGCACCCGTTTCCGTCAGTTTGCGGCGGATATGGGCGGTTACGAGTTCGATATTCCGCTGGAGGTTTTCAACATTGCGGAATACATGGTGGTTAATCCGCTGGAGCACATATCCCGGTTCGGCGAAATAGGTATCGTTAATCAGGCCCTCGCCAAGCGGGCGGATTTCTCCTGCCGGGGTGTCGAGGTTGAAGCGTGCGATGATTCTTTTGAGTTTTTGGTTATCCGTCATGGCTGATTCAGGCAATTGTCATTGTTATATTCTTCCGCAAAGATAGATAATCTGCCGGAGTTATAAAAAGTAAAGATGGATAAATGGCGGATAGCGGGTGCCACACCGGGATTAAGTTCCGGGAACAGCCTGCCATACTGGTCTTGCATATTCGGCTCTTATTTGTAACTTCGCGCATATTGTCAGAAGCTATGGTAAGCAACAAAGTGAAACGAAATGTATGGCTGACCCTGACCATTGTCTCAGTCGCCTGTGTTATTGCCCGGGCGATACGCGTGGCCGAAGGGGCGATTGAATGGTGGGAACTGGTTTCAACCATCATAATCACGGCCTTCTGTGTGAAATTCTATCTATGCTACCGCCGCGCGGTCAGAGAGGGTAAACTATTCGGCCGGGTTGACTTGTTCAACAGACGAGTAAAAAAGTAGAAATAATTACTATAACTGATTATGACAAAGAATTTTAAACCGAAAGCCTGGATGCTTCCCCAGCCGGTACTGATTATCGGGACTTATAACGCCGACGGCACTCCTAATGCGATGAATGCCGCCTGGGGCGGCCAGTGGAACGCTGACGAGATTATGATTTCTATGGGGGCGCACGCGACGACCGACAACCTGAACCGTTGCGGCGACTTTACAGTCGCTTTCGCTACGGCAGACACCCTTCCCGCCGCCGACTATGTAGGCCTCGTGAGCGCCAGGCGGCATCCCGGCAAAATCGAGCGTACGGGGTGGAAATCGCGTAAGGGAGAAGCCGTTGACGCGCCGGTTTTTGACTGCTTCCCGATGACGATGGAGTGCCGGATAAAGGAGAAGCTATATGAATCGGAGACCGGATACTATGTAATTGCCGAAATCATAAACATCCTCTGCGACGAGGCGTATCTTGCCGAGGATGGCAAGCCCGATGTCGAGAAGATGAGGCTCATAACCTTCGACCCCGTCCACAACGGATACATCGCCCTTGGCTCCCGCGTCGGCAACGCCTTCTCCGACGGCAAGTCCCTGGAATAACGGGATTAGAAATGGGTCACAAATTCAAGCACGATTTTGTTCTGCTCTGATATTTTGGGAACGGCTCCGCAGCGGTAAAAGTATTGCTCGTAGTTAATGCGCACGTCGGCCTGAAGGGCGCTCTTACCGAGGCTCAGCGTCAGTCCCCCGGTCAGCCTGTGGCGTTCGGGATCGTCGGCGACGAGCTTGCCGTTACCGTCGCGGCTGCCACTGCTGTGGTCCGACATGTAGTCATACCTGCATAAGAACGATATGGTGGTCTGTTTCTTCCCGATCGGCAGCCGGTAGGATGCGAACGCGTCTATGGCGTTCACGGCCTTGAACCGGTTTCCGGCGTAATGTTTTCTTAGGTATTCGGCCTCTATATGCCACCGGCTGTTTTCCCAGTAGCCTCCCGCGTCGTACATCATTACGTTGACCTCTCCGGCGTTCGCTTTCTGGCAGCTAAGGGTGATGTTTGTCTGCCGCGCTATCGTCGTTTGCGCCTTGAAGGAGAAGTTGTAATTGTCGGTCCAGTAGTTTTTCTGATTGGTCAGTCCCGACCCGTTGAATATCCCTCCCTCCAGGGTGACAGGAAGGCGGCTGCCGAAAGTCCATGAAGCGGCGGCTCCGACGTCGCGTACGTTGCCGACCTGCTTGGCGATAAACGAGCGGTTGGCGAAATATTGCAGATGGGGTGACCGATGGGCGTCTATCGTGAACGGCACGCGCATCTGGCCGAACGTGAATCTCAGCCTCTCCTTGGGCTGCAGCCTGACGTAAGCGTCGAGCATCTTGATTGTCCCCTCGTCCGAGAGGTCGATTTCAGCCTTGTATCTTACAATCGGAATCACTTTCCCCTCGACGCTCAGGCGGGCGTTACGGATTTCAAACCTCCCTTTCCCGATTGTCGGCTCGTATTCGTATTTTGCCCGGACGGTGCCATGGATTTCGGGCTTATATTCCGGCCTGACAGCGGCTTCCGCCGGTGCCTGCTGGCTGGCTACCGGAGTCGCTGCGCATACGGCGCATACGAGCAGGGCGGCGATAATGTATTGGCGCATAATCTGATGAGTTATTCGTTCGCCGCGAATATCGCGCCAAAGTGTTGCCCTAATATGTACGAATTGTTAAGATTAGATTAAACATCGCAGGTGTCTGATTCTTGCGACCGGATAAATCCGTATCTTTGTGCCCTGTGTGGAAGATAAGTGTTATGTGGAGAGTATATGCGTTGCTGTCTGCCTTGTTCGCGGCCCTGACGGCGGTTTTCGCCAAAATCGGAGTAAAGGATGTTGACTCGAACCTCGCGACTGCCATTAGGACGAGCATAATTCTCCTGCTGACGTGGGGAATAGTGCTCGTCACCGGCCACCTGTCGGAAGTCCGCTCCGTTCCGCGCCATACCTGGATTTTCCTGGTGTTGTCTGGCGTCGCTACCGGCCTGTCATGGCTGTTTTATTTCAGGGCGATCCAGCTCGGTGACGTGTCGCGCGTGGCTCCGATTGACAAGCTGAGCGTCGTCTTCACAATCCTGCTCTCATTCCTGGTTCTCCGTGAGCCCCTTACCCCGCGGGTCATCGCCGGCGGCCTGCTGATCACCGCCGGCGCCATAGTGATGATCTGGAAGTAGGGTGAATCTATTTTCTGACCAGGGTTTTCTTTCCGCCGACTATATAGACCCCGGCGGAGAGCGATGAGGGATCTGACGATGTGCCGCCTACGGCGATGCCATTCAGATCGTAAACTGTGTCGTCTTGCCCCCGGCTGTCAGCCATTACGGCGCTTAACCCGCTCGGGCTGACTGCCGACAGGGTCACGGTGACGTTCCCGTTGCCAAATATTGATTTCAGTTCCGGCCCGGTGTAGTCCCCGCAGACTTTGCCGAGGTGGGTGAAATCGTATGAGTTACTGCCGTAATAGATAACGAACTGGTTGCCAAGGTAGAGGATAAGGTCGCCGGGACCGGCGGTGAAATATTCATCGTTGCGGGGAAGCGATTCGGGGAGGCTCCCGACTTTTTCCATATTGGCGTAGTCGCGCATATTAATGGTTACCGTGCCGGAATCCAACAGTTTCAGGAGTGCCTCCGCGGAAGAGTTGTCAAGGAGCGTGGCGGTAAGGGTCGCGGTTTCTCCTACTTTGATAGTTATCTGGTTGTCCGTCATATCGGGCGTGTTTAATGATGAATAATTGATTGTCTTCAGCCAGTCGTCAAGCAATGTCCCCGCGTTGGAGGTCTGCGTACTTCTCACCCACAGGCTCGGCAACAGAAACCGACCATCGGGTATCAGTCGTTTCGCGTCCGCCTCAACTCCGCTGATGCCGCTGCTTGCGCTTGAAACAATAAGGCCGATATTTTTCCCGGCCATTTCCCTGCCGTGCTCGAACAGGAACGTCTGCATTGGAGCAGCCATATCGCTCCACCACAAGGGGGCTCCGATTATGATTGTGGAGTAACGGGACAGGTCAATATTGACTTTATCTATTGGCGGATAGGATGATGACTCGTTCGGATTCTCACGAATAGCCCCGATCTGCGCACTCCCGATAGCATAGTTGTTGGCGGCGTAGTCAAGTCCTTTCTCCGCAGGTCCTATCCGCAGGACGTCAGCATCAATCCGGCTTCGTAATTCGGACACGACCCGGTTAACGTTGTTTGTATAGCTGTAATACACAATCAGGGTTCTTGCCGTCAGCTTCAACGACAATACCGTGGCAAAGGACATGAAAATAAGCAGGGATAATCGTTTCATGGTGCTCTTTTTTCAGACGTAAATTATTATGTTGCAAAATTACACCTTAGTATCCTGACTTGCCTACCCATTTCTTTTGACATTATTACCAATTTTCCTGATTACAAGCAACGGCCCGCGAACTCCCGGCGGAATCTGCTTGTTCCATATCTGTGGTTTAAATCAAGCCCTTCAAAAATTAATTTGTACAGTTAATTATGGCTGCGATTAAACGGATTGCCGTTTTCGCGGCGTTAACAATAAGCGTTTTTAAATATGACAACAAAGCAATCCCGGTTCTGTAATCCTAACCGGGCTGTATGCTTATAAGAGATTGTCTGAAAATCATGAGAACAATCTATTTGAAAAATTTTTAGATAATCTCTAAAATAAATATATTAAAGCGGTTGCGAACCGCGCATAGTTTGTAATTTTGCGATACGGAAAGGGGAAGACTTCTCCCTCTCCGTATTTTTACATTAACCTAAAATCTGCCAATGAAATCAATAGTAATAGCCATTATGCTGCTGTCGGCCGCTCTCGCCCAGGGCGCAGGCGCGGCATTGTATAACCCAGTTGAAGGCGGGATCGTTGTCAGCACGGCCAATGGCGATGTGCGATTGAAAGTCATCAGCGACAAGATTATAAGGGTATCGGCGACGCCGGACGACACTTTCCCTGAAGACGCGAGCCTGGTCGTCATCCCTGTCAGCAAAACTCCGAAGTACACGGTCACCGAAGCCGACGGCAACGTGAATGTCACCACTTCTGAAATCAGGGCCTCTGTATCCGAAATGAGCGGCGCGGTAACTTTTTTTGACAAGACAGGAAAGAAAATCCTTCAGGAAAACCAGGAAGGACGCACTTTCAAGCCGATTAACGTCGAGGGAACCGACGGCTATACCGTTCAGCAGACCTTTGTTTTCCTTAACGACGACGAAGGGCTCTACGGCCTGGGACAGCATCAGGCTAACGAGTTCAATTACAAGGGTAAGAACGAGGAACTTTTCCAGTACAACACGAAGGTCTCCGTTCCTTTCATCGTCTCGACCGATAACTACGGACTTCTGTGGGACAGCTATTCCCTCTGTCGCTGGGGGCATCCCGACGATTACAAGCAGCTTGGGGAGGTGTTCAGGCTTTATGACAAAAACGGCAATCCCGGCGCTTTGACCGGGACATACCGCGCCGCCGACGGCACGGAGCTGGTGCGCGAGGAGCCGCTCATTTATTTCGAACATCTGATCCGAGGCGACCTCAGCCATGTCGTAAACCTTCCCCGCGGCTTCAATTTCCAAAACTCCCGCATCACCTTTGAGGGTGAAATAGAGGCCGGAGAATCAGGCGAATACGAGTTCATATTATACTATTCAGGCTATCAGACAATTTATTTGGGTAATAAGAAGATTGTTGACACGCGGTGGCGCACTGCCTGGAACCCCAACAGCTACAAGTTCCCGGTGAATTTCAAGAAGGGGGAGAAGGTTCCCGTCCGAATAGAATGGGAGCCTAACGGCAGTGTCGCATACTGTGGTTTGCGCGTTTACGCCCCGGCCGACCCCGCCACGAAAAAGCAGATGTCGTGGTGGGGAGAGATGCAGGACATGATTGACTATTACTTCATTTATGGCGAGAATATGGATGATGTAATCTCCGGCTACCGCACCCTGACAGGCAAATCCCCCATAATGCCGAAATGGGCCATGGGCTACTGGCAGAGCCGCGAAAAATACAACACCCGGGAGGAGGTGCTGTCGACCGTCGCCGAGTTCCGCCGCCGGGAAATTCCTCTCGACAATATCGTGATTGACTGGCTTCACTGGCCTGAAAACGCCTGGGGAAGCCACGAGTTCGACCCTGTACGTTTCCCGCAGCCGAAGCAGATGGTCGACTCCATCCACGGCATGAACGCCCATGTGATGGTGTCTGTATGGCCTAAATTCTATGCCTCGACTGAACATTTCAAGGAGTTTGACCGCAACGGATGGATGTACCGGGGGGCAATCCGCGACAGCATCAAGGACTGGGTCGGCCCCGGCTACCCCGGTTCTTTCTACGATGCCTACGACCCGGAGGCCCGCAAGCTCTTCTGGAGCCAGATGAACGACCATTACATGCCGCTCGGAATCGATGCCTGGTGGATGGATGCCAGCGAGCCAAACATCCGCGACTGCACTGACATACAATACCGCAAGGACCTGACAACCCCGACGGCGCTCGGTCCCTCGACGAAATATTTCAACGCTTACGCCCTTATGAACGCCGAGGCGATATACGACGGACAGAGGAGCGTTGACCCCGACAAGCGGGTGTTCCTGCTCACCCGCTCCGGCTTCTCGGGTCTTCAAAGATACTCCACCGCTACCTGGAGCGGCGACATAGCGACCCGTTGGGAAGACATGGAAGCGCAGATTGCCGCCGGACTGAACTTCGCGGCGAGCGGTATCCCGTACTGGACGATGGATATAGGGGGATTCTGCGTAGAGGACAGATATGTAGCCGCACAGAAAGAATACAACAAGACCGGGAAGGAGAACGACGACCTTAAGGAATGGCGCGAGCTGAACACCCGCTGGTACCAGTTCGGCGCGTTCGCCCCGCTGTTCCGCGCCCACGGACAATGGCCGTTCCGCGAAGTCTACAACATCGCGCCCGAAGAGCATCCCGCCTATAAATCAATAGTAGGCTACACGAAGCTGCGCTACCGGCTGATGCCTTACATCTACTCGCTCGCCGGGATGACATATTTTGAAGACTATACGATCATGCGCCCGATGGTGATGGATTTCACCGCCGACGCGAATACCCGCGACCTTAAAGACCAATACATGTTCGGAACAGCCTTCCTCGTTGCGCCGGTTTACAAATATGGTGTTAGAAATCGCGACGTATATTTCCCGAAAGGAGAAACCTGGTATGATTTCTACACCGGCGAAGCTGTCGAAGGGGGGCAGACCAGGAATGTCGCCGCTCCTTACGAACGGGTGCCCCTGTCTGTCCGCGGAGGCTCGATTGTGCCGACGGGAGGCGAGATTCAATACGCCGCGCAGCCGTCCGACGAGCCTGTGACAATCCTGGTATACGGGGGAAAGGATGGCAGCTTCAACCTCTATGAAGACGAAGGAACGAACTACGACTATGAGAAAGGGGAATATTCCGTAATCCCGCTCACATATGACAACTCAGTGCGAACCCTCACTATCGGCGACCGCCGAGGCGCATTCAAGGGGATGAAAGACAACCGCGGGTTCAACGTCGTCCTGATTGACGGACAACACCCGGTAGGGAATCCGCTGGAAGCCAAGGGCCGCGTCGTCAGCTACAATGGAAAATCTGTAAGTGTCAAACTCTGATTGCTGTGAACAAATAAGATGCCGAGGTCTCTATTTACTTTTAGGCGTGAGCGATATGGCAAATCCGCCCGCTCGTGCCATATGGATTGTGGTTGAAGTGTTGCTGTATACCTGCATTTCGGAAATTTCATATGTTTCCGGGTTGTCGAAACCGTCGGTGTCGGGTGCGTCCGCATAAATCGTTGCAATGTACTCTTTGCCGGGCTGGAGGAAACTGAAAGATATTTCATAGTCGCGAGCGTCTTCGTTGGTTACACCACCCACGTACCAGGCGTCACTCTTTTTATCCTGTCTTGCCGCTACGATATATTCGCCCGGTTCGGCATCAAGATAAACGCTCTTTTTCCAATCGACAGGCACATCTTTGATAAAGCGGAATGCGTCCATGTGAGCCTCATAATGTCCGGGCATGTCTGCTGCCATCTGTAATGGCGAATACATTGTGACATACAGTGCGAGCTGGTTCGCTATTGTGGCTCTTTTCTTTTTTCCCTGATTGCCTGGAGCGAAAGAGGTGATATCCATCTTGAATATACCGGGAGTGAAATCCATCGGGCCTCCCTTTAAGCGCGTAAAGGGAAGTATAGTAACATGCTGCGGGCTCATGTCGGCAAACTCCTGGCCCATGGCGCTTTCATTGCCGACAAGGTTCGGGTATGTGCGGCAAAGCCCGGTCGGACGCACGGCTTCGTGCGCGTTTACCATAATGTGTCGGTCAGCGGCTTTCTTTACCGCATTCAGGTAATGGCGGACTTGTTTCTGGCTGTAATGATGCTCTCCTCGGGGGATTATGTTTCCTACATATCCGCTTTTTACGGCATCATAGCCGTATTGGTTCATCAGCCCGTAGGCTTTATCCATGTGACGGTCGTAGTTGTCGACCGCTGCCGATGTCTCGTGGTGCATCATCAGTCTGATTCCCTTGCTGTGGGCATATTCGTTGAGAGAGGCGATGTCAAAATCGGGATAAGGCGTTACGAAATCAAACACATAGTCTTTCTCTTTGCCGAACCAGTCTTCCCATCCGATATTCCAGCCTTCGACAAGGAGCTGGTCAAAGCCGTTGGCCGCGGCAAAATTCAGATTCACCCTCTTTTTGTGCCCGGATGGGAGGGTGCTATCAGTCATCGCGAAGCGCTTTGCTCCGCAAAGAATGGTCCAGATGGTAGGAGCTTGGAGGTGAGGCCGATGGGAGCAATCTGAAGATTGTGACCGAGGCCGAGCCTCCAAGCGACGACCCAGATGGGCCATTATGATACACCCTCTTTGTGTATCAGGATGGGTGTGGCAACGGGTCAGTCGCTCCCCAGGGCGCGTATCGCGTCGTCGAGCGAGGTGTCCTTGTCGAGGTTCATCATCCGGCGGAGACGCCACCGGGCCTGTTTGACCGATTCGGGGCGGATTACGAGCAGCCGGGCTATGCGGTTGTTGTCAAGCCCCATGTATATGAATGTGGCGAGTTTGACGTAGCTGTCGGCCAGTCCGGGATACGCGCCCAGCAGCTTGTTGACGAACACCGGGTAGATCTGCACGAACTGCTGCTGGAACGATTTCCAGTCCTCGTCGCCCGAAAGGTGGGTCTGGATGGTGTTTTGCAGGCGCCGGGCTTCCGGGGCTCCGATTGAGTTCTCTTTCCTCATTTTCTCGATTTCGGTGTTCAGGAAGTTGAAGAGGTTGTCCTTCTCCTCGACTACCAGCATCATCGCCAGGAGGGAGCGGCGGCTTTTCTCCATCTCGAGACGGCTGTCGCGGGAGGCCATCTCGTGGCGCTTCTGTCTCCTGTACAGCATGAAATATACGACTCCGGCCACTGCCAGGACGGCGAATATCGCGCCTAAGAAATAGAACCGCGTGTTTTGGGCGCTCTCCCTCTCCCTGCTCATGACTTCGGCCACCTCCCGGAGGTTGGCGATGCGCAGCACCTCCGACTGCTGCATCCTGGCATAGTCGGAGTCGGAATACTCGATATACCGTTTCTGGTAGCGCAGCGCGCTGTCGATCTGGCCGCCGCGTTCCATCGCATCGGCGTAGACCTGCATGATCATGCTCTTGTGGGCGAAGTTGTCGACGTAGTTTATGTTGTTGATCGCGAGCCGGCTGTACGCCACGGCGCTGTCCTGCTCTCCGATGTCGTGGAAATGCTCGCTCAGCAGCGCCTCGTAAAGTCCCCGCAGGTCGCGGCGGTTGTCGTTCCCGGCTACTCCCCGGTACGCCTCGCGGAGGTAAGAAAGGTCGTGGGTATATACGTACAGGTTGCGAAGCACGAGGTTGTACGCCCCGTTGTCGGCCTTTATTTCCGGCGAATCGAGCAGTTCGCGCAGCAGTTCGATTCCCTTTTCCCGGTTTCCTTTGCGGAAATGGATGCTCGCTATGTTGATTTTGTTCTTGGCGACGCGCTTGTCGAACCCGAGCGAGCGGTTTATGTCGTCGGCCTGCTCCATGTACCGCAGGCTTTTGTCGTAGTCGCCGAGGTTCAGAAGGGTAATCGCGAGGTTGATGTACATTGTGGCCGTCATCGGTTTGTCGCCGATTCCGGCATAGAAACGCGCCTCCTCGTCGATTTCGCGGTATGATTCAGCCCCTATCGAGTGGCTGTACTGGCGCACCAGGCCCCGCAGCCTGAAAAAGTCGTACGGTGTCCTGGCCGAGTCGACCAGCGCTATTCCCCGCGATACGACGCTCAGGGCCGAGTCGGTCTCTCCCATTCGGTTGAGGAGCTGTCCGCGCCAGTACATCCCGCGGGCAACGGCGAGCGAGTCGCCCGATGCCGCTGCCGCAGATTCGAGCCTGCCGACGGCCTCCTGTAGAGAGTCGAGGGGATGGTAGTCGTAAAACCCGTGTTCGAGCGCGAGGGTCAGGGAATCTACTTCCTCCGATAGCGCGGTCCATCTGTACGGGGCCATTTTCCCCGACCGGGAACCGCAGGAGGCGAACAGCAGCAGCGCTGACACGAGGAGTGAGGAAAGAAGTGTTTTCATGCCCAAATTTACTAAAAAAGCGTTATTAGTTCCAAAAAATATCTCAGTAGACCATCAGTAGACCTCTTATTTTTGCGTTTTTGGCTTATATTCGCTCAATTTGCGAAAAAGCTATGTCAGACCAACATTATTTTATATGAAGAAATTCTATCTCTTGTTAACGCTCGCGGTTTTAGGCGGCGCGGCTGCCGGAGCGCAGGAAGCCTCGTATGACCATCCGATCGGTTTGCGCTACATCGGCACGATAGACGATCCGGACCCGCAGCCCGTCTGCAGTTTCACCACCCGCAACCCGGTAAACGAAGGAGCTTTCCTTTGGGCTCCCGCGGGAAGCACCGTGAAGTACCGCGACACTTCCTCCGGCGCTCCGAGGTCCTGGATGTGGGAAACTACAGGCGGCGAACTCGCCAGCCCGACGTCGCAGGACGCGCTCATCACATATAAGGCTCCCGGGACGTATGACTTCCCCCGGCTGACGGTAGGCTATGAGGGCGGAAACTCCGTGGCTGCACCCGCCTACAAGCTGAAAGTCGGAGGTGTCGCCGAGCTCTGTCACGCGGACACCCGCGAGTGGACCCACACTTACGCCCTCGGGGTGAATATGTACGACCAGACCAACGGAGCGGAGAGAGGCTCGCTCGGCGGCACGAACTCGCTCGGCATAATCGGGGTGGGTAATCTGTATATGCTTTCGGTAGAGGAAGGATTCCTCGACGGGGTGAACGTTTACTTCCACCACAAGCCGACGCGCTACAAGGAGGGCGCGAAGATCGGTGTACGCGTATGGATGGCTAACATCGGCGAAACCGACGTGCAGCTCGCTTCTATTCCCATCGAGGGGGACGTGATTCCTTTCGAGAATTTCAAAGGCACCGAGGACGGGGCGTGGGTCCCGGTCTCCGGGGGAGCCGTCGCCCAGATGAAATGCTCGTCGCCGGTCGACCTCTTCGGAAAGCCCTTTATATTTATAGATGTGTACGGGTGGAGCAACGACCCGGCGACCGAGGACCTGCAGATGCTGATGGACGTCATGCCCAACGTGCAGATGCAGCCCGAGCATGCCCAGAACCTCCTCGCCCATAACTCGTTCGTGCGCCTCGAAGCGGAGGACGACTATCTGCGCCCCGTAAGCTACTTCGGGGGCAATTACGGCAGCTTCATGATTTGCCCCGTCGTGCGCGGCGGAGAGACCCCGCTGGTTTCGGTAGCCGTGACTGAGGCCGACGCTGACGGCCGTCTCGTATGCGTGGTCGAGGGGGGCTCTGTCAGGCTGACCGGTGCCGACGGAGGTTTCTCGGTGTTCAATCTCTCAGGCTCTCTCTGCCTTTCCGGCGAAATCAACAACGGCACGGCGGAGTTCGACGGCTCGGCCCTCGCTCCGGGTGTCTATATCGTCAGCACCGCTGCCGGGCAGAGTGCCAAATTCGTGAAACTATAATCTTTTTTTTATCACATAAATTGCTTTAACAATGAAGACGCTATTGAAACTTTTCCTGGCCGCCGCGTTTACCGCCTCGGCCGCCGGCGCTTCGGCCGAAGACTCCCCGGTGTGGAAGGCTGTGTCGGCAAGCGACAACACGACTTACGCCATCAAGGCCGACGGCACGCTGTGGGCCTGGGGCGACAACGAGCAGGGACAGCTCGGCATCGGGCAGGACGCGGTCAAATTCAGCTCTACTCCTGTGCAGGTGGGAACCGATGCTGACTGGAAGAGTGTCTATGGTGCCCGCGGGGCCGGGTTCTTCCTGAAGAACGACGGCTCGCTCTGGACTGCCGGCTCGAACGAGTTCGGCATGTCGGGCGTAGGCGACGGGGTCACCAAGCACAACACCCTCGTGCAGGTAGGAACTGACACGGACTGGGCCTCCATCCACACTTCGGTCACCTGGTGCTACTCGGTGTTCGGCATCAAGACTGACGGCTCGCTGTGGGCCTGGGGATACGGCTCGACTTTCACCCTCGGCCTCGGGAATACGAACAACGCCCCGGTGCCGACCCGCGTCGGAACCGACAACGACTGGAAGACGGTCAGCGTCGGCGCGTCGCACGTGCTTGCCCTGAAGAACGACGGCTCCCTCTGGGGCTGGGGCTTCGCTGACTACCACCAGCTTATGAATACAGAAATCAATGTCAAGGTGCCGACCCGCCTTGGCACCGACACCTGGAAGGCCGCTTACGCTATCGACAACTCGTCGTTCGGCGTGAAGTCTGACGGTACCTTCTGGGCGTGGGGCGACAATACCCGCAACCTCCTCGGACTTAACCTCCCGATGGACGACACCAACGAGGACGGCTCGCTCCCGAATATCCAGACTCCGCAACAGGTAACTGCCGTCACCGGCGAGGTCACCCGTATGAGCGGATGCGAGTATGTCCGCGTGGTCGAGGCCGGCGGCAAGGTGCTCGCGTGGGGTGCCAACGCCAACGGCGGTCTCGGCAACGGCAACGGAGAGGCTTACGAGGTAAGCAACAACCAGTTCAGCTACGTCCCTGTCGAGGTGGCTCTTCCCGAAGGGACTGTTGTATCCGTGCTGACCTCCGGCCAGCGTTTCTCCGCCGTCCTTTCTTCTACGGGCAAAATCTACGGCTGGGGTTCCAACCGCTGGGGCCAGATGGGCAACTATGCCGACGACACCAAGCTGACTTTCTGCCCCTCCCCGATCGAGATGGGCGTTCCCGCTCCTCCCGAACCGGGCGAATATACCTTCGACGCCGCCAATATCCCCTCCTCGCTCTCCGACGCTGTCAAACTGAAACTTACCGGTGAATGGGGCACTTCCGACTTCCAGAAACTCTGTGTGGCCCTCGGCGCTAACCTCGGTTTCCCGCCGGTAGGCAACAAGACTCTTGTCTCCGTCGACATGTCGGAGGTCACTTTCGCCGCCAACACCTCGTTCTATGTATCAGCCGGATTCAATAGCGCCGGTGTGTTCAAGATGTGCAAGGCGCTCGAATCGGTGAAGTTCCCGGCCAACGCCTCCGCAGCCAATCTTGTAAGCCTCCAGGAGGCGTTCATGAACTGCGAGAAACTCAAATCCTGCGATATTTCGGGCCTTACCGGCGTGACGAACATAAACGACGCGTTCTATAACACCGCCATCACTATGGCCGACATGTCGGCGTGGACCGCCGGAGTCACAAAGTCGGAGGATGCCTTCGGAAAATGCGCGTCGCTCACATCCGTGGTGCTCCCCGCGAACTTCGTATGCGGCAAGTTCCTGTTCAACTCCTGCGCCGCGCTCCGCCTGATCGACTGGGGTCTGTATGAAGGGGATGCCGCTCCCGTAATCGCTTCCGATGCTCAGCTCTTCCAGGACCTTACAGAAGAGCAGCAGGCGCAGATTACCGTCATGGTTCCCGAGGCTGTGTTCGAGTCCTTCAAGGCCGATGCTACCTGGGCGTATGTCAACCTCCAGGCCGTGAAAGAACAGCAGGAGGGTGTCTATTACGTCGACGGTTACAATATCCCCGAGAGCCTTGCCGACGCCCGCGAACTTTACCTGACCGGGGTCTGGGACAGCGCCGCCCTCAAGGCTCTGTCGGGAGCCCTCGGAAACAATACCGGCAGTGTCGGCAACAGTGTGCTTGAGCTCGTCGACATGAGCCAGGCCGAAATCACGATCGGCACCAACCTTAACGCCGAGTTCCCCGGAGTTCTTTTCGGGACACAGACCAAGGGCATATTCCAGAGCTGCAAGGCGCTGGCGACCGTCGTAATGCCCGCTCCCGAGCAAGCCGCCAACTTCCGCTCGCTCGTCAAGGCATTCTACGGCTGCGAGAGCCTTACCGCCATCGACCTCAGCGGCTGCACCGGCCTTACCGGCGCTTCCGACGCTTTCTACGGCTCGTCCGCTCTCTCCGAGGTCGTCCTGCCGGGCAACTTCGCTTTCGCCGACGGCACTTTCGACCGCTGCAACGAGCTGTCGAAAATCGACTGGAAACTCTACGAGTCAGACCAGGCTCCGGCGCTCAAGACCAACTCGCTCCCTTCCCGCGGCAAGCTGCTGACCATCGTGGTTCCCAACGCCGCTTACGACTCCTTCATGGCCGACGCCAACTGGAGCGCCTACAACATCGTAAAGGCCACAACTTCGGCCGTTGGCAAGGTCGAGGCTGCCGACGAGGCTGTTCCCGCGGCGGTTTACGACCTGTCGGGTCGCCGCGTGGCAACCATGACTCCCGCTGAAGCCGCAGCCAGCCTGCGCCCCGGCATCTACGTTGTCGGAGGCCGTAAGGTCTATGTGAAATGAGCATTAGGCAGTAAGAGGGTAGTACAAATGTACGACCCTCCAATATCTGATTGACCATCGGGAGGGCGCCCCGCCTCCGCGGCGCGGCGCCCTCCCTTCTTTTTTCCCGAAAACAATTTCCTGAAAATATGCCGGATAGTTTGGCGGGGTGGGGGATTTTTGCTAACTTTGCGGCCGGAAAGCGTAATCTCTGGCCGGACAAGGCTGCCGGCGTATATTGCGCAATTGTTTAACCCAGTTTTTATTGAAATAAAAAATGGATCTTATCAAAGTAACCGAAGAGGCGTTTGCCTGCGGAAAGCAGCATCCCGACTTCGGCCCCGGTGACACCATCACGGTGGCTTACCGCATCAAGGAAGGTAACAAGGAACGTATCCAGCAGTACCGCGGCGTCGTTATCAAAATCACCGGCGAAGGCAGCAAGAAGCGCTTCACCGTGCGCAAGATGAGCGACAACATCGGTGTCGAGCGTATCTTCCCCCTGGAATCACCTTTCATTGACTCCATCACCATCAACAAGTACGGCAAGGTTCGCCGCGCGAAGCTCTACTACCTCCGCGGTCTTACCGGCAAGAAAGCCCGTATCAAGGAGCGCCGCGTGGTCAACAAGTAATCCCGCGCCTCCCGCCCCGGTCTCCGGGGCAGACGGAACCAAGACACAGGAAGCTGTGCGGCAGTCAGCCTCACGGCTTCTTTTTTTATGGCAACGACCTCACATCCGGGCGCGAAAGTCGGTTAATTCTGAGATGTCACCTTGTCCTTTATTTAGGCGGATGTCAAGGCCGGGGCATAAAAAAATCCTGCGGCCGCCTTCACAGGAAGCGTCAGGATTAAAGCCAAAAGGCATGATTTGTGATTCTAAAATCGAGTTGCCTTCGCAACTTGTCGTGTAGAGATTATATCTTACTTACATTCATCTCATTAACCGCTGCCGTAGCCCGCAGTGCGGCGCCTCCCGGCGGCGTGCGGCGGCTTGGCGGCTAATCGCTTTTCATATTCTCTGCAAAGTTAGCGCGATTTCGGCGTTTATGCAAGAGAATATACTTTTTTTATCGAGCCTTTCCACGTGGGTCGGTCTGCGTGCCGGTCTGCGCTGACTGCGCGGTGTCTGTCCGGGTGAAAAATGCAATCATAACGCTTCCATAGGGTTACATCATTGCGACAAGACTGTTACGCTTACAGGAATTAAACGTTTTTCACTATTTTTAAGGCGCTGGAGGGACTTTTTGTCCGTTGCGGTTTTGTCCCTATGGGTTGTTTTTTAGTAATTTTGTGCCCGCAAGAGAAGTCTGCCTTCAGCGCGGACGGTCTGTTCTTTTTTACCACACCTTTTTTCGCTTTTAGCATGGCCGAGAAGTCCTTACTCAAACCGACCGAAGAATGTGGCATCAAGGTCCACATCGGTTCTCTCATCGGCGACGAGCTGCGTCGCCAGCGCCGCCCGGCAGCGTGGCTGGCGCAAGAAATCAATTGCGATCGCACTAACGTGTACAAGATACTCCGCAAGGGAAGTATAGATACAGAGCTGCTGTGTCGTATTTCCGTGGCGCTCGATCATGATTTCTTTGTTGCTCTCCAGCATTTTTGCGGTTTTGTAAAGCCTCACAGGCACGAATAGTCTTTCCCCTTGGGGCTTTGCGCGATTGTTCCAGCCTCTCCTCCGCGGCGCGGTTGCCGGCATGCGCGGCATATCTCGCCTCGGGCTTGGCGCGGCCTTGTCGCTGGCTTGTCTCTTCTGAGGATTTCGCCGGGGTTTCGGTAGGGATTTCGGTGCGAGTCTGCGAAAAACTTGGCGAAAAATTTGGAGGTTTCGGAAATAGTGCGTAATTTTGCAGTCGCAAAACGGAAGGGTTCCCTTCTGATTGCTGTATTTTTGAAATGGCGGGATAGCTCAGTTGGTTAGAGCGTCGGATTCATAACCCGGAGGTCCCG
>CALBWF010000041.1:0-1986 GCA_937969265.1 uncultured Porphyromonadaceae bacterium
TGGGAGCAATCTGAAGATTGTGACCGAGGCCGAATCCTTCAAGCGACGAC
Source organism: uncultured Porphyromonadaceae bacterium (assembly GCA_937969265.1). Taxonomy (GTDB): domain Bacteria; phylum Bacteroidota; class Bacteroidia; order Bacteroidales; family Muribaculaceae; genus UBA7173. The sequence goes on from CALBWF010000041.1 coordinate 51, forward strand.
CCAGATGGGCCATTATGATACACCCTCTTAATTCTGGCCGTCGGCCATTGCGTTTTTATGCGTGTCGCCCGACTGCTTGTTCCACTGTGTTCGACCTCGTCCGACGACTGCGGCTGTCAGGCTGTCGCGCTTTAGAGGTATCGCGCGACGGCGGCTCCGAGGCAGTTGACCTGGTCGATGCGCTCCACTAACTCTCCGTCGCGGTTTATGACGAACGTCGCGGGGAGCGCCCCTACGTTGTAGTTCCGCAGAGCGGCGGCGCCGTCCGACGGGGTGTTGTAGACCGTGATCCAGGGGAGGTTCGCGGCCGACTCCCTCCACTGGAACTCGTCGGCGTCAATCGCGACCTGGTAGATTTCCAGTCCGCGTTCCCGGTACTGGTCGTAGACTTTCGCCAGCTCGAGGTTGAAGGCCGGAGATTCGGGCGCCGTGTAGGCCGTGAAGTTCAGCACGAGCACCTTTCCCTTCGACGCCTCCTCGTTGAGCGAGCGGCGCTTCCCCTTGAGGTCGAGCAGCGAGATTTCGGGCAGCGAGATTTCGCGGGCCTGGATGGTGTCGGTAGGGAGCGTCAGGCGGTCGCCGCGGTGGTTTACGAGATATACCTGCTTGAGGAGCGCCGTCCGCGGGTCGTCGGGGCGCTCGCGGTTGTAGGCGTTCGCGACCGCTCCGATAATGCGGAGGTCGGAACGTTCCGCGGGGTCGAACACCGCTACGTCGCCGACGCGGCGGAACACCGTGTAGTAGGCAACGATGCCCGACGGGTCGCGGAGCACCTGTTCGGCGAGTTTCCGTTTGAGGTCGGGGTCATACCCCGCGGCAGCGTTGCCGCTTTTGGCTACAACCTCCGCGATCAGCGAGTTGACGGTCTGCATCTGCTCCGCCGACTCCGAGCCGGAGAGCTGCGCGGTCGCGGCGATGTCGGGAGCCTCGGCCGAGAGCGCTACCGTCTCCAGGCTGTCGATAGGGAAGTAGGCCGAGCTCCCTCCGAGCGTCAGGCGGTAGACTTCGGGATGCCCCGCGGGAGCCATGCTGAAGGAGTATTTTCCCTTGCTGTCGAGCGTCACGGTGTCAACCGCGTACCAGCCGTTGCTGGCCGGGGCCTCGAGCACCAGGTCTTTCCCGTCGGCTCCGGCGATCGTGCCCTCGACAGTCCATTTCTTTTCCGAGCATCCGGCCAGGAGGAGGGCCGTCCCGGCGGCGAAAGCGAGCTTGTAAGCTTTCATGCGAATCGTTTATTCAAAGTTTTTTGCTATCGACTCCGCGATTTCCGCCATGCGCTCCGCGGGGAGGGTCAGCTTCTTGCCGCAGAAGTCCATGTCGGTGCCGCTGTTCATCGGCACGAGGTGGACGTGGACGTGCGGAACGTCGAGCCCGATAACCGACATGCCTACCTTCGCGCAGGGCAGCGCCTTTTTCAGCGCTTTCGCGACGCGTTTGGTGAAAAGCATCAGCGCCTCGTAATCCTCGTCGGAGAGGTCGAAAATATAGTCCGTTTCCTTGCGGGGGATAACCAGTACGTGCCCCTCGTTAACCGGGTTGATGTCGAGGAAGGCGAAGTGGCGCTCATCTTCCGCCACCTTGTAGGAAGGAATCTCCCCGGCGGCTATTCTTGAAAAAATAGTTGCCATATTGTTTGAATGTGAATAGTGAAAGGTGTAGTGAAGAGAGAGCAGTGAATGGTGAAGGGTGAACGGTGAAGATAATACTTTTTTGTATATCTACCTCGGGACGCGTCTCGCCCGTTAAAGGCGTGCGGTCGTCCCTCGAGACCGGATGGTCAGCGGTGCGTCAGAACGGTCGGGATGGTAGGAGCCGGAGTCCGAGCGCGATGGGAGCAATCTGGAGATTGTGACCGGATGGGAGGACGCTGTCAGAATGGTCCAGATGGTAGGAGCTTGGAGGTGAGGCCGACGGGAGCAATCTGAAGATTGTGACC
>CALBWF010000042.1:0-5372 GCA_937969265.1 uncultured Porphyromonadaceae bacterium
CTTCATAAAAAGCACCCCAAAAGTTTTTTGTCTAACTTTTGGGGTGCAGTTCAGAGATACTCCCTCTTGAAGGAAGCGGTTACTTTACCCCGTCTTGGTCGCTATGACGGTATCTCCTTCACTTTTCACCCTTTCACCCTTCACCCCCTACCATAAATGACAAGCCCGCGAGGGATGCTCGCGGGCTTGTTGTTTATGGGTGAGGGGGGATTATTTCACAAGGACTTTCTTGCCGTTGACGATGTAGACACCGCCGCGGACGGGATTCTTGACGCGGATACCCTGGAGGTTGTAAATCTCGGCGTTTTCGTCGAAGTCGGCGGCGACGCCTTCAATCCCGGTGTAGTCGGTCAGGATGTCGAAGTGGAGGGTCTGCAGCTCGCGGCCTTCGCGCTGCTTGACGTAAGCGCGGAACGCGGGAAGCGTCTCGGCTGCGGCGTCGTTGTCAGCGAAGCTCAGGCCGTGGGTAGCGGCAGCGGTGGTCGCGATGTAGTTGTCGGCGGTCAGGAAGAACATGCCGTCGGTAACTGCCATAGGAGCGTAGGTCGCGGTGAAGTTGACAGCGTAGTGGGCTACCGAGGGGGTGTCGGCAACAACCGCGCGGCCCTTAACCTTGAAGGGAGCGGGAGCCTCGGCGAGTTCCAGCAGGTAGGGAACGCCGGCTTCCATGCCGTCGGTCTTCGCGAAGAAGTGGGCGGTGGCGTCGATTTCGCCGTCAACGCTTACGAACTCGTAAACCTTGGCGTCCTCGCCGAAGATGGCTGCTACCTCGTCGGAAGTAAGGGCAACCGGGAGGGCGATGGCGTTGAAGCCGGGCTTCAGGCCGAGGTTGATCTTAACGAGCGCGCTTTCGATCGCGGTCACGCCGTTGGTCTCGTCGTTGAGGTTAGCGACCTCGTAGAGGGTGAAGTCAGTGGTCTTCGACTCGGGGAACTCTACGGCGTCGGCGTAGTCCTCCTTGCCGTCCTTGGTGACGATTACGTCGTAGGTGCGGCTCGACTGGATCACGTTAACGTTGTAAGCGCCGGTAGCGTCGGTGGTGCCTTCGTACTGGATGTTGTCGCCGTCGGTGCTGACAAGCGTAACGGTTGCGCCTTCGGCCGCGTTACCCTCGGTGTCGGTAACGTTACCCGAAATCGAAATCGGGGTTACGGCAAGGCTGATGTGCAGAACCGGGAGGGCCTGTTCGTTTATGGCAGACCATGCACCGGTGAACACGTCCTTGGTGCCGTCGTTTTTGTGCGCGAAGATGTTCTTCTTTGTTTGCGAAGACTCTATCGCGAACATGCTGTTGCCGGCATCGGAAGACCAGCTCGAACGGACAAACAGGCGGAGCGACTTGCCGGCTTCGTAAACTTCCGGTTCGGGGAAGTTTATTACCAGCATCTCTACTAAGTCGCCGTCGCCGCCTACATTGGGCCATTCGTAGGCCGCCTGGTCGACAACCTGGGTCATACCGGAGTAGTCAAAAGCATCGGTAGAGGTGGGACGAGTCAGCTCGGTGTCGTCGGTCCACTGGTAATATAACTTGAAGTCAGAAGAATATCCGGATTTCTTCATATAGCCCTTCATCGCGATTTTGACGATTTTCTCGCCTCCGTTGAGGCCGAGCTCGGCAGGGGTGTAAAGGGCTACTGATTCGCTGTTCTTGTAATAGAGGTTGAGCGGAATATTGTTGCTGGTACCGCTCGGAGTTCCGACAACGATTTCGCTCGACAGGGTTTCTTCTGCGAAGGTAACGTCCTGAGGCTCGGTGGTAAGCACGAAATCGCCAGCCTTGAATTCAAGGTAAACAGGGAATGTGCCGACCTTGGGCGAGCGGAACGGGATATCGAAGGATGTTGTCGGAGCGTTGGCCTTGTTGACAGTAGGAATCTCCTTGTAACCTTCAATAGTCTGCGGCTCGCCGTTTACATATGCAGTGAGGGTGAACGTGCCTTCTGCCTCTGGCTTGATGCCGAAGTTGCGGAACGAAATTGTAGCGGTTTCCAGGGTGTTCTGAACGCCGTTCGCGGGGATCAGCGAACCCGCAATCTGCAAATCATGGCTGAAGGGTGCCAGGCTGAGACCGTAAAGGTCATTGATGTAGGCGCGTTCGCGCATCTCGAACCCGATAAAGAAGTCCCCGGCTTCGGGAAGAGCAACGGTATAGGTCGCGAAGCTTTCGGTAAGTTGGGGCTTGGTTTCGTCAGAGTAGTCGTATTCGGCAAGAAGAGTACGCTGGGTGTCATCAGACAGTGCTTCGCGAGTTGCCGCATAGTATACGCGCAGTATCGACTTGTTCCAGTTATTAGGTGTCCATTTAGCGTCAAACGCGAGAGTCTCCCCGGCGGTTGCGATATGCATCTTCGGAGTAATGAACATATTGTCGGAGGTCGAAGCACTGTAGACACATACATCCGGAGCGGAGTAGGATCCCGCGTTTGTCAGGCTGACATTCGACTGTGCGATGGAGCCGGCGGGGAATACGCCGCTGGAGGTGCCGTCGTCAAACGTGACGTACCACTTGTTCGGGTCGAGCATTATGGCCTTGACGGGGAGTGTGAAAGTCGCGTCGGCGCCGGTCGCGTCAACATAGACAATTTCGAGGTTCCCTTCGTAGGTACCGGCCGCATCGGCTGTCAGCACGATGTCGACTGCCTGGCGCTCTTTGGAGGCCACGGTGGCAGCCCCGGCGGGTTGGGCTTCGGCTCCTTCCTCTGCCGCGGGGAAGAGGGCCGCGAATCCGGCGGGAACTGTTATGCTCTTGACGGTCAGCGGAGCGGTACCCCAGTTGTGGATTTCAAACTGCTGGGTCAGACCGGAGGTATTTGTCTTGCCGAAGTCAATCGCGGTCTTGCGGTTGTCAGGCTTGCTGTATGCCCCGGAGTAAGTCCCTTTATCAAAGAATACGAACTCGGGCTGGTGCTCGATCACAATCTCCTTGACAGGGGACTGGAAAGAAGCAGTGCCGTCGGTGAAGGTCAGCTTGAAGTATGTGCTGAGGGTGGTGGTGGCAGAGACCTCGGGAGTCCACTTGGCGTTGAACTGCGTCTCGCGGGTGGCGGAGGTGTAAAGACCGACAGTGTTCACGTTGGCCTTGACCTCTCCGTTGACGTAGTATTCAACGGTGTAATCAGACGGGTCGGCGTCGGATAACGGGATGATGGTGAGGGTAGCGGTCAGCTCCTTGCCCGACTGGGCGGCCTCGTCCTGGCGTACATTTTTAATATACACGTCATGGGGCACATCGACTTTTTCGAGACCTACCACATTGTCGAGGCGCATGCCGAAGATGGCAAAACCAACGTAGTAATCGCCAGCCTCGGCAAAGGTGATGCTCTCTTTGTGCCATGCGGAGTCGCCCATATCGGAAGGAGTGTAGGTGGCGACAGGTTCGCCCCAGTTCTCGCGGTCAGTCGAGATATACACCTTCATAGAATAAGTGCTGTTTGTGCCGTCGCGGGCTACGTCGAATGTCAAGGCATCGCCTGCCTGGGCACGGAGCTTCGGGGTGATGAACTTGTTGTTCTCCGTCTGATAGCTGCTGCTGGTGTACGATTTGAGGTATATGTCGTAAACACCGTTGCTGTACCTATAATCGCTTCTGATGCCTCCTTCGGCCACGGAGCCAAGGGGATACTGTACGCTCTGGCCGGTATCTGCCGAGTCGAAGGTGGTAGACCAGGTATTGGCGCCGAGAACTGTGCCGGAGAGAGCGAGTGTGTAGGTCGCTTCCTCAAGATTTTTGTCGAGGTAGATAATCTTAATGTCGCCGGAGTAGCTGCCGGGAGTGGTAGCGGGAAGGGTGACAGTCACTGCTTTCCTCGTTTTCCTGGGAACGCTGAACTCGCCCTCTACAAGCGCGCCCTCCGTCTCTCCTTCAGCGGGGAACTCGCGTACAACGCAGGTGAAACCTTCGGGAACGGTTATACTCTTGATGGTCAGAGGGGCTGCACCATCGTTGAAGATTTCAAACTCCTTGGAGGTGTCCTCGGTCACCATGCCGAGATTAATCGCGCTCGCCAGGGAGTTGGTGTCCCTTGAACCGGCCTCGCGGAACAGGAGTTTCGGCTCATATGCCCGGTAGTGCGACTGGGCGCGGGTCAGGACGCTTCCCATCATGTTCTCGCGTACATTCATATTGATGTAGCGGTAGGAGCTGGGCCATTCTGTCGCCGGCACAAGCGCTTCTACAACGAACGGCTCAGAGGTCGCGCCGACAGCGAGGTCTTGGGTGATATTGGTAGTGCCGTAAACCGTATTGGTAGAACCGTTGATGATGGAGACGGAATAGTTCTCGTCGCCTACGGCGAAGTCAACCTCGCCGTCGTTCTTTATGGTCACGGTATACTGCACCAGCACCTTCCCGGGCTCCGTTCCTTCGGGAGTCACGGTGTAGGGCTGCTGGTACCAGTAGATGGTGCCGGTCGCTCCGTTGCCGACATAATCGACGGCTTCGGGTACTGGAACAGCGGAGACGACCTGGAGGCTCTTTTCCAGCTCGCGTTCTGCGGAGGCGGCGGTGAAATCGTCAATCGCAGCCTCGCTGATGCGGAATCCGATGCGCTGGGATGTCTCCAATGGAGTCGTAAGGGACACTGTGTTCCACGTTGAGGTCGATAGCTCAGTGCTGTCAAAACGTTGCAGGCGAGTTCCTAAACTGCCGTCCTCGTTGACTGTGTAGACTTCGATGTAGCCGTAACTGCCGATTCGCTTCCCGGCGAACGATATTTCACCGCTTACCATCGGGGTGACAATGATGTCCTTGACTGCGTACCAGTCATACTCGGAGTCTTGGAGTTCCTGTTTGCTGCAGCGGAGGCATCCGGTTCCGTCGACGCCTCCCGTACTATCATAATAGTACGACACGTACTCGTTGTCAACGCCTTCGACTATGTGCCGCCAGTTGGGGGCCACGCGGAAACTGTGATCAACGGTCGCGATCGGCGTGTTGAAGTCGAGCGTGTAGGGGCTTTCGGTATAAGCCAGCGCCTGTTGCGGGAGCGCCGCGGCCAAACCGAGCGCCGCCAGCAGGAGTTTTGCTTTTTTCATGCGCAAGATTTGATTGATTAGCAGAGCTTCGGATAAATCTTTCCCGTCAAGATGAAAAAATTTGCGACTCAGCTCTTTGGTTATAAATTTGGATTGATTAAAACTGCATATTATGCTTCGAGGCGGCATAAATATTCCATTGTTTCGCATAAAACGACTATAACTCCTCGAATTTTGCAAAGATATAAATATTTTCGCAAATTCCAACACTTGCGCCCGCAATTTTTTCCGCGGAAATAATTGCGGGCGTAAGTGTTGGGTGAATAGTGAAGGGTGAAGAGTGAATAGTGAAGGGTGAATGGTGAAGAAGACACTGGCGGAGCGCCCGGAGGGCGCGG
>CALBWF010000043.1:0-71822 GCA_937969265.1 uncultured Porphyromonadaceae bacterium
GCTCAGCGGTAGAGCACTTCCTTGGTAAGGAAGAGGTCCCGGGTTCAAGTCCCGGCATCGGCTCTGATTTCAGGCCACAGAAAAAGAAACACAGCCCCGGCAGTGCCAGTCATTGTCGTGGCCTGTCGGTTGAAATCGCCCCAGGGCTTCACCCCTTCCCGGGCACCCTCCCAGGCTCCGCGGACCCCGCGGCGGGAGAGCGCGGCGGCGGAGGGGCGCTGCGGGCAGAAACGACAACACTAACTACACTACAATAGCAAAGTTATGGCTAAAGAGAAATTCGAAAGAACCAAACCCCACGTCAACATCGGCACCATCGGCCACGTTGACCATGGTAAAACCACTCTGACCGCCGCCATCACCACCGTGCTGGCCAAGGCTGGTCTCTCCGAGGTTAAGTCGTTCGACCAGATCGACAACGCCCCCGAGGAAAAAGAGCGCGGTATCACCATCAACACCGCACACGTTGAATACGAGACCGCAAACCGCCACTACGCGCACGTTGACTGCCCGGGGCACGCCGACTATGTGAAGAACATGGTTACCGGTGCCGCCCAGATGGACGGCGCGATCATCGTGGTTGCCGCTACCGACGGCCCGATGCCCCAGACCCGCGAGCACATCCTTCTCGCCCGTCAGGTGAACGTTCCCCGTCTGGTTGTCTTCCTGAACAAGTGCGACATGGTCGACGACGAGGAAATGCTCGAGCTCGTTGAGATGGAAATGCGCGAACTTCTCTCTGCTTACGAATACGACGGCGACGAAACCCCCATCATCCGCGGTTCCGCCCTGGGCGCCCTCAACGGCGAGCCCGAATGGGAAGCAAAGGTTATGGAGCTCATGGACGCTGTTGACAACTGGATTCCCCTGCCTCCCCGCGACATCGACAAACCCTTCCTGATGCCTGTCGAGGACGTGTTCTCGATCACCGGCCGCGGCACCGTCGCTACCGGCCGTATCGAAACCGGTATCGTGAAGGTTGGTGACGAAGTTCAGATCATGGGTCTGGGCGCCGACATGAAGTCGACCGTTACCGGCGTCGAGATGTTCCGCAAGCTCCTTGACCAGGGCGAAGCCGGCGACAACGTTGGTCTGCTTCTCCGCGGTATCGACAAGAAGGAAATCAAGCGCGGTATGGTAATCTGCCACCCGGGTGTCGTTAAGCCCCACTCGAAGTTCAAGGCTTCCGTCTACATCCTGAAGAAGGAAGAGGGCGGCCGTCACACTCCGTTCCACAACCACTACCGTCCCCAGTTCTACATCCGCACCCTCGACGTGACCGGTGAAATCACCCTCCCCGAAGGCGTAGAAATGGTAATGCCCGGCGACCACGTTGAGATCATCGTCGACCTCATCACTCCGGTAGCATGCGACCAGGGCCTGCGTTTCGCCATCCGTGAAGGCGGCCGCACCGTTGGTTCCGGTCAGATCACCGAAATCCTCGACTAATCCTCAGAGATTAGGCGAAGGGGAGCGCGGCGCGAGCCGCCCGCCCCGATAAACCACAAAAGCGCCGGCCCCGGATGCCGGACAAGCCGGCGCTTTTATCCATACGGGTTTAGCTCAGTTGGTAGAGCACTGGTCTCCAAAACCAGGTGTCGGGAGTTCGAGTCTCTCAACCCGTGCCAAAAGAACACTGATGAAAAAACTCAAATTACTCACGAACATAGAGGAGGCCTACGACGAGCTTCGTTACAAGACCTCCTGGCCCACAAGGACTCAGCTAATCAAGAGCGCTTGCATCGTGATGCTTGCTTCCGTTATTATCGCCCTGATAATATTTATCATGGATCAAGTGGTCGACGCGCTGATGCACCTTATCTATAGTCTCGGAAACTAACCCCGTTCGTAAGCGGAAGAAGCTAAAAAGACATGGCAGAAGAAATCGCAAAACATTCGGCTCCTCGTCGGGCCTGGTACGTCCTGCGTGCCATTTCCGGCAAGGAGGCAAAGGTTAAGGAACTCCTCGACGGTGCGATCAAGAACACCGACCTGGGGAACCACGTTTTCCAAGTCCTGATTCCGACCGAGAAAGTTCTGACTGTCAAGAACGGCAAGAAGGTAGTCAAGGAGAGAAACCTCTACTCCGGCTACGTTTTCGTCGAGGCAGAACTCGTGGGGGAAGTGGTTCACGAGCTCACAAACACCACCAACGTTATCGACTTCCTGAAAGGACGCGGCAAGGACGCCAAGCCCGAACCGCTGCGCGAGAGCGAGGTGATGCGCATGCTCGGTACCGCCGACGACATCAACGAGAGTCTTGAGGAAGGCACCAACGACTACCTGGTCGGAGAGACCGTCAAAGTCATCTCCGGGGCCTTCGCCGGGTTCAACGGCAAAATCAGCGAGGTCTTCCCTGAGAAGAAGAAGCTGAAGGTGACCGTCAAAATCTTCGGCAGAGAGACTCCGATGGAGCTCGAAAACTCACAGGTCGAGAGGGAATAATTCCGAAAGGAACGCTTCCCCGCCGGCAGGTGGGATTTTTTCGTTATGTTCGCTGGGTCGTTTGACCCGCTATGCGCTTTGCCGGAGGGCAGGGCCCGAAGTCACGGGAGTTTCCAGGCTCCCGGAGCGCTGAAGGCCCGCGGTCGGTTACGCGGCCGAAAAGACGCCCGCATCACGGATAGGCGCGTTTCGTTAATCAAATAAACTTTTGAAACAATGGCAAAAGAAGTTGCTGGACAGATCAAATTGCAGATTAAGGGCGGTGCCGCGAACCCCTCGCCCCCAGTAGGACCCGCGCTGGGTTCCAAGGGCATCAACATCATGGAGTTCTGCAAGCAGTTTAACGCCCGTACCCAAGACAAAGCCGGTAAAGTTCTCCCTGTAATAATCACTTATTACACCGACAAGAGCTTCGACTTCATCGTCAAGACTCCCCCGGTGGCCATCCAGTTGATGGAAGCGGCGAAAATCAAGAAAGGCTCGGCCCAGCCGAACCGTCAGAAAGTCGCCGAACTCACCTGGGACCAGGTTAAGACGATCGCTACCGACAAGATGCCCGATTTGAACTGCTTCACCGTTGAATCGGCCATGCGCATGGTGGCAGGTACCGCCCGCAGCATGGGTATCACCGTTAAAGGGGCTTTCCCCGAGAATGTCTAACCCGTAAACTTCAAGAACAATGGCAAAACTGACAAAGAACCAGAAGTTAGCTTTATCCAAGATTGAAGTAGGGAAGGCATATCCCCTGCTGGAAGCCGCCGAGAAGGTCAAAGAGACAAACTACGCCAAGTTCGACGCTTCGTTCGACATTGACGTACGCCTGGGTGTCGACCCCCGCAAGGCCAACCAGATGGTCCGCGGCGTCGTTACGCTCCCCCACGGAACCGGCAAGCAGGTGCGCGTGCTGGTGCTCTGCACCGCCGACGCCGAGGCAGCCGCCAAGGCAGCCGGTGCCGACTATGTAGGTCTCGACGAGTACATCGAGAAGATCAAGGGCGGATGGACCGACATCGACGTCATCATCACCCAGCCCGCGATCATGGGTAAGATCGGTGCCCTGGGCCGTATCCTCGGTCCCCGCGGCCTGATGCCTAACCCCAAGAGCGGCACAGTGACCGTCGACGTCGCCAAGGCTGTCGAGGAGGTGAAGAAGGGTAAGATTGACTTCAAGGTCGACAAGAACGGTATCGTTCACACTTCGATCGGCAAGGTATCCTTCACTCCCCAGCAGATGAAAGAAAACGCCCGCGAGTTCATCAACACTCTGATCAAGCTGAAGCCCGCCACGGCCAAAGGCACCTACCTCAAGAGCATTTATCTTTCGTCCACCATGGGCCCCGGCATCAAGGTTGACTCCAAGACCATCGACGACTAACCCCTTTCAGACCGAACCACAATGAAAAAGGAAGATAAAGCCCTAATCATCGAAAAAATAGCGGAGACCATCAAAGAGTACTCCTGCTTCTACCTCGTGGAAACCGCCGGCCTGAACGCTGAAAAGACCTCGCAGCTCCGCCGCGAGTGCTTCAACAGCGACATCAAACTGATGGTGGTCAAGAACACCCTTCTCCACAAGGCGCTCGAACAGCTCGAGGGAGACTACTCCGAGCTCTACGGCGCCCTGAAGGAGTCGACTTCTCTGATGTGCTGCAACACGGGTAACGCTCCCGCCAAGCTCCTCAAGAAGTTCCGCCAGAAGGACGACGTTCTCCCCCGCCTCAAGGCCGCGTATGTAGAGGAAACCGTCTACATGGGTGAGGACCAGCTCGAAGTTCTCTCGAACATCAAGAGCAAGAACGAGCTCATCGCCGACGTCGTGGCTCTCCTGCAGTCCCCCGCCAAGAACGTTATCAGCGCTCTGCAGAGCGGCGGCAACACCATCCACGGCATCCTCGAGACCCTCTCCAAGAAGGAGGCGTAAGCCCCCGGAGGAGACCCTCCCGCTCTCTCCCGATTCAACTCACCAAAACAAAAACAACTACAAATTCATACTACAATGGCAGACATCAAAGCTCTTGCAGAATCTTTAGTTAACCTCACCGTCAAGGAAGTAAACGAACTCGCTACCATCCTCAAAGAGGAGTACGGCATCGAACCCGCCGCAGCCGCAGTCGCTGTAGCAGCAGGTCCCGCCGCTGGCGCACCCGCCGCAGAAGAGAAGACCGCCTTCGACGTAGTCCTCAAGAACGCCGGCGCTTCCAAGCTCCAGGTTGTCAAGCTCGTCAAGGAGCTGACCGGTCTTGGCCTGAAGGAAGCCAAGGAAATGGTTGACGGCGCGCCCAGCGTCCTCAAGGAAGGCGTTGCCAAGGCTGAGGCTGAGGATCTCAAGAAGAAGCTCGAAGAGCAGGGCGCTGAGGTAGAGCTGAAATAAGCATCCCCTCGCCAGGCACCCTCTTCTGCTTTGAAGAGAAAACGGTTAAGCGACCGGGCTTGTCCCGGACGCTTAACCTTTTCCGTTTATAAAGCGGGGCGTTAACAAAGTTTCCGCAACTTTCCGAAAGTTTAAGAAACTTTAACGGCGCTTAACGGCCCGCGCCCCGCCAGAACAAACCGATAGCTATCAACAATTCATTTTATTGATGTCAACTAACTCCAAACCCCGCGTTAATTTCGCCTCGGTAAAGAACCCGCTTCCTTACCCCGACTTCCTCGAGGTGCAGCTCAAATCCTTCCAGGACTTCCTGCAGCTCGACACCCCGCCTGAAAAAAGGAACAACGAGGGTCTTTACAAGGTGTTCGCCGAGAACTTCCCCATCGCCGACACCCGCAACAACTTCGTGCTCGAGTTCCTCGACTATTATATCGACCCGCCCCGCTACACCATCGAGGAGTGTCTGCAGCGCGGCCTGACATACAGCGTCCCCCTCAAGGCGAAGCTCAAACTCTACTGCACCGACCCCGACCACGAGGATTTCGCGACCGTGGTGCAGGACGTTTATCTCGGCCCCATCCCCTATATGACCGAGAAGGGCACGTTCGTCATCAACGGCGCCGAGCGCGTGGTCGTTTCCCAGCTCCACCGTTCGCCCGGCGTGTTCTTCGGACAGAGCACCCACGCCAACGGCACGAAGCTCTACTCGGCCCGCATCATCCCCTTCCGCGGTTCCTGGATTGAGTTCGCGACCGACATCAATAACGTGATGTACGCCTACATCGACCGCAAGAAGAAGCTTCCCGTGACGACTCTTCTGCGCGCCATCGGCCTCGAGAGCGATAAGGACATTATCGACATCTTCGACCTGGCCGAGGAGATGAAGGTCACCAAGACCAACCTCCGCAACGCCATCGGCCGCAAGCTCGCCGCCCGCGTCCTCAAGTCCTGGACCGAGGACTTCGTCGACACCGATACCGGCGAGGTAGCGTCGCTCGAGCGCAACGAGGTAGTCCTGGAGCGCGAGGCCGTGATTTCGGAGGAGAACATCGACGACATCCTCGAATCCGGCGTCCAGACAATCCTCCTCCACAAGGAGGACGCGACCTCTTCCGACTACTCGATTATCTTCAACACCCTCCAGAAAGATACCTCCAACTCCGAGAAGGAGGCGATCCAGTATATATACCGCCAGCTCCGCAACGCCGAGGCTCCCGACGACGCTTCCGCCCGCGAGGTAATCACAAACCTCTTCTTCTCCGAGAAGCGTTACGACCTGGGCGACGTCGGCCGCTACCGTATCAACAAGAAGCTCGGCCTGACGACCCCGATGGAGGTGCGCGTCCTGACCAAGGAGGACATCATCGAGATTATCAAATACCTTATCGAGCTGATTAACTCCAAGACCGACGTCGACGACATCGACCACCTGTCGAACCGCCGCGTCCGCACTGTCGGCGAGCAGCTCTACAACCAGTTCGGCGTCGGCCTGGCCCGCATGAGCCGCACGATCCGCGAGCGCATGAACGTGCGCGACAACGAGGTGTTCACCCCGATCGACCTGATCAACGCCAAGACAATCTCGTCGGTTATCAACACCTTCTTCGGCACCAACGCGCTGTCGCAGTTCATGGACCAGACCAACCCCCTGGCCGAAATCACCCACAAGCGCCGTCTCTCGGCCCTCGGCCCCGGCGGTCTGTCGCGCGAGCGCGCCGGCTTCGAGGTGCGCGACGTGCACTATACCCACTACGGCCGCCTCTGCCCGATCGAGACCCCTGAAGGCCCGAACATCGGCCTGATTTCGTCGCTCTGCGTCTACGCCAAAATCAACGACCTCGGCTTCATCGAGACCCCCTACCGCAAGGTCGAGAACGGCGTTGTCGACCTCGACAACAGCCACGTCACCTACCTCACCGCCGAGGTCGAGGAGGGTAAGATGATCGCCCAGGGGAACGCCCCGGTCGACGACAACGGCAAGTTCGTCAATCCACGCGTCAAGGCCCGTCTCGACGCCGACTTCCCGATTGTCCCCGGCGAGCAGATCGAGCTTATGGACGTCGCTCCGCAGCAGATCGCGTCCATTGCCGCGTCGCTCATCCCCTTCCTGGAGCACGACGACGCCAACCGCGCCCTGATGGGATCGAACATGATGCGTCAGGCCGTGCCTCTGATGCGTTCCGAGGCCCCGATTGTCGGCACCGGCATCGAGGGGCAGCTCGTCCGCGACTCCCGCACCCAGATTATGGCCGAGGGTGACGGAACAATCGAGTTCGTCGACGCGACCACCATCCGCATCCGCTACGACCGCACCGACGAGGAAGAGTTCGTCTCCTTCGAGGACGCCGTCAAGGAGTACCACATACCGAAGTGGCGCAAGACCAACCAGTCGACGACCATCGACCTGCGCCCCATCTGCAACCGCGGCCAGCGCGTCAAGGCCGGCGACATCCTGACCGAGGGCTACGCGACCGAGAACGGCGAGCTCGCCCTGGGCCGCAACCTGAAAGTTGCCTTCATGCCCTGGAAGGGTTACAACTACGAGGACGCCATCGTGCTTAACGAGCGCATGGTCAAGGAGGACATCCTGACCTCCGTCCACGTCGACGAGTACGCCCTCGAGGTCCGCGAGACAAAGCGCGGCATGGAAGAGCTGACCTCCGACATCCCCAACGTTTCCGAGGACGCCACCAAGGACCTCGACGAGCGCGGCATCATCCGCCTCGGAGCCCACGTCGTTCCCGGCGACATCATGATCGGTAAAATCACCCCGAAGGGTGAGTCGGACCCCACCCCCGAGGAGAAGCTGCTCCGCGCCATCTTCGGCGACAAGGCGGGCGACGTGAAGGACGCCTCCCTGAAGGCCTCCCCCTCGCTGAAGGGCGTCGTCATCGGCACGACCCTTTTCTCGCGCGCCAACAAGACAGGCCGTAAGAACAAGGCCGCCCAGGCTATGCTCCCCCGCATCGACGAGGAGTACGAGCTGCGCCAGGCGAAGCTCCGCGACGTGCTGATCAACAAGCTGATGACCCTCACGGCCGACCGCGTTTCCGCCGGAGTCAAGGACTTCCTCGGAACCGACATTATCCCCAAGGGAGCCAAGTTCACCGCCGGGGCGCTGAAGGATGTCGACTACGACACCCTCAACCTCTCGAAGTGGACCGACGACGACCACACAAACGACCTCATCCGCCAGACCCTCGTCAACTACCTGCGCAAGTCGAAGGAAATCGACGCCGAGATGCGCCGCAAGAAGTTCGACATATCAATCGGCGACGAGCTCCCCTCCGGCATCATGCAGATCGCCAAGGTATACATCGCCAAGAAGCGTAAGATCGGCGTCGGCGACAAGATGGCCGGCCGCCACGGTAACAAGGGTATCGTCTCCCGCGTCGTCCGCCAGGAGGACATGCCCTTCCTCGCCGACGGCACTCCGGTCGACATATGCCTTAACCCCCTGGGCGTGCCTTCCCGAATGAACCTGGGCCAGATTTTCGAGACCGTGCTCGGATGGGCCGGCCGCGAGCTGGGCGAGAAATTCGCTACCCCCATCTTCGACGGAGCGACCATGGACGACCTCAACGAGTGGACCGACAAGGCCGGACTCCCCCGCTACGGCAAGACCTACCTCTACGACGGCGGCACCGGCGAGCGCTTCGACCAGCCCGCGACCGTCGGCGTGATCTACATGCTGAAGCTCGGCCACATGGTCGAGGACAAGATGCACGCGCGCTCCATCGGCCCGTACTCGCTGATTACCCAGCAGCCGCTCGGCGGTAAGGCGCAGTTCGGCGGACAGCGTTTCGGTGAGATGGAAGTCTGGGCGCTGGAAGCATTCGGCGCGTCGCACATCCTGCAGGAAATCCTGACCATCAAGTCGGACGACGTCACCGGCCGCTCCAAGGCCTACGAGGCGATCGTCAAGGGCGAGCCGATGCCTACCCCCGGAATCCCCGAGTCGCTCAACGTGCTGCTGCACGAGCTGCAGGGTCTGGGCCTGAGCATCAACCTCGAACAATAAAACGCCTTTTCCGACGTTATATATAACCCGCGGCCCCCGGAGGCGCGAAAGCCCCCTCCGGTCCGCGGAAATCCTTAACAAAAACATCGACCAAAACAACATATGGCTTTTAGAAAAGACACAAAGTCGAAGACCGGATTCTCCAAAATCTCCATCGGGCTCGCTTCGCCCGAGGAGATTCTCGAGAAGTCGTCGGGAGAGGTGCTGAAACCCGAAACCATCAACTACCGCACCTACAAGCCCGAACGCGACGGCCTCTTCTGCGAGCGCATCTTCGGCCCGGTGAAGGACTACGAGTGCCACTGCGGCAAGTACAAGCGCATCCGCTACAAGGGAATCGTCTGCGACCGCTGCGGTGTCGAAGTCACCGAGAAGAAGGTACGCCGCGAGCGCATGGGCCACATCAAGCTCGTCGTGCCCGTGGCCCATATCTGGTACTTCCGCTCCCTCCCCAGCAAAATCGGCTACCTCCTGGGTCTCCCGACCAAGAAGCTCGACGCCGTAATCTATTACGAGAAGTACATCGTGATCAATCCCGGCCCCTTCGCCGACGACCCCAAGGCGCCCCTGTCGCGCATGGACCTTCTCGACGAGGACCAGTACTTTGAGTATATGGAGCGCCTGCCGGAAGGTAACGCCCAGCTCCCCGACGACGACCCCAACAAGTTCGTCGCCAAGATGGGCGCGGAGGCCATCTACGACCTCCTGGTCGGCATCGACCTCGACGCCCTCAGCTACCAGCTCCGCGACATCGCCCACAAGGACGGCTCGCAGCAGCGCAAGACCGACGCCCTGAAGCGCCTCCAGGTTGTGGAGTCGTTCCGCGCCTCGGCCCACCGCAACAAGCCCGAGTGGATGATTCTCCAGGCCGTGCCAGTGATTCCGCCCGAACTCCGCCCGCTGGTGCCCCTCGACGGCGGCCGCTTCGCGACCTCCGACCTCAACGACCTCTACCGCCGCGTCATCATCCGCAACAACCGCCTCAAGCGCCTGATTGAAATCAAGGCCCCAGAGGTGATTCTGCGAAACGAGAAGCGCATGCTCCAGGAGGCCGTCGACTCCCTGCTCGACAACTCCCGCAAGTCGTCAGCCGTGAAGACCGACGCCAACCGCCCCCTCAAATCCCTCTCCGACTCGCTCAAGGGCAAGCAGGGCCGCTTCCGTCAGAACCTTCTCGGTAAGCGCGTCGACTACTCGGCCCGTTCGGTTATCGTCGTAGGCCCCGAGCTGAAGATGCACGAGTGCGGTATCCCCAAATACATGGCCGCCGAGCTTTACAAGCCGTTCGTGATCCGCAAGCTCATCGAGCGCGGCATCGTGAAGACCGTCAAGTCCGCCAAGAAGATCGTCGACCGCAAGGAACCGGTCGTATGGGACATCCTCGAAAACGTCATGAAGGGGCATCCCGTGCTGCTCAACCGCGCCCCGACGCTTCACCGCCTCGGTATCCAGGCCTTCCAGCCCAAGATGATCGAGGGCAAGGCTATCCAGCTCCACCCGCTGGCATGTACCGCCTTCAACGCCGACTTCGACGGAGACCAGATGGCCGTCCACCTTCCCCTGGGCAACGAGGCTATCCTCGAGGCGCAGATGCTGATGCTCGGCTCCCACAACATCCTCAACCCCGCCAACGGAGCGCCTATCACCGTGCCCTCGCAGGACATGGTACTCGGCCTCTACTATATCACCAAACTCCGCAAGGGAGCCAAGGGTGAGGGCCTGAAGTTCTACGGACCCGAAGAGGCCCAGATCGCCTATAACGAAGGGCGTCTCGACCTCCACGCCCCGATTTCCGTCGTTGTCGACGACATCGACGAGAACGGCGAAAAGGTAAAGCGCCTGATGGAGAACACCTCTGTAGGCCGCGTGCTCTTCAACGAGCATGTCCCCGAAGAGCTCGGCTACGTCAACCAGTTGATTTCCAAGAAATCGCTGCGCAACATCATCGCCGACGTAATCAAGAAGTGCGGTATCCCCCGTTCCGCCCAGTTCCTCGACGACATCAAGAACATGGGTTACTACATGGCCTTCCGCGGCGGCCTTTCCTTCAACCTCGGCGACGTTATCATCCCGCCCGAAAAGAAGGAAATCGTGGCCGAAGGTTACGCCCAGGTAGAGGAGGTGATGAACAACTACGCCATGGGCTTCATCACCAACAACGAGCGCTACAACCAGATTATCGATATCTGGACCCACGTCAACGCCCGCCTCACCGACGTGCTCATGAAGCAGATGACCGAGGCCGACCAGGGCTTCAACTCCGTATTCATGATGCTTGACTCGGGTGCCCGCGGTTCGAAGGACCAGATCCGTCAGCTCGCCGGTATGCGCGGCCTTATGGCGAAGCCCCAGAAGGCCGGTGCCGAGGGTGGCCAGATTATCGAGAACCCGATTCTCGCGAACTTCAAGGAGGGTCTGTCGGTGCTGGAGTACTTCATCTCCACCCACGGCGCCCGCAAGGGTCTTGCCGACACCGCCCTGAAGACCGCCGACGCCGGTTACCTTACCCGCCGTCTGGTCGACGTCGCCCACGACGTGATTATCCGCGAGGAGGACTGCGGCACGCTCCGCGGCCTCGTATGCCGCGAGGTCAAGAAGAACGACGAGGTGATTGTCTCGCTCGGCGAGCGCATCCTCGGTCGCGTCTCCGTCCACGACGTTGTCGACCCGACAACCGGCGAAATCATCGTCGCAGCCGGCGAGGAAATCAACGAGGTGGCCGCCGACCGCATCGACGCCAGCCCGATCGAATCTGTCGAAATCCGCTCGGTGCTCACCTGCGAGTCCAAGCAGGGCGTCTGCGCCAAGTGCTACGGCCGCAACCTGGCGACCCGCCGCCCGATCCAGATGGGCGAGGCTGTCGGCGTGATCGCCGCCCAGTCCATCGGCGAGCCGGGTACCCAGCTTACCCTCCGTACGTTCCACGTCGGTGGTGTGGCCTCCAACATCGCGGCCGTCTCTACCAACACCTCCCGCTACGACGGTATCCTCGAAATCGAGGAGCTGCGCACCGTGCAGACCGACGAGGTCGGCGCCAACGGCAACCCCGTGGAGGTCGTGATCGGACGTATGGCGGAGATGAGAATCCTCGACCCCAACACCAAGATGATTCTCACGACCGCCAACATCCCCTATGGCTCGAAGCTCTTCTTCAAGGACGGCGCCCAGGTCAAGAAAGGGGACGTCATCTGCGAATGGGACCCCTTCAACGCCGTCATCGTCAGCGAGGTCGGCGGACATATCCAGTACCGCAACCTCGTCGAGAACGTCACCTACCGCAACGAGGTCGACGAGCAGACCGGCAACTCCGAGAAGATCATCATCGAGTCGCGTGACCGCAACGTGGTGCCCGAGGCCGACATCGTCGACATCGACGGCAACGTGCTGCGCACCTACGCCCTCCCCGTGAACGCCCACCTTATGCTCAACGACAAGGATTCCGTCAAGCCCGGCGAGGTATTCGTCAAGATTACACGCTCGACCAGCGGCGCCGGCGACATCACCGGCGGTCTGCCCCGCGTCACCGAGCTTTTCGAGGCCCGCAACCCGTCGAACCCCGCGGTCGTTACCGAAATCGACGGCGAGGTCAAGTTCGCCCCCAAGCCCAAGCGAGGCAACCGCGAGATTTCCGTCACCTCCAAGCTCGGCGAGGTCAAGAAATACCTCGTGCCCCTGTCGAAGCAGATTCTCGTGCAGGAGAACGACTACGTACGCGCCGGCACCCCGCTGTCCGACGGAGCCATCACTCCTTCTGACATCCTCAACATCATGGGCCCGACAGCCGTGCAGGACTACATCGTCAACGAGGTGCAGGACGTCTACCGCATGCAGGGCGTGAAAATCAACGACAAGCACTTCGAGGTTATCGTGCGCCAGATGATGCGCAAAGTCAACATCATCGATCCGGGCGACACCATGTTCCTCGAGCAGCAGGTTGTTGATAAGCGCGACTTCATGGAGGAGAACGACCGCATCTGGGGCAAGAAGGTAGTCGTCGACGCCGGCGACTCCGAGAACCTCAAGCCCGGCCAGATTATCACCGCCCGCAAGCTCCGCGACGAGAACTCGGCCCTCAAGCGCCGCGACCTCAAGGTCGTTACCGTGCGCGACGCCGTGCCCGCGACCTCCGAGCAGATTCTCCAGGGTATCACCCGCGCCGCCCTCCAGACCTCGTCGTTCATGTCGGCCGCTTCCTTCCAGGAGACCACCAAGGTGCTCAACGAGGCCGCCATCAACGGCAAGACCGACAACCTCGTCGGCATGAAGGAGAACGTCATCTGCGGACACCTGATTCCCGCCGGTACCGGTCTGCCCCAGTACAGCCGCCTCGTAGTAGGCTCGCGCGACGACATCGAGGGCGCTCTCGCCTCCGAGTTCGCCGACCAGATGCCCGAACCCGAAAACATCGGCTGAACCCCTCAGCCATCCCGATAACGAGAGCCGCGTCCACCCCCGACGCGGCTCTTTTTCTTGTACTAACCTGCGCTTCGGGACCGCCTCCCCGGCGCTTCTGAGTGTCAATAACGCCCCGCCAGGGAAAAATCGCGTTTTTTTGCAAATTATCGCTTAAAAATGTTGCGGTTACGGAATTTTTCCTAACTTTGCGATTAGGAAGAAATATCCAATCCTTTTAACACCATACACATACCAATAACACTCAAAGCAATGAAAAACTTAGTTGAAAAAGTTGCCGAGCTGAATGCGGCCTTCATGAAAGAAGCAATGGCACAGTTGGAGAACGGTAACAAGGCTGCCGGCACCCGCGCACGCAAGGTTTCCCTCGAACTGGAAAAAGCTATGAAGGAGTTCCGCAAGCTCTCCCTCGAAGCCGCCAAGAAATAAGCGCCGCCTCTTCCAAGACACACCTTCGCCCTCTCTCTTCCCTTCAATCTCTAAGCGCATTGTCACGCCCTGTGCCCCCGGCTCCGCTGGGCCGCATAGGCGTGTTTTGCGATAGTGCCAATCAGACAATCCGATTATCCGAAATATAGAAACACAGCTTATGGGAAGACACATACTCCTCATCACCCTCCTCGCGGCCGCGGCCGCCGCTTCCGCCGGACCCCTCGACAATTACAGGCCGACTGAAACCCCGCCTCAGGCCCCGGGTGAGACCGCTAAAAAGTGGCTCGCGGGCAGACGCACGACCTTTAACAATACTCTCACGACGAGAAACTACACATTCAACGAGACCGGCTGCCCCGTCGGCTACAGGCAAATGATTTCCAACAACGGGACTTTGCAGTCGCAGACAGAGGAGCAAGTATTAACTTGGGACACCCTGGGACGTTGCACGAGCCGCTCTTATGACACTACCCAGTTGCAAGAATATGGCTATGACGAGTACGGAAGGGTTACCTCATACAAGCTTACGACATATCAGAGTACGGACGGGAGCAAGGAAATTTCCAATGTGAGAACGGCGGAATACGCATATGACGAAACAGGCAATACGACGCTTAATGCCTCAAAAGTCGAGCGTTTCTTACCTCGGTATTCCGTCTATGGTTCCAAATGGGAGAGGACTACCGAGACATCCGCCGACGGCGTTCCCGTCACCACTACGGTCAATTACTCTTGGGACGCGGAAACCGGAGGCTGGGTCCCTACCGACAAGTCGACATCAACGACAGCTACTGACGGCGACGTCAGAACCGGTACCATGTATGGCTATCGGTGGAACGCCGCGACAAGCGCCTGGGTGTCTGCCGGCAAGACCGTGACCAGATACCAGTCAGGGCTGATTCCCGGGGTTGACATGACGCTTATGGTCGGAAGCACCACATATGAGCTTGATGCCGAGGGTGCTGAGGTAGCTGTGACCCAGTCGCACACCGTGACCTTTACCCCGAATACTCTGAAAAACGGAGAATACGAGTATTCTGTTCATTTCTCGGTATTCAGCCTTGACGCGGAGGGAAAACGGGTCGAGTCTTACTCAGAAGACACGGTCAATAATTATGAGACCTATACCGATGACGAAGGTACTCCCCGCGTGTTTATGAATTTCATCAGTTTGGTCCGTAAAAACCGCGACAACGAGTCCGGCCAGATGTTCGTGACCTACAAATCGGTTGAAAACTTTTGCCGCTATGGGACTTTGAACCGAGAGACTATTTCCTACCAGGGAGGGGACATATCTTTCAAAGCCCGTTTTGAAAGTGTCTATGACGAACTGGGACGCCAGACCGAGTCTCATTCATATAACGCTATGGGAGAAGAGGAATACATAGAGGGGAACCGCACCCTGACGGCATACCTGGATGACACCCGGGCCGTAGCGTCGCGCAAGGTGTGGCGCCGCTACACGACATCGGCCGGCGATGGTGACCTCGAACTAAGTGAGGATGTGGCATATGAGTATGACACATCGGTCGCCGGTGACGAGGTTGTGGCGCTTCCGGGCCAGATCGCGGCTTCTGACAACGTCTTCATGCTCACAAAGTCTGTATCGAGCTATCAGGGTTCTCCCCGGGAGGTCGTGGAATATACCTACTTTGACCGCTCAGAGATGGTAGGCGTGGAGAATGTCGCCGCTGACCGCGAAGAGGGCGATGCCTCCCTCCCCGCCGAAATCTACACCCTCGGCGGCGTGAAAGTCGGCGAGTTCGCCTCCCCGCGTGACGCGGGCCTCCCCTCCGGCCTATACATCGAGCGCCGCGGCTCCTCCGCCCGCAAAGTCCGCCTGTAAACCTCTCCGACGTGTTAAGCAACGGCGGGATGTTTCGGCATCTCGCCGTTGTTTCGCAAAAACCGGGGCGGGGAGGGGCGCTTTTTGGAGGGAATTTCGTAACTTTGCAATAGCCCGGCGGTGTCGGGCGTTTGACGCATTATGCCAATGAGCGAGGAAACAAGACGCGACGACGACCTGCTGAGTGTCCGGGACGACGAGGACATGGAGCTGACGGAGCCGACCGGCTCCGCCGAATACGACGAGGAGGACATCAAGACCCTCTCGTGGAACGAGCATATACGCCTCCGCCCCGGTATGTATATCGGTAAGTTAGGGGACGGTACTTACAACGATGACGGTATCTACGTGCTCCTCAAGGAGGTGCTCGACAACTCTATCGACGAATATATGATGGGGTTCGGCAACAAGATTACCGTCCAGGTCGAGGAAGGCACCGTCAGCGTGCGCGACTACGGCCGCGGCGTCCCCCTGGGAAAGATGATCGACGTCGCGTCGAAGATGAACACCGGCGCTAAGTACGACAGCAAGGCGTTCAAGAAGTCGGTCGGCCTTAACGGCGTCGGTATCAAGGCCGTCAACGCCCTCAGCTCGCGGTTCGTGATCCAGAGCCACCGCGACGGGCTGACGCGCCGCGCCGAGTTCGCCCGCGGCGAGTTGGTCAGCGAGACGGAGGAGACGGCGACCGACGAGCCGAACGGCACGTTCGTAGAGTTCACGCCCGACAATACTGTTTTCCGCGACTACCGGTTCAATATGGAGTTCATCGTCACGCTCCTGAAGAACTACACCTACCTGAACACCGGGCTGGCGATCTATCTCAACGGAAAGCGCTACGTCTCGCGCAACGGTCTGCTCGACCTCCTGAAGGCCAACATGACCAAGGAACCGCTCTACGACATAATCCATCTCAAGGGGGACGACATCGAAATCGCCCTGACCCACGCCAACCAGTACGGAGAGGAATACTACTCCTTCGTCAACGGCCAGCACACGACCCAGGGGGGCACCCACCTGGCGGCCTTCAAGGACTCCGTTTCAAGGACAATCAAGGAGTATTTCGCCAAGAATTTCGAATACACCGACATCCGCAACGGCATGATCGCCGCGATCTCGATCAAGGTCGAGGAGCCGATTTTCGAATCGCAGACCAAAACGAAGCTCGGGTCGCGCGACATGGGGCCCGACGGCCCGACCGTCGCCAAGTTCATCAGCGACTTCCTCAAAAAGGAGCTTGACAACTACCTCCACAAAGACCTCGACACCGCCGAAATAATCCTGAAGAAAATCCAGGAGAGCGAGCGCGAGCGCAAGGCCATGGCGGGCGTGACGAAAATCGCCCGCGAGCGTGCCAAGAAGGTAAACCTCCACAACTCCAAACTCCGCGACTGCCGCATCCACCTCAACGACCCCAAGGGGGACGAGGGGAAGAAGCTCGCCTCCTCGATTTTCATCACCGAGGGCGACTCCGCCTCCGGCTCCATAACGAAGATACGCGACGTCGAGACCCAGGCCGTCTTCTCCCTCCGCGGCAAGCCCCTCAACTCGTTCGGCCTCACCCGCAAGGTAGTCTACGAGAACGAGGAGTTCAACCTCCTCCAGGCAGCCCTCAACATCGAGGACGGCATCGACGGGCTGCGCTACAACAACGTCATTATCGCGACCGATGCCGATGTCGACGGCATGCACATACGTCTGCTGCTCCTTACCTTCTTCCTCCAGTTCTTCCCCGACCTGGTGAAGAAAGGGCACGTCTACGTCCTCCAGACCCCCCTCTTCCGCGTGCGCGACAAGAAGAGCACCCGCCGCAAGGCCTCCGGCAAAGGGAAGAAAGCGGCCGAGGATGGAACCGACCAGCCCCGCGACGTCTACTACTGCTACAACGACCAGGAGCGCGTCGATGCCATCGCCGCCTTCGGCGAGAACGCCGAGATAACCCGCTTCAAGGGCCTCGGAGAGATTTCGCCCGACGAGTTCCGCGGCTTCATCGGGCCCGATATGCGCCTCGACCGCGTCACCCTCCGCCGCGAGGACGCCGTCGGCGACCTCCTGGAGTTCTACATGGGCAAAAACACCGCCGACCGCCAGACCTTCATCATCGACAACCTCGTCATCGAGGACGACTCCGAAATCAGTTGACCTATGGGAGAATGCGCGTTTTTCGGGGGGTCGTTCGACCCGTTCACGGTGGCCCACAAGTCGGTGGTCGACAGGGCGCTGCCGATGTTCTCCAGAATTGTTATAGGTATCGGAGTCAACCGGGCGAAGCGCCCCTGGCAGCCGGTCGAGGAGCGTCTTGAGGCGATCCGTCGGGTGTATGCCGGGGAGCCGAAGGTCGAGGTTGTGGTCTATGAGGACCTGACGGTAGACGCTGCCCGCCGCCACGGCGCGCGGTTCCTGCTCCGCGGGGCGCGCACGGTCGCCGATTTCGAGTATGAGCGCTCGCTGGCCGACATCAACCGCAACCTTTCGGGGCTGGAATCTGTTTTAATTTATACATTGCCCGAACACGCGGCAATCAGCTCTTCAATGGTGCGCGAGCTGGCGGCTTTCGGCCGCGACATCTCCCCCTATATTCCCTAACGCGACAAGACACACGCACGACAATGAGAAAATTCATCATAACGGCCTCCCTCCTTACCGCCGCGACCATGGCGTTCGGCCAGTTCTTTTCCAACCGCGGGAAACAGGAAATCCCGCAGATGCAGCCCGCCCAGAAGCTGGGTTACGCCGAAAAGATTATCGAGACATACTACGTCGATACGGTCGATGCCGACCGCCTGGTGCAGGACGCGATTGTCGCGATGCTGAAGAACCTCGACCCCCATTCCTCCTATTCCGACCCGGAGGAGACCAAGGAACTCACCCAGCCGCTCGAAGGGAACTTCTCGGGAATCGGGGTGCAGTTCAATATGCTGAATGACACGCTGTTCGTGATTCAGACCACCTCCGGCGGCCCGTCGGAGAAGGTCGGCATCCTGCCGGGCGACCGCATACTGCAGGCAGGCGACTCGGTGATTTCCGGTGTCAAGAGCCCCAACTCGCGAATCCTGAAGATACTCCGCGGCCCCAAGGGCACGCGGGTCAACCTCAAGGTGCTCCGCAAGGGGGTCGATGAGCCGATAATATTCTCCGTAGTGCGCGACGACATTCCCATCTATTCCGTCGATGCCGCGTATATGGCCGACCCGGAAACCGGTTATATCCGCATCTCGCGCTTCGCCGAGGAAACGGCGGCCGAGTTCGACAAGGCTTTCTTCGACCTCAAGAAGCAGGGGATGAAGAACCTCATCCTCGACCTGGAGGATAACGGGGGCGGCTACCTCGGTGCGGCCCACGAGCTTGCCTCGCGCTTCCTCAAACGCGGCGACCTGGTAGTCTACACCGACGGCCCCCAGACCGGGACCCAGGTCTACGGAGCCGAGCGCGACGGCTATTTCCTCGACGGGCGGCTGGTAGTAACCGTCAACCAGTATTCCGCCTCCGCTTCGGAGATTACCGCCGGAGCGGTGCAGGACAACGACCGCGGCCTGGTCGTGGGGAGGCGCACGTTCGGCAAGGGACTGGTGCAGCGTCCCTTCCCGTTCCCCGACGGCTCGATGATACGCCTTACGGTCTCGAAATACTATACCCCTTCCGGCCGCTGCATACAGAAGCCTTACACCCCCGGCGACGAGGATGAATACCGCGCCGACATGCTCCACCGCTACCAGGCGGGAGAGTTCTCCTCCGCCGATTCGATCCATTTCCCCGACTCCCTCCGCTTCGAGACCATCCGCAACCACCGGCCCGTCTACGCGGCCGGTGGCATCATGCCCGACCTGTTTGTCCCGATTGACACCACGGCTTATTCTGACTACTACCGCGACCTGGTGGCCAAGGGGATTCTCAACCGCTACTGCATCACATACGTCGACGACAACCGCAAGCAGCTCAAGAAAGAGTACCCGACCGAGCGCGACTTCCTCGACAACTTCCGCGTGAAGCCCGAGATGATGCGTTCCATAGTAGAGATGGGGGTAGCCGACAGCGTGAAGTATAATGACGAGGAGTTCAACCGCTCCCGCGGGATGATGGAGACCATCGTCAAGGGAATCATCGGCCGCGACCTGTTCGAGACCTCCACCTACTTCAAGGTCGTGAACCCCGTCCTCAGCCCGACCTACCGCCAGGCCCTCGACCTCATCAACGACCGCGAGCGCTACTCCCGCCTCCTCCGCGGCTCCAACTAACAACCGTTATAAGATATGCGGCCCCGGCCTGTCGTTTTCCCTCGGACGCGGAAGAATCCTGATTTCTTGTCCCGTGCCCGCTGGCACGATTATCGCTCGCGATGCATATATATGGTGACCTTGTCGGCGGCGGAAGGCTCGCCCAGGTTTTCCGAAGTCATAGGCTGGGCCAATGCTGAGGGAATCTCAGCGGGTGTCAGGCTCCTGCCCGCAGGGGCATTGATTGAAAGGGAAATTGTTCGGTTGCCGGAACGCTACCCGGTCGTTAAGGTGCTGGCCCATTGCGTGATGTCGGACCATCTGCATATCGTTATATTCATCAAAGAACGGACAGAGACAAGTCTGCCCCGGATTGTCGCCGCCTTTGAGGCCGGGTGCACCAAAGCGTTTCGGGAAAGTTTCCCGGATTCGCGGTTGTCCCTGGCCGGAGGAAGCCTGTTTGCCAAAGGGTTCAACGACAGGATAGTGCGGGGCCGGGGAGAGGCAGATGCTTTCTGCCGGTATGTTGAGGATAATCCGAAGCGATATTATCTTCGGAAAAACCACCCCGAATATTTCGACCGCTGCCGGATTATAACGGTAAACGGTCGGGAACTGGCAGCATACGGGAATCTGTTGTTGCTCCGCCATTGTGTCAAGTGCGCGGTTAAAGTCAGCCGGTCGCTGACTCCCGAAGAGACAGTCGGCTGTGAAAGAGCCTGGAGCGAGACCATTAGGAGCAGGGGCGTGCTTGTGTCGCCGTTTATAAGTCAGGGGGAGAAAGAGGTATTCCGCGAGGCAGTCGAAGGAGTGGCTGGCATAATCCATATTCTGCCCAATGGCTTTCCCGAGCGGTTCAAGCCTTCTGGCAGAGAGTTTGAACTTTGCGCGGCCGGGCGGTTGCTTTTAATCGCGCCTGTCGAATACGATACCAGGAGAGCAGTTGTCTCGCGGGAGCAATGCCTGGCGATGAACGAGCTGGCGGCGCTTGTCGCCGCCAACGGCCTGAGCCTGGCGGTCAGGCGGGAGCCGCGCTCTGGTTCAAACCGCGCCGCTCGCTAAAGGGCAATGCTCGCCGCTAACAGCAAACCCGCGCCGCTCGCTAAAGCTCGCTCCACCCGACAGGCTGCGCGTTCTTTATCCTCTTGTTTTCTCCCTCTCCCCTCCTTCTCTTCTTCTTTTTCCTCTTTCTCCTTAGCCTTTCGCGCGCAGCCTGTCGGGTGGAGCGAGCTTTAGCGAGCGGCGCGGGGGCGGTTGGCGGCGCGGGGGTAGAGGAGGGTCTGGAGGGCGCCGCGGGCGAAGAGGTAGGAGATGAAGGCGAGCCAGAGGGCGTGGTTGCCGAGGGAGGGGAAGAGGAGGTACTGGAGGAGGAAGAAGATGGCGGAGGCTCCGGCCATGCTGAGCAGGAGGGGGCGCGTCAGGGTCGCGCCGATGTAGACCCCGTCCCAGACGAAGGCCCCGAAGCCGCAAATGGGGATGCTGACGGCCCACAGGGCGTATTCGCGGCTCGCGGCGAGCACGTCCCGGTCGGAGCTTAGGATGCCGAGAAACGATTCTCCGCCGAGAAAATATATGGCTGTGAAGACCAGTGCCAGGGCGAGGCCCCAGCGCATCGTGGCCTTTATCATCGCGTCGAGGCTGCGGCGGTCACGGGCCCCGGTGAAACGCCCGGCGAGGGCTTCGGCGGCGAAGGCGAAGCCGTCCATGACATAGGAAAAGAGGAGGAAGAGCTGCATCAGCAGGGTATTGACTGCGAGAATCACGGAGCCTTGCGAGGCTCCGGCGCGGGTGAACCACATCGTGACGGCCATAAGGCATACCGTGCGCAGCATCACGTCGAAGTTCACTTTGAAGAAGCGCCGCAGTTCCTCCCATCGCGCGATTTCCCTCCATCCGCACCGTTGCAGCCGGTAGCGCCGCAGAAACAGCAGTGAGACGGCCAGCCCGACCCATTGCGCTGTCAGCGTGCCGCACGCTATCCCCGGAATCCCCATCCGCAGGGCGTAGACGAGCGTCAGGCTCGCGGCGATGTTCGACAGGTTTACTGCCAGGGATGTCCACATCAGCACCCGCGAGTTCTGCATGCCGAGAAACCAGCCGGAGAGGGCGTAGGTCCCCAGCATCGCCGGCGCGCCGTAAATCAGAATCCTGAAATACTGCCTCGCGAGCGCCTCGGCTCCCGCGTCGGGCGACGCGAGCCACAGCAGCCCGTATTCCAGCGGCCGTTGGAGAAGGATAAGCGCCACGCCCGCTCCGAAGGCTACCAGCAGCGAGCGCCGCAGAATCAGCGACTGGGCGCGGGTGTCGGCGGCTCCGCAAGCCTGCCCCGCGAGGCCCGAGGTCCCGGCGCGGAGGAAGGAGAAGAACCAGTAGACCATGTTGAACATGACGCTCCCCACGGCGATTGCGGCAAGAAACACGGCGCTCCCCATATGCCCCGCGATGGCCGTGTCGACCAGCCCCAGGAGGGGCGTGGTGATGTTGGCCGCGATGGAGGGTATGGCGAGCGCCAGTATTTTCCGGTTAAGGCCGGAGAGTTTCATCAGAGTTTTTTTGCTTTGAGGCTGTCGGAGTAGAGGTAGGCGATCAGCAGGGCGTAAGCTACGACGCCGAGAATCTGGAGGGTCGTTACGTCAAGGCCGCATACATATTCGAAGCCGAAGAAGCGGGTAAGGGCGGCGAACACGCCGAAGAGCGCTCCGCCCGCGATCAGCCCGGAGGAAATCAGGGTACCGCGGTCGCGGCGGGCGTTGTTGACCGCCTCCTCCTTGGAACTGTGGCTTACGAAATAGGCCACGGCACCCCCGACGAGCAGGGGCACGTTGAGCGACAGGGGGATGAACATGCCCAGGCAGAAGGCCAGGGCCGGAACGCCGAGCCAGTTGAGCAGCAGGGCGAGCACGACGCCGGTCATATAGAGAATCCAGGGGGTCTCGCCTCCCATCATCAGCGGCTCGATAACCTTCGCCATAGCGTTAGCCTGCGGGGCGACGAGGGCGTTGGGACCCGAGAAGCCGTAAACGTCGTTAAGCACCAGGATCACGCCTCCGACGGTGGCGGCGGAAACCAGTGTGCCGAGGAATTTCCACTGCTCCTGCTTCTTAGGGGTGGTGCCGAGCCAGTAGCCTACCTTGAGGTCGGTAACGAAGCCTCCGGCCATGGAGAGCGCCGTGCAGACAACGCCGCCGATTACCATCGAGGCCACGATGCCGGAGGTCCCTTTGAGGCCGATTGCGACGAAAATCGCGGAGGCCACGATGAGGGTCATCAGCGTCATGCCCGAAACCGGGTTGGAGCCTACAATCGCGATCGCGTTGGCCGCCACGGTTGTGAACAGGAAGGCGATGAAGACAACGACAACCCACGCGACGAGCGCCTGCCACCAGTTATGGATCACGCCGAACCAGAAGAAGCAGAGAACGGCAACCAGGGCGATGGCGATGAAGAACACGATATGCTTCATTGATATGTCGAGCTGCCAGCGCAGGGGCTTCTCGGCGGTAGCGGCGCCCCCCTTGAACTCCCTGCCGGCGAGGCCGACGGCCTGGCGGATGATAGGCCAGGACTTCACGATGCCGATCACGCCGGCCATGGCGATGCCGCCGATGCCGATCATACGGGCGTAGTTGCTGAAAATCTCCTGCGAGGAGAGCGCCGCCAGTTCGGCGTTGCCGTAGGTGCCGAGCAGGGGGATGATTACCCACCACACGAAGAGCGATCCGGCGGTTATGATGAAGGCGTAGCGCAGTCCGATGATGTATCCCAGGCCGAGCACTGCGGCGCCGGTGTTGCAGCTCAGTACCAGGCGGGTCTTCTCCTCGATGGCCGCACCCCAGGAAGTGAGGGTCGTGTTGAGGGTACCGGCCCAGAATCCGAAGGTCTCGACGATGTAGTCGTAGAGGCCGCCGATGAGCGACGCGATAACGAGGGTCTTGGCCTGACCGCCGTTCTCAGCCTTGGAGGAGGCTCCGGAAGCGAGCACCTGGGTGGTCGCTGTTGCTTCGGGGAAGGGGTACTTGCCGTGCATGTCCTTCACGAAATATTTTCGGAAGGGGATGAAGAACAGTATGCCGAGAACGCCGCCCAACAGGGAGCTGAGGAAAATCTGGAAGAAGTTGACGGTGATTTCGGGGTAGGTGTCCTGGAGGATGTAGAGCGCCGGAAGGGTGAAGATGGCTCCCGCAACAATCACGCCCGAGCATGCGCCGATCGACTGGATGATGACGTTCTGCCCCAGGGCGTTTTTCTTGCCGAGCGCGCCGGAGAGGCCGACGGCGATGATGGCGATAGGAATCGCGGCCTCGAACACCTGGCCTACCTTTAGGCCGAGATACGCGGCGGCGGCGGAGAAAATCACGCAGAGTACCAGGCCCATGATCACGGAGTAGGGGGTCACTTCGGCATATTCGCGCGCCGGATGCATCATCGGGCGGAACTGCTCGTCGGCTCCGAGTTCCCGGAACGCGTTTTCCGGGAGTTCGGCGGGGTCGGCGTCCTGCCAGACACCCTCGACCTTCGAGGTCGGAATCTTGTTGTCTTTTTCCATTTATCGGTTGGTTTTGTTTGTTGCGGGGTTGGTTTTACGCCCGAGGGAGCTCGGCTTACGCCTCGCCGCGGCAGCTCAGGCGCCGGGCGCCCCGGCGCGGGGGCGGGAGAGGATGTCGAAGGTATCGACGTAGATTTCGGTAACCTGGTGCTTGATTGTGTTGCGGTCCTCCCATACCCGGGTGCGGAGTTTCCCTTCGACGTAGAGCTTCGTGCCGCGGGAGATATAGCGCTCGGCGGTCTCCGCGGCGGGACCCCACATCACTATGCGGTGCCACTCGACGCGCTCCGGGCCGCGGCTTCCGTCGGGAAGGAGCGCCCCCGGTTCGTTGGTGGCCAGCGAGAATGTCGCCAGCGGGCGGGAGTCGATGTAGGAAATCTGCGGGTCGCTCCCGACGTTTCCCACGAGTATCACTTTGTTGACCGACATAAGCAACAGTTTGAACTGGTTATCAGGCGATTGTCCTTAAACGACTACAAGCAATCAGCCGGGGCTGACTGCTTGTAGTCAATTTTGAGCGGTAAACGAGGCTCGAACTCGCGACCCTCAGCTTGGGAAGCTGATGCTCTACCAACTGAGCTATTACCGCGTTCTTGCAGAATGTTGACGCAAAGTTACAGAATCTTTTCGATTCGGCAAATTTTTGGCCTTAAAATATGCGCCCTTGGTTTTCGGAGACGATACCTCCGGGGTTCGGGGCGGATATTTTGGTCGGTGCGCAAGGGGGGACTCGAACCCCCACGCCTTTCGGCACCAGATCCTAAGTCTGGCGCGGCTGCCATTACGCCACTTGCGCTTGCGGGGCGGGTCCGATGTGGGGCCGGACCGCTGCCGCCGGTAGGTTTTTATTTTATCAGACCGTGTTTGCGGAACACTTTCTGGAACTTGTCGAGGGCGAATTCGACCTGCTCCTTGGTGTGGGTGGCCATGAGCGAGAAGCGGATGAGCGTGTCCTGCGGAGCTACCGCGGGGGATACCACGGGGTTCACGAAGAGCCCCTCGTCGAAGAGCTCGCGGGTGATATGGTAGGTCTTGTAGTCGTCGCGGATGAAGAGGGGGATGATTGGGGTGCAGGTCTTGCCGATTTCGCATCCCATGTCGCGGAATCCCTCGAGGGCGAAGTTGGTTATCTCCCAGAGGTGTTCCTGGCGCTCCGGCTCCTGCTCCATTATGTCGATTGCCTTGAGGGCGGCGGCGGTGGAGGCGGGAGTGATCGATGCGGTGAAGATATAGGAGCGGGAATGGTGGCGGAGGAAGTTGGTGATTTCCTTGTCGGTGGCGATGAAGCCGCCGAGGGAAGCGAACGACTTGGAGAAGGTTCCCATGACGAGGTCGACATCCTTGGTCACTCCGAAGTGGTCGCAGGTGCCGCGGCCCCCTTTGCCGAAGACGCCGATGCCGTGGGCCTCGTCGACCATTACCGACGCGTTGTATTTCTTCGCCAGGCGCACGATTTCGGGGAGGTTGGCTACGTCCCCTTCCATCGAGAACACGCCGTCGGTGACGATGAGCTTCACCTTGTCCGGCTCGCAACGCTGGAGCTGCTTTTCGAGGCTCTCCATGTCGTTGTGCTTGTATTTCAGGGTGGTCGAGAAGCTGAGGCGCTTTCCCTCGATGATGGAGGCGTGGTCCTGCTCGTCGAAGAGGATGTAGTCCTCGCGGCCTGTCAGGCAGGATACTACGCCGAGGTTCACTTCGAAGCCTGTGGAGTAAATCATCACATCCTCCTTGCCGATATACTCGGCGATGCGGCGTTCGAGTTTCTTATGCAGGTCGAGGGTTCCGTTTAGGAAGGGGGAGCCGGCGCATCCTGTTCCGTATTTGCGGGTCGCTTCGATCGCGGCCTCCTTGATGCGAGGGTCGCTGACCAGCCCCGAATAGCAGTTGCTGCCGAACATCAGGACCTTGCGGCCGTTAATGATTACTTCTGGTTCCTGCTCGCTTTCGATAGCGCGGAAGTAGGGGTAGACCCCTGCGGCTTTCGCCTCTTGCGGCGCGGTGTACTTGGCGAGTTTCTCTTGGAGTAGCTTCATTGCGTGAGATGTTGTCGATTGGTTGTCAGGGAGTAACGGCTGGCTGGAGCCGTGTTTCCTCCCTGTCCGCTAAAATCAAGGCTACAAAGGTAGCGATTTTTTCCAAAACCAGCGTACTTTTCTCCAAAAATTCCGCTTAAAATGGCCAGAGGAAGCGGCCGAGGTTGTCGAAGTCGCGGCGGAAGATGATGCCGACTCCCTGCGTGGTCGGGGAGGTGCGGAGATAGTAGTTCTGGTCGTTATAACGGTTGTAGGCCTTCAGGCGCAGGTTGCCTGAGCGGTTCAGCAGGTATTCGAGGTCGAAATCCCCTACGAACTGCGAGGTGTTGAGTGTCTTGTCGCGGTAGCCGAAGTTGCCGTTGAAGAGCAGCCGGTTGTTGAGGAGGCGGGAGGATAGCGCCAGGTCGACCTCCACGTCGGAAAAGTCGCCGCGGTCGGAGCGGAACGAGGGCGCGATGTTCCAGTTGTCGGAAATCTGGCCCAGCAGCGAGCTGAGCTGCGAGGATATTGTCGACGAAGCGACCGATACCAGCTCGTTCCCCTTGGTGGTGGAAGCCATATAGTCGGGGGTATAGAAGCGGTTGAGCGCCAGCAGGTAGATAATCTGGCGGTTCATCATGTCGTCGGTCGACACGATCGACCTCACCTTGCGATAGACGTCGGAGGTGAGCGTCGGGAACTCCAGGTCGAAGGTGACGTCGGGTTGCCGCATGTCGCCGGTGACGTTCATAAGGGCGTTGACCGGCACGGAGGTGCGGTTTAGGTCCTTGTCTTCAAGGAACGATTCGTCGAGGTCGGAAAGGTTGGCGTTTAGCTGGTAGGCGGCCTTTATGTCGAGCTGCGCCGAGTAGGGGTCCCCCTGGAAGGAGATCTTGCTCCCCTGCTTGATGGTGAAGTCCTTTATTATTATGTTCTGGAGGGTAAAGTTGTAGTCCCCCCGGTCGAGGGTATAGGTGCCGTACATCTTGAGGTCGTTGTTGGCCGAACCGTAGTCGAACTGGAGCTGGCCGGAGCCGCGGGCGCGTATGCGGTCACCCCCGACGGGGTCCATCACCAGCACGAGCTGTGCCTGGGGAGTGACGTTCATAACAAGCGAGATGTTGTAGTCCGACGTGCTTGCCGAATCGGCGGCGATTTTGCGCCGGAGGCTGTTCACAAGCTCCATCTGCTGGTCGCGGCGGACGATGAGGGTGTCGGTTTCCGAGGCCCGCGGGGTGCGGTCGCGGAAGGTGAGGAAGGAGTATTCTTCGGCGACCTGCCGGTCGGAGAGCACGAAGGTGAAGGTCGTGTTGGAGGCGGTAGTCATATCGACCTTGATGTTGACGATGCCCGGCTCGCCGTTGATTGACGCGGAACCGTTGCCGAACACGCGCCCGTACCATACCGGGCTTCGGGCTGCCGTCTCGTCGTAGCATAGGAAGTCGCGGGCCTTTGTGATCGCGAAGTTGAAGGTCGGCTCCTTGAAGAATTTGTGGCGCACCCAGCCGTCGAGTTTCGCGGTGTGTCCTCTCGCATCCTTGATTGTTATCCCGTTGAGGTCGATGAGGCCGGGGCGGAAGTGGACGGAGTCGGAGGTAGAGTAGACGGTGTTGGTGAAGTTGACCCTCATTTTCAGGTCGCGGGCCTTCACGTCCCCCTCCAGGTCGATGTATTTGAAGTTGCCCCAGAGGCGCGCGCGCCCCGAAGCCTCGCCGGTAATGTCGGAGGCGAAGGCGGCCATGTAGGGCTGCATGAATTTTACCGGGATGCGGTCGGCCAGGAACGTGAGGTCGAGTGAGTCGGCCATCGGGAAGATTCCGCCGTGGACCTCCGACAGGCGGTCGTCGCGGGTTATGGAGGCATCGATGGTGACGGCGTTCCGTTCCGTGTCCCACCGCGAACGCACCATCGCGTCGCCGAACACCGCCTTGTTGTAGCTTATGTCCTTGACGCTCAGGCCGGGGGTGAGCAGGGCCGGGCGCTTGGTGTACAGGCCGGAAGCGTGAAAGGTGCCGGTAGCGGAGCCGCCGAGGGCCACGTTGTCTATTCCGAGCGTCTCGAAGAGGTAGTCGAGGCTGAAGTCGCGCACGTCGACCGTCAGCGCCGAGAGGGGGTCGTCGCTGACTTCGCCGTCGATTTTCACGAACTGGCGCCCGTGGTGTACGTTAATCCCGTCGACCCGCACGGTGCGGCCGTCAAGGGTTACCGCCGCCGGATTTACCGTCCAGGTGGAGTCGTTGAATGTCAGCGCGCTGCGGTGGATGTCGAACACGGCCCGCAGCCTGTCGTGGCCCGGGGATCCGTCGGTGGGGGCGCCTGTGCGCGAAAGGGTTGTCGAAAGGCCGATCGCGCCTTCGTAGGCGTTGCGGCGGTCGATATGCCAGGAGAGGTCGGTCCGCACCTTGTCGGGGATGCCGTTGCTGTCGAGGCGCAGGGTCATCGGGCCGTTTTTCGTGGGCATCGTTGTCGCGAGGTTGAGGCTGTTGGTGCCCGCTGTGCCTGACATGCGGAATGTTACCGACGAGTTCTCGACTAATTTGTTACCCTGGCGGAGGTACGGGGCATCGACTGCCAGGGAGCCTTCCCTCGCCTCCGAGTCGAACTCCCCGGTGATTGTCGCGGGATAAATCACGCTTACCGGGAGTTTCACCAGCCCCGCGAGTTCTTCTGTCGATTTTATCTCGAGTTTCAGCTTGAAGGCGTTCCGGGTAGCGAAGGGGTCGGAGCCAGTCGGCGTTTCGGGAATGAGGGATGGTAGCGACGCGGCGAGAACGCTCTTCATCTGCGCCGGGAGTGTCTTGAAATCGAAGTCGCCGCGCAGCGAGCCGTTCAGATAGTCCGAGAGGATAACCGCCTCGACGCTCCCGTCGGCCGCGTTACGGCAGGTCAGGGTGAAGTCCTTCATGAGGAACGGCTCCCCGTCGGCCGGGGAGAAGGAGAGGTTCCCGATCCGGGCATGCCCCTCGGGGTGGTTCCAGTCCTCGCCCCGGAGGTTTACGTCGATATTCCCCGCCAGGAGCGCGCCGGGAAATTTCTGCCAGAGGCCGAGGGCCTGCGGATAGCAGCGGGCTATTTCCCCCTTTACGGCGAGCGACCGGGCCTCCCCCTTCGGCGCTCCTGAGTACTTCCCTTCAATCCATAGCTGGAGGTCGGGGTCGTCGATTGTAAGATGGCCGGCGGCGTCCTCCCCGTCGAGTGAGGCTTCCGCGGCGAGGTCGTGGTAGGTCTCTCCCCGGAAATCTACCTGCGGGATGGAGGCTGAAATGCTCCCCGAACCGATTTTACCTTTGGAAATCACGGCGTTGGCGGTTATGTCGCAGTCGATATTCCCCATTCCGGAGCGGGGCAGCAGCGCCGCGAGGTTCAGGCGAGAGTCGGTCAGCGCGTGGGCTTCGAGCGAGTACCTGTCGGCTGTCAGCCGTTTCGCGCTCCCTTCGAGCGAGACGGAGCCTACGGCAGTCGCGACTTCGGCTGTGATGTTCCCGCCCGGAGCGCCCCAGGAGCCGGTCGCGTCAAGCCTGGTGTCGCCGATGACGGCGAGCAGCTCACCGGCCTTCGCACCGAGAGGCACGAAGGCTTGTATGACCTCCGCCGCGGAGCTTCCCGAAGTTGTTACCGACAACCGCTCGACTTCCACCGAGCGCTCCTCCGACGCGAGGCGGCTCCCCTCGGCCGTCAGGCTGACTGCGAGATGGTCCCCGACGGCCATCGCGACGCGGGCCGACGCCCGGTCGGCGCTCCCGTTGACAGACAGCTCGTCGATTACCGCGGCCATCGGAAGGCGCGAGAACTGCGGCGCGAACGCCATCAGGTCGGGAAGCCAAATGGCGCTTCCCGGAGATACCGACAGCCGGGCGTTTGCCCCTTTTAGCTGCCCTCCGAGGTCTTTTAGCCCGCGCAGAGGGACGGCGGTCGGTTCAATGCCGATTTTCGTGTCCGGCAGCTCGACTTCGAGGTGGCTGACGCGCAGCTCCTTACTATTCAGCGAGGCGGTCAGCGCCAGGTTGCGCAGAGAGAAGCCGGAACGCTCGTCGAATCCCAGACGCTTAACTTCCACTGCGAAATCGTCGTTGCGCACCCGCGGGGCCACAATATCGGCCCGCAGCCCGTTGACCCCGACGTGGTTCTTGTCAAATCCCGGTTTCGTAGGCTCGGAGAGCACGTCGTAGCTGAACGAGCAGGAACGGAGGATGACCGTAGGGATCCGCAGGGAGAATTTCGTCGGGGGGCGGTTCTTCTCTTTCGGGCTGAGCGCGTCGATTGTACGCTGGATGTTAAGTTCGCCGTCGGGGGTCTCGCGGTAGAGTTTTCCCTGCAGCCCGCTGATCGCCACATAGTTTACCGTCCAGGTGTCGGAACGGAGCGCTCCGATGAGGTCTACTCCCGCTCCGATGCTGCGGGCCGCCAGGGCGGTGTCGCCCGGGGCGGTTTCCACAGCGACGTTGGTAAGCACCACGCGGTTGAAGGGTATTATGTTGAGCCCTCCGATTGTGACCCTGGCATCGAGGAGCTTCGACAGCTCCCGTTCCGCGGTATCGGCAACCCGCCGTTGCACCCCGCTAAGCGACAGAGCCACATAAAGCCCTGCCGGCACGACGAACACCAAAACGATGGCCGTCACCAGCAAACTCCTGAAAACTCTGTATATCCACTTCGACATAGCGGCTCCTTCTCTCTCTGATTCTCTGCAAAGTTACGCTTTTTTCCCGTTATAACGCCGCTCCGCGTACCGAAAGTGCCAGCTCTCCGGCGGCAATCTCCTCCGCGAGCCGGTTCATCGCAAGGCACGTTTCCCTCGAAACGGTCTGTCGGCGGCAGCTTGTCACGGTTGGCGAGACAATCAGAAGCCTCCCCTCGGCGCATAGGTCGAAGTCGCGGCCCGAGGGCTTGAACCGCTCCGGGAAGCCGTCAGGCACGATATGGATAACGCTCGCTCCGGCTTCCAACCCCTTGTCGCGCACGGCTTTCTCCGGTTTGCTGATGAAAGGGGAAACGATAACGCCACGCCCGCGCATAACCTCTTCCCATTCGCTGTACCGGCGCCGCGTTTCCTCTTCGGAGAATGTGCGGCTGAGCCTTACGGCGCTTGTCAGGCAGTGGCGCAGAAGGAGGAAGTTGCCGAAGGCGTTATATTCCTTGCCGTTGATTAGCAGCGTTATGCGCCTATTGAAAAATTCCGGGCGAGTCTGTTTGAGGTAGAGCCTTCGGGGATTGTCGGCGACATAGCGGTTGAAGTTGTTGAGCTGCCCCTCTTTGTAGACAATGCGGTCGTTGAACCCCTTGGTGAAAACAGAGCCGGATTCCCGCAAAACCGGCAGGTCGGGGAAAGCCTTCTGTATCTCTTTGTCGCAAAGCTGTTTGAGGGAGCCGACGATGTGGCCGAGGTCGATGTTCGTCTTCTCCTTTACGAAGATTACGAAATGGATATGGTCCGGCATCACTACGCTGCTGAGAATGTCGGCGAACGGGTAGCGGACATGCAGTGCTGAGACGCGGGAAGCGATGATTTCTCCAACCGGGGTAGGAACAGCCCTCGCTTCCGCTCCCTGAGGCCCGATATTCCCTTCGATTCTTGAAAAGCGGGGAGCTCCCTTCGCCGCGGTAATGGTAAACATGTATATCCGGCGGCCGTAATAGTCGTTCCAGGACGCCCGCGCCAGGAAATCCGGATTTTTGCGGCTGAGGTAGGGAGAGGGCATTAGAGGAGAAAATTAATGGTTTATAAGGGATTTTGGGAGATTATCGGAGGGAATTTTTCCGGGGAAGCTTGGAAGCCGCTCGCCTTCGGCTCGCTCCACCCGACATTCGGGGACAGGAGTTACGGGAGCCTGGCGAATAGGCAAGGAAGAGAAAGGGAGAAGGAAGGGGAACAGGCGTATTGGATGTTGGGTGGAGCGAGCCGAAGGCGAGCGGCTTCCTATTGCCGTGCTTCCTATTGCCGTGCTTCCTATTGCCGTGCTTCCTATTGTTGTCGGGCTTCTCAGATTGCGGAATCGGAGGCGGGGAGGGAGACGCGGCGTTTCCAGCGCTTGTGGGTCCAGAGCCAGAGGGAGGGGTTGGCGGCGATGTCGGCTTCCAGTAGGCGGGCGTAGGCTTCGGTAAGGGTGTCGACGGTGGTTTCGGCGGCGTCGGGGGTGACCAGGCGGATCGCGACGCGGTAGTGGCCGCGGGAGGGCTTGGTCATCTGCCAGTAGAGCACGGGGGTGCGCATGCGGGTGGCGACTGTCGCGGTGCCGGTGATGAATGCGGTCGGATGGTTGAGGAACATCGTTCTGTGGCCCGGGTCGCCGTGGCTCGGTTTCTGGTCGCTCATGAAGCCGGTGATTGTCGCCTTCCCCTGTTTGCGCAGGCGCAGCAAGTCGAGGAACGCGATTTGCTTGGGGAGCGACTTCGCTCCGAAGCGGGAGCGGAGCCGGAGCATCAGGCGGTCAAACCACTGGTTGCGCAGCGGCCTGTAAATCTGGCAGAAAGCGACGCTGTCGCTGTCGCGGAGCGCGCTCCACAGGGGGAAGGATGAGGCCCATTCCCAGTTGCCCATATGGGAGAAATATGCCACTATCGACTGCCCTTTGCTGAGATATTCGTCGGCGATTTCAACCCCCTCGAACACCATGCGGCGGCGCATCTCCGCGTCGCTGATATGCAGCAGCTTGACTGTCTCGACGATGTAGTCGGCGAAATTGCGGTAGAAACGGCGCTCGATGCTCCGCAGTTCCTTGGCGCTCTTCTCCGGGAAGGACTCGGCAAGGTTCTTGCGCACGACCTTGCGGCGGTAGCCCGTAAGGAGAATCAGGAGGAACAGGAGGTCGCTGAAACGGTAAAGCACCCACAGGGGCATGAGCGCCACGAGGTGTAGCGCGCCCATCGCGGCTCCCTGCCATACGCTGTCGAATATCTCGCGTGGTTTCTTCATCGTCAGAAGACTATGCGGCCGTTAAATTCGGGCTCTCCCCCGCTGCCGGTGACAATCTCCTCCAGCAGGACGGGCACTATGCGGTTGTCGAGTTCCGGGGTGGCTCCGGCGACGTTGACTCTCAGGTAGTTGTCGGTGAATCCGGCCATCGGGTGCCCCGGCTTCGAATGTTCGAGGAGCACGGGGCGCGTCTGGCCGAGGAAGCGCCCGGAGAACTCCCCTAATTTCCGCTCCGACAGGCGCATAAGGGCTGCCACGCGCCGCTGTTTCTCCTCCCGGCTGACCTGGTGGGGGATCTCCAGGGCCTTTGTTCCGGGGCGTTCGGAGTAGGGGAACACGTGGAGGCGCGTTATGTCGAGCGATTCGACGAACCGCAGGGAGCGCTCAAACTCCTCTTCGGTCTCTCCTCGCGCTCC
The DNA here is from genome assembly GCA_937969265.1 of uncultured Porphyromonadaceae bacterium. Lineage (GTDB taxonomy): Bacteria > Bacteroidota > Bacteroidia > Bacteroidales > Muribaculaceae > UBA7173. Next base: position 33,627 of record CALBWF010000043.1, read on the forward strand.
GGCGATTATGTCGATTCCGATAAACGCGTGGGGCATCGCGGCGCGTATCCGGGCGATTTTCTCGGCGAAAAGGTCGGTGCCGTAGCGGCGGCGCATCAGCTTCAACACCGCGTCGGAGCCGCATTGCAACGGGATATGGAAGTGGGGCATGAAGGCCCGCGAGGATGCCACGAAGTCGATTATTTCGTCGGTCAGCAGGTCCGGCTCTATAGAGGAGATGCGGTAGCGCTCGATGCCAGAGACGCTGTCAAGCGCCATTACCAGCCCTAAGAAGTCTTCACGGTTTTCCGCGGGGAGGCCGTCGGGACCCCGTTTGCCGAAGTCGCCGATGTTCACGCCGGTAATTACGATTTCGCGCCCACCCTCGGCGGCGGCTTTCTCGGCCTGCCCTACGAGCTGGCTGATTGTAGCGGAACGGGAACGCCCGCGGGCCGCGGGGATTGTGCAGTAGGTACACCAGCAGTCGCAACCATCCTGTACCTTAAGGAAATAGCGGGTGCGGTCGCCCCGGGAGCAGGAGGGGGTGAAGTGGCGTATCTCCTTCGCGGGGATTACCTCCCGGCGCGGGGCGCGGTCGGCCAGCCAGCGGTCGAGGTATTCGAGAATCAGCCCCTTCCTGTCGTTCCCGGCGACCACGGCGACCCCTTCGAGGGAGGCCGCTTCCTCCGGTTTGAGCTGCGCGTAGCATCCGGTGAGGATAATCGCGGCTTCGGGGTGGCGGCGGTGGAGCGAGCGGACGGTCTGCCGGCATTTCTTGTCGGCTTCTTCCGTCACGCTGCATGAGTTGATGAGGATTATGTCGGGGCTTACCCCCTCCCCGGCACGCACGATTCCGCGGGATGCGAACTCGGCGGCGATCGCCGAGGTCTCGGCGAAGTTGAGCTTGCACCCGAAGGTATGGTACATGGCTGTCAGCGAGCCGAATGTGGAGTTGTCTGTCATCGGTCCGCGGAGGGTTTACTTTGTCTCTGAGATATATGAGTCCTTGAAGCCGAGGAAATAGAGTACGCCGTCGATGCCGATTGTCGAAATCGACTGCTTGGCGGTGGCCTTTACTTTCGGCTTGGCGTGGAAGGCGATTCCGAGTCCGGCGGCGGAGAGCATCGGGAGGTCGTTGGCCCCGTCGCCGACGGCGATTGTCTGCGCGATGTTGACGTTCTCGACCTGCGCGATCAGGCGGAGCAGCTCGGCCTTGCGCTTGCCGTCGACCACGTCGCCGACATAGCGCCCCGTCAGCTTTCCGTCCTCGATTTCAAGCTCGTTGGCATAAACGTAGTCGAAGCCGTATTTCTGCTTGAGGTAGTCGCCGAAGAAGGTGAATCCGCCCGACAGAATCGCGGTTTTGAATCCAGCGCGCTTCAGAACCGACATCATGCGCTCTACCCCCTCGGTAACCGGGAGCTGTTCGGCGATCTCGCGCATCACTGACGCGTCGAGCCCTTTGAGGAGCGCCACGCGCTCGCGGAAACTCTCTATGAAGTCAATCTCGCCGCGCATAGCCCGCTCGGTAATCGCGGCTACCTGGTCGCCGACCCCGGCGCGGGCTGCGAGCTGGTCGATACATTCGGTCTGGATCAGCGTCGAATCCATATCGAAGCATATCAGGCGGCGGCAGCGGCGGAACATCGTGTCCTCTTGCAAGGAGACGTCGAACCCTTCGGCGGCCGATATGTCGATAAAGCGGCTCTGCATTTCGGAGCGGTTGGCCGGGGTGCCGCGCACGGAGAACTCGATGCACGCCTTGGTCTGCGGCAGTGTCCCCTCTCCGAGGGGCTGCCGGCCTGTGAGGCGCTGTATGGCGTCGATGTTCAGTCCCTGCGTCGCGATTACCTCCGCGACGAGGGAGATATGGCGGGCGGTGAGCTGTCTTCCGAGCAGGGTGATAATCCAGCGGTTCTTCCCCTGCCGGCCGACCCATTGCTCGTATTCCTCCACCGTGATCGGGGTGAAGCGGATTTTTACCTGTAGGTCGTATGCCTTGAAGAGAAGGTCCTTCATTATGTCGCCGGAGCGTTCCGGGGTAGTCTGGAAGAGGATTCCGAGCGAGAGGGTGTGGTGGATGTCGGCCTGGCCGATGTCGAGCACCATCGCGTCGTAGCGCGCCAGTATTTCGGTCAGCGCGGCGGTAACGCCGGGGCGGTCGTGGCCAGATATGTTGATGAGGATAAGTTCCGGATTTTCCATATACATAGTTCCGCGGACTGTTCCGCGGACTGGGTTATTTCAGTTTCAGCTTCTGCCCGGGCTGGATTTTGGAGTTCTTTTTCAGCCCGTTGGCTTTCAGAAGGGCGTCGACGGTCGTGCCGTTCTTTTTGGCGATAGACCAGAGGGTGTCGCCGTGGCGGACCTTGTAGGTGCTTTGCTTTTTCTCTTTCTTGGTCTGCTTGGGGGTCTCCTTGCGGGGCTGCTCCTTTTTGGCGGGGGCTGCTTTCGGAGCCTCCTTGGCGGTCTCTGCCTTGGCGGGGGTTGCGGTCTTGACGGGAGCGGCTCCGACAACGGAGCCGAGGCTCAGGTTTTCAGAGTCGGCATTGTCGGACGGTTCAGACGAGTCGGACTGGTCGGACAGGTCTGACTTGTCAGAAATGTCCGACGGAGCAGCCTGTTCCGAGTTGGTTTCGGCCATCGCCATATCGGTCGAGGCTGCTGCCTCAGGTTCGGCGGCGGGGCTGGGAACCAGGAGGTTGTCCCCATCCGGCGGAGTGCTGGCCGCTATTTCCTCCTGGGGCCGCGGCTGCCATACGCGCTCGGTGGTCACGATTCTGAGGCGCGTTCCCCGCTTTGGCTTGCGCACGCCGCCGTTGGCGTTGCGCAGCGAGCGGAGGGAGACTCCGTATTTTTTCGCGATGGAGGCCATCGTCTCGCCGCGGCGAACCTTGTGGTACTTGACGGTTTCGGAAATCACCCAGTCGCCGTCCTTCCCGGCGACACCCCCTGCGGGGCCGTCGCCGGCAGGCTCGACAGCGTCGCGGCGGGCATACTGCAACGCGTCGTGTGCCGCGATCGCGTCCTCGCTCATGATGAAGGCGTAGACCTGCTGTGCGGGGAGCACCAGGGAGTATTCCCGTATGTCGCCGGGGATAATCTGCTGGCGGTACTGGGGGTTGAGGATTTTCAGCTCGTCAACCGGGATGTTGAGCACGTCGGCGATCTGCTGGAAATGGATGCGTTTCTTGACGTGGACCGAGTCGGTCAGAATCGGGCGCTTAGCGAGTGCGGGGGAGATGTTGTGCTTGTCGTAATGGTTCATCACATAGGTGGCAGCGATGAAGCAGGGGACGTAGCCGCGGGTCTCCTTCGGGAGGTAGGGGTATATGGCCCAGAAATCTTTTTTCGGGGTGTCGGTCTGCGCTGTGCCGTCAGGGAGCGAGGGTGTCGCGGCCTGGGCGCGGCGGAGCGCCTTGTTGACGTTGCCGGGGCCGCAGTTGTATGCGGCGATGGCGAGCGACCAGTCGCTGTAAATGTCGTAGAGCTGTTGGAGGTAGGTTGTTGCGGCCTGGGAGGAGCGTACCGGGTCGCGGCGCTCGTCGACGAGGGTGTTGACCTCCATTCCGAGGCCGCGGGCGGTCGGGAGCATAAGCTGCCACAGGCCGGTGGCTCCCGCGCGGGAGACTGCGTCCGGGTCGAGGGCGCTCTCGATAATCGGCAGGTATTTCAGCTCGTTTGGAAGCCCCTTGCTTTCAAGCTCCTGCTCGAAAATCGGCATATAATATAGGCTCATTCCGAGCATGCTCTCGACGAGGGAACGCTTTTTGGAGGTGTACATCTCGATGTACGCCCGGACTATGGAGTTGAACGGCAGTTCGATTATCGTCGGGATGGATTGCAGGCGGTCGATCAGCTCCTGGTCGGAGACTTCGACGTCGGGGCGCTGGTCAACGTCGCGGTCGAGGGCCGTGTAGGTGGTCAGGTACCAGTTTTCCATCAGCCGGCGGGTGTCAGTCTCGACGCTTTCGGGATAGACGATTGTCGAGTCCGGCTCGTGGCTCCCCAGGGAGAGTACTGTCGGCCTGGCCCAGGAGGGGAGCGCTGTCGCCGCCGCGAGGCAGACCGGGATTAATATTTTCCTTGCAAGATTCATCGGTTCAGAAGTTTAAGGCCCATACAAGGCCGACGGAGGGGTAGCGTTGTCGCCCGTCCTGAAGGAGGGCTGGCTGCACGTCCATCGACAGGTCGGGGGAGATGTCGAAGTGCGACAGGGAGGCGTCGACGTAGGCGTCGACCATCGCCAGGAGATATACCCCGACCATGCATATAATGCACAGGTCGCGGTTGCGCCGGAAATAGTTCTTTTTCGAGCGCAGCACTCTCTGCAGCCAGTCTTTATCGATATCCTCCTCCTTGACGTTGGGGGCGAAGAGGTCCATGTAGCTTTTCGACGATGGGTCGTTGTCGAGCAGGTCGGCGTAGGCGCGGGTGTAGTCGGTCAGCATGGTGTTGTTCCAGCTCACGGCGTACCCGAGGCCCATATATCCGCCGACGATAATCGGGAGCTTCCAGTAGCGCCGGTTGTAAATCTGCCCCAGGCCGGGGAAGAGGGCCGAGAGCCAGACGGCGCGGGTGGGGTTGGGGGTGAACTCGACCTCGCGGCGCACCCATTCGTCGGGCTTTGTCTTGGCGGCCGCGGCCACGGAGTCGGCGGCCATGGCCTCGCCGGGGGTGAGGTCGGGAATCGGTTCCGGCATGAGGTCGGCAACCGGGATTGTGTCGGCGGCGACGGTCTGCAGCGAGTCGCCTACGGAACGTATCTCGTCGGTCACCACCTCCGAGCCTTCCGGCACCGGCGCGCCGACATAAATCGAGTCGGGGAGAGCGGCGGCTGGAATCTGCTGCTGCGGGCGACGAGCGACCCCGTGCTGGCCGCCGTTACTCTGGGCGGCGGGCTCGCGTCGCGCCTCGGGAATCGCCTGCTGGGCAGACGCGCTTAGCGTTCCTCCCGACGGGAGAAGGGCGGCGACCCATACCGCGGCCGTCAATAATTTATTTCTCAGTTGGCTGAACCTCATAATCCTTAGAGGACGTATCATAACGGCCCATTTGGGTCGTCGCTTGAAGGGTTCGTCCTCGGTCACAATCTTAAGATTGCTCCCATCGGCCTCACCTCCAAGCTCCTACCATCTGGACCATTCTGATAGCGCCCTCCCATCCGGGTACTAACGCAGAGCGTATCAGAATTTTGATACAATCTCAACAAAGCGCAAATTTAGCCATTTTTGCCAAGTCTGCCAAATCCGCCTCCCCCTTTAACGCTCGTTAGCCGACCGACGGGCAAAAAACAAGCGCATTCGGAAAATTTTTGATTGCGCGGTGCAACAGTTTGAGTTAAATTCGCGTCATAGTATCAGAGTTTTTAATCGATGTTTATGAGAGAACTGTTTTTTGCCGCTGTCGCGGCGGTTGGAATCGCCGCCCCCGGAGCGGGAGCGGAAGAGATAAAGAGTGGTGCCGGGATGCCGGTGCTTCGAACGGCAAACGACCGGGTGTCGTTCTGGTATGACGGTAGGAAGAAGAAGGCCGACTGGTGGACTCTCGACCCGTCCGCGCGCCCCGACGTGCTCGAGACTACCGCCGCGACGGTTACGTTCGCGTCGGAGCGCGACACGCTGACCGTCACCCCCAAGGTATGGGAAAGCGCCGACCTGGTAATTGTTACCGAGAAGGGGGATTCGGCGTTTACCCGCGTCACCCGCCAGGCCGCCAATCCGTTCGAGAACCCGTCCCCCGCGATGCGGAAAATCGCCCCGTCGGGGCTGCTCAGCCGGGAACAGGCTGAGTTTGACATCCGCACTCTGGTTTACTCCCTGAGCGAGATTCACCCCGACATATATTCGATGTGCGACCAGGAGGCTTTCCACCGGGCAGTCAACAAGGCAATCCGGGAGCTCCCCGATTCGGTATCCATACCGCGGCTCTACCTGGCCGCCGCGCCCCTGGTGGCGATGATCGGCGACGGGCACACCAACCTCGGCTTCCCTTTCAACGATGTGTTTACGGAGGAGCTTCCGCGCCGCCCTTACACGGTTGATATTACCGGCGACGGCAGGATGGTCTGTTCCTGGTCGATTGACGGGCGGATTCCCGAAGGCTCCGAAATCCTGGCCGTCAACGGTATGAGCCGCGACTCGATTCTGAACTCCATGCTCCCGTATGTCGCCGGGGAGCGCCGGCATTTCCGCCTGGCCCGCCTCGCCGGGGTCTATTCCGGGCTTGACTACCTGCTCTATCCCGCCGACAGCTACACTGTCGAGTTCCGCGCTCCTGGAAAGAAGAAAACGGAAACCGTAACTTACCAGCCCATCACCTGGGCCGAGCTGAATGAGCGCCTCCCCCGCAAGGAGGAGAGCAAGCGGCCCCCTTATTCCTACACGGTCAACGAGAAGGATAATGTGGCCATAATGGACTTCAACTCGTTCAGCGACCAGGAGAGGATGGGGCAGTTTGCCGACTCGATGTTCCGCGACCTGCGCGAACGGAACATCGGCAACCTCATAATCGACCTGCGCCAAAACGGGGGCGGCAACAGCAATGTCGGCGACACGCTGCTGCGCTATATCTCCCCGATTCCGTTTGGCCAGTTCGACAAGTCGCTCGTGCGCATAACGCCCCTGTCGGCAAAGATGATGGGTGGCGGGAACGCCACCCCCGGCCTCTACTTCTTCGAGACAGACACGGCGGACTACATCCAGCCCCGCACTTCCGAAGAGGGACACTACGCCGGCCGCGTCTACCTCCTGACCTCCAACTATACCTTCTCCTCGGCATCCGCCTTCTCCTGGACGTTCAAGGAGGCCGGATGCGGCACGGTTGTCGGCGAAGAGACGGGCGGGATGAACGTGGCCTATGGCGACATACTCTCTTACCGCATGCCCGTATCGCGCCTCCGCGCCTCTGTCTCCTTCAAGCGCTTCTGGCAGTTCCGGGCCAACGAGAACGACATCCACGGCACCCTCCCCGATGTCGCTGTGCCCTCCTCAGCCGCCCTCGACGAGGCCCTCCGCCTCGTCCGCAAGCGCCGGTAGCCCGGCCCAACTCCTGTATCGCGAAATTACGTCCTGTCGGCCTTTCCCAGGTTGCGATAATGCAACTTTCGCAGCAAAAAACGCCCCTCAGGAGGCGGCACCGGGACAAAAGCCCTCCGGCGCGGTATCTTCTTCACCTTTCACCCTTCACTCTCTCTTCACCCTTCACCAAATATCGCCTTACGGGCGATATTTTTCGGCGATTGCTTCGATCGCGGCGGGGTCGGGCGACTGCTTGCCGTCGGGGCGCGTGAAGACCAGCTCGCGGACGGAATAGAAGTCGGGGTCCTGGGCGACCTGGTAGTCGTCCTTTTCCTCGTCCGCGGCGCCGTCGACCGCCGCGGCTCCTTCGAGCATCTCGTCGTAATCCTCCAGCTCGGCGAACATCTCCTTGGCGGTCACCACCCCGATGCCGAGCGTTACCGGGTTGATGCGTATCTGCGGATCGATCAGCGCCCTCTCGTTGTCGATATACTCTCTGACGATACCCGTCAGCTTCTCGTTCAGTTCTTTTCGTGTCATAGCGGAGCCATTTACAGTTTACTCCATATAAACGCCCCCGCTGCCCCGAACGTTCGCCCCGCTCCTTCCAACGGAACGTTCATCCTCCGCCCCTCCGCTCCGAGCGTTCGTCCCCATCACCTCCGCTAACGGAGCGGCGGAGCCGCGGTGTAATTGTAGCCCCAGGTCGAGCGACCTTAGGGAGCGATGGCCTGGGGTTTGGTCGGCCGCAATGTAGCGGCTTCGGAGAAGTCGTATAATAAAAGGATATAAAGGAGTTACACACAGATTTTTATGGTCGCTTCGCTCCCCACGGATGCGACGGATAAACACGGATTTTTGGGAATGATGTTTTTCTACCACGGGCCCGCACCCTATGCGCTCCATGCGGATGCGGCGGATTGGTGCGGTTATAAAAAAACGGCCCATTGGGCCGTTTTTGGTGGTGTTGAAGTCGGATATTCCGAGGTGGGTGGACTTGTCCGACGGAGATATTAATCGGCTATCAGAAGCGGACTTTCCAGGCGCGGTTGGCGGCGCGGACGATGTAGAGCCCGGCGGGGAGGGCGATTTCCTCCTCGGTGTAGGAGGGAGCGAGGTAAACCATCCTGCCGTCGGCGGAATAGACTTCTATGCGCGCCCCGCAAGCGTTCCTTACGATATAGCCGTCCGGGGTCTTGACAAGAGTGTAAGCCGAAGGAGCGTTGACGGTATCGATACCGCTCATGTCCTTGACGGTAAGGACGCAGGTCGCTTCCGCGTTGCCGTCGGCGCTGCGGACAGTGATGGTCGCGGTGCCCTCTTTCAGGCCGGTTACCAGGCCATCGCCGTCAACATCAGCCACGCTGACATCCGAGCTTTCCCAAACCAGCGCCTGATTGGTGGCGTTCGCGGGGAGTATGGTCGCCGACAGTTGCAGCGTTGAGCCGACATTCACCTCAGCTTCGGTGGCATTCAACTCTATCGCGGCAACCAATACGGCTGACATCTCCTCAACGAAGAAGAAATCCTTCCATTGCGGAGCGGCTCTATATTCGTCGCTGCTCTCTGCGGGAACATAAAGCGCACATTCCCACTTGTTTATGTCATCGAGCGCCTGGTTGCCGCAGACAGGAGGAACGATGGAATAGGAATAATACTTGGTAAGCCCGGTGCAGTCGGAGAACGCCTCGTCGCCGATGCTCTCTACGTTATAGCCTGCCGAGAAATAGTCAAGCGAAGAGCAGCCCGAGAAAGCCCATTTGCCAATCTTCTTGACCCCGTTGCCGATTTTCAGCGAGTTAAGACCCGAGCAGCCGTAAAATTCGTTATCGTAAATCTCGGTTTCCGCATCCGTTATCTCCACTGTCCGCAGCGAGGTGTTGCGGTAGAACGGCGAATAACCATAATTGGAACCAGTCTTATATGACAGCTTGCGACCGATATACACCTCGTCAAGCGGGCAGTCGGCAAACAGCGGGCTTGAGCCGTTGGAACCCAATGTTATATAAGCGGTATTAATAGATGAAGCTCCTTTTAGCCAAATATCGGAGACGACAACCCGGTCTTGCCCGGAATTACTTGACGAATCTTTGGTGTAAGAGAGGTACAAGGTTATTTGGCCGGCCTCGGAGAATTGATAACGAAAACTGTCTGATTTCTTGCCGCTTGCCTTTATTGCCTCCGAGCCATTGATTTTCGCAATGAAGAAATCATATCCGGATTCACTATCTACCGAATAATTGAATGTTAGAACGGCTCCAGCTTTCGCATCAAGCAGGTATTCCTGATGTGATTCAGAATTGTCTGCGTGGTTTGATGACGTCCAATCGGGATATTGTATGTTTGTCGGTTCTTCGATTTCGGGTGCTTCCTTATCATCGTCTTCAATAGAGATGTCGGAGAGCGACGAGCAACCCTCAAATGCGTAATCTGAGATGGAGGTTACATTGTTCGGTATCGAAATTGATTCAAGCGAGGAGCATCCCGAAAAGACTTTTGTAGGCAGCGAGGGGAAGCCTGCCCCGAGAGTGGCGCTTTTCAACGCGCTACACCCCTGGAATGCTGAAGCGCCCAAAGAAGTTACGGAATTAGGAATAACGATTTCGGGAATTGCTGAGCATCCGTAAAATGCGTTTTCGGAGATTCCGGTAACCTCATTTCCAAGTTTTACTTGGTTCAGCGCTTTATCATTGTAAAACGCGCATTCTCCGATATTTCCCTTGTTCTCGATAGTTGCGGTTTGCAATGAAGTGCATCCGTAGAAAGAAGAGTTTCCTATATTTCCTGTGTTTTTGATGGTAGCCGTCTGCAAGGCGGTACAACCATAGAAAGCGGAGCTGCCGATACTTCCATTATTTGCAAGAGTGACAGTTTGCAGACTTTCGCATCCTTGGAAAACATCCTCTCCGATATTACCATTGTTGGAAACATTAGCAGTCAGAATCTTGCTGCAATTACGAAAAGCATCATTGCCAATATCCCCTTTGTTTGAAGCTGTTAGCGATGTTAAATGCCCGCAATTATAGAAAGCGTAACTTCCTACGAAGCCAATATTAGAAAGGGTTAGCGATTCAATGTTGCTGTTGTTGTAAAATGAGTATTGTCGGATATTATTTACCGTCATCTCAATGCCTTTGTTGGTAACTTTATCAGAAATGACTGGTGTGGTATAAGTGGGGTTATAAAGGCAGTCTACGACATCGCAAGTGCGCTCCGAAGGGCTGACGGGGACATAAATTGTTCCATCAACTGTGAATTTGGAGCTGAGGAACTGATATTTGATTTGATTGTTCAGGTTGTATTGGTCATTAGACACATAGTTTACATATGCGTTAACTTCTCCATAACCGGATGGAGGGGTATTCCCTAACCAAAAAGCCTTGGCGATTCGATGGTTATTGCTTGTAAAGGCGTATGATCCGATAGAAAGAAGTCCTGAGCCGAATGTAACAGATTTTAATCTATTTTCATAAAAGGAGCGTTCACCGATAGAGGTGACGGAGTTGGGGATTGTTAGACCCTGAATCTTGCTGCCGTTGTACAGGAAGTAATCGGGAATCTTGGTGACATTGTCGCCAATCGTCAGGGAAGAGATAGACGAGGGGAAAGCGGGATAATAAGAAGAGCCGCAAGTTGCGCAGTTTGTAGCATTGAAAGCGAGGGATTCGAGGGAGGAGCAGTCCCTAAAAGCGTAGCCCCCGATGGAGGTTACGGCGTTGGGGATTACGACGGATGTCAGGGAGGAGCATCCGTCGAAAGCGTAGTCGCCGATGGAGGTTACGGCGTTGGGGATTTCGACGGAGGCCAGAGAGAAACAGCCGAGGAAAGCGCTTTTGCCGATGGAGGTTACGGCGTTGGGAATTACGACGGAGGCCAGGGAGGTGCAGTGGGCGAAAGCGCCGAAGCCGATGGAGGTTATTGTGTTTGGTATAGTATAGCCATCCGAAAGGGTCATTGGAGCGTAATATACCTTTGTGATGTCTTTATCATAAATTACCCCTGCTTCATCTATAAGGCAATCAGAGGGGTATGCGATTTTGAAACCAGAACTGAATGGGTTACTTATTGAAGAAGGATATGCGCTCTTTTTAAGGCCGCTACAGCCGTAGAAAGCGTCGTCGCCGATGGAGGTTACGGAGTTGGGGATTACGACGGATGCCAGGGAGGAGCAGCCGTAGAAAGCGTCGTTGCCGATGGATGTTACGGAGTTGGGGATTTCTACGGAGGCCAGGGAGGCGCAGTTACGGAAAGCGTAGGAGCCGATGGAGGTGACAGAGTTAGGGATTGAGAGATTCTGAATCTTGCAGCCGTTGTACAGGAAGTAATCGGGAATCTTGGTGACATTGTCGCCAATCGTCAGGGAAGAGATAGACGAGGGGAAAGCGGGATAATAAGAAGAGCCGCAAGTTGCGCAGTTTGTAGCATTGAAAGCGAGGGATTCGAGGGAGGAGCAGCCGTAGAAAGCGTAGTTGCCGATGGATGTTACGGAGTTGGGGATTTCTACGGATGTGAGGGATGAGCAGTAGTAGAAAGCGTCGTTGCCGATGGATGTCACGGAGTTGGGGATTACGACGGAGGCCAGGGAGGCGCAGTATCTGAAAGCGTCGTGGCCGATGAAGGTTACGGCGTAGGTTTTGCCGTTATATTCAACTGAAGATGGGATTATGACAGAGCCGCTATATTCATTTGAGTATGAGTTATAAGAGCTGCCGCGAAAAGTTACGGCGGCGGTGTTGTCGGATGAGGAGGTGATGTCGTAGTAGATGCCGTCGACTTCGAAGTCGTGGGGGGAGGCGGCGAGGGTGGCGGTGAGGGCGAAGGGGAGGAGGAGTTTTCGCAAGAGGGGTGACATTGGGTTGGTTCGGTGCCGCGGGACTCCTCTCGTTGGCGTTGGGGGTTGGAGACGGAAAGACGTGGGAGTCTGTACTGCTGCCGTCCCACCGTCAGAGGCTTCTCGCATTGCCTATACCCGTCGGACGGCAACGCCAGAAGCCCACGCCAGTATATGCAACGGACGCTTGCGGCGGGTTCCTCACGAAACGGGCCGCGGCGGATGTTACACACCAACGGGCATCTACCGTTGCTCAATCCTTGACGGGCTGGGAAATTTTGCGAGAATTTCTGACGGTCAAGAACTAAGCGTTAGTAACGCCTTTCATATTTGCCGCGGCGGGGGCGCAGGGCCTCCGGGCGGTTGTCGCATCCCTCCCGCTCGCCCACACCGAACTAACTGGCGCGGGGCGGCGTTGCGGTCTGCGTCGGCAAAGTTAATAATTCTGAATGACTTATCCAAATGCGTGTTGGTCATTACAACGGAACCGAATCCATCTTTTATGTAATCCGTGTTAATCTGTCGCATCCGTGGGGAGCTTGCGACCATAAAAATCTGTGTGTCAACCATTTTTATTACGCGACCTCTCCGAGGCCGTTTTCATCCACGACCAACAAACACCGCACCTTCGCGGCTTCGCCGCTCGATACGGTGCTACAATTACGCCGCGGCTTCGCCGCTCCGAAATATAGGGGATTGGATGCGTCTGACACACAGATTTTTATGGTCGCAAGCTCCCCACGGATGCGACGGATAAACACTGATCTTTGAGAGGGATGCTTTCTACCACGGTCCCGCACCCTACGGGCGCTCCTCTCTGGGTCTGCCACTTCCACCGCGCCTCGCCTCTCCGAGGCTCGACACGGTGTTACTCACGGACACGCACCCTCCGGGCGCTCCATACGGATGCGGCAGATATACACGGATTTAGGGAGGCTGCACCTCCATCTTTCACATTCTCCTTCACTCTTCACTCTTCACCCTTCATTATTCACTATTCACTTCACCTTTCACCCTTCACTTTTCACGGCATGACTGACGCGGGACGCGTCAGTTGTGGCGGGTGAGGATGCCGTCTTCGAAGATGAGGTAGCGGCCGTCGGGGTAGGACCAGCGCTCGTAGGCGGTGGAGTGGGAGCGGCCGCGGTCGATTTCGGAAGTGGGGCCGAGGGCGAGGCGCGCCTCGGTGCGGGTCATGCCGTTCGTGATTCGCGAATCGCAAATCAGGGCCCAGTGCTCGTCGGAGATTTCGGGATAGCGGCGGCGCGGGTCGGTGAAGGAGAATAGGGAGTCGAAGCTGCGGGAGGTCGCGGCGCCTGGGCTCATCAGCAGCTCGCCCCGCTCTCCGTCGGCCGCGGCGAAACGAACGCGGAGGGGGTGGGTGGCGTTGCCGGGGAGGACGGCCTCGATTGTGACGGGGATGAATTTGCGGCCGCGGGTATATGACTCTTCCGCGGGGTTGTTCCATAGGTTTGTGCGGAGGTAGACGCGGCGTCCGGCGAGGGCTTTGTCGACGTTGTCGACAAACCGGGAATCAATAAGAAAGGGGATTTCGGGGGGCGCGGGGCGCTCGAGGAGCGTCGGCAGGGGGATGGAGGAGGTGTTGACGAGGGTGTCACCCGCGGGGTTCGCGAAGAGGAATTCCGCGACCGAGTCGCCGAGGACCCACACGCGTTCCCTCGCGCCGAGGTAGCGCAGTTCCGTTCCCGAGGCTATTGTCGGGGAGCCGGCGAACCCTTTCCCGGCCTGCGGACCGGCGGCGGTGAAGAGGTCGCCCGGATGCCACTGCCGCAGGGGCCTGGGTGCGAATGTTTCGGCGAGGCGCTGTTCCTCCGAGACCGCGGCGTTCTGCTTCTCGACCTCTTTATAGGTGATTTTCGGGGTCGATTCAACGCCGGTAAAGCACCCGGCGAGGAGTATCGCGGGCGCGGCGAGGATGAGTATATGTCTGAGGAAGCGCTTTGTCATTTCTTTTCGCGGCGGCGCTGCGCGCGGAGGAGGTTGAGGCGCAGAAGCCAGATGCAGAGCAGGGTTACGGCTATCCCGCCGAAATAGAGGGTCGCGGAGATGCCTCCGGCGCGGTAGTTGGTCCATCCGAGGACGGCCATCACCACGAGGTAGATCAGGAGGAGGGCCGGGATGATTACCGGGCGTGTCAGAAATCGGTTTTTCATACGGCTGCGGGTTCCTGGTTTTCTCCTTCCGCCTTGTCGTTCCCCTTTTTCCGGGGGCGGCGTGCCGCGGGTCTGCGGGGGGAGGTTTTGCGGGGCTTACGGGCGGCTTTCTTTTTCTCCGGGGCGGGTTTCGGCGCTTTCGGGCGGGGCGGGTTTTCTTCGACCGTCACGGAGCCGTCGTCGTGGGTCTCGACGTGTATCCCGACGCTACGCTGGAGCGCTTCGGCGGTCTCGTCGTCGATGCTGTAAGGGCACTCGTCGGGGTTGAATCCCCCGGCCACGAGGTGGTTATAGAGCTTCAGGCAGGCCCAGGCGTCGAGGGCGGCGTAGCTCTGCTGCGAGGGGGTAAGGGTCGGAGCTTCCCAGTTGGTGAGCCTCTGCGACTTGGAGATTTTCTCGTTGAAGACGAGGCCGTAGATTTTCTGGAGGCTGTTGTCGGCAATCCGGAACTGCTTTACGAAAGTCTGCAGTTCGACGAATCCCCGCGGGTTGAACCCCTTGAACTCCGGGAGCCGGGCGAGGGAGTGGAAGTCGTCCTTAACGGAGAGTCCGATTTTCTGTATCGCGGGATTCTCGAACAGCTCGACAAGCCCCTGGAGCGAACCCAACTGCTTGAGGCGGAAGAGGAAACACTCGTCGAAGGTCGAGAGCTGCACGAGCGAGACCTTGTAGCGCTGGTCTTTGCGGAAGCTGGGACGCGTCTCCGTGTCGAAGCCGATCTGGGTCAGCTTGTTCAGGTAGATGAGGGCGTCGCGGGCCTTTGCCGCGGAATCGACAAGCACCACCTTCCCCGGGAAACGTATCTCGGGGAACTCGGCGAGCTGTTCTTTTGAAATTCCTAACATAGGCGCGAAATTACGAATTTTTTCTCTAAATTTGTCTGTAAGTTAGTCAACATTATGAAAGAAGTATTAGACCGGGGGGAGATATTCAACCGCACGGAGCGGCTGCTCGGCGGCGAGGCGCTGTCGCGGCTGCGGGAGGCCCGCGTCGCCGTGTTCGGAATCGGCGGGGTAGGGAGCTGGGCCGCCGAGGCGCTGGCGCGCACGGGGGTCGGGGCGATGACGCTTGTCGACGCCGACCGCGTGAGCGTTACCAATATCAACCGCCAGGCTCCGGCTACGACCGCAACCGTAGGGATGCCGAAGGTGGAGGTCATGGGGCGCCGACTGCTGGAAATAAATCCGTCGCTTAAGCTCGAGCTTGTCGACGGGCGCTATACGGCTGAGACCGCCGACGGCTTCGACCTCGGCGCGTACGATGCGGTTATCGACGCGATTGATTCCCTGGCGGACAAGGCGCTGCTGATTCTGCGGGCCACGGAGGCCGCCGCCCGCAGCGAAGAGCGTCCTCGGAGGCCGCTGTTCGTCAGCTCGATGGGGGCGGCTCTGAAGCTCGACCCGACGAAGATTTCGGTTGCGGAGTTCTGGAAGGTCAGCGGGTGCCCGCTTGCCGCGGCGCTGCGGCGCAGGTTCAAAAAGAGCGGCGCGATGCCGGCCCGTAAGTTCCAGTGCGTCTACTCCCCGGAGCTGCTCTCCAACCGGGGGAAGGCGTTGGCCGACGACCCCTCCATGAGCTACGGAAAGGTTGCTGTCAACGGCTCCCTCTGTCATATCACCGCCATCTTCGGGATGATACTGGCGGGGCTGGTCATTGAAGGGCTTATTAAGGATTGACAGGGGATTTGCCCGGCTTACGCCTCGCCACAGTCAGGACTGCTGTATTGTAGCTGATATGATTGAAGCTATGCTAATTGTTAAGGATTAAGGGGGGGGTGACGGAAGAAATATTTTTAATCCGTTGTGAATAAATTTGCATTTGTCAAATCGAGGCGCTATATTCGCGGATGAAAGGCAACAGCCCTTATATCAAACAACCGAAATTGATAATGTAATCTATATAGGTTTATGAAATTCATCGCTGTATTTATGCTCGGCCTGGCCGCTTTGGTGGCGCGGGGAGAGGAGCCGCGAGCCGTAGTGGCGCGGGTCGCGGAGGCGGGGACGCTTGCCGAAGCTGTCGGCGACAGGCTCGGCAGTCTGGACTCCCTGGTTGTAGAGGGGCCGGTGAACGGAGCGGACTTCGACACGATGTGGCGCCTCGCTATGGAGGGTAAGATTGTGGCGCTCAATCTTGAAAAGGCTGTCGTGGAGGGTGGCAAGGTGCCTGACAGGGCATTCCGTCGTTCCGAGCAGACGATTGACGGGGTGTTCCATATTCTCCCCATTCGGTCGGTGGTGCTGGGCGAGAGCGTTGAGGAGATAGGTGATTTCGCTTTCGCTGAAAATTATGATTTGAAATACCTGACGCTCCCGGCTTCGTTGCGCAAGCTCGGCAACAGCTCGTTTTGCTACACTATGATTCGGCGGTTGGAGCTGCCGGAGGGTGTTAAAGAGATTCCTGAATGGTGTTTTGGCGGTTGCTCGATGCTTACGGAGGCGCGGCTTCCCGAGTCGCTCGAAAAAATCGGTCGGTGCGCGTTTCAGGGAGATGTCCGTCTGACGACTGTCGAGATACCCGACGGGCTTGTCGAAATGGGCGACGGCGCTTTTTTCGATTGCCGCCTGTCGAGTGTGGAGCTACCGGCGGGATGCGCCGGGATTTTCGGCGAGTATGTGTTTCGGTCGAATTTCGAGCTGACGCGGCTCGTTTTGCCGGAGGGGATGCGCGTTGTTCCCGCGGAGACAGCATATAGCGCCATAAGTCTTTCTGAGCTGACATTGCCCGCGAGCGTGTCGAATATCGAAAAGGAAGCGTTCTGGGGTTGCCAGTCCCTCAGACGCATTGAATTTCCCGAGGGGTTGGAGGCGGTCCAGGAGGCTGCTTTCGCGGGGTGTATCGGTATGGATGAGATTGTTTTTCCGTCTACCACCAAATACCTCGGCCAGCGCAGTTTCTTCAATCTCCAGTCACTTAAACGAATTTATTGCAAGGCGGTAACGCCTCCGTGGGGCGCTCCCGACTATGTAAATGGCGCGGATGTCGTTCCCGGATCTCAGACGGAGGGCGTTTTCGGCCTGGCGTCCGGGAGCGGTTCATCTACGCCGAGGAATGTCGAGATATTTGTCCCCATAGGGAGCGCAGACGCGTATCGTTCGGCCTGGGGTTGGAACTACTTCACCAACTTTATTGAGACGGATTTCGACCCGGCGGGTGTTGAGCCGGTTAGCGGCGGGAGCGGCAGAACTATCGCCAGGGTTGACGGCAATACAATCGTCATTGAGGCGGAGGGCGCTTCGGAGTATTGCGTTTATTCCGCTGACGGCGCTTTCGTGGTTGCCGGAAAGGTTTCCGATGAGGCTGTAAGAATCACTGTCACGGCAGGAGTGTATATTGTCCGGGCGGGGATATCGGTTTCTAAGTTGATAATGCCTTAACGCTTAGGAGTATACATGGAAAAGGCAGGTGGCGCGCCGACGGATCTGTCGGCGCGCCACCTTTGTAATTTCGATTCAGGGGCGGGGTTCAGCCCTGGACGAGGGTGAAGAGGAACTCTTTCTCGTCGTCGGGGTTGGTCTGGATGGAGACTTTGCCTTCGCGGGCGAGCCAGCCGATAGCTGCGAACACTTCCTTGTCTTTGAGCTTTGTTTCTTTCTTGAGCTGTTTGAGGCCGAGCACGTCAGCGGTCGAAAGCGCGTTCCATACGAGGCCGGCCCATTCGCCGATTGTTTCTACGTTCATAGTCGAGATATTGATTAATAGTTAGACATTTCAAAAAAATTGGAGTCTGTCAAAAAACTTATCCAACGCTTATTCGTCTGCAAAGATAGTTAAAATTTTGATATTTGCGCAACTAAGCCGCGTTTTCCGCATTTTCTTCACGCTCCTTATACCGTAAAACAAAGGACAATAAGCTGGGGTTCAAAGAATTAACAAAAATTTGCAAAACCAACTTTTTCTTCCCGGTGTTTTGGAGGAAACACCCTAAAAGTCGTAACTTTACGCCAAATTACCTGAAATGGCCAAGAAACAGAGCCGAAAAAACGCCGCCGCGCCGGAGATAGGGCGCTTCAAGGGCCTGGTTGTCAAAAACACCGGGGCCTGGTACACCGTGCTCCCCGACGGCGAGGAGCACGGCTCTCCGACTGTCAACTGCAAAATCAAGGGGGCCTTCCGCCTCAGGGGAATCCGGACCACGAACCCCGTCGCGGTCGGCGACCGCGTCGCGGTTGCCCGCGCGGCGGACGGTAGCGCCTGGGTGACAGACATCGAACAGCGCTCCAATTATATAATACGCCGGGCCTCGAACCTCTCCAAGGAGGCGAGCATCCTGGCGGCGAACCTCGACCAGGCGGTGCTGGTCGCGACCCTGCTGCATCCTACAACCTCCACTACCTTCATCGACCGCTTCCTGGCGACGGCCGAGGCGTACCGGGTGCCGGCAATCCTGGCGCTCAACAAGGTAGACCTGTTGGAGTCGGAGGAGGACCGGGAGCTGCTGGAGGGTGTCGAAAACCTCTATACTTCGATAGGCTATCGGGTAATCCCTCTGTCGGCCCGCACGGGAGAGGGGCTTGACGCGCTCCGCGAAGCGCTCGCGGGAAAGATTTCCCTTTTCAGTGGCAATTCGGGTGTCGGAAAGTCAACCCTCATAAACGAGCTGATTCCGGGGCTCGACCTGCGCACGGCGGAAATATCCGACATCCACGACCAGGGGATGCATACGACAACCTTTTCCGAAATGTTTCCGCTACCGGGCGGAGGATGGATTATCGACACCCCCGGGGTGCGCGGCTTCGGCACGATCGAGATGAACCCTAAGGAGGTAAGCCACTACTTCCCGGAGATATTCGCGGCCTCGGCGGGATGCCGCTACGGCGACTGCTCCCATACGATCGAACCCGGGTGCGCCGTGCTCGAAGCGCTACGCGACCACCGGATTGCCCATTCGCGCTACGCGTCGTACATGAGTATCCTGGCCGACGCCGCCCCCGACAAATACAGAAAACCATTCTAACCAACACCCCCCTGCCGTTATGACCAACAACACCGACAACAGCCGGCGAGCGATGCTGATTATAAACCCCATTTCCGGTACCGGCTCGAAAGAGGGGGTCGAGGAACTCGCGCGCAAGCGCCTGGGGGAGGTCGGAATCGAGGTCGAGACGCGGTTCACCGGGGCGCGGGGCGACGCGACGCGCATCGCGTCGGAGGCCACGACCCGCGGCTTCCGGTCGGTGCTTGCCTGCGGGGGTGACGGAACTATCAACGAGACGGCGCGGGCCCTCTGCGGAACCCAGACGATTCTCGGAATCCTCCCCGCCGGGTCGGGCAACGGGCTGGCGCGGCATGTCGGGGTGCCGGTCGACATCGCGAAGGCGCTCGACATTATCGCCGATGGGAACGTGATGCAGGCCGACTACGGCACGACGAACGGCAATCCCTTCTTCTGCACTTTCGGCCTCGGTTTCGACGCCGCAGTCTCCCACCGGTTCGCTCGCCAGAGCCGCCGAGGAGTGCTGAGCTACATCAAAAGCACCCTTGAGGAATACCTGCGCTTCCGCCCGCAGACCTATACCATCTCTGCCAACGGCAAACTGCTGACCGAGAAAGCCTTCCTGATCGCGGTATGCAACGCCTCGCAGTGGGGCAACAACGCGTATATCGCCCCGGACGCGAGCATAACTGACGGATTGCTCGACATCGTTGTCGTCCATTCGGGCACGCCGATTGACGCCGCCGTGATGGGGATGGACATTTTTACGGGGTTTATCAGCAAGAACACGATGGTGCGCGCCTTCCGTGCCCCGGCCGCGGTAATCTACCGCAACGCTCCGGGTGAGGCGCATATCGACGGGGAGCCGGTGTCGATGGGTGACATACTCGACGTGAAATGCCACCGCCGGGCGCTGCGCATCTTCGCGCCGCACGACCGGGGTCACTTCCGCCCGTTGATTACCCCCGTCAGCGAGATGGTGCGCGACCTGCGCCTCCACTTCAACCACCGCTTCCGCGGGTGAAAACCATCGAATTACCGGGTCTATAACAAAGTTTAATGTTTACCCCCCACGATGGTAGCGATTCTCAATATTTGTTGAGGGAAATGTTGGGGAAATGTGTTAACTTTGCGGCGGAATCAATACAATGGTAAATAACCATCGGGTATTGACATTAACCGTCCACACCTAATTCACCGATACGTTATGCTAAGAGGAGTTATAGCTTTCGTCAAGGCAGTGCTCGCGCTCGTGGCGTCGCTGCTCGGCGCGACCGTACAGTTCGTATAACCAATCATACACTTTTGCTTGGACCCACCCCTCGCAGCGACTGCCGGGGGGTGTGTTTTTTTATCGTGTTTACGGGGTAAATTTGACTATCGGCGTTTTTTTGAGAGAGGAAACGCAATGTTTTAGGGATTAATGTGTTAAATTCGCCGCATGGAAAACCCATACATCGGAATCCTTAATTTATAATACCAAACTACCAATCTATTTCACACCTATGACAAGGACTTTTATGAAAGTTGTCCTGGTACTTGCGTGCCTGCTGGGAATCCCGGTGGCCCGTGCCGAGTTCCGGGATATCAGGATTGACCTGACCAACGGCAATCTTCTCGAGAGCGCCGAAAAGCCTGCGGAGAACAGCCCGATGGTTTCGTTCGGGGTCGCCGTGGCGGCTGACGGTTCCGTCAGCCGTGTAGCCGCGGACGACGCGTCCGCGGCGATTGTGCTTAACGGCCAGTACCATTCCAATGAACACGGCTGGGGCAATTTCAGCTCTACCGTCAAGGTCGACGGACCCGTCAGAATCTCCATGGGCACCTGCGCCTGGGGCGGCGACGTGACCGTCAAGAACGCCGCCGGAGAGACGGTAGCTACCTTCAACACCAACACCGGTGTCTGCTACCATCAGAACAAGGCGGAAAACATCGCGTCGACCATCTACAAGGGTGACGCCGCGACGCTGACAATCAGCGGCGGCTCATATACCCCGTATGTCGCGGTCGAGGCGGTAGATCCCTCGGAGCTTGTAGAGGATGTGACCGTCAGCTATTCTCTCGGCGAGAGTGGCGCGGTCGCTACCCTTCTGCCCGCTGACGAGACCGTCGAAAAGGGCGCTACGGTCACTATCCCGGCCAACAAGACTGTCTATCTCGCAGGCAAGACGCTTACGGGCTGGACCGACGGGACGAACACCTATCCTGTCGGCTCGACCGTGACGGCAAGCGAGAATCTCACACTCACGCCGGTTTTCGCCGACAACACCGTTTCGCTGGCCGACCGCACGGAGGCGCTGACCCTTCGCTGGGACTTCCAGCGCTGCAACGGCGCGCCCTCTACCGGCGGCATCCAGAACAAGGACGGGCTCGTATGGGTGACCCAGGCTGTGATCGGGGGTGAGACAATCGACGTCGCGCTCCCCTTCTCGACAACCAACGGGGGCAAGTTCGCCAACGCGAGCTGGACCGACTGGGCGCAGCTCAACGCCGGAACCGTCTTCCAGGTACCCTCCTGCAAGGGCGCCGTGGTTTCCCTCGAGTCTTACAGCCCGACCACTACCACCACTATCGACGGCCAGGTAATCAACCAGGGGCTGAACACCGCCACGTTTACCTGCGCCTCGGCAACCGACCCCGTGGAGGTTGTGATCGGCGACGGCAGCTACTTCCGCTATATCCAGGTGATGCTGCCTGTCGTGGCGGCTCCCAATCCCGGCGGCGAGACCTTCACCGACGCTCCGGCATCGGTAGTCTGGGCGTTCAACTCCGCCAATTATATGGAGGATGTTACAGCCACCCCCGAGAATGGCTTCTCTGTCAAGGCTTTCGACCTGGGCAACTGCGCGTTCAAGGGTGTTGACCACACGACTATGTGTCCCGACATCAATTTCGTGCGCATCAAGTCGACCACAGGCGAGAGCGACATTGTCACCTGGAGCGTGAAGCCGGCCAAAGGCCTGACGTTCACCCCGACCGCTGTCAGCTTCTATATCGCCCGCAACGGTACTGACGGCGTTGAAAACGCTGTTACCGTAAGGGCCAACGTTACCGGGGGCGAGTCGGTGACCTTCGGATCCATCACCCCGCACCGCAACAACAAGACCCAGGCTGACGACAAGTTCGGCTCGAAGCCTTCATATACCACTAAATATGAGTACACCCTGACGGAGGCCCAGCAACAGGCCCTGACTTCGGGCGAAGGGTTCAACCTCGTGCTCAACAACGGTTATGGCCCGACGAAGGACTGCATGTACTCCGACGTTCAGATTCATGGCAAACTCAACGGCACGGCGCAGTCTGTCGAAATGTACACGCTCGAACTTGCCGCCAACCCTGCCGAGGGAGGAACAGTCTCTGTTTATCCCAACGCCGCCGAGTTCGAGGCGGGAACAGAGGTCAAGCTGACCGCGGCGAAGAACTTCGGTTACGAGTTCGTCAACTGGACCGACGCGTCGGGAGCGGAGGTTTCCGCCGACGCGGAGTTCACTTACGCTGTTACCGCGAACGCTTCCCTGACGGCCAACTTCAACAAGCTGACGACCTACGAGCTTACGTTAGGGGTTTCCGGCGGAGCCAATGACTACCAGGTACAGCCCGTTCCGGAAGGAACGATGGTCGACGGCCACCGCATGTACGAGGCTGGCACGCAGGTCACCGTTACGGCTTCCTCCAACCCCGTAGTTACCTTCGCAAGCTGGGACGACGGGCAGACCTCGAGCGAAATCCGCGTCACGATGGATTCCGACAAGGCGCTGACGGCCAACTACGACGCTAAGGACTATATCGTCGGATGGGACTTCATGCGCGCCGGGAACAACGGCCGCGTCGCCGACTTCTGCTCGGCCGACAATGACGCCGCCGCTCTCAACCTGCGCAACGCCGCTGGCGACATCCAGGGGTGGCTCGACAAGAGCCAGTTCGGAGCCGGCGGATATGAAGGACGCCCCGCCGCGGTCAACTGGCGCACCACCGGCCTTGGCGAGTATTACTGGCAGACGATGGTCAACGCCGAGGCGTTCACCGGAATCAAGGTCATCACGGCCATGGCGCTGAACTACAACGCATATTCCCGCCAGAACGTCGAGTACTCCCTTGACGGCGAGACCTGGACAAAGGCCGGTACCGTGAACATTCAGGGCACCAAGAACTGGGCCGACGCGACAATCTCCCTCCCCGCAGCCGCCGACAACCAGCCGACCCTCTACATACGCTGGATTTCCGACAAGACTTCCGACGTCGTAGGCACGATCTCCAACAACGACGGTATCGCCCTCGGCGCGTCGTTCATCGTAGGCACCTCCCGCCCCGTTGACGACGGCGTGGCTCCCGTGCTCGTGTCGCAGGTACCCGAGGAAGGCTCCAACACCGCTTCCATCAACGGCAAGGTTGTGCTCACCTTTGACGAGAAGGTGAAGGTAGCCGAAGGAACCAAGGCCACTCTCGGCACCCTCGAGCTGACCCCCTCCGTGACCGGCAAGACGGTTATGTTTGATTACAAGAACCTCACCTACGGCACCGACTATACCTTCCGCCTCCCCGCGGGAAGCGTTTCCGACCTGGCCGGCAACGCGATGGCTACCGCTATCGAAATCAACTTCACGACCAAGACGCGTCCGGCAGTGGCCAAGGCGCTTTACGACGTGACGGTGAACACCGTCGATGAGCTTGTGGCCGCTATCAACCAGGCTAACACCCGCACCGACAAGAGCGCCCGCTTCCGCATCTTCATCCACAACGGAGAGTACAAGCTCCCCGCGAGCGCTACCCTCACGAAGACCGGCACCGACGGAGTGGCTTATCCCGACCCCACGACTTACATCACAGCGCCCAACATCTCGTTCATCGGCGAGAGCCGCGACGGCGTGGTAATCACCAACACGGTTCCGACCAACAATGTTGCCGGCCAGAACGAGGCTTCGGCCAACCCGCTGGAAGGCATCGGCAAGGGTGACGTGCTCCGCATTGAGAAGGACGCTGCCAACTGCTACTTCCAGAACCTGACAATCAAGAGTTCGATGGGCGACAAGAAGGGCCGCGACATCGAGGTTAACGACAATTCCGACAAGACCGTCATGAAGGACGTATGCCTCTGGGGCTACCAGGACACATATGTCTCCAACAACCAGAAGGGCCGCTTCTACTTCGAGGGTGGCGTTCTCCGCGGCCGCACCGACTTCCTCTGCGGCAAGGGTGACGTGTTCTACAACGGAGTTACCCTCCAGATGGTTGGCGCCGGATACCTCGCCGTTCCGTCGCAGCCCAAGCAGTACGGCTACATCTTCAAGGACTGCGATATTGTCGGAGAGATTGACAAGGCCGACGGCAACACTGACCCCGACGGCAAGTATAAGCTGGGCCGCCCCTGGGGCAACGGAACGCCTATCGCCCTGTTCATCGACACGAAGATGACCGTCCGTCCCTCGGCAGTGGGATGGAACGAGATGGGCGACGGATGGCCCGCGCGCTTCGCCGAATACAACTCGGTAACCGCCTCCGGCACCGTGATTGACCTTAAGGACCGCAAGACCGACTTCAAGGGCCACGCCAACAATCCGGCCCTCACCAAGGCCGAGGCTGAGGCACACTCGCTGGCCGTAGTGATGGGTGGCGACGATGACTGGGATCCCGCGTCGCTTGCCGAGCAGGCTCCGATACCGACCACTGTCGTGATTGATAACGGCATCCTGACCTGGGACGACAACGCGTACGCTTCCCTCTGGGCAGTATGCGCCGACGGCAAGGTAATCGGTTTCACTACCGAGAACACCTACATGATAGAGCTGGTTGTCGGCCGCGCCACTGTCGTTTATTCCGTCCGCGCCGCCAATGAGATGGGCGGTCTGGGCGAGGCAGTTGTGGCTTCGGCTCCTTCCGACGTGATCAGCGTTGAGGCTGAGGGCATCGATGCCGCCGTCTACTACAACATGCAGGGAATCCGCGTCGAGAATCCCGCTCCGGGTGTCTACATCCGCCAGCAGGGAGGCGTGGCTACCAAGGTCGTAATCCGCTGATAGCGCCCTCCCGTCCGGGTACAAAATATCCGGGTACAAAATAAGGGTGTATCAGAATTTGATACATCCTCATCCTGCCCAGGAAACTATCTATAAGAAACCATCTATAATAGGTGGTGTGCCAGTCAAGGCACACCACCTTTTTTTGCTCTTCGCGGGGGGAGGAATATGCGTTTTTGAATGTATATACACTTATAATTATTCGTTATATCAGGGCTGGCGGATAGGAATGGTTTGTCGTTTTTTGGTTTTTGGTTTTGCTATTTAATGAAAAATTGCTAACTTGCGCCCGATTTCCGTCCGGCACGTGTAGCGGGCGTAACCGCGGCCTCTGCTGAGAGAGGGCCGTAGTCTTTCAATATCTATCGAATCAAAATAACCAAACTGACCATTTTATGAGAAAAGTTTACTCTTTGCTGCTTTTGGCGGCGACGGGCTTTGCCGGTTTTACCGGGGAGGCCAAGACTTTCACAATCAGTGTCGATAACCCCGACGCTGTCGTTGTGCGCGATCCCTCCAACGGCTACAACCCTATTGATTTCAGCGCAGGGAACAGCCAGACAATCACAGTTGACGATTCTGCTTATTCCCTTCCTGTTTCAGCCAACAGCGGCTTCCTGATTTCCTCGGTAAAGGACGCCGCGGGGACGAGCGTCGTCGACAGCTATCCGACCCTTCCGGCCGACAACGCCCAGATCGTGGTGTCGATGGTGAGCGACGGGACTACCGTGACCATCGCGACGGAGGAGAAGAAGGCGAAGGTTTTCACATTTATCGGGAATCCCGAGCATGTGAGAATCAATATGGACTATTCCGACCTGACGGCTGTCGACGGCCAATGGGTCATTACCCCCGGCGACTATTCCTATATCAATATTTACGCCAACACCGGGTACATCCTGCGCGGCATTACCGATGAGGGAGGGAACTTCACCCCGGCCTACGGAGGCAACCTCCAGATTTACGCCGGAAGCTATACGGCGAGCCAGACCTTCACAATCAACTCCTGCTCCGAGGCGGAGGTGCGCACTGCCGGCTTCACTGTCGAGGTCGAGGGGAATCCCGGCGATGTCTCGCTGCAGCGCAATTCCGACAACGCTCAGATTTCTCTTTCCGAAGCATCAACCCGGATAGCTTTCGACCCGGCGAACGAGACGCAGTGGACTCTTACCCACGCTGTTTACGGGAAAGTGCTCTGTTCTGTCTCGGTCGGTGAGACTCCGGCGGTGCTGGAAGGGAACCGCTACTCTGTAACCGTCAGCGACGGCGCGGTAGTAAAGGTGAAGACCGATTTTCCCGACAAGAATGTGCCGGTAAACATCTCGTTCACCAACCCCGGTACCGAGGGAGTGGTTTCCGGCGTCCGGGTCAATGGTTCCAATGTCAGCGGCTGGAATGAGAGCGGTTTCTCGGTGAAGCTCGGCTCCAGCCTGTCAATCGAGGCGAATATGACTGATTTCGAGAATGTCAGCGCGACCCTTAACGGCCAGCCTCTCGGCTATCCCTCCTATTCGGCAACAGTGACTTCGGAAGAGGCCCTTAACTTCGTGTTCACCGCGACAAAGGCGGCTCCCATGCATCTGACGGTCGAGGCCGTGAACCCCCAGGGAATCCGGGTCGAGAAGGGCTACACCGGAGAGGCGTACGAGCTTACCGGCGAGCTTACCGAGCTTGAGATTCCGAAGAGCCAGCCCTACGTGCTTGTAAAGGCCGTCGACGGCTACCTCATTTCCGCGATCGAGGATGCCAACGGCAATACCTATTCCTCGAATTACGGCATCTATGTTACCGACGGCATGACGCTGACAATCGTCGCCGAGGAGTTCAACCGCGACAACAAGCTGACCCTCTACGTCGGCGACGACTCCTGGCAGTACCGCAGCTTCACCCTCTCCGACGGCAAGGAGACCCGCGTACTGTATTCCGACAGCCAGCTTCCCGTCGGTTACAGCGAGCTTGCCTTCTCCGCCCTGGACCTCCCGTTCAAGATGAGCGGCTACCCGGCTCTCTACGCGTACCATAACGGCGAAAAGGTCGAGGCTCCCATGTACAGCGAGCCGGCAATCAATAGTGCCGCAGACGGGGATGTCGTCAAGTTGTTCGCGTCAGAGCCGGAGACTTACAGCGTCACCTATACTATCGCCGACGGAGTGGAGGTAGAGGTGCGCCACGACCGCACCCTGGTCATAGAGAATCCTTCGGTAAATACCGTCGTCGGCCCTACTGAGGTGCATATCGTGCCCGCCGCAGCGGCCACACGCGCGGCGGGTGTGCCCCTGGTTGTCAAGGTCAACGAGCTGGCGCTGGAGGCCGACGAGGATGGGAAGTATGTAGCCACCATCACCGGCGATTCGACTGTCAAGGTAGACATTGACACTACTTCCGGTATCGACGCGGGCGCCGCGGACTCTCAGGAAGCTGCCCGCGTCTATAACCTGCAGGGAATCAGCGTCGGCACTTCCGGCGACGGACGCCAGCTTCCCGCCGGAGTCTATATCGTCGGAGGCAAGAAGGTGCGTCTCTGACCCGCGTAAGGAATAGAACCGAAGAGAATCAGATATGAGAAAAGCGACATTATTCATCATTGCCTCCGGGCTCGCGCTAAGCGTCCAGGGGGCAAAGACCGACCTCGGGAGCCGCGCGATGCTGCGCGGCTGCCCGGTGCCGGCCGAGCTTTTGCCCGCTGGAGAGAGCCGCGCCGCGTCGCGTTCGCGGCAAGGGGAGCGCGTGCTCCGCGCCTTCGTGACCCTTTCGGAGGGAGCGGACGCCTCGGCGCTGGAGAGCGCCGGGGCCGCCGTCCGTTCCTGCCGCGGCACCATCGCGCTGGCAGAATTTCCCGAAAGCCTGTTGGAGGCGCTGGAAGCGCTTCCCGAAGTCGAGCGCGTGAGCCTCGAGCGTCCCCTGGCGCAGAAACTCAACCTGGCGCGGGCCGCGACGGGGATTGACAAAATCCACGCCGGGACCGACCTCCCGCAGGCATACACCGGCAAGGGGGTAATCACGGGAATAGTCGACGGGGGATTCGACCCCAACCATATAAATTTCAAGAACGCCGACGGCACCTCCCGCATCGGGCGCTTTACCTATTACCGGGCCACGCAGAGCGGCGACTACGTGGAGGAAATCCACGGCAGGGACTATATCCCCCAGATTGACACAGAGAGCGACGAGACCTACCACGGAACCCATACTCTCGGCATCATGGCCGGCGGCTACCGCGGTCCCGTGACCGCCGCCGTCAGAACCGGCGAGACTTCCGGGGAGATAGTCGAGACGGAAAACCCTTATTACGGAATCGCGACCGACGCCGACATCGCGGTCGCCGGGGGCGCGCTGACCGACTACCATATCGCGTTGGGGGTTGAAAGCATCCTGAATTACGCCTACGACGAGGGGAAGCCGGCAGTCGTGAACCTGTCGCTCGGCTCGAATGTCGGGCCACACGACGGTTCGAGCACGATTTGCCAGTATCTCGACCTGGCCTCGACGAACGACCATGTCGTTTTCTGCCTCTCCGCCGGAAACGAGGGTGAGCAGCCGATCGCGCTCCACAAGCGGTTCGCCGACGGGGACCTGACGCTGCAAAGCTGCCTGCGGCCCGCGGTCGATGTCCCGAACCTCGCGAATGTGCGCTACGGCCACACGTATATTTACAGTGACACCCCGGAACAGTTCGAGGTCCAGGCACTGGTTGTCAACCTCAAGCGCGGGGTGGCGGCGATGCGTATGCCGCTCCCTCCGACCGAGGGCGCGAGCAAGTACTGGGTTAGTTCGGCCGACTACCAGTCGGACGACGCGGACATAATCTCGCCGCAGCTCGCCCGCTATTTCGCCGGATATGTAGGGGTGGGGGCGGAGTTTGACTCCAACACAGGGCGTTATTACGCCGTGCTTGACTATATGGTATGGGACAACACGGAGACTAACGCCGATGGCAACTATATCCTCGGGTTCCAGGTTACGGGGAGCGCCGGACAGCGCGTCGACGTGTTCTGCGACGGGGTTTACAACGACCTCGACGACTACGGGCTGGCAGGATTCTCCAAGGGGATGACCGACGGCACGGTTTCCGACGTCGCCTGCGGCAACAACTACGTTGTTGTCGGGAGCTACAACACGCGTCCCGACTGGCTGTCGCTCGACGGCTCCATCTACGGCTACCCGCTCGAGATGCCGGTAGGGCAGATGTCGCGCTACACGAGCTACGGAGAGCTTTACGACGGACGCCAGCGCCCGACAGTGTGCGCTCCTGGAGCGGCGATCATATCCTCATCCAACGAATACTATCTTGACGCGTACATGGCGGGGGACGAAAGCCGCCAGGCATCCTTCAACGACGGCTCGCGCCGTTATTCCTGGCACCAGAGTGCCGGAACCTCTATGGCGACCCCGGTTGTCGCCGGCTCGATCGCTCTCTGGCTGGAGGCTGACCCGACCCTGCGCTACGACGATGTCCTGGAGATCATCAAGGCTACCGCCGTCAGGGACAAAGACACGGAGACTTCCGGCAACCCGTTACAGTGGGGTGCCGGTAAATTCGATGCCTATGCCGGGCTGAAAGAGGTGCTCCGCCGCAAGGAGGCATCCCTGGGAAGCGTCGCGGCTGACCCCGACCGGCGGATGGTAGTGAAGGCCGAGGGTGACCGCCTGTTCCGCGTATGCTACGGGGGAACGGACGCTTTCTCAGCAAGTCTCTATTCCGCGTCGGGATGCCGGATGCTGACCGCCGCCGGGGCCTCCGGCGAGGCGGTGCTTGATGCCTCGTCGGTTCCTGCGGGATTCTATATTCTGGCAGTCGACGGCGCTCCCGCCGCCACGGCCACGCGACTGATAATAAAATAAGTAACAGAAAGCAACTATATTTATGAACAAGACGATACGCGGTTTCCTCGCCATGGCGCTCGCGGCGGCCGGGACGGCGCTCTCCGCTCCGGCGCAGACCCCGGCGGGAGAGCCGATTATTGAGTTCCAGACCACTCTGTACGAGGATATGGCGGCAGCCAACGCCTTCCATTTCGTAATCGGCGCGAAAGCCGATACCTATATAGATGTAGACTGCGGCTACGGCTCGGTCGAAGTCGAGGTCGGGCCGGCAGTGTTCGACCCGGAGACCCAGGCTATTACGGGCACAACGGTTACCGGCTCGGTCAGCAGCGAGGGAAAAGTAAGGATTTACGGCGACGCGTCGCTGATTGACTATCTTGACCTCGAAGGGTGCTATATAACGGACATATCTTTCCCGGCCTTGACCGAGGTCGCGATTCTAAATCTCAACCATAACCTGCTGAAACGCCTCGACCTCAGCCATATGGCGAACCTGGAGGCGCTGTATATCAGCGACAACCCATTCGGAGAGTCTCCGCTGGTTGTAGGCCCCGGGAAGCCTAAACTGACGATTATCGACATGAGCCTTCTCGGGGGTCTCGACGAGTCGTTCAATTTCAGCGACTATCCGGCGCTGGTGTCGGCCCAGGTATGGAGCGTCCCGACGCTGCGGCGAGCCGACACGTCGAAATGCCCCGAGCTTATGCAGTTGTCGATTGACGCGACGAATGTCGAGAGCGTCGACCTCAGCAAGAATCCCAAACTGCTCATCCTCAACGTGGGGGACACCCGCGTAAACAACCTCGACCTGAGCCATAACCCGTATCTTACGGAACTATACTGCGGCCATAACGGGTCGATGAACAGCGGATACAAGTTCGAGACGCTTGATTTGTCGGCCAATACCGCCCTCCGGCGTCTAAACTGCGCCGGCAACGCCCTGACTCAGCTCGACATTTCGATGCTCCCGAACCTCACAGACCTTAGCTGCCAGCACAACAGGCTGACCTCCATTAACATCGACAGCAATCCGGCTCTCGTCAGCGTGGATATTTCCATGAACTATATGGATTTCGCCACCATTCCGGCCGTAAGGGAGACGTTCAGCGAGTATTTTTATTATCAGAACGCGATTAGTACCGCCCGGCAGCACGCGGTAGGGACTGAAATCGACCTGGCGGCGAAAGTGCTGCGTCCCGAAACCTCGACAGCGGCTGTGCTCTATTCCGTCAACCGCGAGCATCCTTCCGACGCGACGGTTGTAGAGGATGAGTATTACAGCTATGCCGACGGGAAAGTGACCTTCCTTAAAGCCTACCCCGACAGCGTTTATGTCGGTTTCAGCAATTCCGCTCTTCCCGACGCGCAGCTTGCGACGGAACTGTTTATGATCAAGGAACCGGCTGATATAGGGAAACCGTCGGTCGGTGCCACCGTCAATTTCTCCGCTGTCTCCACTTCGCTGGCCTTCAAGGTCGGCTTGAGCGGCGCGACTCCCGGGAACCCCGTCACCTTCCAGGTGGATTTCGGGGACGGGAACCTTAAGAATTTCGAGGCCGAGACGAACGGGATGCCCTCGGAAAACAATGTCACGGGCAAACGTGCCGGGGCCACGACGACGGTCTATGTGCCCGAAGGGGTGCAGATGACGGCCCTCGGGATGGATGGCCTGCGCGTGCTGTCGGTGAACCTGGATAACGCTTCCGCGTTGCAGGAGCTGGCGATTACCGAGGGGCGCCTTCCGTCGGTGTCGCTGGCCTGGAACGCTAACCTCTCGCGCCTGGACCTCAGCGGCAACAATCTCTCCGAATTGGACCTCACGGGGGCCAACGGGATGTATATGAAGAACAAGCTGTACGATGTGGACCTTAGCGACAACCGGCTGGAATCGTTCGTTTACGAGGCTGCTCCTTTCGTCAGCCTCAACCTCAGCGGCAACCGGCTTGCCGAAGTCGGGATGACGAATCTGTCGGACGTAAAGGTGCTCAATCTGTCGGGCAATATACTGTCGTCGGTCGACCTCCGCGACTGCGAGGCTCTTGAAGAGGCTGATTTCTCTGACAACGAGCTGACGGGAATCACGCTGCTTGACTATGTGCCCCTGAAGAAACTTGACCTGTCGGGCAACCGCTTCACTTTCGCGACCCTTCCGGCGGAAGGGTGTGTCGCCGAATATACATATGCCCCGCAGAAGGTAGTTCCGCTCCCCGAGAAGGCCCCGGTAGTCAGCCTCGCGCAGTATCTGTTTGACAATGACGGAGCCCGGACCGGCTTCTTATGGAAGATGGCCGCGACCTCCGCGCCGGTTGCCGACGGGGAAATCCGCGCCGCCGACGGCCGGTTCTTCTTCGACAACCCTGACCTGGGGCTGGTGTTCTGCGAGATGACCCATCCGTCGTTCCCGCAGCTCTCTGGCGAGAATGCCATAAGGACAACCGACGTGCTGACCGCGCCGATGCCAACCAGGGTGTTCGCGACCTATACCCCCGCGGCCAACGGAACGGCCTCCGTCTCTTTGGCCGGAAAAACCAGCGGAACCACCGTCTACATCGACTGGACCGGCCTGGGCGATTTCGAGCAGCTTGTGCTTGGCACCACGTACAGCGGCTTCAGCGGTCCCGCGGCGAACGGGAAGACGGCGAAATTCTACTCCTATGACGAGGATGAGGGAGTGACCCTGCTGTCGGTTTCCGGCGTGGCTCTGTCGGACATTGACGCGTCGGCCATGAAGGGGCTGACAGCGTTCTGCCTGTATGGCAGCGGCCTTACTGTCGATAAAATCGGGTTCCCGGAAAGTCCCGCGCTCCGCGAGCTGACTGTCAACAACAGCCGGATCGACAACACGGGCTTCCTCGCGAAGTATCCCGGACTTACGTCGCTCTCTCTGCAAGGCAATCCTCTCTCGTCGCTGGATGTCAGCGGCTTAAAGAAACTGCAAGGACTGTACGCGTCGAATTGCGGCCTGGAGAGCGTGACGCTCGACAATCCGGAAATGTGGGAACTTGGCCTGACCGGCAACCTCCTGGAAACAATCGACCTGGGGAATGTTCCCGCGATGGAGCAATTGTGGCTTACCGACAACCGACTTCATTCAATCGACCTGGAGCCTATGACCCGGCTCAGGGCTGTCGCTATCGACGCGAACGAGTTTGACTTCTCGACGCTTCCTCTGCCCAAGTCGAGTTATCTGGTCTATAATTATAAGAATCAGAAGCAGATTGAAGTCGCGGTAGAGGATGGCAGGGTCGATCTCTCGTCCCAGGCCGTGGCCGGGACAACCCCTACGGAGTTCCGCTGGTTTATCGACTCGCCGTATCTCGACGAGGAGAACAATCTTACGGGAGAGGAACTGATCGAGGGCACGGAATACACGATTGAGAACGGCGTGACGACGTTCCTCTCGGACTTCGACCACGTTATCTGCGTCATGTCCAATCCCCTTTTCCCGGACTTCTACCTGCTGACAAATTTCATAGATGTGCGCACGGGCGCCATTGACGGCGTCGAGGCTGACAGCGCGCTCCCTGTCGAGTATTACAACCTCCAGGGCGTGCGGGTCGCCAATCCCGGCAGCGGCGTTTATATCCGCCGCCAGGGTGATTCCGTGACGAAGGTCGCTGTACGCTGACAATCCCGGCTGAGATATCCAGCCAACATATGGAGGGCGTATCAAAATTCTGATACGCCCTCTATTTGTACCCTCTTTTCACACCCTCTTGGGGTCAGCGGTTCCAGAAGGAAGGAATAAAGAGCACCAGGAAGGTGAACAGTTCCAGTCGGCCGACGAGCATCACGACCATCAGGAGCCATTTGACGGCATCAGGCAGCAGGGCGAACGAGCCTTCCGCGCCGGTCGCCCCGTAGCCCAGCCCGTTGCATCCGATACACGAGCAGGTCATGAAGACGGAATCGGTAAGGGTGTACCCGAAGAAGGTTATGACGGCCGAGGCGACTGCGACAGTGAGGAGATAGAGCGTCGCGAAGGCTGTCACTCTTGACACGAGGCCGTCGGGGAGGGCGCTCCCGTTGAGGGTCACCACATAGGCCCGTTTCGGAAAGACGGTTTTGCGGATTTCGTTCATAAAATTTCGCCTCAGCACGATAAAGCGGTCAATCTTTATGCCGCCCGACGTGGAGCCGGTACACGCGCCGCATATCATCATCGCTATGGTCAGCAGGAGGCAGAATGGTCCCCACTCCTCAGCTCCGGGGATTGAGAACCCCGTGGAAGTAATGGCGCTGACGATATGGAAGAGGGGGTACAGGAATCTGGAGCCCGCGTCTCCCGACTCGCCCCGCGCGAACCCCGCGAGGAGGAACAGGAGGTAGAGGGCGGCGACGGCCGCTGTAAAGGTCCTGACAACCTCGTCTTTGAAGAGTCCGCGGACCCCGCCGCGCCAGGCTCCGTAGATGGCGATGAAATTCAATCCCGCGGCGAACATCACGGCTGTAAGGACGACAAGGACATAGTCGGAATCCCAGTAGGCGACCCCGGCATCGCGGGTAGAGAAGCCGCCGGTCGCGACGGCGGCGAAGGTCTGGCAGACGCTGTCGAACAGATTCATGGGACCCGACCACAGGAGCGCCACGGAAATAACCGTCAGGGCGCAGTAGACGCCCCACAGGGAGAGCGCCGTAGCGCGGATGCGGGGATGGAGCTTGCTGTGGGTTATTCCGGTGGCCTCGGCGTTGAACATTGAGATGCCCGCGGCGCGGTTAAGCTCCGGGAGTACCGCGAGCATGAACAGCACTATGCCGAGCCCTCCGATCCACTGGGTCAGCGCGCGCCAGAACAGAATGCCGTGCGACTCGGCCTCGACGCTGACAATCATACTCGCCCCGGTTGTCGTGAAGCCGGAGATTACCTCGAACATCGCGTCGGTGAAACCGAGGGGCGACGCTCCGAGAAGGAATGGAATCGTTCCGAAAAGTCCGAAAACAATCCATACGAGGGCCGTTATGACAAACCCCTCGCGTCCGCGGATCGAGGCCGGGGAGTTACGTGTGGCCCATTCGGCGGCACCCCCGACGGCTGCTGCCGCCGCGGCCGCGATGGCGAACCCGAGCCAGTCGCTCTCGCCGTAGCAGAGGCATACTCCCATCGGCAGGAGCAGTAGCAGCGATTCGACAAGTACCAGCCGCCCGAGAATACGGACGACGGAGTTCCAGCGCAGGGAGGTTTTCATGAGAAATAACGTTTGACTTTCGGGAGCGCTCCGGCGACGCAGAAGACTACGACGTGGTCGCCCGGCTCGACGCGCGTGCGCCCTTCGACAATCTGTCCGCGCCCGTCGCGGATCAGCCCTCCGACGGTGATGCCTTTGGGAAGCGACAGCTCGGCAATCGGTTTGGACACTATCCGCGAACTGTCGCGGGCCGTGATGCCGGCGATTTCGGCGTTCTCGAGCGATACGCACTGCGATGTCGCGCTGTCCGACTCGAGAATCGCGTTGAGGATGCTCCCGGCGTTTATGAGTTTCTTGTTGATAATCTTGTCAATCGACAGGCTTTCGGCCTCGGGGATGTATTCAAGCTCCTCGATGCGCGCCAGGGTGCGGGGCGCGCCGTGTTCGCGGGCCACCATGCACGAGACGATGTTTGTTTCCGAGCTGCCTGTAAGGGCCAGGAAGATGTCGCATTTCTCGATGCCCTCCTCCTTGAGGGTCAGCACGTCGCTGGCGGCCGCGTTGACCGCCACAACCCGGGGAAAACGCGAGGCGATGGCATGGCACCGCTCCCTGTCCGGGTCGATTACGGTGATGTTGTAATGATCGCCGGCGATAATCTCGAGAAGGTTTTCGGTGACGCGTCCTCCCCCGGAAATCATTATCCTCCGGACCGGAATCTCGCGGCGGCCGCACAGGCGGGGGAGGATTCCGGTGTCTTCCGGCCTGACAACGAAATATATCGTGTCCCCGGCGAGAAGGGAGTCGTCGCCTCTCGGGATGATAATCGCGCTACCCCGCCGTATCGCCGCGACGTGGAACAGACGGGGATTTGACGGTATGTCGCGCAGGGTCTTTCCGCATAGCTCCCCGCCCGGTGCCATTCTGACTCCGGCGACAAGCAGCTCTCCGCGGCGGAGGGGGAACCACTGGGTGGCCCAGTTGTGGCATATGAACTGGCTGATTTCTCCGGCCGCGAGTTTCTCGGGGCATATCGCGAGGTCTACCCCGTGGCGCCGGAGGGTCGCCAGCGACACGCCGCCGGTAAACTCGGGGGAGTCGACCCGCGCGGCGCACTTCGCCGCTCCGATTTCCCTGGCCAGCTCGCAGGCTACGATGTTGGTGTTCTCGTCGGGGGTGACGGCCACGAACAGGTCGGCGCTCCCGACGCCGCAGCGTTCCAGGGCCGCTGCCGAGGTCGGCCTCCCTTCGGAGGTTATGAAGTTGCCCTCCGCGTCCAGCTCGGCCAGGTGCTCGCGGTTCTCTCCTATGAGAACTATGTCCTGATTCTCGACTGACAGCATCCTCGCCAGGTGGGTTCCGGTCTCGCCGTCGCCGGCTATTATTATTTTCATACTCTGGATTTCGTAAAAAACGATGCGAATATAATCAAAATAATCCAATCGGCTGAAAAAATATCGGCCTGACACCGGGCGCTTACCTCACAGCCACCCTTTGCGGTGGAGGAAGAGCCAGGCGAGGCCGCTGACCCCGAACGAGAACAGGATGATGAACAGGAAGGCGCGGGGCGCGGTCCCGAACCATACGTCGACGTTCATCCCGTAGAAACTCGCGACAAGGGTAGGAATCATCAGTATCAGAGAGACGCTCGTCATCGTCTTCATGACGTTGTTGACGTTGTTGGAAATCACGGAGGCGAAGGTGTCCATGCTGTTAGAGAGGATTTCCATATAGACGTTGACGGTGTTGGAGGCCTGCGCCAGCTCGATTTCTACATCTTCGACGAGGTCAGCGTCGCAGTCGGCCTCGAAGACCTTGTCGAGCCGCTGGATCAGCATGCTGTTCCCCTGGAGGGAGGTGTTGAAGTAGACGAGCGATTTCTGCAGCTCCATCAGGTTGAGGAGTATGTCGTTGCTGACGCCGCGCATGAGGGTGTGGGTGTACTCCTCCATCGTGTCATTGATTTGCTTGAGGAAGGTCAGGAACCAGTAGGTCGACGCGAAGATTATACGCAGCACGAAGTCCGGCTGGTTGTCAACCGAGATGTGGCGGCGGTTGCAGTGGTCGATGAAGTCGGGAATCAGCTCCGTCGGGTTCTCGCAGACGGTTATTATGATTTCCCCCTTGGTCATTATCCCGAGGGGCATCGTGGTGAAGCTGAGGCTGTCGGCCCGGTTGGCGTGGGGAATACGGACGATTGTCAGCAGCCATCCGTCCTCGCGCTCGAAGCGCGGGCGCTCGTCCATGTCGGCGAGGTTCTCCATAAAGGATTCGGGCACGCCGAGCTTGCGCAGCGTCCCCCTGTCGGCCTCGTCGGGAGCCTCGGCGTTAATCCAGTAGCGCGGGTCCCATTCCTCCCTCTCGACGATTCCCTCTTCCTCGCACGAATAAAACTTGATCATATAATACCAACAACCCCGCCGCCCGGTTGGTTGCGCCGGCGGGGTAAATGTGAAGTTGGTCAATAGTGGCTATTCTGAGCATAGCCGGATTGCCTCGCAGATGGTATCTGCGAGCGGCGGAATGTCTGTTTTGATAGCATTGAGAACAATCTCGGCATCCAGCTCAAAATATCCGTGAGCAATTCTATTACGCATACCAATTATATCCGCCCAGGGGATGCCCGGAAAATTTGACGCCAGGAATCCCGGCATAATATGGTTAATACGATTAATTTCTTCCCCAATAGCGGTTATGAGAGTGCAATTTGCCGCCAATAGTTGCATCCCCTCTGTTGAACCATAATAGTCATCGGTCGATTGAATTTTGTTATTCCAATCCTTTAAATTTCGTTTGGTTTCTCTTACTGATTTAAGAGTGAGAAGCACACGCTTCTTGTTGATGTCAGAATATTTTGATTCCATCGCGGGAAATCTCATTTAAGAATTGGGGCGAAAGATGAGAGTGATGCCGTATGAGGTCTACAGATGAGTGCAGCAGGCCTTCAAGGAAGCGGTGAAGAGCGCTGATTACGAATATCTTTGGCGGCATTTCAACAAGAATGTCAACATCGCTGTCCGCATCGTTATCTCCTCGGGCGACGGATCCAAACAGGCATAATCCGGTAACCCCGTATTCTTTTTTGATATACGGGGTGTTGTCTTTAAGAATCTTAATGCATTCTTGGGCGTCACACATGCTTTTATCATTTTATTATGGCAAAAAATCCCGCAGGCAGTACTGCTTGCGGGATTTTTATGCGGAGCGACCGAGATTCGAACTCGGGATACGCTTTTGACGTATACACGCTTTCCAGACAACTTTCTCCAATCGTAAACGACTGGTTAATAATT
>CALBWF010000044.1:0-72479 GCA_937969265.1 uncultured Porphyromonadaceae bacterium
CGTAAAGAAATGTCTGCTTGGCAAATGTACCGGAATCAGCTTCGTGGACAGCACCCTGTTGCGGGTGTGCCGGAATCAGCGCATCCACATGCACAAGGTTTTCAAGGGGCTGGCACAGCGTGGTAAATGCTCTTTAGGCTGGTTCTACGGCTTTAAGCTGCATCTGATCTGCAATGACAAGGGTGAGATACTGAACTTCATGATAACGCCTGGCGATGTCGATGACCGTGAACCCCTGAAGATAAAGTCTTTCGTAGAATTCATTTATGGCAAACTCGTCGGAGACAAGGGCTACATCGGCAAAGACCTGTTCAGCAAGCTGTTCATTGATGGAATACAACTGATTACCAAACTGAAAAACAATATGAAAGGCGGAATCAGAACCATGTATGACAGGATATTGCTTCGCAAGAGAGCAATAATCGAGTCAATCAATGACGAACTGAAAAACATCGCCCAGATTGAACATTCCCGACATCGTTCCTTTCCAAACTTCGTCGTAAATCTTATTGGAGGAATAGCTGCATACTGCCTCTTTCCTAAGAAACCGATGATAAACCTCGAAAGAGTTTACGATAATCAGTTGACGCTCTTTTGATTATTTTCGTCGAACTCACGTTAAAATAGCTCGTTAGCGTTTAACATCTATTATTAAACACCCTCTAAAAAACGGCCGCGATAATTGCGTTATCGCAGCCGGGAGGGGGGTAATCGGCATTAATTTCGCCAGATGAAAGTATTTCCTTACAGCCCGGCGGAAGCGGGGCCTAACCCATAACCCCTAAACCCTAAACCATTACCGCCGGGGCCAGAGGGCATGGAAGTGGTGGACGGGGCCGTGGCCGCGGCCGATGCGGTAGCGGGAACCGGCGGCGATGGCGGCGGCGATGTAGGCTTTGGCGGCGGCTGCTGCTTCGTCGAGGGGCTTGCCGAGGGCGAGCTGCGAGGCGAAGGCCGAGGAGAGGGTGCAGCCGGTGCCGTGGGTGTTGGGGGTGTCGACGCGGGGCGCTGCCAGGCGGGTCATGCGGCCTGTTTCGACGTTGTAGAAGATATCGACCAGCTCTGTTTCGGTCGCGGCGAGGTGGCCGGCCTTGAGAAGCACGGAGGCCCCGAGGCGGGCGAGTTCGCGGGCGGCGTCGGGAAGCTGGTCCTGCGAGTCGATTTTGCTCCCCAGGAGGAGTTCGGCCTCGGGGATGTTGGGGGTTATGACGCGGGCGCGGGGAATCAGTACCTCCCGGAGGGTCGCGACGGCGTCAGCCTCGAGCAGGGGGTCGCCGGAGGTAGCGACCATCACCGGGTCGAGCACGATGTCGCGCAGCGAGGGGTATTCGTCGAGGGTGCGGCGCACGGCGCGTATCAGCTCCGAGGAGTGGAGCATACCGATTTTCACGGCATCGGTGCCGATGTCGTCGAGAATCGAATGGATTTGTCCGACAACGAAGTCGGCTGGGATGGGATGGACTCCCGTGACACCGACGGTGTTCTCGTCGACCACGGCGACAATAGCCGAGGTCGCGAAGCATCCCAGGGCAGAGATTGTCTTTATGTCGGCCTGCACGCCGGCACCCCCCGAGGGGTCGCTCCCGGCGATGGTCATCACTCGTTTATAGCTCTTTTCCATTTTATAAAAAGGTGAAAGGTGAATGGTGAAAGGGGAGCTTGCTCAAATTGGCAGCATTTCGTCGAGACGGTAGGCGCTCTCCCAGAACATCTGCTCGAAGCGGGTGGAGCGGAGGTAGGCGGAGGTCATCCGGCGGCGGGTCTCTTCGGAGGCGCGCTCGGCGAGGGTGTCGCAGATTTCGATCGCTCGGCGTGTCGAGGCTTCGAAGGCCGGGTCGCCGTAGGTCTCGATCCAGTGGTAATAGGGGTTCTCTTTCGCGGCGTTGGCGAGAATCGATTCCCCGACCTTCTGGTAGACCCAGAAGCAGGGCAGTATGCCGGCGGCCTCGATTTCCACGGGGGCGAGGCCCAGGGAGGTCTCGTGGTCCGTATAGAGGAGGTTGACGGCTGTCGGGGTCGCTCCCGCAAGACCCTCCTCTCCGAGGTAGGATTTGTGGAGGGCCTGCTCGACCATCACCCCGTCGAGGGCGAATTTCAGAAAGTCCTCGACCATTGCGGTTTCAGGGAGGCGGGAGGCGACATGGGCCAGCACCCGGATGTAGTTGTCGACATACATCGCGTCCTGGCGCAGGTAGAAGAGGAACCGCTCGCGGCTGAGGGTTCCCGCTGCCAGCTCGCGGACGAAGGGCAGCCGGGTTATCGCCTTGTAGATCGGTTCGCCGAGGCTCCAGGCCTCCTCGCTCCATTTTTTAGCGGCCATAATTGTCTCTTAGCGTTTGTATCCGATTACCGCGACGTAGTCCCCTTTGTCGGAGCCTGGGGTCGGGTCTTCCAGGAGGTTGTTCGACACTAACGGATGGGTCGTGAGGGTCTGGAAGCTCTCCAGGTCGGCGAAACCGGCCTCAGTCATCAGTGCGACCTTCTCGGCGGTGGTGCGCCAGTTGGCGGCCTCTACGAGTTCGATGGGGTAAGGATTGGGGGGATAGACACCCTTCAGGAGGGGGTGGTCCCAGGTGCCGACAGCCTTCGCCAGGTTGTACATCAGGCCGTAGCCGCTCTCCTTGGGCACGTCGATGAGCACCGCGCGGCCCCCGTCGGGGAGCGCCTCGTATGCCTTGCGCACTACGGCCGCGAGGTCGGTTATGTAGCTCGGAGTGCCGTTGAAGAGAATAGTGTCGTACTCGCCGCGGCCGAAGTCGGCCTCCTCGGCGGTGGCGATCGCGACGTTCAGGCCGCGGTGGCGGGCTATGTCGGCCATTCCTGTCGAGGGCTCGATGCCGTCGGTTATGTTGATGCCGAATTCCTCGCGTAAAATCTTCTCGAAGAGTCCGCTTCCGCACCCTACGGAGAGAATCTTGCGCGAGCCTTGCAGCGTGCGGGCCACGAGGCGTGCCTCCGACATAAGCACGTTCATGTTGTCCATGAACCAGGCGTCGTAAAGCGAGGCGTACTGGTCGAAATGTTGTTTCATATGATGTTGTAGTTCAGAGTTCTAATGTGGTGAAAGTCATTGTCGCGAGGTCGATGGTCAGGAGCCGCCCGGCGAGGGTCCCGTCCATGCCGAGGAGCACTTTCAGAGCCTCGGCGGCCTCGAGAGCGCCGACTACGCCTGGGACGGCCCCGAGGACACCCCCGGAGGCCGCGGGGCGCGAGGCCATCTCCTCCCGGTCGGGGTAGAGGTCGGCGTAGCCTGTCGGCGCGCCGGGCATGAAGGTCGCGACCTGGCCGTGGAACTGACCGATCGTGCCGTGGACCCAGGGTTTTCCCAGCTCACGGCAGGTGTCGGCGATGAGGTAGCGGGTCGCGAAATTGTCGCAGCAGTCTACTACGACGTCATACCCCTCGATAATCCGGGCCGCGTTCTCTGCCGTCAGCCCTTCGGAGTACAGATTGAAGGCTACCTCGCTGTTGAGGGCCGAGAGCCGCTCGCGGGCAGCTTCTGTTTTCGGCTTTCCGACCTGCCCCTCGGAGTAGAGGGTCTGGCGCTGGAGGTTCGACATGGAGACCGCGTCGGGGTCGCATAGGCCCAGCCTTCCTACCCCGGCTCCGGCCAGGTATAGCCCCGCGGGGCATCCGAGCCCTCCGAGCCCCACGATCAGCGCGGCGGAGGAGGCGAGGCGGCGCTGCCCCTCCACCCCAATCTGGGGGAGGACGGTCTGGCGGGCGTATCGTCCGTTATCCATAGCAACAGCGTCTGAGGGTCAGTCGAATACCTTGTCCCAGTCCTTCCATACAGCCTCGTAGCCGCGGGCGCGCACCGAGGCGGCCACTTCGGCGGGAGTCCGCTCGTCGCTGACGGCGAACTGCTCGAGCGACTGCGGATAGGTGCGGTAGCCTCCCGGGTCGGTCTTCGAGCCGGCCGAAAGGGAGGTGGCACCTAAGGAGAGGATGTTGTCGCGGAAGTCGGGGCGCTCGCGGGTCGAGAAGGAGAGGTCGACGTCGTGGTCGTAGATGCGGAAGGCGAAGGTGAGCTGCGCCAGCTCGCGGTCGCTCATGACGACGTTGGGCTGGAAGCCCCCTGCCGCCGGGCGCATGCGGGGGAAATTGACGCTGTAGCGCGTGCGCCAGTAGCGTTTGCGCAGGTAGCGCAGGTGGAGGGCCATCATCGCGACATCGGTGCGCCAGTCCTCGAGGCCGATCAGCACACCCATGCCGATTTTGTGGACCCCGGCCTGCCCCATGCGGTCGAAGCCGTTGACGCGCCACTCGAAGTTGGACTTCATCCCGGCGGGATGGTAGGTCTTGTATTTCTCGCGGTGGTAGGTCTCCTGGAAGCACACCACGCCGTTGAGGCCCGCGTGGGTCAGGCGCTCGTACTCTTCCGCTTTGAGGGGCATGACCTCGATTGTCAGATTGGCGAAGTAGGGACGGCAGATGCGGAGCGCCTCCTCGAGGTAGTCGACCCCGGCCACGCGGGGGTTCTCGCCCGTAACGAGCAGGAGGTTCTCGAAGGGGCCTAACTCCTTGATAGCCTCACACTCGTCCTTGATTTGTTCAGGGGTCAGGACAACGCGGTCGAACTTGTTGTGGCGGTTGAAGCCGCAGTAGACGCAGGAGTTTGTGCAGGAGTTGGTTATGTACATCGGGATGTACATCGAAACCGTCTTGCCGAAGCGCTCCTGGGTGTAATGGCGGCTCAGGGCGGCCATTTCTTCGAGGAAGGGTGCGGCGGCCGGGGAGACTAACGCCAGGAAGTCGTCCCAGTCGCAGTGGGGCTTGCGCAGGGCGCGGCGCACGTCGGCCTCTGTCTTGGCCATAATCCGCGCGGTTACCGCGTCCCAGTCATATTTCAATAGCTCGTCGGAAAACATATCGGTATTTAATGTGAAGGGTGAAGGGAGAAAGGTGAAGGAAATACTTCCTCAAAACCAAACTATTGTCTTCACTCTTCACTTTTCACTTAATTCACTATTAATCGAGGAAGGAGGTTAACGGGCTGCTGGCAACGGCGAGGCGGGAGGAGCTTCCGAGACCTGCCTCGTAAGCCTCGCGGCCGGCCTCGACACCCTTGGCGAAGGCGCGGGCCATGGCGACCGGGTCGCCGGCTACGGCGATGGCGGTGTTGACGAGCACAGCGTCGGCTCCCATCTCCATCGCCAGGGTCGCATGGGAGGGCGCTCCGAGTCCGGCGTCGACAACGACGGGCACGCGGCTCTCCTCGATGATGATTTCCAGCAGGTCGCGGACCACGATTCCCTTGTTGGTGCCGATGGGCGCTCCGAGGGGCATCACTGCCGCGGTTCCGGCCTCTTCGAGGCGCTTGCAGAGCACCGGGTCGGCCTGGATGTAGGGGAGCACGATGAAGCCGAGCTTCGCCAGCTCCTCGGTGGCCTTCAGGGTCTCTACGGGGTCGGGGAGGAGGTATTTCGGGTCGGGATGGATTTCGAGTTTGATGAAGTCGGTCTCGAACGCCTCGCGGGCGAGCTGGGCGGCGAGCACCGC
Organism: uncultured Porphyromonadaceae bacterium; assembly: GCA_937969265.1. GTDB lineage: Bacteria > Bacteroidota > Bacteroidia > Bacteroidales > Muribaculaceae > UBA7173. The sequence goes on from CALBWF010000044.1 coordinate 5,503, forward strand.
CTCGCGGGCGTCGCGGACGCCGGAGGTGTTGGGGAGGAGCTGCACCCCGGGGCGCAGGACGTGGCGCAGCATGTCGTCCTCGGCGCTGTTCCCAGCGTCGACGCGCTTGAGGGCCACCGTCACCATCTCGGAGCCGGAGGCGTTGATTGCCTCGCTCATGAGGGTGTTGGAGCTGAATTTGCCTGTTCCGACGAACAGACGGCTGCCGAACTCGCGGCCGCCGATTACAAGTTTTTCCATATGGTAAGTATCTCTTTGGTTGTCAATGTTTTATCGGATGAGTTGCGGATCAGGCCGCTGACTGCTGTGCCCGTTACGCCGGTGGAGCGGATTTCGGGCAGGTCGGGGAGTTCGATGCCCCCGATGGCGACGATGGGGATGCGGCTTCTGGCGCTGCGTACCGCCTCGACCACCCGCGCTATCCCCTCAGCCCCGAGCAGCGGGGCCAGGGCTTTCTTTGTGGTCGTGAAGCGGAAGGGGCCTACTCCGAGGTAGTCGGCTCCGGCCTCCGCGGCGGCGAGGGCATCGGCGGGGGTGTTGGCCGTGGCTCCGATAATCTTTACCGGGCCGAGCACGCGCCGCGCCTCGGCGACAGGCATGTCGTTCTTCCCGATATGGACCCCGTCGGCGTTGAGAGGGGCCACGAGGTGTACGCGGTCGTCAAGGATGAAGGTCGCCCGGTATTTGCGGCAGAGGCGCCCTACGGCGAGCGCTGCGGCGGCAAACTCCTCGTCGGTCGCGTCCTTCATCCGGAGCTGTACCCAGCGGCACCCCCCGCGGAGCGCCTCCTCCACCCCGTCGGGGCGGTCGGTGATGAATTGCAGCCGCGATTTCTCCGGGTCGGCCAGCGGCTCCCAGGCAGCGGAAAGCATCGCGCCCCCTCCGAAACCGAGGCCGCGCAGGCGCGGGAGGTTCGAGGGGGTGACACCCCCCAGGGCGAACACGTCGGGCCCTAACAGGCGCGATGCCTCCAACTCCTCGGGCGTGAAGCGGCTCTGGTAGCCGGGCTTCGATATAGAGTCGAAAATCGGGCTGAGGAACATGTAGTCGGCCTTTCCGCGGTGGTATTCCACCTCGTTGAGCGAATGGCAGCTCCAGGAAACCATCCCCTGCCATCCGGCGGGAGGTTCCGGGTTGCGGAAATTCAGGTGTACGCCCCCGACACCGAGCTGTTCGGCCAGCTCGAAATGGTCGTGGAGCGACAGCCTGGTGCGTAGTTCGGCGGGAATCTTCCCGACAAGTTCCGCGACAGCCGCGGCGGGCTCTCCCGGCTTGCGGACGTGGACGCGCCACCATCCCCTGCGCAGCAGCCGCTCGATTTCAGCAGCCTCCCCCGCGGGGAAGCCGCCGGGGGTTACGGCCACCAGGCGGAACTCTCCGCTGTCGGTCAGCCCCCGCATACGGCAGTGATTACCATTACTTTGTCACCATCCGCGAGGCGCGCCTCGCCCCACGCGGCCTTGCGAACCACGCGGTCGTTGACGGCCACGGCGACCCCCGCCGCGGGAACGCCCCGCGACGCGAGCAGGTCGGCCACCGTCGCGACATCGCCCGGCAGCTCGATTTCAACGTTGTTAAAAAGAATATTCATAGCCAGCGGTTTTATTCCGGGAGCACGAGGCCCGAAACCGATAGCTATGAACGCCAAGTATCCTGAATCCCGGCGGGAACCGGCCTCTTTTGCCGGAAGCCGGGCCTTCAGAGGCCCCGGCGGTCGCCCTGCCGCGACAAAATCCTTTCGGCGGAATTGCCCGCATCAAGTTCATAGGGTATGATCTCAGCCTCTCGGCACCCCTTCTGTCGTTTCTCCCGCAAAGTTACCCAAAATAATTTTGCGGAGCAAAATTATTTTGGGGTTTAGGGTTTAAGGTTTAGGCCCGGCGGGAGCCGGGCTGCTTAGGAGCTACTTACCGCAGGGGGACGGCGGGGATAAACAGGAGGAACGGTTTTTCCTTCGCTCGGCTTACGCCTCGCGCACCAAGAGGGCGAATCGAAGAGGGGAGGCCGCTCGCTTACGCTCGCTCCACTGAACGGGAACACTTACGGCGGGGGAAAGCGGGAGGGGGGAAGAGCGGCGCGGCCTGTCGGGTGGAGCGAGCTTTCCATAAACCTTAAGCCATATACTTTAAAGATTGAGGCAGAGGTTGCGGAGGAGGGTCCAGAGGAGGATGGAGGCGGCCAGGAGGTAGAGGGCGGCGGGGGTGGTGAGGCGGTCGCGGAGGCGGGGGCTGAGGGGCTGGAGGATGGCGGCGAGGTAGAGGAGGTAGAAGGGGATGGCGGGGTTGGCGCGGAAGGCGTCGGCGGGATGGCCGTCGAGGAGGGCCATGAGGGCTGTCTGGCTGCCGCAGCCGGGGCATTTCCAGCCTGTCAGCTCGCGGAAGACGCAGCGGGGCATGAACCCTGTCGCGGCGTGGAGGCCGTACCAGAGGGCAATCAAGGCCGCGGCTCCCAGGAGGATTGCCGCGGCCTTGGCATATCGGTTTGTGGCGGGGTTTCTCACCAGTTTGCCATGTCGATTATTCCGAAATAGATGAGCTGGAAGGGGATTGCGAGGATTCCGAGGACTATCGCGGCGATAATCCACGCCTGGGCGCGGGATGAGTTGCGCTGGGCCTTCATGTAGTCGCCGCGGTAGTAGGCGTTCTTGATGTTGGCGGCGTAGATGATGGCGACGATTCCCAGGGGTGTGCAGCAGCAGACGGTCGCGATGATGGCCCACACGAGGTAGGTCGGGGGGCAGGGGGGCACGCCGCCGTTGTAGGGCTGTTGCCCGGGGGCGTACTGGGGCTGCTGCGGGCCGTACGGCTGGTTGTAGGGAGGTTGCTGTTGGCCGTAGGGAGGCTGCTGTCCGTAGGGCTGGCCCGGAGCTTCGTAAGGGGGCTGCGGGGGCTGCTGGGGGCCGTAGTTTCCGCCGTAGTGGAACTGCTCGTCGGGCGCGGGGGGGCAGGGGTCGGCTGTCGCCACCGGTTCGGGTTCGGGGGCGAAGAGTTCGGCAAGGGCCGGGATGTCGCGGGCGGGGGTCCAGTCGGTCAGTCCGTCGTGCCATACCAGCCGGTCGGGGGTGATTCCCTGCTCGCGGAGTTGCTCGAGCGAGAATGGCCCGGCGTGGCGCTGGTCAATTATAATCCAGAAATCCATAGTTGCTTAGAAGAACTTGGTCTCGGTGCCCCGGATGGCTGTCAGGAGGTTGTTAGCCAGGCCGGAGGCTCCGAGGCGGAAGTATTCGTTGGTGAGCCATTTCTCGCCGAGGACGCTCTTTACGACGCAGTAGTAGGAGACTGCGTCCTCGGGGGTGCGCACTCCTCCGGCGGGCTTGAATCCTACCATGCGGCCGGTCTTCTCGTAGTAGTCCTTGATGCAGGAGCACATGACGTAAGCGGCGTTGAGGTCGGCTCCGGGGTATTCCTTGCCGGTAGAGGTTTTGATGAAATCGGCTCCGGCGTACATCGCGAGGACGGAAGCTGCCTTGATTTTCTCGGCGGTCCTGAGCGCTCCGGCTTCGAGGATTACTTTCAGACGGGCCTCGCGGCAGGCGTCCTTGATTTCGGCGATTTCGTCGGCCACGCTCTCGTAGTCGCCGTCGAGGAAGTCGCCGAGGTTGAGGACGATGTCGATTTCGTCGGCTCCGCCGTCAACGGCGAGGGCTGTCTCGGCTACCTTTACCTCGGGGAATGTCTGGGAGGAGGGGAATCCGCCGCTGACGCAGGCGATGTCGACGCTCGAGACTTCGAGGACGGCGCGGACCACGGGGGCGAAGTTGGGGTAGACGCAGATGGCGGCGACGTTCTTCATCTCGGGGTGCTCGGCGTCGAAGGCGTTGACGCGCTCGGTGAAGTCGGCGACGGAGGCGGGGGAGTCGGTCGAGCGGAGGGTCGTCAGGTCGATGCAGTTGAAGAGGAACTTGTAGACCTCCTCGTTCATATTCTGTTGGAGGTTTTCGGCAAGAATCTTGTCGACAGCCTCTTTTACTTTCCGGTCGTCGGCGATGAACGCGCAGTCGGCGATCGCCTGGTTGTACTTGTCCATATTCAGGTAGGTTTTAGATGTTCAGAGTTCCAGGTCGCCGTTTATGACCTCGTGCCAGGGGAGGCCTTGCGCCGGGAGCTGCTCCATGAAGGGATCGGGATCAAACTCTTCAACGTTGTGGACGCCCGGTTTGTTCCATTTCCCCGTAAGGAACATCATGGCGCCGATCATTGCGGGGACGCCGGTGGTGTAGCTTACGGCCTGCATCCCGGTCTCCTCGTAGGCGGCGTGGTGGGAGCAGTTGTTGTAGATGTAGTATGTCAGGGGCTTGCCGTCCTTGTCCTTGCCGGAGATGCGGCATCCGATGGAGGTCTCGCCGGTATAGTTCTCGCCGAGGTCCTGGGGGTTGGGGAGGACGGCTTTGAGGAATTGCAGGGGGACGATTTTCTGGCCGTTGTAGTCTACCTCGTCGATGCGGGCCATTCCGATGTTCTGGATTACGCGCAGGTGGGTGAGATATTCCTGGCCGAAGGTCATCCAGAAGCGTGCGCGGCGGATGGAGGGGAAGTTGAGCACGAGCGACTCCAGCTCCTCGTGGTACATCAGGTAGCTGTCGCGGGGCCCGATGGCGGGGTATGTCAGCTCCTTGTGGATTTCCAGGGGGCCGGTAGTGATCCATTCCCCTTCCTGGTAGTAGCGTCCTTTCTGGGTAATCTCGCGGATGTTGATTTCGGGATTGAAGTTTGTGGCGAAAGCCTTTCCGTGGTTGCCGCCGTTGCAGTCGACGATGTCGAGGGTCTCCATGTCGGAGAAATAGTGTTTGGCGGCGTAGGCGGTGAAGACGCCGGAGACTCCCGGGTCGAAACCGCAGCCGAGGATGGCTGTCAGGCCGGCTTTCTCGAAGCGGTCGCGGTAGGCCCACTGCCAGGAGTATTCAAAATGGGCCTCGTCGCGGGGCTCGTAGTTGGCTGTGTCGAGGTAGTTGACGCCGCATTCGAGACACGCGTCCATGATTGTCAGGTCCTGGTACGGGAGGGCCAGGTTGATCACGAGCTGCGGCTTGTGGGCGCGGAAGAGGTCGCAGAGCTGCTCTACGGAGTCGGCGTCGACCTGCGCGGTTTCGATCGCGGGGAGCGCGCGCCCTTCTTTTTCGGCAGCCTTTACAATCGCGTCCTTCACGGCATCGCATTTGGAGCGGGTGCGCGACGCGATTACGATTTCAGAAAACACATCGGCGTTCTGGGCGCACTTGTGGGCGCATACTGTACCGACGCCACCGGCGCCAATTATGATCACTTTTGCCATTTCTAAAACTTTATCCTTCGTTGGGGTAAATGCTTTTCCTTGTGAAATGCAAAAGTAATAAATCCGCGCCAAACTCCCCAACGAAATCCCCGGAAATCGCAAATTTGGTCACCGAGAGCGTATGACGTCGGGATTACAGGACCTCTCCGAGGCCCGCGCCCATACCACCGGCCACACACCGCACCTTCGCGGCTCCGCCGCTCGATACGGTGCTATAATTACCCCCGCGGCTCCGCCGCTTGAATATGTGGGTTAGCGGCGTTCTTTGAGGAGGCCGTGGCGTTGAGGGCGTTGAGGGCGTTGAGGGCGTCGGAGATGTCCTCTAACTCGTATTGCGAGGCCTGAAGGGTCAGTCAGCCCAAGTGAAGTAATAGCGTTCGTGCCCGGAGGTGCCCCAGTTTGTCGTTACGGCTCCGGGGAGTCCGTTGTTCAGATTTTCCCAATTGAAGCGATGTGTTACTGTGCCTGAGTTCGAGGTGTATTCAATTTTACTCCACAAGTTCTTGACCATACTGTTGCCATAATACCCTTCTTCAACGAGCACGGGATCGATATGGTATAGGATTGAGTATGGACTCATGAGGATATAGCGTGTATCAGCTAAATAGCCCATGCACATCATCAATGATTCACACGGAATATCGGAATAATGAATCTTATACGACATAGTAATCTTTCCGGTAGCATCTGATGTGTATGTGATTGCGGTTATGTTTCCGTCAGTCCATTCAATATTGTAAGTCGCGCTTCCGGAACTCATGGGCGCGCTTTCAATAGCGACAAGACGATTCTTGGAATCATATCTGCATAAGCCGGCAATCCTGCCATTTTTGAGGGGGTAGCTACGTTCGAGTCCTTTTTGGTTTGATTGGGTTGACCCAATAATTATTTCGATATTGTCCCGGTTGTATTCGTAGCGGTAGAATCGGCTAAATTTGGTATTGAAGCTCGTTAACCGATTCTCTTTGTCATAAGTCAGGTTTGAGAACGGGGTCTCAAGAGCACCGGCGTAACCGTCTTTGTAGTCGATTTGCAGGAGTTTGTGATTTACACCGTGATCGGTTTTGCCGGAAGACGAGCCGTCGGATGGCTGAGACGGTTCGTCCTCTCCGCCGCAGGAGACGATGAGGAGAGCTGTAAGCATGATTGCCGAAATGCGGATGAAGGATGATAAGGAATATTTTGTTACAGATTTCATTTTTGAGGAATTATAAGGTTATGGGTTTGTGAAAGAGGGGTTAGCGGCGTTCTTTGAGGAGGCCGTGGCGGTAGGCGTATAGGAGCTGGGCGAGCTCGTCGATCTGGGCCTGGAGCTCGGCGCCTTTGTCGGTGTCGCGGACGCGCTGGCGGTGGTTGGAGAGCTCGACAATCTGGGTTGTGCCGACGATGTCGGTTCCGAGGCGGATGGCTTCCTCGGCGGAGGTGAAGGGCTCGTGCTCGACGAGCTGGAGGCCGCGGCTGTGGTAGACGAGGGTGAATCCGGCGATTCCGGTGGTGCGGTGGTATGCTTTCGCGAACCCGCCGTCGATGACGAGGAGCTTGCCGTTGGCGCGGACGGGGTTCTCGCCGTTTCCCACGCGTACGGGGACGTGGCCGTTGATGATGTGGCGGTGCTCGCCGGTAACGCCGAAGGCGTCGAGGATGCGGTCGCAGACGGCCTCGTCGTTGCGGAGGGTGTAGTAGGCTCCTTTTTCCTCGACGTGGGTCTCCTTGTCGGCGATGAAGTATCGCTCGAAGGTGGCCATGCGCGACTTGTCGAAGAGGGGGGAGTCGGGTCCGCACCAGAGGTACCAGAAGTAGTCGGTCGCGAAGTCTCGCTCGTCGGCGGGGGTGTCGTCGTTGAAGGCGGAGCGCATCGTCATGCCGATGCGGTGGAGCAGCTCGCGCCCGGCGTAGCGCCGGCCCCCGAGGTCTACCTCTTTGAGGGAGCCGTCGGGGTTGAGGGGGACGGAGGCGTGGAAGAGGAGGTTGGAGTTGACGATGGTGTACATGCATCCGTGGGAGAACATGCAGGCTACGTGGCGGCGGAGCTTGTCGCTGACGAGGAAGGAGTGGCGCAGGCGGTCTACGAGGTTCTTCTCCTCGGGGGAGAGGCGGTAGGGGTCGGCGGGGTCGACGGTCGGGAAGTTGGTGTCGAGGAGGGGGTATTCCTTCCCGGCGATGGCGATTGTCCCTTTGGCGGGGTCTATCGCGTTGAGGAGCAGGCGGTCTTCCATCCGCCATTCGGGGCGCTTGCGTATCATCGCGCCCTCGAGCTTGAACTGGATGATGGCGATCGCCTTGTGCATGCGCGCCAGGAGCATGCGGGTCTTTTCGTCGGCCCCCTTCTCGCCGTCGGCGAGGAGCACGCGGAAGCGCTCGCAGGGGTCGTCGCCGTAGGTTTCCATCGCGAGGGTCGCGAGTGGGACGAGGTTTATGCCGTAGCCGTCCTCGAGGGTCGCCATGTTGCCGTAGCGGAGGGAGAGGCGGAGGACGTTGGCGATGCAGCAGTCGTTTCCGGCGGCGGCTCCGATCCAGAGGGCGTCGTGGTTGCCCCACTGCATGTCGAAGCGGTCGTAGTCGCAAAGGAGGTCGAGGATGCGGTGGGCTTCCGGGCCTCGGTCGAAGATGTCGCCGAGGATGTGGAGCTGGTCGATGCTGAGGCGCTGGATTACGTTGGAGATGGCGGCGATGAACTCGTCGGCCTGCCCGGTCGAGATGATGGTCTCGATGATGCGGGAGAAGTAGGCCTGCTTGTCGTCGTCGGAGTGCTCTTCGTGGAGAAGCTCCTCGATGATGTAGGCGAACTCGCGGGGGAGGGCCTTGCGGACCTTCGAGCGGGTGTATTTCGACGAAACCGAGCGGCAGACGCGCACGAGGCGGTGGAGCGTGGCGACATAGAAATCCGTAAGGTCGGGTTCCTGTTCCTTGATGAACTCGAGCTTCCGCTCCGGGTAGTAAATCAGGGAGCAGAGCTCGCGCATCTGGTCGTCGGAGAGCTCGTCGGCGAAAATCTCCCTTACCTTTCGGCGGATGTTGCCGGAGGCGTTGCGGAGGATATGCCGGAAGGCCTGGTATTCTCCGTGGAGGTCGGCGACGAAATGCTCGGTGCCTTTTGGGAGGTTGAGAATCGCTTCGAGGTTGATGATTTCGGTAGAGGCGGCGCTGACGGTCGGGAAGCTCTGTGAGAGGAGTTCCATGACTCGCCGGTCGGCGGCGTAGTTTCGCTGGTCCATGATAGCAGATGCGGTTTGACTTCTACCGCGAAAGTAACAAAATTCCCGGTAGAATCCCCGCGCCTGTTATGAAATTTTCGTAAATTTGCCCGATATGGGAAGAATACAGGAAAACAAGGAAGAGCGCGACAGGCGCTACGCGGGGCGCTGGCTCCGCGGCATCCCCTACGAGGTCGCTTTCTGGCGCAGCTATTACGGTTCGCGGCGCAGGCGCCGCGACCTGTTCGGATGGTCGCTCTACGGCAAGGAGTGCGTCCTTGACAATTTCGACGCCGCGGGATATGTCGGCTCCCTCCCCCACCCCGCGCCGGTTGTCGTCGACCTGGGGTGCGCCCTGAGCTACGCTATGGGGAATCTGTTTCCGGGGCGCGACGACGTCGGGGTCGAATACGTCGACCCCCTGGCTACGTTCTACAACCGTATTCTCGAGCGCTACGGGATTGACCGCCCGGCGATACGTTTCGGGATGATCGAGAACCTGTCGGCCTGTTATCTTCCGGGGAGCGTTGACCTGATTCACGTCCGCAACGCGCTGGACCACTGCGCCGACCCGATGCGGGGAATAATCGAGGCGCTTTCGTGCCTGAGGGCCGGGGGCGTGCTTTACCTCAATCATTTCCGCGACGAGGCCGAACGCGAAGGGTACCGCGGTTTCCACCAGTGGAACATCGACCTCCGCGACGGGAGGCTCTTGCTTTGGAACCGCGACGCGGAGGTCGACGTCGCGTCGGTGCTTGGCGGCTGCGCGTCGGTCGAGCCTTCCGTGACGCCGGAGGGGAGGATTGTGGCTGTCATACGCAAGACCGGGGAGCTCCCGGCGAGCCTCCACGACCCGGCGGAATCGGCTCTCCGCGCCTCGCGGATGCTGATGGCGACCGTCGAGCATTTCCACTCGCTGCCGCGGAGCGCGGCCTACCAGTTCTCGCGCCTCTATTCGACGGCGGGGCACCGCCTGATGCGCCTCCTCCCCTACTCCCTGATGAACCGCGTCAAGGCGCTGCTGGGGAGGAAAGGATAGTTTGTGGTCGAAGGTTCAGGCCCGTATTCCGCCGGGCTGTTTAGGAGAAACATAGGTTTAAGGGAAAGCTGGGAAGCCGCTTGCCTTCGGCTCGCTCCACCCAACATTAGAGGACAAATCGAGCGGCGCGAGCGGAAAAGATTTATCTAAACCGTGGCGAGGCGTAAGCCGAGCCTAAACCTTCAACTCTAAACCTTCGACTCTACCTCAACAGGGGGAAGAGGGAGCCGGGGAAGGTGGAGGCGGGGCCGGTGGTGAGGGTGGAGGCGCGGAGGCGCAGGGTGGTCGCGTAGGGGACGGGAGAGGGGAAGGTGACGGTCTGGGGGATGGGGTTGTTCTGGATGTTGGAGAACTCGCCGGAGAGGCCGTCGACTGGGTGCCAGGTCTGTCCGTTGTCGGTAGAGACTTCCGCGACGTAGTTGAAGACGGCGGGAGCGTCGGCGGGGGGCGCGTATGTGAATCCTGCCAGGGTCGCGGGGCTGGGGAAGCTGAGGGTACAGGTGGTTCCTGATACAGTGGAAGCCACCCCTTCGGGGAGGGCGAGGAGGGTTTCGGCGTTCTCTTCGGGGGGAAGGTTGACCATCAGCCCGCGGAATCCGGCGATTTCAGGAATCCGGCGGCTCTGCCGTACGTCGAGACGCAGGGAGTCGGCCTCCACGGGGTCGAACATCAGTATGCGCTTCGATCCGACGGTGGTGCCGGAGGCGAGGGGTTTCCATTGTCCGTTGACAAGGCCCTCGACGGCGAACTCCTCGACGCGCTGCCCTTTGGATATGTCCTCCTCGATAACGGCGCAGTTGACGGTCTTGGGGTACGGGAGGTTGATTGGCTGTCCCCCGACCTGTTCGGGGAAGTTTTCGCCGAGCCATCTGCCGAACTCCGCGAGGCGGGTTGAGTCAGCGGCGGCGATTAGTCCGCGCCGGTCGGGAGGTATGTTGAGGAGGAGGACGGAGTTGCGTCCGACGGACTGCATATAGATTTCGGCGAGCTTGCGTAGGCTCTTGGGCTTCTCGGTATCGTGGTAGAACCATCCCGGACGGATCGAGACATCTACCTCCGAGGGCCACCAAACCACCTTGCCGGCTTTTTCGAGCATCGCGCGGCTTCCGAGGTCGTGGGCTTTAGGGCGGAGCTGCAGGCGGGCGTTCTGGTCGTCCTTGTAGCTGTCGGGGAGCATTACGGTGCAGCTCCATTCGGTTTCGCGCCCGAGACCCTTCTCATTGCCTACCCAGCGCACGTCGTCCCCCATGATGGCGGTTACGGTCCCGGGCTGCAGACGGGCGATTACCTCGCGGAAGCGGTCGAGGTCGTATTCCTGCTTCTTGCCGTTGGGGCCTTCGCCGCACGCTCCGTCAAACCATACCTCGTCGATTTTTCCGTAGTTCGTAAGTAACTCGGTCAGTTGGGCGACGAACATGTCGTTGTATGCCGGGGAGTCGCCGTAGCAGGGGGCGTTGCGGTCCCAGGGGGAGAGGTAGACTCCGAGTTTCATGCCGTATTCGTCGCATGCCTCGCGGAGTTCCCTCATGACGTCGCCGTTTCCGTCCTTCCAGGGGGATGACTTTACGGAGTGGGGGGTTGTCGCGGTCGGCCACAGGCAGAAGCCGTCGTGGTGCTTGGCTGTGAGAATCACGAGCTTGACCCCCGCGTCGCGGAGCGAGCGGACCCACTGGCGGGCGTCGAGCCGGGAGGGATTGAAGAGAGCCGGGTCCTCCTTCCCGTCGCCCCACTCGCGGTCGGTGAAGGTGTTCATTCCGAAGTGGAGGAAGGCCGTGAGGCCGAGTTTCTGCCAGGCGAGCTGCGCGTCGGTCGGGACGACTCCTCCGGCCATTTCGGCCTTCTGCTCGACGGTCGCTCCTTCCGGGAAAGTTACTTCTTTGACGAAGAGTTCATCGTTTGCGGCGGAAGCGCCGAAAGAGGCAGCGAGCGCCAGGGCGGCGATATATAATGTCTTCATTTCAGTATGATTTCATCGAGGAACATGTGGGCTGGTTTTCCCGCGCCGCGGTGCCAGGCGGGGAGCGAGCGGGTCGACTTGACGGTAAGGCGCACGCGGTCGACCTCTACGGGGGCGTTGAAGCGGATTTCGTGGGTCGAGACGTCGGTTTTCTTGTCGCTTTCGAGGCGTTCGGGGATAATCCCTTCGGCGATCGGGAACCATGCGCCGTCAGCGCCGAGAGCCCCCTCGACCCTGTAGCCGGTAGCGTCGGCCACCCACTCGCCCATGTTGATCGAGTTGTTGAAGGTCAGGGAGCTTACGGTGGCGGTTTCCGGGAGGGAGAGGGTTATTACCGGGTCCTGGTTGTTGAACCCGACCCAGCGGCCTGTGCGGAAGTTCGGATTGCCTGAGAGGCCGTCGGTAAGGGTCTGCGGGCCGTCGTAGGAATAGTTGCGGGCGAATGGCGCGTCGATTTCCACCTTCGCGAATGTCGCCGGGTTGACGTTGATTATGTCGGCATTCACGCGGCCTACCTTTCCGAGGGTCTTGGCGGCGGTCTTCAGGGTGCATGACGAGGCGATGGCGAACGGGCCGGAGTAGAGCCGCGAAGCCGGGGCCGGGTTCCCCTTTTCGTCGAACGGGTCGGAGCCGTCGAGGGTGTATCGGATTTCGGCTCCGCCGATTGAGGCGAGGGAAACGCGGAGCTGGCGGGCGTCGATGTCGGGCTTGAAAGTCGCGGTCACGTCGGCCAGATGTCGGGCGTAGTTGTAGCCGAACCGGTCGTAGGCGCGCCACATATAGGGCATTCGGTTCAGGAAGTCGGCGTAGTCCTTCCGGTCGAGGGGTGTCCAGGCTACCTCCGCGAGGGCCGACATGCGGGGGAGCTCCATGTACTCCACATAATCGAAGTCCTTGATGTATTCCGTCCATAGGTTTGCCTGGGGCCCGAGCACGCGGGCGGCTTCTTCGGGGGTCATCCCCTCGGTCGGGTCGAAGGTATAGGCGCGGTCGACGGAGTTATAGCCTCCGATTGCCTCGGGCTCGCGGTCGAGGTCGCGGCTCTGGTAATAGTCGAAGTAGAAGTAGGTGTTGGGAGAGAGAATCACGGGATGCCCCTTCTTGACCCCCTGGGTCGCGCCGTCGATTCCGCGCCACGACATGATTACGGAGCTGAGGGGTATCTCTCCTTCGAGAATCTCGTCCCATCCGATCATCTTGCGGCCGCGGGCACCGATGGTGGCGGCGGCGCGGGAGGTGATGAATCCCTGCAGGCGTTGCTCGGCGGTGAACTTGTCGGTCGGGGTTATGCCCTCCTGCTTAATGCGTTGCTGGCATTTGGGGCATTTCTCCCAGGCTGTTTTGGGAGCCTCGTCGCCGCCGATATGGATGTATTCCGAGGGGAAGATGTCCATAATCTCGTTAAGCACGTCGTCGATGAACATCAGTGTCGAGTCGTTTCCGGCGCAGAGAATTTCGTCGGAGAGGCCCCAGTGGCCCCAAACCTCGTACGGGCCGCCGGTGCAGCCGAACTGCGGGTATGCGGCGAGCGCGGCTGTCATATGGCCGGGGAGGTCGACTTCGGGAATAACGTCGATGTGGCGCTTCGCGGCGTAGTCGACGATTTCGCGGGCCTGTTCCCGGGTGAAGTAGCCGTCGACGGGGATGTTGTCATACTTGTCGGTATGGCCGATTATGGTGCTGTCGCGGTGTGAGCCGATTTCGGTAAGGAGGGGGTATTTACTGATTTCGATACGCCAGCCCTGGTTGTCGGTCAGATGCCAGTGGAAGGCGTTGAGGTTGTGGAGGGCCATCATGTCGATGAAGCGCTTCACCTCGTCGGAGTTGAAGAAGTGGCGCGAGACGTCGAGCATCGCGCCTCGGTATGCGAACCTCGGGGCGTCGCTGACCGTCCCGGAGGGGATTACCGCCGGCTCACCTTCTGGGGCACCGAGGGCGGCCTTGCGGATTGTCTGGATGCCGTAGAACAGACCGGCGGGTGAGGCGCCGTTGACGGTTATCCCGTCGGGGGTCACCCGCAGGGTATATGCTTCCGGGTTGTCGGAGGGGAGGTCGGCGCGGAGGGTGATTTTGCCCGAAGGTTTCGCGGCGGGGAGCTGCGAGAGGTATTCGCGGAGGAGTCCGGCCTCGTTTTCAAGCCCGGGGATGCCGAGCACGGGGGTGTCGGGGGCGAGCGTGAAGCCTTCGGCGGCTTTCTGCTCCGAAACTTCGCGGGGGAGGGGGATTACGGATAATGATGTGTTGGGCAGGGCGGCATAAACTGCGGGGGATAGCGCGGCAAGCATGGCACCGGCTATAAAATACTTGATGTTCATGGATATAAGGGTGAAACTTGTATTTGGCAGGTTTGTATTCATCGCAAAGATAGGGATTTTCCGGCGTAAAATCGCTATTTTCGCGCATAGTTTTTTCATAACCATAAGAATAATAACATGAAAATCCAGGCATTATCACTAATTCTCGCCGCCGCGCTGTCGGTAGCCGCCTCGGCGCAAGGCCAGTTGCCCATACCCGTTTCCGAACCTCCCCGCCCCGCCGGGCAGACCGACATGGTCGGTTTCGCCGCCGCGCCTATCGACACGGTGCGCGTGGGTTTCATCGGTCTGGGGATGCGCGGGCCGAGCGCTGTCGCGCGCTTTACGCGGATTCCGGGGGCGAAGGTGGTGGCGCTCTGCGATATAGACTCCGCGTCGGTAGCCCGTTCGCAGGAGATTCTGTCGAAGGCCGGAGCTCCGGCCGCGGCGGGTTACTGGGGGAACGACACCGCGTGGCGCGCCCTCGCCGAACGCCCCGACATAGACCTGGTTTATATCGCGACCGACTGGAAAAGCCACGCGCCTATGGCCCTGTACTCGATGGAACAGGGGAAGCACGTCGCGGTCGAGGTGCCGGGGGCGATGACCCTCGACGAGATTTGGGCGCTGATCGACACTTCGGAGCGGACGCGCCGCCACTGTATGATGCTCGAGAACTGCGTCTACGACTTTTTCGAGATGAACACCCTCAACATGGCGCAAGAAGGGCTGTTCGGAGAGGTGCTGCACACGGAGGGAGCGTATATCCACAACCTGCGCGACTTCTGGGGGCGCTACTGGAACAACTGGCGCCTCGACTACAACCGGGAGCACCGGGGTGACGTCTACCCCACGCACGGGATGGGCCCGGCCTGCCAGCTCCTCGACATTCACCGCGGCGACAGGATGACGACCCTCGTCGCGATGGACACCAAGCCCGCTGTCGGGCCGGCCGACTGGGAGCGCCTGAAAGGAGAAAAGCCGGAGGGTTTCCTCAACGGCGACCACACGATGACGATGATCCGCACGGCCAACGGCAAGACAATCCACATCCAGCACGACGTCGTTACCCCCCGCCCCTACAACCGTATGTACCAACTGACGGGGACGAAAGGGTTCGCCAACAAGTATCCCGTCGAGGGGTATTCGTTCGAGCCGGAGCAGTTGCCGGAGGGCGCCGTCCCTGACCACGAAGACTTAAACGCCCACGGATTCCTCTCCGCGGAGCAGCAGAAAGCCCTCGTCGAGCGTTACACCCACCCGATTGTGCGCGAGGTCGGCGAGGTGGCGAAAAAGGTCGGGGGCCACGGGGGCATGGACTACATCATGGACTACCGCCTGGTCTACTGCCTTCGCAACGGTCTGCCGCTTGACATGGATGTCTACGACCTGGCGGAATGGTGCTCGTTAGTGCCCCTTACCGCCATATCGCTCGAAAACGGCTCTGCTCCGGTGGCTGTCCCCGACTTCACCCGCGGCGCCTGGCGCAAGCTCTCCGGCTACCGCCATTATTACAAGTGATTAAGGGTGAAGGGTGAAAGGTGAAGGGTGAAAGGTGAAAGGTGAAAGGTGAAGGGAATTGTTGGTTTAATTGCCAAGGCTGCTCGCTTACGCTCGCTAAACCAACAATTCCCTTCACCTTTCACTCTTCACCCTCTTATTTTTTCGCTTGCCGAAAAAATAATACTCTGAAAGGGGATTATTTGCGGCGTTTTTGTAATTTTGCCCCCGAATTGAAAAACCTCCTCTACACCTTATAATAGGAAATGCCGGGGCTATTCTACTCCGGCATTGAGCAATGTTATTAATAGCCAACGAATTATGTTGAAGAATCTCGTGATTGTCGAATCGCCAGCCAAGGCGAAAACCATAGGGAAGTTCCTGGGCCCCGACTTTAAAGTGATGTCGAGCTACGGCCACATCCGCGACCTGCAGAAGAAAAATTTCACGGTGGGGGCCGACAAGGGTTTCGAACCGGTCTACGAGATTCCCGACGACAAGAAGGCCCTCGTGGCGGAACTGAAGGCTAACGCGAAACAGGCGCAGACGGTGTGGCTCGCGTCCGATGAAGACCGCGAGGGAGAGGCAATCGCCTGGCATCTCTACGAGGTGCTCGGTCTGAAGCCTGAAAACACGCGCAGGATCGTGTTCCACGAAATCACCAAGGAGGCGATTCTGGCCGCGATCGAGCATCCGCGCGACATAGATATCAACCTCGTTGACGCGCAGCAGGCGCGCCGCCTGCTGGACCGCATCGTGGGGTTCGAGCTCAGCCCTGTGCTGTGGCGCAAAATCAGGCCGTCGCTGTCGGCCGGCCGCGTGCAGTCGGTCGCCGTGCGCCTGATTGTGGAGCGCGAGAACGAAATCAAGAACTTCAGGCAGGAGGAGAGCTACCGCGTCGTGGCCGAGTTCCAGACCGCGGAGGGCGCGCCGGTACGCGCCGAGCTTAACCACCGCTTCGCTACCGAGAAGGAGGCCGCGGAGTTCCTGCGGGCGTGCCGCGGAACGGACTTCACCGTCGGGAGCGTCAACGTGCGCCCTGTGAAGAAGTCCCCCGCCCCACCCTTCACAACCTCCACCCTCCAGCAGGAGGCTGCCCGCAAGCTCGGTTTCACCGTCTCGCAGACGATGATGATCGCCCAGCGCCTCTACGAGGCAGGACATATCACCTACATGCGAACCGACTCGCTTAACCTCTCGACGCTCGCCGTAGCCGCGATGCGCAAGGAGATTACCGCGACCCTCGGCGCCGAATATTTCAAGGAACGCCACTACCATACCTCCTCGAAGGGGGCACAGGAGGCCCACGAGGCGATACGCCCGACATATGCCTCCAACCATACCATCGACGGCACCCCGCAGGAGAAACGCCTCTACGGCCTGATCTGGAAGCGCGCGATCGCCTCGCAGATGGCCGACGCGGAAATCGAGAAGACGACCGTCGACATTTTCCCTGCCTCGCGCCCGGAGCATTTCGCGGCCTCGGGAGAGGTAATCAAGTTCGACGGCTTCCTGAAGGTCTATATGGAGGGAAGCGACAAGGAGGAGGGCGCCGAGCAGCTCGAAGGGATTCTGCCCGCCATGGCCGAGGGGGAGAAGCTCCGCCTAGCGTCCCTTACAGCCATGCAGCGCTTCACTCAGACCCCGCCCCGCTACACGGAGGCGGCGCTGGTGAAGAAGCTCGAGGAGCTTGGCATCGGCCGCCCGTCGACCTACGCCCCGACAATCTCAACCATCCAGCAGCGCGAATATGTCGAGAAGGGGGAGAAGGAGGGAGTGCCCCGCGAGTTCCGCGTGCTCTCGCTCCGCGAGGACGGCGGGATTGACACCCGCGTCAAGACCGAGACCGTCGGCTCCGAGAAGGGGAAACTTATCCCGACCGACATAGGGGAAATCGTAAACGATTACCTCACAGAATACTTCCCGAACATCCTCGACTATAATTTCACCGCCCAGATCGAGGAGAAGTTCGACAAAATCGCCGAAGGAAACCTCCCCTGGCACCAGGAAATCGAGACTTTCTACGAGGGGTTCCACCCCGGAGTCGAAAGCGCCCTCAACACCCGCCTGGAGCACAAGGTCGGGGAGCGCTCGCTCGGCACTGACCCCGCGACCGGCAAGCCCGTGACGGTGAAAATCGGCCGCTTCGGCCCGATGGTGCAGCTCGGCGACAGCGAGGGGGACGAGAAACCCGAGTTCGCTTCGCTGCTCAAAGGGCAGAGTGTCAACACTATAACCCTTGAAGAGGCTCTGAAGCTCTTCGCCTTCCCCCGCCATATCGGCGAGTTCGAGGGGAAGGAGGTGACGGTCGCGATCGGCCGCTTCGGGCCCTACGTCAAGCACGACGGGAAGTTCGTCTCGATTCCCAAGGAGATGTCGCCGGCCCATATCACGCTCGAGGAGGCCGAGGCGCTGATCGAGGAGAAGCGCAAGGCCGAGGCAAACCGCCTGGTCAAGACCTTCGACGAAGACCCCGAGATTCAGATTCTCAACGGCCGCTATGGCGTCTATATCGCCAAAGGGAAGTCGAACTACAAGATTCCCAAGACCATAGAGAATCCCGCGGAACTGACACTCGAGGAGTGCCGCAAGATTATCGAGGAGCAGGACGCCAAACCGAAACGGACAACAACCACCCGCCGCCGCAAGTCATGAAAAGATATACCGCGAAACCGGGAGCCGAAAAGAGACCTTTCCGCCCCGACGTGATTCTGACATTCTCCCCGGCAGAGGACACCCCCCTGCTGGAATATCTCTTCCAGGCGATGCCCGACCGCAAGCGCACCAACGTCAAGGAGCTGCTGAAATACGGCCAGGTAATGGTCGGCGGGGAGGTGCAGCGCCAGTTCGACCTCCCGGTCGAGGCCGGGACGGAGGTGAAGGTGAACCTCACCCGCCCGTTCGTGACGTTCTACGACCGCCGTCTGAAGCTCGTCTACGAGGACGACGACATAATCGTAGTCAACAAGGGCTACGGCCTTCTCTCGATGGGTAACGACAAAATCAAGGAGGGGACGGCATACTCCATCCTCCGCCAGTACCTCAAGACCAAGGACCCGCGCAACAAGCTGTTCATAGTCCACCGCCTCGACCAGCATACCTCCGGCCTGATGCTCTTCGCTAAGAACGAGAAGGCCAAGAACGCGATGCAGCACAACTGGAACAACATGGTGCTAAAGCGCCAGTATGTCTGCGTCGTGGAGGGGAAGCTGGAACCCGCCGAGGGGGAGGTCAAGAGCTACCTGGCCGAGAACTCGCAGCATATAGTCTACTCCACCGACAACCCCGAGGAGGGGCAGTTGGCCTACACCCGCTACAAGGCTGTGCGCCAGGCCAACGGCTATACCCTCGCGGAGGTAGAGCTGGAGACGGGCCGCAAGAACCAGATCCGAGTGCATATGAAGGACCTGGGGCACCCGATCGCGGGGGACCGCAAGTACGGGGCCAAGTCCTCCCCTATCCACCGCCTGGCGCTCCACGCCCGGACGCTCCGGTTCGTGCATCCGACTACCCGCAAGCTGATGGATTTCTCCACGCCGGTGCCCGTTCCCTTCCTCAACTGCGTCACAAGAGGTTAAGGGTGAATAGTGAAAGGTGAAGGGAAATCTGTTGTTGAAACAATTATTTAAAAATACATATGGCACTTTTCGATCAAATCTCAGATGATATCAAGAAGGCGATGCTTGCCCGCGACGCGGTTCGTCTGGAGGCCCTCCGCGGCATAAAGAAGGAGTTTCTCGAGGCCAAGACCGCCAAGGGCTCCGACGGTACCCTTTCCGACGAACGGGCTACCCAGATTCTCGCCAAGATGATCAAGCAGCGCCGCGAGAGCGCCCAGATTTATACCGAGCAGAACCGCCCTGAACTCGCCGAGGCCGAACTGGCCCAGGCGGCTGTCATCGAGGAATATATGCCCCGTCAGCTTTCGCAGGAGGAGCTTGAGGCCCGCCTGCGGGAGATTATCGCGCAGGTAGGCGCTACGTCGCCCCGCGATATGGGAAAGGTTATGGGAGTCGCTACCAAGGCCCTTGCCGGCGCCGCCGACGGCCGCGCCATCTCCGCCACCGTGAAAGCGTTGCTGACACAAGAGTGAAAGGTGAACAGTGAATAGTGAAGAGAAAAGTATCTTCTTCACCTTTCACCCTTCACTATTCTCTATAATGAATTAACGATTATGTTAACTTTACAGCAAATAAAATCCAACCCCGCGGAGGTGGTCGAGCGCCTCGCGATCAAGGGTTTCGACGGCAAGGAGCCTATCAGCCGGGTGCTTGCCCTCGACGAACAGCGCCGACAACTGCAGCTCGACAACGATAACAAAGCCGCCGAGCTGAACCGCATCGCCGCGTCGATCGGCGCGCTCATGAAGCAGGGGAAGCGCGAAGAGGCCGAAGAGGCCAAGAAGGAGGTAGCCGCCCTCAAGGAGGCGCAGCGCGAAATCGCCAACAAGCTGGCCGAGACCGAGCAGGAGCAGCACGAACTGCTGGTGACTATCCCTAACCTCCCCTGCCCCATGGTTCCCAAAGGGACTTCCGCGGCCGACAATGTGGTTGAGAAGACCGGCGGCCCGATGCCCGACCTTCCCGAGGACGCCCTGCCCCACTGGGACCTCGCCAAAAAGTACAACCTGATTGACTTCGACCTCGGAGTGAAGATTACCGGGGCCGGGTTCCCCGTCTATATCGGCAAGGGAGCCCGCCTGCAGCGCGCCCTTATCCAGTTCTTCCTCGACCAGGCAAACGAGGCCGGATACACCGAAATAGAGCCCCCCTACGTCGTCAACGAGGCTTCGGCCTACGGTACGGGCCAGCTCCCCGACAAGGAAGCCCAGATGTACCACTGCGAGCTTGACAACCTCTACCTCATCCCGACCGCCGAGGTGCCCGTTACCAACATCTACCGCGACGTCATCATCCCCGAGGACGCGCTCCCCAAGAAGAACTGCGCCTACTCGGCATGCTTCCGCCGCGAGGCCGGCAGCTACGGCAAGGATGTCCGCGGCCTCAACCGCCTCCACCAGTTCGATAAGGTAGAAATCGTGCGCATCGAGCGCCCCGAGGACTCTTACGCCGCCCTGGAGGAGATGAAGGACCACGTACAGGGCCTTCTGGAAAAGTTAGGGCTTCCCTGGCATATCCTGCGGCTGTGTGGCGGCGACATGAGCTTCACGTCGGCCATAACGTTTGACTTCGAGGTATGGTCCGCGGCGCAGAAGCGCTGGCTGGAGGTTTCCTCCGTCTCCAACTTCGAGACCTACCAGGCCAACCGCCTGAAATGCCGCTACCGCGGCGCCGACAAGAAGACGCGCCTCTGCCATACGCTCAACGGCTCCGCCCTGGCGCTCCCGCGCATCGTTGCCGCCCTCCTGGAGAACAACCAGACCCCGGAAGGCATCATCGTTCCCGAATGTCTCCGCAAATATACCGGCTTCGACATAATCGACTAAGCCTCAGCATAAAACGGGAGCGCCCCCTCGAAACCGAGGGGGCGCTCCCGTTTTATGCTGAGGCTGTTTAAACCAGCAGCGCGGAGGCCTGGGCGGCGATGCCTTCGCCGCGGCCGGTGAAGCCGAGGCGCTCGGTGGTGGTGGCTTTTACGGAGACGGCGTCGAGGGGGAGGGAGAGGTCGGCGGCGATGTTGGCGCGCATCGCGGGGATGTGCGGGGCCATTTTCGGGGCCTGGGCGATAATCGTGACGTCAACGTTGCCAACGCTGTATCCCGCTTCGGAAAGGAGCCGGGCGGTCTCGCGGAGGAGTATGCGGGAGTCCGCGCCCTCGAAGCGGGGGTCCGTGTCGGGAAAGTGCTTGCCGATGTCTCCCAGGGCGGCGGCTCCGAGGAGCGCGTCGCAGAGGGCGTGGAGGGCGACGTCGGCGTCGCTGTGGCCGAGCAGTCCGAGGGGGTGGGGGATTTCTACCCCGCAGAGGACGCAGCGCCGCCCCTCGGCGAAGCGGTGCACGTCAAATCCGTTGCCGATTCTGAGTCTCATATTGAAAATTAGCGTCTGCCGCCGAATATGTCGCGGAGGCCGTCCATGTCGAAGGTGAGGGTGAAGCGGAGTGTCTGGTCGAGAGGGGAGGTCTGGGCGGTCGCGAGCATGTAAGAGGCGTCGAGGCGCACCACGTTGAGCGAGAAGCCCGCTCCGAAGCCGAAATACTGGCGGTTACCCTTGTACTGGCTCTCGTGGTAGTAGCCGGCGCGGAGGAAGAACTGCTGGTTGTAGCTGTACTCTGCGCCGATGGAGTAGTTGATTTCGCGGAACTCCTCCTTGGCTCCGCCGGGAGCGTCGGTGAAGGACTTGAAGATACCGGTTATTGGGGACATCGCCTCCCATTTGTCGTAGGCTTCCTGCCACGCTTTCGTATCCTCCTGGCCGTCGGCGTCGAGGTAGTCGCTCTGGCGGGGCATGGAGGGGACGAGGAGCTTGTTGAGGTCTACGGAGAGGGCGAGGGTGTGGTAGTCGGCCAGGGGGAACATGAAGGTGGTTCCGATTTTGAGGTTTGTCGGGAGGAACGCCGGGCGGTCGCCGTTGTCGTAGGAGACCTTGGAGCCGATGTTGGAGATGTTCCAGCCCCATGACCACTGGCATTCGTTCTGTCCGATGATGGGGTAGGTGGTATAGTAACCCGCTATGTCGGCGGCGAAGGCGGAGGCCCCTGTCACCTGGCTTCCGGCCTCGGAGGGGCTGAAGCCCAGGGCGGAATAGATATAGCGGAACACGACGCCCATCGAGAATTTCTCGGAGAGCTTGCGCGAGTAGCCGACGTCGACGGCCATCTCGTAGGGGTTGACGCTGTTGGAGACGCCGTCGATACCCGTCGCGTTTACCTCGCCGAGGGAGAAGTAGCGCAGGGAGGCCGAAATCGCCTGGTTGTCGCCGCTGCCGAGCTTCCAGTAGCCGGAGAGGTTGGCCAGGAATATGTCGTTGACGAGTTTGCGGAGCCAGGGGGTGTAGCTGAGCGACACGCCCCCCTGGGAGTAGGCGAAGGCGTATTTCGAGGGGTTCCAGAACTGGGAGTTCACGTCGGGGTCGGTCGCGGCGCCGAGGTCGCCGAGGGAGGCTCCGCGGGCGTCGGGAGCGATGCTCAGGGAGGTCACGCCGGTCTGGATCGGGTTGAACTCGTTCTTGATGTCGGCGGCCGCGGCGCCGAGGGCCGCGGTTACGGCAACCGCCGCGAGAATCCCCCTTTTGCCGGAGAGCGCGTATTTCAGGAAGTTGGTTTTCATCGGAGTAATTAGGATACAATAGAATAACTCCGATTCGGCTGTTTTATTGTGCCGGGGCGGGTTCAAAGGCGCTCGAGGCGGCCGAGCAGCTCTATTACGCGGTCGCGCTCCATCGAGCGCTCCTGGCGCAGTTTCTCGGCAAACTCGCCGACAATCGACGCGACGGCGGGGTAGGCGAGTACCTGGGAGAAATAGCCGATAATCTTGTCGGCGACGGTTCTGACTTCCCCTTCCTCGAGCCCGCAGGCTTCGCTTCCGCTGTCGGCGAGGGCCTTGACAATCAGTTCGCGCGTCTCCCGGTCGATGGGTTCCCTGCGCCCGAGGTAGGCGCGGCTGGCGACGTTCGCCACGAGCATCCCCGCCTGGGTCTGGAACATCTCCACGTCGCGGGTCCATACGGCTTTCGCCGAGGCCCGCTGGTTGCGTTGGAGGAAGAAGTCGGGGGTCAGCGCCACCCCTTCGCCGACGGGGGCGTCGAGCGACAGGCGCTGTATGTATCGCGCGTTTTCCCACATCACCAGGCTGACGGCCATTCCGCCGAGGCCCAGGGCGCGGTCCTTTTCGTCGTTGTATTTGAGAGTCAGCATACGCAAAATCTTTCTTGGCGCGAAATTAGCGAAAAATAGCGTTAATAAATGCAAAATAAGCCCCGGCGGTTAAACCTTGGGGCGCTTCCAGCCGTCAGAATAGTAGAAAATAATAAAGCAATAGCCACCTCGAAGCGGAGCCGCATCCCCCCCTGCGGCTCCGTTTTGTATTAGAAGGAGTCGAAGGCGAGGGGTAGGGTGCTCTTCACTGATTCAAGGACGTAGATTTTGTCGCGGCCGGCCAGGAGGATTTCAACCGGCGCGCCGGCGAGGGTCTCATATTCAAGAAGCGCCTGGCGGCATGCGCCGCAGGGGGCCGCGGGCTCGTCGACAAACTCGCCGTCGGTGCCGCGGGCGGCGATCGCTACCTTCAGGAACCTGGCCTCGGGGTAGCGGGCGTGGGCGTAATAGCATGCCGAGCGCTCGGCGCAGGTGCCGGAAGGATAGGCGGCGTTCTCCTGGTTGGCGCCGGTGATTACCTCCCCGTTGCTGAGGAGTATCGCCGCCCCGACGCGGAAGCGGGAATAGGGGGCGTAGCTGCGGAAGGTAGCCTGGCGGGCCTGTTCTACGAGTTCGGCGTCGGCGGGGGAAAGCTCGTCGTAGGCGAGCTGCTTGATTCTTACGGTAATGTCGCGGTTAGTCATGGGTCAGGTTTGTTTTGATATGTAAAGTTACGGCTATTAGTAGAAAAAAGCCGAAAATCGCCTGAAATTTTTTGCGGTTTGCGCTTAAATCACTAATTTTGCGCTTCAACGGCGGCGCGCCCTCGCGGGGCGCGCCCGATAACAGCGCTTATAATAACAACACTCATAAAAAGACAATGTCGAAACAGAACCCCGTAACCGAGCAGACCGGGCTTGAGGAAGTCAACGACAACCTCACCAAAATGACCCAGAAAATGCAGGACAACAAGAAGATGATCGCCATCTGGAGCTGCGTTGTAATCGCGGTAGTAGTCCTCATCCTCGCCTACGTTTACTTCTTCCGCAATCCCCGTATCATGAAGGCCGACGAGGCAATCGGCAACGCCGACCTCGAGCTGGCTCTCGGCAACGACTCCACAGCCCTGGCCCAGTACAAGGTGCTGGCCGACGACGGCGCTTACGAGGCCGGCAACCGCGCCGCCCTCCAGGCCGCCATCATCCTCTACAAGCAGGGCAAATACCAGGAGGCCATCAAATACCTCGACGACTACTCCGCTAACGAGAACATCATCGGCCCCGCCGCATACTCGCTCAAGGGTGACTGCTACGTCAACCTCGACACCCCCGACTACGGCAAGGCCGCCGACGCCTTCCAGAAGGCTGTCAGCGAGAGCGACGCCAACCCCGCCTACACCCCCTTCTTCATGATGAAGCTGGCCCGCGTCTACGCCGCCCAGAAGAACTACGCCGAGGAGGCAAAGGTCTACGAGAAGATTCTCGCCGAGTACCCCCTCTACGGTTCGGCCCACAACCTCGACGTCGAGAAGCTCCTCGACCGCGCTAAACTCCGCGCCGAAGGGAAGTAATCCCCGCCGGGCCAATCCCTTAGCCGTCATTATTAACACTGATACCGTGAAGCTGTGCCCCCGCTGGCACAGCTTCTTTCACAATAGCCTGTAATTATGTCTACAAACACTATTGACAAACCTAAGAAAGTAACTACCGCCACCGTGCGCAAGATGAAGGCCGAGGGGCAGAAAATCGCCATGCTGACCGCCTACGACTACACTACCGCCCGCCTCGTCGACGCCGGAGGGGTTGATATGATCCTGGTCGGCGATTCGGCCACCAACGTCATGGCCGGAAACGAGACGACCCTCCCGATGACCCTCGAAGAGATGATTTACCATACGCGTTGCGTCGTGCGCGGCGTCGAGCGCGCCATGGTAATCGCCGACATGCCCTTCGGCTCCTACCAGGTAAGCGCCGAGCAGGGTGTCGCCAACGCCATACGCGTGATGAAGGAGAGCGGCGCGCAGGGTGTCAAGATGGAAGGTGGCCGCGAAATCTGCGACACCATCCGCCGCATCACCGCCGCCGGAATCCCCGTATGCGGCCACCTGGGGCTGACACCCCAGTCGGTCAACCAGTTCGGGGGTTACGGAGTCCGCGCCAAGGAGGATGCCGAGGCCAAGCGCCTCCTGGAGGATGCTCGCGCTCTGGAAGAGGCCGGATGCTTCGCCATGGTGCTGGAGAAGATTCCCGCCGCGCTGGCCGAGCGGGTCGCGAAGTCGGTTTCCATCCCTGTGATCGGCATCGGGGCCGGAGCCGGGGTCGACGGGCAGGTTCTCGTCGTTACCGACATGCTCGGCATGAACGACGGCTTCCGTCCGAAGTTCCTGCGCCTCTACGCCGACCTCGCCCCGGTAATCACCTCCGCGATCGGCAACTACTGCGCCGATGTCCGCGCCGGAACCTTCCCCTCCGCCGCCGAGCAATACTGAAAAAAAGCCGCCTTCGGGCGGCTTTTTTTGGTTTTTTTACCCTCGCCGCCGCGGCGGCTCGCACCGGGACCAGAACCAATCCGGCAGGAAAAGGGGGAGCCAGGAGCGCTTTCGGCCCGAATGGGTTTTGGTCCCGGTGTGAGGGGCCGCGGCCCCGAAGCTGCTTAAACCTCCTCCAGGGAGAAGCCCAGGGCGCGGAGGGCGTCCCAGTAGGCGGGGAAGGATTTGGCGACGGTCTCGGCGCCGCGGACTACGGCGCCGGGGAGGTATACGGCGGCGGGGGCGAGGGCCATCGCCATGCGGTGGTCGCCGCGGGAGTCGAAAACGGGCACTTCAAACACGGGGTGACGGCTGCCGTCCCATTCCAGCCCGAAGTCGCGGATTTTCTCGACCTTGGCCCCGACTTTCTCCATCTCCTCGACGAGGGCCTGGAGGCGGTCACACTCCTTTATTCCGAGGCTTTGCAGCCCTGTCAGGCGGAAGGGGACCCCTAAGAGCGAGGCGGTGACCACCAGCGCGGGCGCGAGGTCGGGCGTGTCGCTTAAATCGGCCTCTAAGCGCCCGAAAAGGTCGGGGGAAGGTTGGAGGTCAACCGCGCCCTCAATCTCCTCTGACGGGGCTGTAATGACCCCCAGGCGCTCGAAATACTCCGCCGCGCGGCGGTCGCCCTGCCGGGAGTCGGTTCGCAGGTCGCGGAGCGTGAGCCATCCTGCCGAGAGTGCGGTTATTTCGTAGAAGAAGGCGGCGGCGCTCCAGTCTGCCTCCGCGTCGTCGGATGCGGGGGCGCGGTAGGGGCCTGGCGCGACGCTTATCGTCAGGGGAGAGCGGTCTATCTCCGCACCCCTGTCCTCCATCATTCCGGCGGTCAGGAGGATGTATGGCAGGGATACAGGTTCTCCGTCGAGCTCGAGCGTAAGCCCCTCCTCCATTGTCGGGGCAACCATCAGCAGCGCGGACACGAACTGCGACGAGACGGTCGCATCGACCGTCACGCGGCCCCCTTTCAGCCGTTTCCCTTTGATTTTCAGCGGGGGGAATCCCTCCTCACCCGCGTATTCCATATCCGCCCCGCAGGCCCGGAGCGCGTCGACAAGCTGCCGTATGGGGCGCTGGCGCATCCGTTCGTCCCCGTCGAGGAGGATGTCGGCCCCCGGAGTCGCGGCGTAGTAGGCGGCGAGGAAGCGCATTGCCGTGCCGGCGCCCCCGACGTTCACCTCCCCGGCCGGCCCCTGTCGCAGGGCGGTGGCAAGCGCCTGGGTGTCAGTGCAGTCGGCGAGGCGGGGAGGGTAGGGGGCGCCTTCCGTCAGGGCGGCAAGAATCAGCGCCCGGTTGGAGATGCTTTTCGACAGGGGGAGTTCAATGACCCCCTCCTCTATGATTTCTTCCGGGGGAAATACGCGGTAGTCCATTTTAGAAATTTAAGTTTCGCAAGTTTACAACTTGCTCACCTTAAATGGTGAAGGGTGAATGGTGAAAAGTGAAGGGAGAAGGGTGAAGGGTGAAAGGTGAAGATAATAGTTTATAGATTTGAGCGTTGTCTTCACCCAGGCGTAGCCTGGTTTTCACTTTTCACTTCATTCACTTCAACTTGAGCTTGCGAAAGTTGAATTATTAGCGTGTTACAAGCTCCGCGACCACGGTTTCGAGGCGCTCGAGGGCGGAGCGTAGGCAGCAGCGCGGGGTCGCGATATTGACGCGCATGAATCCGTGACCCTCCGGGCCGAACATCTCTCCGTCGTTCAGGGCGAGCCCGGCGCGGTTTACTACGAGGTCGACCAGCTCTTCGTGGCTCAGTTCCAGGGCCGAGAAGTCCATCCATATCAGGAAGGAAGCCTCAGGCTCCACCATGCGCACGCTCGGGACGCGCTCGGCGAGGAACGAGCGGGTGAAGCGGATGTTCTCCTCGATATACGCGAGGGCTTCCGCCAGCCACGGCTCGCCGTAGGTGTAGGCGGCTTCGGTGCCGATTGTGGCAGTGAAAGTCGGAGCGTCGAACTCGTTGGCGGCGAGCCAGTTGAAGAACGGGCGGCGCAGCTCCTCGTTTTTGACCACGCACCAGGAGCTTACCAGTCCGGGGATGTTGAACGTCTTGGAAGGCGCGCCGAAAGTTATGGCTACGGCCTCGGCGTCATCCCCGGCCATGGCGAAGGGGATGTGGGGCTTCCCGTGGAGCATCAGGTCGCCGTGGATTTCGTCAGAAACGACCGTCACGCCCGCCGCGCGGCATATCCGGCCCACTTCGGCGAGGGTCTCGCGGCTCCATTGCAGCCCGATGGGGTTGTGGGGGTTGCAGAGTATCATCATAGTCGGGCGCTCGGTCTCGACTACCCGGCGCAGCCCTTCGAGGTCCATCTCGTAGCCCCCTTCCGGGGTGCGGCGGAGCGGGTTGGGGGCGACAATGCGGCCGTTCCCCTCGATTACCATCTTGAACGGATGGTAGACAGGGGGCTGGATCACGATTCTGTCGCCGGGCCGCGAGAAGAAGTTTATGGCGAAGGCTATCCCCTTGACCACGCCGGGGACGTAGGTCAGCTCCCCGCGCCCCACTTCGAAGCCGTGGCGGCGGCGGAGCCAGGATGTGATTGAATCCCAATAACTTTCGGGCGGAATCGAGTAGCCGTAGATCGGGTGCTCGAAGCGCTTCTGCAGCGCCCTGGTGATTTCGGGGCACACGGGGAAGTCCATGTCGGCGATCCAGAGGGGGAGCAGGTCGCGGCGCCCGAAGAGCGCGTCCAGTTCCTCGAATTTGGTACAACCGCTTCCCCGGCGGTCAATTTCCTGGTCGAAGTTATAGGTTTTCATGGTAGGAGGGATTATTTGGCTCGGCTTGCGCCTCGCCACGGTAATAATTGGATTTTCGGGTTATTCAAATTTCCAGGTGATTGTGCCTGAGGCCTCGGGGGAGCCTTCAAGCACCGAGAACCGGCTCTGGCGGGAGGCTTCGACGCAGCGATGGCGCATCCGGGTGTCGGCCGCGGCGGCTCCCGAGGAGCGCGATGGGTCGTATGTCGCGGAGGTTACGCGCCCCTGCGAGTTGACGCGCACGCGGATGGCGATGGTGCCGGTTTTGGTGGAGCGGACGCTCCCCCAGTGTTCGGCGGTGCGCCCTTTGAGGCCGTTGCCGGGCTTGCCGGAGAATGAGCCTGTCGCGGAGTTCCCGTCGGCCTGTCCGGGTGTACCTTTCCCCTTGCCTCCGAAGGCTTTGGCGGTGGCTGCCTCGGCCTCTTTTTGGGCTTTCTGCTTCGCCCGGGCTTCCTGGCGCTTCTTTTCGGCCTCAAGCTGCTCTTTGGTAGGGCCTTTGGGCTTGGCCTTCTCCTTCGCTGGGGAGGGCTTATCGGTCGTCACGGGGGGAACCGGGTCAGCCTTGGCCCCGGCATCGGCCGCGTCGGGCCCGGGAGAGGGCTCGGGGGCGTTGTCAGCCGCGGATGGCGCGGCCTCGGAAGGCTCGCTGACCGGGGTAGGGAGGTCGCCGGTGCGCACGTAGTCCCCCGAAGCGTATAGGTCCTCGAGCTCCTGCATCTCGACCGTTCCTTCTTCTTCGGGGGGCCATTTGTCAACCCCCTTCGGCGGAAAGCGCAGAACGGTCGCAAGCAGCGCCCCCACCAGCAGAAGGTGGAACAGCGCCGCTACCGCTGCGGCTGTTATTTTCTCACGGTAGCGCATTGGTGTTCACGGGCTTGGTTGCCAGGATTATTTTAGCGTTCTGCCGCGCTCCGGCGTTCAGCACCTCCACGATGCGGCCGTAGCGCACCTCCTCGTCGGCGTAGAGGGCGATGAAGCCCGTCGTGTCCTGCTCCTGGGCGAGCTTGAGGAACACGGGGAGGGCCTGCAGCGACATCGGCTGCGGCTCCTCGTCGGCCGTGGCGGCGAAAATCGAGTCGTTGGCGGCGATATAGACGCGGGTGGAGGGCTTTAGGGCGCTCTGCTCGTGGCTCTGCGGGAGGTTCACCTCGATTCCCGAGGGGAACACGAAGGTGGAGGTCACCATGAAGAAAATCAGCAGCAGGAAGATGACGTCGGTCATCGACGCCATCGAAAATTCCGCCATCATCCGGTTGGGTCGTTTCAGCATAGGTCAGGCAGGCTCGTTGAGCAGGTCCATAAATTCCATCGACTTCTGTTCCAGCAGGTTCATGACGGAGTTGACGCGCGCCACGAGGTAGTTGTAGGCGAAGAGCGCGATCACGCCGACGACGAGCCCGGCGACGGTTGTTACCAGCGCCGTGTAGATGCCGGAGGAGAATGTCGCGATGTTGGCCGAGTTACCGGCGGATGCTATGTCGTAGAAGGCCTGCACCATGCCGATCACCGTGCCGAGGAAGCCGAGCATCGGGGCTCCGGCGGCGGTTGTCGCAAGCCAGGGAAGCCCTTTCGAGAGGGTCGCGACCTCGATGTTGCCGGTGTTCTCCACGGCGGCGAGTATGTCGTTGACAGGGCGGCCGATACGGCTCAGGCCGCGGTCAATCAGGCGGGCGTAGGGGGAGCCGTTCTTCTTGCAGAGGTTGTGGGCGCTTTCAAGCTCCCCTTCGTGGACGTAGTCGCGGATGCGGCGCATGAAGGTCGCGTCCTCGCGGCTGGCGCGGTGGATAACCATGGCGCGCTCTACGAAGATGTAAACGCATACCAGGGAGAGGAGCGCGATCGGAATCATCAGCGGCCCTCCGCGGAGGCAGAGGTCCCAGAGCGAAAGTTCCTGGACGGCGGATGCCGCGGCCTGCGCGGCGGGCGCGCCGGTAAGGGGAGCGTCAAGTAAAAGCATGGCTTCGGTGTTTGCGGGGCGTTATGTCCCTTATTCGTTGTTTAATTGGTTCTTGTACTGGTGGATAGTCTCCTCGATTCCGAGATAGAGGGCGTCGGAAATCAGGGCGTGGCCGATCGATACCTCGTCGAGGTTGGGAATCGAGGCGCTGAAATACGCGAGGTTCTCGAGCGAGAGGTCGTGGCCGGCGTTAAGCCCCAGGCCCGCTTCGGCGGCGGCTTCGGCGGCGGCTTTGAAGGGGGCGACGGCGGCCTCGCGGTCGGCGGCGTAGCCGTCGGCATACGGCTTGGTGTACAGCTCTACGCGGTCGGCTCCCGCCTTGGCCGCGAGCCTTACCTGCTCCGAGTCGGCGTCGACGAAGAGGGAGACGCGTATCCCCTTCTCCTTCAGGCGGGAAATCACCCCGCGGAGGAAGTCGAAGTGGGCGCCGACGTTCCATCCCGCCGAAGAGGTCAGTGCGTCGGGGGCGTCGGGCACGAGGGTCGCCTGGTCGGGGACTACCTCCAGCGCCAGGTTCAGGAATGTCTCGTCGGGGTACCCCTCCATATTGAACTCGCGGGTCAGCAGGGGGCGGATCTGGCGCACGTCGGAGCGTCGTATGTGGCGCTCGTCGGGGCGGGGGTGGACTGTTATGCCGTCGGCTCCGAAGCGCTCGCAGTCCAGGGCGAAGCGCGCCACGTCGGGGTTGTTTTCCCCGCGGGCGTTGCGGAGGGTGGCAACCTTGTTTATGTTTACACTAAGGTTGGTTTTCATCTTTTAATCAATTTTGGCACACCTTTTGTTATATTAAAAAGCGAGTGGCCCGGGATTGTGTGGATGTTTCCCGAAAATTCGTTACCTTCGCGGTGGAAGGCCCGGTATGGAGCACAAAATTAATTAGAAATTTCCAAAACTGAAAGCATTTGGCAGCTAATAACAGCATATTGACCAAATTTATGGCGGGAGAGCTTTCGAGGCTCGAACGCCTTGAGGCGCTTCTGGCGCAGGACAACGGGGCGGCGGAGCTGCTGGTTGCCGTTGATCCGGCGGAGTACAGCGCCTCCCGGATCGCCCGCGCCGTCGAGGACTGCGACTCGCAGCTCCTGGCGCTGACGGTCACCTCCATGCGCGACTCGCTGGGGAGGCTGGTGGTCATGCTACGCGTCGATTCCGCCGCGGGCTCGGCCGTCGCACGCTCCCTGGAGCGCTACGGCTACGAGACAATCCATACCCTCTTCCCCGAGGACGACATCTCCCGCCGCCGCGCCATGGACCGCGCCAACGAGCTCCTGAGGTACCTTACGGTATAAGCGCCTCTGTGGCGCTTATACCGTAAGGGTGAAAGGGTGCGAGTGAAGGGTGAAGGAGATAGTCTGTTTATGGATTGCAGATTCTGCAATCAGCGACTGAGGCGAGGCATAAGCCGAGCTAATCCCCACTCTTTTCCTATAACTCACATTTCCCTTCACCATTCACCCTTCACTATTCACTTTTATCCTTCACAGCAAAGATATGCGAATCGCCATCAACGGTAACAAGCGCCAGGACGGCCATCTGGACCATATCGCCCGGCTGGTCAGCGCCTTTATCGCCGCCGACCACCAGGTCGTAATGGCCCGGCCATTCCTCGAATACCTTACAGACCGTATCGGCCCGCGCTTCGCGCTCGGGATTCTCCCCCTGGAACTGTCCGAGAAGCCATTGGCCGACCTGGCGGTCAGCATCGGGGGGGACGGGGCGTTTCTCAAGACCGCCCGCTGGGTGGCCGACGGCGGGGAGCCTGTCGCGGGAATCAATACCGGCCATCTCGGCTTCCTCTCGGCCTTCACCTTCGACCGCCCGGAGGAAATCCGCTCATGCCTGCTCGAGGGGCGCTTCGATACGGACACCCGTACGCTGATCGAGGTCTCCTGGGACGCCGACCCGGCTCCCGGTGGCAGCCCGCGGCGCCAGACGATGACCGCCCTCAACGAGGTTGCCATAACGCGCCCCGACACGGCCTCGATGGTGCGCCTCCCGACCCGCGTCAACGGGCGCGACTCCCTGACATATTCCGGCGACGGCCTTATCATATCGACCCCGACCGGCTCTACGGCCTACAATCTCTCGGTCGGGGGGCCGATTCTCGACCCGCGGCTTGGCGGGTTCGTGCTGTCGCCGATCGCGGCCCATTCGCTCAACATACGCCCGGTAGTGTTCAGCGACTCGGCGGAAATTGAGGTATTGTGCGAGGGGAGAGCCCCTCTGCTGCGCATGGCCGTCGACGGCCGGGCCATCACCCTCCCGACGGGGACGCGCGTCACCCTGCGCAAGGCTCCCTACGCGCTCTCTATCGTCCAGAATCCGGGGCATTGTTTTTCCGACACTCTGCTTAACAAACTCGGCCTCGGAGGCCTGATGTGACATCAGCGATATGGTACTCGGCGAACTCACACACGACACTCTCGGACGCGTGGTAGTCACCATGCGCCGCAACTCCTCCCGCGCCTCCGCCAGGTGGCGCGGCGGGGTGGTGCGTCTCAACGTGCCGGCCGGAATACGCCGCTCCCGCATCGTTTCCATCCTTGACGAACTCGCCCCGAGGCTGCTCGCCGCGCGCCCGGCGCTTTCGTACTTCGAGGGGCAGACCCTCTCGTTCCCCGGCATCAAGGTTGAAATCAGCCGCCAACGCCTCGTGCCCGACAAGGTCGTGGGGCGCGCTTCCCTCCCGGTGTCGACCGTCGGGGTCGGTGCCGGGCTGGAGTTCGACCAGGCATCGACGACGAGGGCGATAAGCGACATGCTGCTCGGGATAGCGAGGCGCGTTGCCGCCGATGTGCTGCTGCCGGATGCCAGGGCCTGCGCCGACCGGCTGGGAAAACACCCGACCGGCTGGGCGATTTCCACCGGCCACCGCGTGCTGGGGGTATGCGACTCCCGCGGCACGGTCTCGCTGAGCTATATTCTCGTGTTTCTTCCTGACGAACTGCGGGAATACGTTATCTGCCACGAACTCGCGCATCTCTCCGAGCTGAACCATTCGCCCCGGTTCCACGCCCTGCTCGACGGGTACCTGGGGGGGCGCGAGGCGATCCTGTCCGCGAGGCTGAAGAGCTACCGCTGGCCGGTGTTTTGTCGCTAAAACGGCCACAGACGCGCCACAGGCTGTTTTTTGCGGAATGTGACAATCGGGATACGGGGGTTAAATTGCAGCCACAATGTCAATACAAAGTTGTTACCGGGGGACGGCTTCGATAATTCCATTGTACTTTTGTCGTGTGTAAGCAAACGACCGGAGCCGTGTTAATATCACCAGTCAAACCAGCGTCATTCTGTCTTCCGCCGGTTGCTTGCTATAATCGGTTAATGCCCTCGCGGCATCGGTTAAATATGGCGGTTTAAACGTATAAGTATGAATACTGACGGAGTTCATCCAAAATCATGTCCGAACGGT
Source organism: uncultured Porphyromonadaceae bacterium (assembly GCA_937969265.1). Lineage (GTDB taxonomy): Bacteria > Bacteroidota > Bacteroidia > Bacteroidales > Muribaculaceae > UBA7173. The sequence continues at coordinate 39,169 of CALBWF010000044.1, forward strand.
CGTATCCTCGTCGTTGATTCCGACGAGGCGTTCGTGGATATGGTGCGCGCCCAATTTGCTGGGAACGGGTTCGCTGTTGACTGTTGCGATTCGAGCGAAGAATTGTACAATACAGAGCTTGAACAGTACAAACTCCTCATTATTGACCTCGGGATTGACGATAACAGCGGCCTGGGCGTGATTGCCCAGATCAAGCAGGCGGAAGCGACATACGACATTCCGGTGATTGCCTGCTCGACCCGCATGTCCCCCACGACCATCATCAACGCCCTCAACAACGGGGCCGACGACTACCTCCTAAAGCCCGTCTCCCTCCGCGAGCTCCTGGCCCGCGCCAACTCCCTCCTCCGCCGCCACCGCTCCTTATAGCGCGCCGCTGGTTTAGGGCGCGCTGCGCCCTAAACCAGCCCTCCCATAACTCCCATCCCTAAACCTGCGGCGGGAAGGGCTCGGCGTCGATGAGCCGGGCCTCGGTTATTGTGCCTTTGCCGTCGCGGGTGGCGTGACGGAGGCCGTCGGAGATGACGTAGACCATCGGGGTGCCGTCGGGTAGGGTGAAGCGGAAGGAGCGGTGGCGCTCGGTTGTCTGATAGCCGGAGGAGAAGCGGTAGGCGATTGTCAGCCAGGCTTCCGAGTACCCGCCGGCGGAATAGCTCCGGGCGAATACCTCCGGGACGCTGTCGAGCAGCAGATGCCCCTCGAACTCAGCCATATGGGCGCTCCCTGGTATATGCCGGGCGGCTTCAGGGGTATAGTCCTTGACCGACGCGGGCACTACGACAAACACCTTCCCCTCCGGCGCGTTGAGGTTCAGCGGGCCGTAGGATACGCTCAGGTTACCCTGGTCGTTGGCGAGCCTGGCGAGCGACAGTTGGGGCAGTTCGCGGGCATCGACGCGGTCGATAAAGGCCGTGCCGTCAGGGGAGGCGGCGAGCGCCGCGAGGATTTCCCGGTCGTTTTCCGCGACAACCCTCTGCCATTTCGCCACATACAGCGCCAGGGCGCACGCCCCGGCTGTCAGGAGTGCTCCAGCGGCCAGGTTGAGCCGCGAGTGGAGGCGCGTCAGCAGCGGCCGCGAATAGGCCATCAGCAGTCCGAGCGCGGCGCATCCCGGGAGCCATCCCTGTCTCGCCTCCAGGCCGAACGGCAGGAAGAGGGCTATGCTGAAAAGCCATATGAGTGCTAAAACTGCGTTTCCGGGCCAGTTTCCCGTAGCCTGTTGTCCTTTCTTTTTCCTGATTGCCAGCAGAGGAATCAGCAGCAACGGGAGGAATACCGCGGGGGCGAATTTCGCCATCGTCGCGGCGCTGACCATCAGCCCCTTTTCCCCGATAGCGCCCGCCGCGCGGCTCCATTCCGCAGGGGCGGTTACGGGAACCAGGGCTCCCGCGAGGAGCGATAACCCCATCGCCCAGCACGCCGCGGGGATTCTCAACTTGTGCCACAGCAGCGCGTAGCAGCCCAACGCCGCGAGCAGCGGCAGGGCGAAGCCGTCGTGGTTCGCCCCCGCGAGGAGACCTACGAGGCATACGGCGGCGGTCTCCCGGCGCGTGCGCCGAGCCGTCAGGGCGCGGCAGGCTCCGTAGCAGAAGGCGAGCGCGAGCGCCCCGGAGAGGATGTAGTTGAGCACATAGTCGAAAACCACCATGTTGTCGCGGAAGGGGAGGAGGAAGAAACTTGCAGCGGCAGCAGCGCCGAAAAGGAGGAGGTCGGCGCTTCGCAAATGGTCTCTCCCCTTGGCTATCAGCACCAGGAAGAGGCTCGTCGCGCTTATTGCCAGCCCCCCGGCAATCCCTTTCAGCGCGGCCCCGCCGTAGAGGGTCGCGAGGGGGGAGAGGATGTTGGCGACGCGGCCGTTGTCGACCCTCCGCTGGCAGAGGATATAGTCCCATAAGGCGCTGAGGGAGAAGCTGTCGCTCCCCCCGTTGAAGTAGCGGTACATCTCGCGGAACGCCACGTCCTCCTTCATGACCGGGGCGCAGGCCCATATCGTCGCCGCGGCCGCCGCGAATAGCGCGGCCGCCGTCCAGAAAAGGAGGCTCCGTCGTTCGGTTGATTCTGCGTTTGCTCTGCCGGTTTTCGCCATAATGCGCGAAAATACTGATTTTATTCCGTCGGGCGCGCTCGTCTGCCCAAAAATCACTAATTTTGCCCTTAAAATCAGTAATTTCATATGGTACAGAATATCAAAGAGCGGCTCGCGGCCGCGCCTTCCGCCATCAAAGGCGCGTTCCGTAACCCGCAGGTATGGGGATTTTTCGTGTCTATGGCTGTCGCCGCGGTGCTCGCGATAGCGTTCTTCTATCCCGACGCGTCGATGGGGAACCAGTTGCGCCAGCACGACATGCAGCAGGGCGCGGCGATCTCCCACGAGGTAAAGGCTTACGCCGAGGCCAACGGCGGGGAGGAACCGAGGTGGACCAACGCCCTCTTCTCCGGCATGCCGACCTTCCAGATTACGCCGACCTACCCCTCCGACTCCCTTTTCTCGTGGATTACTAAGGTCTACGGGCTGGGTCTTCCCTCCCCGTCAAACCTGCTGTTCATGATGATGTTCGGCTTCCTGATTCTGATGGCGTGCATGAGGGTGCGCTGGTACTACGGGCTGATCGGCGCCGTGGCCTGGTGTTTCTCGACCTATTTCATAATCATAATCGGGGCGGGACACATATGGAAGTTCGTCACCCTGGCATATATACCGCCGACGCTCGGGGGCATCATCCTGGCATACCGCGGGCGCTACCTTGCCGGCTCGGCGATCGCCGCGCTGTTCGCGATGATGCAGATTATCAGCAACCACGTCCAGATGAGCTACTACTTCCTGTTCGTGGTGCTCGCCCTGTCGGTGGCGTTCCTGGTTAACGCCATACGGGAGAAGCGCGTGCGCCGCTGGCTGGCCGCCACTGGGGCGCTGGCCGTCGCCGCCTGTCTCGCTGTTTGCGCCAACCTCCCGAACCTCTATAACACATATAAATATTCAAAGGAGAGTATGCGCGGGGCCCATTCGGAGCTTACCGCCGACCCGGCGAAGGCTTCCGAGAAGACCGCCGGACTGGACCGCGACTATATAACCCAGTACTCCTACGGGCGCTCGGAGACCTTCTCCCTGCTGATTCCCAACATCAAGGGGGGCGCTTCGGCCAAACCTGTCGCGGGGCAGATGGTCGCGACCTCCGTCATGGACCTCCCCGGAGCCGATGAGGCCGCTACCCGTATCGGCCTTAACGAGGCTGAGCGGCAGTATGTCGCTGGGTATGTCGGCCAGTATTTCGGGGAGCCGGAGGGAACGAACGGCCCGGTGTATGTCGGGGCGATTATATTCACGCTCTTTATTCTCGGTTGTATCATAGTGAAGGGGCCTGTCAAATGGGCGCTCCTGGTTGCCACACTCCTGTCGGTGTTCCTCGCCTTGGGGCGCAACATGCAGTGGTTCACCGACCTGTTTATCGACTATGTTCCGATGTATTCCCGGTTCAGAACCGTGGAGAGCATCCTGGTTGTCGCCGAGTTCACTATCCCGCTGCTGGCGATTCTTGCGTTGCAGAAGCTCCTGACGACCCCCGGCGCGTTCGACAAATACAAGAAGGCTCTTTACGCCTCCTTCGGGGCCGCGGCGTTCTTCTGTCTCGCAGGGTGGCTCTTCCCGCAGCTCTACGGCCCGGCGATCAGCGAGGGGGACCAGCAGCTTTCCGACATGATCGCGTACCAGTTGCGGCAAGGTGGCTATCCCGCCGACGCTGTCGCTATGTTCTCGATTGGCAATCCGGCGATTGCCGCTGTTGTAGAGAACCTGCGCTACGGGCTGGTGAAGGCCGACTCGCTCCGCTCGCTTATATACATCCTGCTCGCTTTCGGGGCGCTGATGCTCTGCCTGAGGGGGAAGGTGAAGGCCTGGATGGGGGTTACGGTTATCGCCCTGCTGGTTTGTGCCGACCTCTATACCGTTGACAAGCGCTATCTCTCACACGACAGCTTCTGCTCGCCTGAACTGTCGGCTTCCGACCCGTTCCCGATGAACGCCAACGACCGCGCGATTCTGGCCGACACGACTATGAATTTCCGCGTGATGGATATTCCGGGCTTCTACCAGGCCGCGCCCTCATACCGCCACAAGACAATCGGCGGCTACCACGCCGCGAAACTTACCCGCTACCAGGACCTGATCGACCGCCACCTGGGGAACATCGCCCGCGGCGCCGCGACCGAGGCCGACATGCGGGTGCTCGATATGCTCAATGCCCGATACATAATCACCCCCGACGGCCAGCTCGCCTTCAACGACCGGGCGATGGGTAACGCGTGGTTTGTCGATTCCGTTGTTTATGTGCCGAACGCCGACGCCGAGATGGCGGCCCTTTCGCAAATCGACCTGCGGCATGTCGCCGTGGCCGACGAGAAGTTCAAGCCTCTGCTCGGAACAGCCGCATCGCCTGCCGCGACCCCCGGCGAACCGATTGTCGAGACAACCTATGCCCCCGACCGCCTGACATATAAATACAGCTCGGAGATACCACGCGTGGCGGTGTTCTCGGAGGTCTATTTCCCCTGGGGCTGGGAGGCTGAAATCGATGGCAAGCCGGTCGAAATCGGCCGCGTCAACTATCTGCTGAGGGCTGTCAAAGTGCTGGCGGGAACCCACCGGCTGGAGATGCGTTTCGCGCCCCGTTCGGTGACCGCGACTGTCGCGACGGCCCGCGTCGCCGTAATCCTGATTTACGTTCTCTGCCTCGCCGCGCTCCTCTACTGGCTGCTCGGCGGCAGGACTCCCGCGGAGGAAAAGAAGGATCCGGCAGACGTATGAATTACTTCCTCGAAGGGGTGCTGACATGGCCTTTCCGGGCGCGCCACTCGTTCGGTTTCGGCATACATTCCCCATACGGTTTCTCTTTCATAACGGGCGTTCTCCGCGACGCGTCGTCGGGCTATTACGCCTATGACGAGTTAGTGGGAGTAGCTGCCCGCCACGGGCGCTCTGAGCGAGAGGCGAGGGGGTTGTACCGCGTTCTGCTGCACCTCCGGGGAGAGTTCGGATGCCCTGCTGAGCTGCGTTGTGGAAGCCCGTCTGAGGCTACGGAAAAGACCCGGTCGTTCCTCTCGGAAATCGCCTTCATGGCTATTCCGGAACGCGAGCCGGAACGGCTCCCGTTGCTCCTTGCCGACTCCTTTAAAGGAGAGGCGGAGGGGGCCGCGGAAGCGGTTCGCGATAGGCTTGCAGGGAGGGGAGGGGCGTTTCTCCTGACGGGGGTCAACCGCTCCAGAGAGGGGAGGCGGCTTAGGAGGCTGCTTCTTGAAAATCCTCCCGCGGGGATGATTTTCGACGGGTGGCATTCGATGCTTGTTGTCGCGCGGCGGGGGCTTCCGTCGCAGGTATTCCAGGTGCTTTTCCCCCGCTGACGATATGCGACCGCTACCCGAATTTTCAAAGTTGCGCGAGTTTTACGCCGCCTTTCTGAGGCTTCAGAAGGGGCTGTCGCCGCAGACTGTCGAGGCGTACGGCTTCGACCTCGACAAGCTGATGAACTACCTCGAAACGGAGGGAATCGGCATCACGGAGGTCACTTACTCCGAGCTGCAGAGTTTCCTGGCTGACCTCCACGACCTCGGAATCTCGCCGACCTCGCAGTCGCGGATTGTCTCGGGAATAAAGAGTTTTTTCCATTTCCTGAAGATGGAGACCTTCATCGAGGAGGATCCGACTATATTGTTGCAGACACCCCGCACTGGGCGCAGGCTCCCGGAGGTGCTGACGGTAGAGGAAATCGATGCGATGATCTCCTGCATCAACCTTGACGACCCACTCGGGAGGCGCAACAGGGCGATTATCGAGACGCTATACGGGTGCGGGCTCCGCGTCAGCGAGCTTGTCGACCTGCAGCTCTCGCAACTCTTCCTGGAGGAGGGTTATATCACTGTCCGCGGCAAGGGGGAGAAGGAGCGTATCGTTCCGATTTCTCCTCTGGCGACACGTCTGATCGCGGAATATGTCGCGACCGACCGCGGCGATGTCAAGCCTAAACCGGGGGACGACAATACCCTTTTCCTTAACCGCCGCGGGAAGCGGCTGACGCGGCAGATGGTGTTTATGATTATCCGCGACCTGGCGGCTCTCGCGGGAATCCGCAAGACTATCTCCCCGCATACGCTCCGCCATTCTTTCGCGACGCACCTCCTCGAAGGGGGAGCGAACCTCCGCGCGATCCAGCAGATGCTCGGCCACGAGTCCATCGCGACAACCGAAATCTACCTCCATCTCGACCGCACCGCCCTCCGCGCCCAGATTCTCCAGCATCATCCGCGTAATCAGCGGCCCGCGAGCCGCTGATTCCGATAGGGTAGGGGAGGGCTTTAGTTGGGGCTTTGAGGGCGCGAAATTCGCGGGTATCTGTCCGAATAAGGCTGAAAATCGCGGCTATTTCGGCTCAAATAAGGCCTGTAAGGGGTTTAATCCAAACAATATTAAGGGTTTATGCGGTTTTTGCGCTTTCCCGGTTTTTTCGGCGGAAAAATCGTTTTCGAAGGAGCTGCCCTGATGAGGCTCGATTTTGCCGTTGATACTGAGGAAAAATTTTTATACCTTTGTAGGTATTTTTCGATTTTGCATGACAACGAATTTTCAATGGCTTGCGCAAGGGTCGGCGGAGATGCCACCCCTGAATTTCGCGCTGATTGAGAAATGGGTGCGTGCTGTGGCCGAGAGCCGCGGGCGCATCCTCGGCCCGGTCACATATATCTTCTGTGACGACGAGCGGATTCTCGAGGTAAACCGGCAGTTTCTCTGCCACGACTACTACACCGACATCATCACTTTCGACGACTGCCGGGGCAAGCTGCTCCGCGGCGACATCTTCATCTCCCTCGACACGGTTGCCTCCAACGCGACCCTGCAAGGTGTCAGCTACCGGCAGGAGCTTCTCCGAGTGATAATCCACGGCATACTCCATCTCTGCGGTATCAATGACAAGGGCCCCGGAGAGCGCGAGATTATGGAAGCTGCTGAAAACCAGTCGCTTGAACTGCTGCGAGAGATTTCGGACAAAAAGGGGGAGAGCCCCTTTGCCGATTTGAAGGATGACAACCCCTCTGAGCAAGCGTATATGGCTGACAATGAGAAGAGTGCCGACAAAGAGCTGTGGCGCACGGCTGCCGATTCCGACAAAGAGGTATGGGCAACCGCCAAAAGCGCCGACAGCGAGTTGAAAGATACAGAAAAGCATTTTTAGGAGCAAACTGATATGAGATTCGACTACGACGTAATTGTTGTCGGAGCCGGGCACGCCGGTTGCGAGGCTGCCCACGCCGCGGCGCGTCTCGGAGCGTCCACACTCCTCATCACGATGGACCTTAACAAGATTGCCCAGATGAGCTGCAATCCCGCCGTCGGCGGAATCGCGAAGGGGCAGATTGTGAGGGAAATCGACGCCCTGGGGGGTATGATGGGGATTGTCACAGACCGCACCGCGTTGCAGTTCCGCCTGCTCAACCGCTCGAAGGGTCCCGCGATGTGGAGCCCACGAGCGCAGAGCGACAGGATGCGTTTCTCTGAACTCTGGCGGCTTATACTCGAGAATACCCCCGGCCTCTATATGTGGCAGGACTCGGTTGTCTCGCTTGTCTTCGACGAGGAGAACAAGCGGGTGAAGGGGGTGAGGACGGCCCTCGGAGTAGAGTTCAGTGCTAAGGCGGTAGTGCTCACAAACGGCACCTTCCTGAACGGCCTGATGCATATCGGACGCACGCAGCTCCCCGGCGGTCGTTGCGCGGAACCCGCCTCTCATGGCATTACCGAGCAGCTCCGCTCCCTCGGTTTCGCGACCGACAGGATGAAGACCGGAACCCCGGTGCGCATCGACGGACGTTCGGTAAAGTGGGAGCTTACCCAGCCCCAGGAATTGGAGGAGGATTTCCATAAGTTCTCCTACCTGCCGGAGGTAAGGCGGGAGCTTAAACAGCGCCGCTGCTTCACCGTCTACACCAACGAGCGCACCCACGAGATACTCCGCCGCGGCCTCCCTGACTCCCCCCTATATAACGGGCAGATTCAGAGCATAGGGCCGCGTTACTGCCCCTCGATCGAGACCAAGATTGTCACGTTTGCCGACAAGACCGAGCACCAGCTCTTCCTGGAGCCGGAGAGCGAGGAAGGGCAGGAGTTTTACCTTAACGGCTTCTCGTCGTCGCTTCCGATCGACATCCAGATCGAGGCCCTGAAGACGATTCCGGCGTTCGCCGACGTTCAGATTTACCGCCCCGGCTACGCCATAGAATACGACTTTTTCGACCCCACGCAACTGCGCCATACCCTCGAGACAAAGCTCGTCGACGGCCTCTTTTTTGCCGGACAGATTAACGGCACGACAGGCTACGAGGAGGCCGCGGGGCAGGGGCTTGTGGCCGGTGCGAACGCCGCTCTCCGCACCCTCGGCCGCGAAGAAGAGCTGCGCCTTTCCCGCGACGAGGCGTATATCGGGGTGCTGATTGACGACCTCGTGACAAAGGGGGTTGACGAGCCTTACCGCATGTTTACCTCCCGCGCCGAGTACAGGATTCTGCTGCGTCAGGATGACGCCGACGCGCGCCTTACCCCCCGCGCCGCCTCCCTCGGGCTGGCTTCAGCGGAGCGCCTGGAACTGCTCCGGACGAAGCTCGCGGCGAGGGACGCGCTGATTGATTTCGTAAGGAGCCATAGCGTAAAAGCTGCGGTTATGAACCCGCTGCTGGAGACCCTGAACATCGAGCTCGGCATCGCCGAAACCCCGCTGCGAATTATGCCGCTCCGGGAAGGGTGCAAGCTGGAGGCGCTCGTGCTACGGCCCCAGCTCTCGATAACCCTTCTCGCGAAGGTCTACGAACCCCTGCGCCTCCGTCTGGAGGAGATAGAGGCGGAGCGCAGGAGCGAGATTGTGGAGTCGGCCGAGGTGCTGATAAAGTACGACGGATATATCAAGCGCGAGCGGCAGACCGCGGAAAAGCTGATGCGGCTCGACGGCATCCGTATCCAGGGGCGGTTCGACTACAAGAGCCTTACATCCCTCTCCACCGAGGCGCGCCATAAACTCGAGAAAATCAACCCCGAAACCATCGGCCAGGCGTCGCGCATCCCCGGCGTTTCGCCCGCTGACATCAACATACTTCTCCTCCTCAGCGGGCGCTGACGCGGACGACGGCGATGCCCGGTTGTTCCACGTGGAACACACGCAACCGCCGCGGTCTTAGCGAGTTGCGCGGGCGGCGGCCGGGAAACAAATACAGAATAAACAACTAAAACGTAAAAGATATGGAATACATCAAATCAAGAATCCGCGACGTCTACGACTTCCCGAAAAAGGGCATCGTGTTCAAGGACCTGACGACGGTCTTCAAGGATCCCCGCGCGCTCCACATCATCGGCTGGGACCTCAGCCAGCTCTACCGCGACAAGGGGGTGACGAAGGTGGTGGGTATCGAGAGCCGCGGCTTCATCGGAGGCTCCATCCTGGCCTTCGAGCTGGGCGCGGGATTCGTGCCCGTGCGCAAGCCCGGCAAGCTCCCCGCCGACACCCTGACCGCCTCCTATGACAAGGAGTACGGAAAGGACGTTATCGAAATCCACCGCGACGCGATCACGGAGGACGACATCGTCGTCATCCACGACGACGTGCTCGCGACCGGGGGCACGATGTCGGCCGCCGTCGAGCTGGTGAAGCGCATGAATCCCCGCAAGATTTATGTCAACTTCATCATCGAGCTGTCGGCTCTCGAAGGGCGCAAGAACCTCCCCGCCGACGTCGAGGTGACCTCGCTGATCACTTACTGATTCAACTTCGCAGGCTCAGTTGAAGTGAAAGGAGTGAAAAGTGAATATCAGGCTCCGCCTGAGTGAAGATAATAGTTTATTTGAAGAAAGTATCTCCTTCACCTTTCACCCTTCACCTTTCACTCTTAATAGAGCAAGTTGAAAACTTGCGATACTTTTTCACACACCAATCATAACACACAACTATGAGAAAATTCAGATTTTGCCTTATGGCGGTGCTCTGCGTGGCAGGGCTGACTTTCGCTTCCTGCGGGGGCGACGATGACGAACCCGAATCGACCGAACAGGGCGGTGGCAACTCCGGCGGCTCCGGCAATACCGGCGGCTCTGACTCGGGCAAGAACCCGGTAGCGGGGAAGACCTTCAGTTGCGTTGAAAGCTCGAACGACGGCTACATGAAAATCAGCACCAACTTCAAGCTCTCCTTCACGGCGAAGAACTTCACCCGCGTAATGAAGCAGACTGCCGAGAGCAAGGACATCGCGACCGGAAAATGGGAGCTGATCCAGAACCTCGACAAGACGGAGACCGGGACCTATGAATACTCCTCCAACACAATCGTGCTCCATCCGAGCGACGGCGGCTCGGTTACCCTCACCAAGGTGAGCGGAGGCTGGAAGGACGGCAACTATATCTACAAGTAACCCCCTCCATAATGGATTATCGGCGGCGGTCGGGATTCCCTGGCCGCCGCCGATTCTCTGCTTTGCTCCCTCACTCGGCTCACGCCTCGCGCACATAGCGGCACGGACCTTCGACGACGGGCCATCGGCGACGGTCCCGGATGACGGCCCCTTGCGACGGCTCTTGGAGGGGCCTGTTAAAAAAAAGATTGCGTTAACATTGATTAACGGACTGCCGCAATCGATATGTGAAAATTTGTATAATTTTGCGCTCAAATTCAAGAGGATAAAAAAGGGGCGCATGACCCCCAAAAGGACTTTAACCGACGAACTTTAACCAAATCATACACTATCTAACATGAGAAAAATCTTTACTCTCATGCTGTCGCTGCTGGCTCTGTGCCTCCCGGCGGCAGCTCAAACCCCACAGCCCGACGTGACGCTGTCGTTTAGGAAGACCGGGACGGGAACAACTGCGATTTCATCAGTAGATTTCTTTTCCAAAGTGCTGGCAGAAGAGTGCGCCTCGTATGTGAGCGCAGGGGCTATAACTGGCGTTTACCCCTGTAATAACGCTACTGATGCGGCTATCAAGATTGGGGCTAATTCTGGAAGCGGGACTATAACTTTCACTTTGGCTTCAGATTATCAGAAGACGTATTCTAAAATAGTCATAAAAACCAAACGATTTAATGCAAAAGGCTCGCCTACCGTAACTGTCAATAATAAGACATCCTCTGATGAACTGGCCACTTCGACAAGCGAATATTCAGAAATGACCTTTGCGGAATTTGGTGACGAATATGCCGATATAAGCATCACCAATGGGAAAACAGGTGCTATCCTTCTCGAATCCGTTGCGATTTATTTCAAGCCGGAGGTTGTTCTCGACCCGGTAGCGCAGCCGGTAATCACCAGCAGCGACAACATGGTAACAATCGCCTGCGATACTGAGGGCGCATCGATTGTTTACTCGACTGATGGCACCGAGCCTTTGATTCCCTACACCGGGGCTTTCTCGATTACTGAGACATGCACGGTAAAGGCCAAGGCTTCGAAAGAGGGGATGGCTGACAGTCCGCTCGCCGAACAGGAATGTGTGTACGTTGCTCCCGCGGTTAAGCCGTCCGCGCCTGTTGTATCTGTTGACGGCGAGGTTAAGGCCGAGGAGGAGTTCGCGGTTGACTATGGAACGAAGATTACTGTAAGCTCTGAAAACGCGACCTCGATGGTTGTCGCGTACGGCAGCGAGGAAGTGCCTGTCGAGGGGAGTACCTACGAGTTCGAGGCGACTGCCAACGAAACCTACATAATTACCCCGGTCAACGACAAGATGCCCGAAGGGGAGAAGGAGGGTGAAGCGGCGATGTTCACAGTCGCTATTAACGCCCCCGAAATCGTGTCGGTGATGAACGGCGATGAAGCTGTCGAGGAATTCGGTTCGATTGTTGCAAAGCCGGGCACTGAAATCACGGTTGCGGCAAAGAGCTATGCGGAAATCGCGGTTGAAAACGAAGGCCTCGCCGTTACCGTTACCGACGGCAAGTTCGTCATCGGCAACGAGAAGAGCTACATAATCACAGTTTCCAACCCCGCCTGCGAGGCGAAGGCCGAGATGATGTTCTCTGTTACCCATCCCGTAGAAACGGAGTACGAGGCCAACGAGACGCTGAACTGGGATATTACAGGCGTGGCAAGCGGTAACGCTGCCACGTCGAATTGCGATACCAAGCTGAACTTAGGCACAGGAAGCGCCAACGGCGACTGGACTGCCGCTGCGGAAGCATGTTATTCCGGCTCAAACAACGGTGCCCAGCTTGGCTCAGGAACGAAAGCGTTTGTTGGTGGGACTATCACTCTTTCGGGTTCTGATATCCCCGAAAACGCGAATATTACAGCCGTGAGCATGAAGGGCATCTCGGGTAATACGCTTATGGAATGGACACTCTCTGTTAACGGAGTTAACGCGGACAAAATGCTGATTTTCCCTGCCGAGGGGACAAGCTATGGTAAAGATAAGCACTCTACAAAAACAATAAGTGACCTTAGCCTCGCTGGCAATAACATTGTGCTTACAATGACATCCGCCGGAGATAAAAAAGCGTTCTATCTGTCAGGAATTTCGGTAAGCTATCAAGTTCTCGCGGAGCCGAGCGCGCCGGAGTTCGAGAAGCCCCAGACGATTAGCGATGGGACTGAGATTGTCTATACTGTCAAGCACGGCAAGCTCCATTACAAGATCGAGGATGCCGGGGCCGCGAAGAGCCCGATGATGCGCGTAAGCGAGCCTACGGCAGACTGGACGGTAGCCTGGGAAGACGCGGGCAAGAAGTTCGTCTACACCTATGCCAGCGGAAGCAACCACAATATCTATGTTAAGAATGTGGTAAACGGCAAGGAGGCGATGGGCGAGGCCATCAATGTCAAGGAGGGCGTGCTCACCGGTGTCGAGGAGGTAGCTGCCGAGGGAGCCGAGGGTGCGCGCGAGCTGTACAACCTGCAGGGCGTGCGCGTCAGCGAGGCCGAGGCTGTTCCGGGCGTGTATGTTGAGCGCCGCGGCGGCAAGGTCGCCAAGGTAGTGATTCGATAACGAATATTTTCAGACAAGCCAACGAGGGCGCGCCGGTCGGCGCGCCCTCGTTTCGTTTGACGGGGCATTTTCGAGGCCGTTTAGGGAATTTTAGGGGCGATGTTTGTTATATGAGAGGAATAATGGCTAACTTTGTCGTTTAACAAGGAAAAAAAGTAAGTTAAGAAAGATATTATGGAAAAGATTGAACCTGGAAAGTATGTGGAGATGGGCTATGACCTCTACCGCGTGGATGCTGACGGAACCGAGACGCTTGTTCACCAGACCGACACGGAGGACCCGGAAAAGATTGTTTTCGGCGTTACGCGCGGCATGATCGTGCCGCTGGAGAAGGCTATCGAGGGACTTGAGAAGGGGGGCGAGTTCGACGTCAAGGCGAGCGCGGAGGAGGCTTTCGGACCTTACGACCCGGACCAGGTCGCTGAACTTGAACGCGACATTTTCCTCGTCGACGGGAAGTTTGACGAGGAGGTTATCAAGCCTGGGGCGGTGCTTCCGATGATGACTGCCGACGGCTACCGCATCAGCGGGCTCGTCAAGGAGGTTACGAAGACCCACGTCAAGCTGGACTTCAACCACCCGCTGGCGGGTAAGGATGTCCGTTTCCACGGGCGCATCCTGGAGGTGCGCGACGCGACTGCCGAGGAGCTTCGCCCCGCGGGAGGCTGCGGCTGCGGAAGCGGTAGCTGCGGTTGCGATAGCGGCTCTTGCGATTGCGAGGGGGCCGAAGGCGGTTCCTGCGGTTGCGGCGGCTGCTGACAGGCAGCCTCGCCGCCGCGGCGGCTCGCACCGGGAACAGAAGCCCTTCGGGGCGGAAACGAGGGGAGGCCGCTCGCTTACGCTCGCTCCACTGAACGGAGACACTTTCGGCTCTCGGAATCGGGGCGAGGTATTTGAAACGCGGCGCGCCGCGTCCCTACAAAGGGCGGCCCTTACCCGCCTCTTGGATTTATAAGAATTTGTTTATGAGAAAGTTACTGATAGCGATAGCCGCCGGGGCGGCGGTGGCGGGAGTTGCCGCCACCGGGGCCACGCGGAGCCCTAAGGGGGAGATTTCGCGGAACCTGGATATTTTCGCCTCGGTCTACAAGGCGTTGCAGACGAGCTACGTCGACACTGTCGACGCGGAGAAGTCGATCAACACGGCTATCTCGGCGATGCTGGACGAGATCGACCCGTACACGGAGTATTTCCCGGAGAAGGAGCAGGAGGAGCTTCTGACGATTTCCACCGGGGAGTACGGGGGCATCGGCTCCTATATCCAGCAGCGCAACTCGTTCACGATTATCTCGGAGCCGCGGGAGGGCTCGCCGGCGCAGCGCGCGGGGCTTCTTCCGGGGGACAAGATTCTGATGATCGACGGCGACAGCGTGAAGGGCATCGGGAGCGACAAGGTGTCGAAGCGCCTGAAAGGGCAGGCGGGGACGGAGGTCAAGGTGACCGTGATCCGGCCTTACTCGGGGGCGGACTCCGTCAGGACGATTGCCGTTACGCGCGAGAAGATCGAGGTTGACCCGGTGCCGTACTACGGCGTGCAGCGCGGCGACATCGGTTATATCCAGCTTGTGACTTTCAACGAGAAGACCTACGAGAAGACGCGCGACGCGCTGCGGGAGCTGAAGGCCGACCCGCGGGTGAAGTCGATCGTCCTCGACCTGCGGGGCAACGGGGGCGGGCTGCTTGAGAGCGCCGTGAAGGTGGCGAGCCTGTTCGTGCCGAAGGGCACGGAGGTTGTGCGCACTCGTGGCCGCGGCCTGCTGAACGAGAAGATTTACAAGACGACGACAAAGCCGGTCGACACGGAGATTCCCCTGGCGGTGCTTGTCAACGGGTCGTCGGCGTCGGCCGCGGAGATTGTCAGCGGCGCGTTGCAGGACCTCGACCGGGCTGTTATTGTCGGGGAGCGCTCGTTCGGCAAGGGGCTCGTGCAGTCGACCTCGCAGATTCCGTACAACGGGCTGCTGAAGGTAACGATCGCGAAATACTACATTCCCTCGGGGCGCCTCATCCAGGCAATAGACTATTCGCGGCGCAATCCCGACGGGAGCGTGGCGCGCATCCCCGACTCGCTGACGACGGTATGGCACACCCGCGCCGGGCGCGAGGTGCGCGACGGGGGAGGTATCACCCCCGACGTGAAGGTGGAGTACCCGGAGGGAAACCGCCTTGTCTACAACATCGTCCGCGACAACTGGAGTTTCGACTTCGCTACGCGTTACGCGACGAAGCACCCGGCGGTGCCCTCGCCGGAGGAGTTCGTCGTGACGGACACCATCTTCAACGAGTTCAAGTCGTTTATCGACCCGAAGAAGTTCGAGTACGACCGCCTGTGCGAGGTCGTCATGGAGCAGCTTGAGAAGGCTGTGAAGAACGAGGGGTACATGAACGAGCGGGTACAGGCGCAGCTCGACACGCTGAAGGCGTCACTGCGCCACGACCTCGACCATGACCTCGACCTGAACCGGGAGCTGATCAGCCGCTACCTCGCGGGGGACATCCTGCAGCGCTACTATTTCAACCGCGGGGCGACGATCGAGGCGCTCAAGCACGACCAGGACCTCGACAGCGCGGCGGCGGTGCTCCAGGCTCCGGCGCGCTACAAGGGCATTCTGATGAAGCGGTAAAGCCGCTCGCCTTCGGCTCGCTCCACCCTACATCCGGGGACAAAGCGGGGGAGGCCGCTCGCTGCCAGGAGGGATGGGAGAGTTGGGAGTTATGGGAGAGCTGGGAATTATGGGAGGTTTGGGAAAAGGCGCAAGCGGAAAAAGATTTATCTAAACAGCCCGGCGAGGCCGGGCCTAAACCTTCAACCCTAAACTCCAAACTCGCGAAAGCGGCCCGAAAAGGGTCGCTTCCGCGAGTTTGGAGGGAAAAGTTTGCGGGATTGCGGGGAAAAACGTATCTTTGCGCGCTAATATGCTTATATTGACGAAATAATATAAAAACAAAATAAACCGTTTGTCATTAGATGTCAACACTTGAATCAATCCGCCAACGGCCCGTCCTGATTATCTCGATTCTGGGCGTCGCGCTGTTGCTGTTCATCCTGACGGCTGTTGACCGTCCGCAGGAGCTCTTCTCCGACAACCACACCGTCGTCAAGGTCGACGGCCAGAAAATCGACTACATGGAATACCAGCGCCGCGTGGAGGAGCAGCAGGAGCAGCTCCGCCAGCAAGGTTACACCAACCTCGACGTGGCCCAGGTACAGCAGTATACCCTGCAGCAGATGGTCAACGAGACCCTGATGAACCAGGAAATCGAGCGCCTCGGCCTGAAGGTCACCGACAAGGAGCTGACCTCGGCTCTGATGGGAGAGACACCCCACCCCTACGTTGCCCAGATGCTCCGTCAGATGGGGGTTCCCTCCGCGCAGATGCTCTACGACTACGCCTACAACCCCTCGAAGAACGGCGTTGACGCGCAGCAGGCGCAGCAGCTCCAGCAGATGTGGAAGGCTCTCGAGCAGGATACCGAGAAGCTCCTGTTGCAGCAGAAGTTCATGAGCATGTTCACCGGCGCTCTTACCGCCAACAAGCTCGACGCGCAGGCCGTCTACGAGGACAACGCCTCGACTTCGACCATCGCCTACGCCAAGGCCGACTTCTCGCAGCTCAAGGACGACGATTTCCCCGTCAGCGACAGCGAAATCAGCGCCCTCTACAACCAGGAGAAGAACCGCTACCGCATCATGGAGCCGCAGACGATGATTTCCTACGTCACTGTTGACATAGCTCCCTCCGAGGCCGACCGCCTCGCCGCCGAGAAGGATGTAGAAGGCGCCGTAGCCGCCCTCAAGGCCCAGGAGGGTACGGAGGGTATCGCCGCCGACTCGAAGTTCTACGTCAACCGCGTCAGCGCCACCGCCTCGAAGCTCGCGACAAACCTCAAGAACAACCTCGAGAAGCTGCAGGCCGACACCGTAAGCGTCATTTCGACCTACGACAACCGCTATACCATCGCGAAGCTCCTCGGCACCACGACCTCCGTTGACTCCGTGCTGCTCGACCTCGCCTACCTCAACGAGGGGGTTAACGCCGACAGCATCATCGCCAGCCTCAACGCCGGCGTTGACAGCATCGCCGAGGTAGCCCAGAAGAACGACAGCGTCTGGGTATCGCTCACTGACCCCTCGATGACTATCCTCCGCGACGAGATTTCCGCCGCCGAGACCGGCCGCTTCTTCGCTCCGAAGAGCGCCGGCGCGAACCCCAATATGGGTATCCGCGTCCGCGCCAAGAAGGCCCCCGTCACTGTCTACGACATAGCCGAGGTGACTTATGACGTGCTTCCGAGCAACGCGACCGTCAGCAAGCTGAACGACGACCTCCGCAAGTTCCTCGCCGAGAACAAGACCACCGCTGCTTTCGAGGAGAACGCCACCAAGGCAGGTTACAGCGCCCTGACTGCCGTCGTCACCCCCTCGAGCCTTTCCGTCAACGGTCTGCCCGAGAGCCGCAACGCGGCGAAATGGGCGATCGGGGCCAAGAAGAACGAGGTTTCCGGCGTGTTCAAGGACGACAAGGACAGCCGTCTGATGGCCGCCGCCGTCAAGGATGTCTACACCGGCGACTATGTTCCCGCCACGAACCCCGAGGTGCGCGCGTACCTTACCAACAAGATCCGCAACCAGAAGAAGGCCGAGAGCCTCGTGGCCAAGTACCAGGGCAAGGGTAAGAGCGTCGCCGAATACGCCGCCGCCATGGGCGTAAAGGCCGACACCACCCAGGTAACCTTCGGCCAGGGCTATATCCGCAACTTCGGCATGAACGAACCGGCGCTGGCAGCCAACGTGGCAGTCGCCAAGCAGGGCGCGCTCTGCGGCCCGCTCGCGCTTAACAACTCGGTAGTAGTCTTCGACGTGGTATCGGTAGCCAACCAGGGCCGCGAGTTCAACTACGAGAACGACGCGATGGTGTTCAACCAGCGCGAGGGCGTGCAGACGTTCCAGAACCAGCTCTTTAACGTGCTGCTGGGGAACAAGAAGATCGATAACAGGATTCAGAAGTTCTATTCGGAGCGCTAAAACGACGGCTTTCGGGCGGCGCGTGATAGCGGCCCGTCTGGGTTGTCGCCGGAGCCTCTCGGCCTCGGTCACGGTCCCAAGACCGCTCCCATCGGCACTCGGACTCCGGCTCCTACCATCCGAACCACTCTGACGCGCCGCCCCCATCCGGGCGGAAAGCGGACGATACAGACCCCGCCAACGGCTGCGAAAGCGGCGGTTGGCGGGGCTGGCTTTATAAGAATTATAAAAGCTTATAAGAATTATAAGAATTATAAGAATTTATAAAACTTATAATAGCTTGTAAGGATTAGAATCAATTATTAGGAATTTAAGCATCTGATTATTGGAAGATATGGAAGAGGCTAAGCAGGCGGTTTTCGAGGAGGAGTATTTTCTGACTCCGGCGGAGTGCAACCCGCAGGGGCGGATGCCGATCACGTTGCTTATAAACCGGCTGATCGAGGTCGCGACGCTCCACGCCAACCAGTTGGGAATCGGTTTCGCGTCGCTTGTCGACAGGCATGAGACGTGGGTGCTGTCGCGGGTGGCGGTCGAGATGGGGCGCTATCCGCGTTGGAACGAGCGCTACCGGATTGCGACGTGGGTCAACTCGATCAACAGGCTGTTCTCTGAGCGCGACTTCGAGATTCTCGACGGGGAGGGGCGCGTCATAGGGCATGCGCGGACTGTCTGGGCGGTGATGAACACGGACACGCGCCAGGTTGCCGACATAAGCCATATGGAGTGGGTCAGGGAGTTTATCCCGCAGAGGGAGTGCCCGGTCGCGAAGCCGGGGCGCCTGCGGCCTCTGACGGCTTTTGAGAGCCATCCTTACCGTTTTACCTATTGCGATATGGATTTCAACCGCCATGTCAATTCCTCGCGTTATATCGAGCTTCTGCTGAACCAGTGGGACCTGGCTTTTCACGACAGCCACCGCCTGACGCGGTTCGAGATCGCCTACCTTCGCGAGGCGGTCTACGGGGAAGAGGTTGAGGTCCGCATCTGCCCGGCAGATGCGGAGACCTACCTGGCGGAGCTTGCCCACGACGGGGAGGGGCTTTGCAGGGCGCTGCTGCGCTTCCGCGAGACCGAGGGGTATGTTCCCCGGGTCGGGGGCTGAAACGCGCCTCAGCGCCCCGCAAGGGCCCTCTGGCAGCGGAATTGAGATATAGAAAACGCATAGGGCCAAGCGCTCTATGCGTTTTCCGCGTTTATCGAAGTTGAAGTATCTGTCGCGGTTTTGGTTCCTTTGGATTCTACAGACGGGGGGCTATTTTGGCAGGGGTGTGTAGCGGCAGGGGCGCACCGGGAAGCCGTCGCGGGTCACGAAAGCGTTGTCGGGGCGTATGTAGCCGGTTGTATTCGGGGTGGTGCCGTGAACCATGTTTCGGGAGAACTCGAAGTTATAGGCCGCATCGATACTCCCTTTCGTGCCTGTCGCTATCAGAATCTGGCTCGACCATGCGTATCCGATAGAAGAGGCGGTATTATCGTCCGGGTTTCCGAAATATGTTATTGCCGCGCTATTGTCCCAGTCGCGGTAGCCCGACAAGGGGAAGATGATGGACTTTATCTTTTCGGGGCTGGTGTAGAACTCAAAGAGGCAGTTCTTGTTGGCGGGCGTGGTGTAATTCTCGTCCGGAATGTTCGTGTACCTTACGTCGTACCAGGTCTGATCTACCTCCAGGTCTCCGTCAACTTTGGGGTCATAGAGGCGTCCGAGGGTGGTAAAGCCGGAATAGACCTCGTTTCCCCCGACGTGGTACCCGACAGGGCACGGGTCGTAGACGGTCTTGATGTTTCTGTTCCCGTTGCCCCAGAGGTCAGCGTAGGTAGATTCGAGGCTGGTGTACGCGCCGGTTATCGAGTCGCGCGGCGGGTTGTGCCACAGGTCGGGGTGCTGGATCAGGCGCGGCAGGATTTCGCGGGTAGTCTTTCGTTTCTCGCCACTGAAGAAACCGAGCGAAAGGACTCCGTGCCCGTCTTTTTCGAACTCGTCAAACATTTTTGCCGGATGGCTTCCTCCCCATATGCCTGCAACCTTCGTTTCGGAGCTTGCGGGGCCGAATTGTCTGGTTTTGTTAGTCCATTGCCCGACAGCGCCGATGAAGGGGTCCTTGCGCCCCCACTGGTAATATGGGTTGTTGCCGGAGGGGAAGGCGGTGTGGGATTCCTGGACGATTGTTATGGAGCTTGTCATCTTGCGGGCCTTGAAAGTCACCTTGCACTCGCGTCTCTTGAAGTACTTGATCGCCTCGCCGTGCTTGGAGCACCAGCCGAGGTTTACAGACATAAGGTCGAAGAGAGTGTTGTCGTGGGCGGTCACGGTTATGTCCTGCTCCATCGCGGAGAGGGTGGTTACCCATATGTGCCAGCTCCATACGACGCGTTTCTGGGGGTCGAGGAGAGCGATTACGGCGTTGCCTTGGACGGCCCTGGCGACCTGGAACGAGATGCCCCCCTTTTTGCCGTACGCGTCGGGGAGGAAGGTGATTCCGGTCACGAGTCCCTCTTCGTCCTGCCATACGAGCGCTGCGTCATAGCCGGTCTTGTTCGCTATGCCGTTGAGGATGTAGGGGGATGAGATAGAGTTTCCGAGATAGTCGACGCAGTCGCCGATTCCGTCGGTAACGGCATCCAGATCGTAGGCGTCGGAGTTATCCTTGCCGCCTTCGCGGGCGTTACCGTAGACGAGCGGGATGGAGAAGTAGCCGGTTCCGCCCACCATGTAGCAGTTGGCGGTGTTTTCCACCGCGTCGGCCGAGGAGCCGGCGAGGTTGTGGGGGCTTCCGACCCCGCCGAACGAGTTCTTTGTCAGTTCGTTGTCGATATTGACATCCACGGAAGCGATTTTTTCGGCTTTGGCGTTGATGGTTGTCGAGCCGTCGCCGGATGAGGGGAATCCGGGGAGCCATTCGGGAGGGTTGTTGGAGGTCACGGTGTTGCCGTTGGCGTCGAGGTATTCGAAGGTGGCGGTCCACGGTTCCTCGCGCCGGCTGGTTTCGCCGGTGCGGCTGTCTTCGAGATAGCTGTTAACCCTTATGGGGTTGTCGGGTTCGAAATCGTGGTCGGCGTTGGGGATTCCGGCCGTCGGGACGAAGACTTTGCCCTGGTAGTTGAATACCAATGGTGTAGAGACTTCGAGAACCTGGCGGTCGTATTCGATGTGCCAGTCGGGGTCGTTGGCGAAATATTTCAGGAGGAGCGTCAGCTTGTAGTGGTGGTTTCGTTCCGCGTCGTAGTCGGATATTTCGTCTTTTCCGAGCATGAAGCGGTAAGTGATTTCCCCTCTGCCGGGGCGTTTGGGGTTGGTGGAGTTGTAGTAAGCCTTTACTTCGATGAATGATCCGAAGGGCTTGTCGTCCTTTACTATGTCGGCGTTGTCGGGCTTTCCGTCCTTGTCGGCGTCCTGCTGCCGTTTGTCGCGCCCGTGTCCCTGGAGGTTCTCATAGAAGTAGAGTGCCGGAGTGAGGTCGGTATGTGCCTGTTCGAGGTCGGAGTTTCCGGTTTTCGCGGCTCCGTCGCCGTCGGCGGAGGTCAGGTAGAGGTAGGGGGAGGCGTTCGTCACCGACGGGCCCTCGTTTGACATTGTTTCGTCGATTACGAGGCGCTCACCGTCGATGATGTGCCCCTCGGTCGCGGTGTTGTCTTTGCCGATATGGCAGGAGTCGGGGATGTCCCTGACCTGCACGGACTTGATGAATACCTCCACACCATCGTACAGTCCGGAGCCGTCGATGGCGACCGTTACCTTCGACGCGGCGCGGGAGAGCCACGCGTGGAGCGTCGCTCCCTTTTTTATCGTTATGGGTGAAGCGGCGAAGCCGTTGTCGCGGTCGGTAGTCCTGTCGCCGTTGACGAACCATCCGAACATCGCGGCGTCGCGGGAGATGTCGTTGGGGTCCCATGCCGCGCTGACGGAGCGCAGCTTTTCCTCGGTCGACACGTCGACACCGGCCAGGCTCATGTTCGCGATGGCGTAGGCGCGGTATTGTCCGTTGGGGAGCGTAAGGTCGAATGTCGCGCGGCCGGTCTCGCTTTCGGAGGATGGGTTTCCGTCGGGGCGCGTGTTGGGCTGCCGGCCCGAGGCGAAGTTATTGATCGGTTCGGAGGATACGAGGGTGCCGTCTGTGGCGTAAATCACGATCCACAGCGAGTTTATGTCCTTGATCGCGTCACCTGCGGCGCGGGACAGGGCCGGGGCGAAAGACTTGAAGCCTACCTCGACTTTAACGGTCGAGGTGCCTTCGCCGGGGTGCGTCGGGTAGTCGAGTCGGTCCTCGCAGGAGGAGGCGACGCCGAGCAGCGCGAGCAGGAGCGCGAGATATGTGAAAATATTGCGTGTCATAAGAACATACTTTGTGATTCGGCCGCGGCCGTCAGGGAGCTTCTCCTTCCTCGCCGTCGATAATCGGTTCGAGTCCGAAACTCGGGTTAAGGGAAACGGCGAAATACGGAGTCACGTCGACTTCGACCGGGATGACGGCCTGCTGCGAGAGTTCGAGCTTGATGGATACGTGGGTGTTGCGGAACAGCGCCCTGAGGTTGGGGAAGGGCATGTCGCAGAACTCTTTCGTTTTGCCGTCGGGCGATGTGAAGGCGACGGAGTAGGTGTAGCTCTGCTCGAGGCCGGCGGCGGCTCCGAGGCCGAAGTCGGAGGCCTGTTTGAGGCCGGAGCGGCTTTCGGCGAAGTACTGGTCGGGGAGGGAGGCGGTCGCGCCTTTGCGTATCAGGGTAGCGTCGGGGAGGGCGAAGTCGCGCCGGGCGTGTGAGGCGTTGTCTGGGACGGCGTATTTCATTATCCAGCCGCGCTCGTCGGCCAGGAGGGTGTCGGAGGGGGCGGCTTGCGACTCGTCGACGGCGAGGCGCAGCCAGTCGCTCCAGTGGAGCCCTTTGGCGGTGCTGAAGTCGAATCCTTTGAGGCCCCGGTTGCTGACGATGTTGAGGCCCTGGTCGCCGGTGAAGTGGGGCATGAGGTATTCGCGGCCCGCGAGGGTGCTGACGGAGAAGGAGCGGAGCGTCACGTCCTCGTCGCGCAGGTTCCGGATTGTGACGGAGAATTTTGCCGCGACGCGCACGACGTTCAGCCCGACGTCGGCGCGCTGTCCGGGGAGGAGGGTGGCGGCGGGGATGTCGCGGGAGTCGGTCATCGCGATCGGGAGCGACGGGGCGAACTCGTATTCGTACTCCTCGAGGGCTTTCTCGATACCCTTTGAGCCTTCGGGGTATGAGTCGAATGGGAATCCGGTGGAGGCGGGGTTGGCTATGGCGTAGATTTTCTTGTCCTCTCCGGGGCGCAGGCGGAAGATGCCGAAATAATCGCGGGGGGAGGTTGTGCCGAAGTCGGCGAGGTAGTTGACCTCTACCTCGCCTCCGGGGCGCAGGATGACGACCCTTAGCTGCCTCATGGCCTCCACGGAGGAGGCTTCTGGGGCGCGGGAGGCGGCGTCGGCGATTCCGACCCTCAGGGAGAGCACGGCCTGGGCGTCGCTCGTTTCCGGGCGCGGCTCATCGGCGCCCCTGTCGGGGGCGCAGGCGGCCGCGAGGAGCGCGAGCAGCAGCGAGGCGGTTATGCGGAGGATCAGTTTCAAATCAGTTTATGTCGATATGGTTGAAAACGATTCGCCAGGAGAGAATCTGGAGGCGAACCGCCTGCCAGTCCTTCGAGCGGTCGAGGAAGAAGGTGAGGGTGTAGGAGTCCTCGCGGTCGAGGTATTCCTGCTGTCCCATCGCGTAGGGGCGGCCGTTCTTGTAGAATGTCTCCCCCTCGGCTGCGAGGAGGGCGTAGTCGACCAGGGGTATCCGGGCGGAGACTTTGCCGTCGGGGGCGTAGACGGTCAGAGTGACGGGTTTGTCCTTAACGAGGCGGCCGATTGTAAGGTCGGCGACGGCGACTTTGACGGGTTTGATGCCGTCGGGCGTCTCGTCGCGGGAGAGGAGGCCTGGAAGCCCCACGCCGGCGATTCCGGAACCTACGCGGTGAGGGTGGTAGGTTATTTTCGTTTCGGGGAGGAGGGAGTTGTCGTGGGCTATGAGGCCGTTTTCAGCCTCGATGGTGTAGGTGAAGTTCTCGGCGTCGATGTCTTCGCCGGAGAGCTGCTGGAGGATCACGCGGACGCGGTTGGTGTCCTTTTTGAGGCGCACGGTGTATTCGACGGTCTGCCCGTCGGCCCGGAGGGACTCGGGGTCGATTATTTCGACTATCTGCTCGTTCCACTGGTCGTTGGCGGGGAAGCCGTGGAAGAGGTTCCAGAGGTCTCCGCGGGAGTGGTGGGAGCCGTCTGGGTCGATTTCGCGCTCGAGGCGGCAGCGAAGTTCCTCGCGGGTTGAGACTCCGGGGGTGAGGGCCGGGAGGGTGAAGGATTCGGGCTTGCCGCCGATATGCGCGTTGTCGAGGCCGCACCAGGCCACGAGGCGGTATCTCCCCGGCTCGATGCCGTCGAGGTTCATCTCGTAGCCGGAGCGGGCGAGGGCTTCGCCGCTCTCGAGGCGCTGCCAGGCGAAGAGGCCGGTCTCGGCGTCGAAGGCGTAGACCCCGACGGAGGTTACCTGCGAGTTGAACGCGTCGGCGAACAGGAGGTTGTGGTCGAAGCGGAAGCGGAGGCGGTAGTGTATGTCGCAGTCGCCTTCCTCGTCGTATATGGCGGAGTCGCAGGCCGCCAGCAGCGGGGCCAGGAGACAGATGGCGAGGAGGCGCCGTAGATGTTTCTGAAGGAGGGTTAACATATTTGCCTTATGCTAAATATATTTGGGAGAGATGGGAGGAATAGGAGAGATGGGAGGGTCGGGAGATTTGGGAAGCTCGCCTTACGGCTCGCCACGGTAGGGGCGGTTCGCGGGAAATAGAAGGGAAAGGGAGAGGGGCTTCGCGGGAAATAAAGGGGAAGAGGAAAGGGCCGGGGCCTCGCGGGAGACCCCGGCCCGGGGTCTGTTTCAGTCAGCAGGATGAATGGGGATTACCATTCGAGCTTGACGTTGTTGGGAACTACGCGCCAGGAGAGGATGTTGATCTTCGCGCCGATGAAGGTGTCCTCTTCTTTCGGCTTTTCGGGATAAACGACTTCGGTCGGGTCGTAGACGGGTGTTCCGAGACCGGCGATGTTATTAATCACGCAGTCGTAGATGTGGTTGCGGACAACGCCGTAGTAGCCGATCTTGCCTTCGTCGCCGAGGTGCTGGAGGGGGAAGAAGTAGTAGGTGTCGCCTCCGTTGTAAATCTGGGCGGAACCGAGCTGGGTCTTGAGGTAGGTGTTGATTTTGGCTACGGAGCTGAGGTTTTCAGCGCCGGTCGTGTTGTTGACGTCGCCGGAGAAGTTCCATACGGTGTTTTCGTCGGCGGTCACTTCGGGAGCGAGCTGCATGTAGACGTAGTAGCGGCCCACGGTCTTTTCAGAGGCGTCGACAGAGGTGTCGCCGGCGGCGAGGGCAGTCTTGAACACGACATCAGCTTTTGTGAGGCTTGCGACTTTCTTCTCGCCGTCAACGACGGTGTGCTTGTAGATCATGCCGTTTTGGGTGAGCTGGGAGAGGAGCGCGTCCTTGAGCGCGTCTTCGCCGGCCATAGTCATGCCTGCGTATTTGCAAAGCTCGACGGGGGTTCCGTCATGAAGGATGAGCTGGCCCTTGAGGATTACTTTGGTGAATTTCTCGACATTCGCGGCGACGGATTCCTTGGTAGCGGCGAGATAGGGGGCGTTCTCGTTGATGTAGATGCTGTTGGCCTGGTCGCCGGAGAAGTTCTTGCCGCCGGTCATGATGGCGTCGAAATTGTGCCATGCCTGGGTGAGGTCAGCGGGGTTCTTCGCCCAGTATGAGCGGAAGTAGGGGCTCCAGTTCCACTGCTCGGTGCCGAAGAGGTTCGAGCCTGTTCCCCAGGTCGCGGGGTCGATATGCTTGCTGAGGTAGCCTTTGTCGGTCTCGCCGGTTACGTTCCAGCCGTACATGCGGACGTAGAGCTGCTCCGTCCTGCCGTTAACTTCAATGGTGAGGTTGTTGCCGTCCTTGTCCTTGAGGAGAGCCGCGGAGTAGCCGGTCTCTTCTCCGCCGACTTTGATGTAGGTGATTTCGGAAGCGTCGGAGTGGTCGAACTTCACGCGTACCTTGGCGACGTTGCGCTCAACGTAGATGTTGACGGGGTTGTTCTTGGCCAGCTCCTCGGTTGTCTGATACGCGCTTTCGGGAATCTGGTTGGCAATGATTTCGTTGGTTCCGTTGGCGTAAACGGAGTTCATCATGACGAACGCGCCGGCAGATTCGGTCGAGGTCTTGGCGGTAGCGACATAGTCCTCGGTTATATCGCGGAGGTCGTCGAGGTCCATAGCGCCGTCGCCGAGAGCGGAGGTCGGGTTAAGCACGGCTACGAGCTGGGCGGGGAGGGAGTGGTTGTCGGGTGAGCCGGTGTGGATCACGATGGTGGCCGCGAGCTGCTTCTCGACGTTGGGCATGTCGTTGCCGTCGGTTGCGGGATTCTCCCAGTCGTAGAAGTTCACGCCGGTCGCGGTTCCGCGGACGTTAGCGGCTTTGCCGAGGGCGTCGAAGAAGTAGAAGCGCACTTTCTTGACGGCGTTCTCGGAGGCGTAGCCTTCCTCGTAGGTCGCGTTGCCGTCGGGGTTGCCGGTTGTCTGGTTGCCGGCAGCCTTGCTGGAAGCGAGGGCGGGGGATGCGGGGGTTGATACGATGTTTACGGAGAGGTACTGGACTTCGCCGTTGGTGGTACCGTTGCCGTTACCGCCGTTGTCGGAGATAGGCTCGTCGGAGGAGCAGGAGGCGAGGGCCATGGCTCCGAGGATGCCTAAGAAGAGATGTTTTTTCATCTGTTGATAATGATTAGAGTTATTGTTAATTGTTTTCTTTATGGGAGTTATGGGAGTTATGGGAGTTATGGGAGTTATGGGAGTTATGGGAGAGATGGGAGTTATGGGGGGCTTCGCGGTCTGGGCTCGCCTTACGGCTCGCCACAGTGGCGGGAGAGGGAGGGGCGAGGGCTGGGGACGGGAGCCTGGGAGGGGGCTGGGTCAGTCCTGGCGGATGGAGAGGTTGGTCCAGCCGCGGGAGGTGGAGGAGTCGAGCTGGCGGAGGGCGTCGGCGGCCTGGGGGATTCCGGCCGCGGCGGCGCGCTCGATCAGGGGGCGGGCGGCGGCGTAGTCGCCGCGGAGGGCGAGGAGGACGCCGCGGTCATAGTCGGCCTGGGGGTCGTCGCCGGCTTTTTCGAGGAAGCGGGCGGCCAGGTCAAGGTCCCCTTTCTCCATCGCGGTTGTCGCGGCGTTGAGGTTGGCGACGGGGTTGTCGGGGTACATGCGTACCGCGGTCGCGAATACCTCGTTGAACTCGTCGGAGCCCGGCGCGTAGCTGTTGGCGAGGACGAAGAGCTCGTTGAGGGAGAGTTTCGAGGGTTGGGTCGCGAAGACGCGGCGGATTTCCTCGAGGTCGTTGTACTGCTTTATGTTGTAGTCGATACGGTAGTCGGTATGTCGCAGGGCGGGATAGTACTGGGCGAGCATGAACTTGTACTCGGCGGGATACAGCTTCTTGATTTTCGCCTCTTTGGGGTCGGGGGCCATGTCGGAGTCAATCAGGGCGAGAATCTGCTCCTTGTGCTCGAGGTTTGAGCCCTCGACGAAGCGGCGCAGCCCTTCCCAGTCCTCCGGCTCGTTGTCGGTCTCGATTATTCCGGGCGCGAAGTGGTAGAGGCGCTGTATGTGCTCTTTAAGGGCCTTCACGCGGCCGACGGAGAGGTCGGTGTTGTGGGAGTAGGGTGACTCGGGGGAGGCGAAGCCTTTGAGCCATACGCGGGTGATTGTGACGTCGCGGTCGTTGCGGACGGAGTCGATGGTCGCCTGGATTTTTCCTAACTCGGTTGTGTTGCGTCGGTAGTCGGGGTAGATTACGGTCTGGTCGACGGGGAAGTCGATGTAGGCTCTGCCGGAGAGGGCGCGGGTCTTGGGACCCTCCTCGCGGGGCCTGACGAAGAGCCATTCGGGGTTGAATCGGAACTCGCGGAAGAGGCCGAGGGTGTCGACCTGCTGGTTGACGAGGGTGTGGCAGCAGCCGTATTCGCAGGTGGTGAGGGTCAGGGCGGCTCCGTTCATCCATTCCTGCCAGGGTAGGACGGCGCGGTAGGCGACGGTGTCGGGAGCCTCGGAGCGGCGGTAGGTGCGCTCCTCAGGGCCGGAAATCATCGTCTTGGGGTAGTTGCGCTGGTAGTAGATATAGCGGCTGCGGCCGTAGAGGCCGAGGGGGCGCAGCTCAACGGAGTCGTTGCCGTTGACGAGTCGCGGGGTTATGACCTTCGCGCGGTTTGTCCCGACCTTTAGGTTCTCGAGGTCGAGGTCGAGGCTGACGGTCAGGAAGTCGCCCGCGCGGTCAATGGCGAGGGAGTCGGCTCTCAGGCCGCGGGCCGGAGCCGCTGCGACAGCGGGGAGCACGGTCGCGGCCAGGAGCGATATATACAGGGATAATCTCCTCATGGTTGGATGATTGCGGGTTTGGGGTTAGAAGAGATAAACGAGATTCAGGGCTATGCGGGTTATGCCGACGTAGTTGTGGGGAACGTCGGTGCGCACGCGCCGGCCGCATCCGGCGCAGCGGAACTGGTCGAAGCGGGTGTAGGAGTAGCCGAGGCCGATTTCGGCCTCGAAGTTCCAGTGGTTGTTGATCATCCAGGCGTAGCCGTAGGCCACTCCGGCCCCGATGAACCATCCTTGGAAGCGGGAGTCGGAGAGTTTCGAGAAGTCGGTTCCGAGGAGGTTGAGGGAGTTCTTGATGCCCCCGATGTTGAACTGGCCGCCGTGGAGGTGTGCGCCGAAAAAGTGGCCTGAGAACCTGTCGCAGAGCCAGTAGCGGATTTCGGGCTGCACGGCCCAGTGTTTCCAGCGTTTGTCGCCGGAAAGGGTCCAAAGGTTAAATTGCCCTTCTGCCTCAAGAGTCCATTTAGGCGCGAGACCGATCTCAGCCCCGATATTGGGGTTCAGGAAAGCGTCGGCGGCGAGGTTCGTCTTGATAGCGGCCTTTTGCGCGTCGGCCTTCCAGGAGAGGGAGGCAAGAAGAATCACAAACAAAAGAAACAATGATCGGTTGTTCATTGGCGCTGTGTCTTGTCATATAGTTAAGATAGTCAAGATGCCGATTAACACTTCGGCGAACCGATGAAGACGGGTGTTTTTCAACAAAATACTCGCCCTATCCCGGCATCCATACCAACTTTTAATGATTTTTAGCGTACAAAATTACAAAAAAGAGGTGTTTTACCCCCCATTTGCGTTAAAAAGGGTTAAATATTGCTAAGAGATTTCGGATTGAAAGCAAATCCTGATTGGGGAGGTTAAAGGTTTAAAGGCATATCAGGACGAGCCGGGCTTTTACTTCGCTCGGCTTACGCCTCGCGCACCAGGCAGGAGGCTGGGAGGACCGGGAGGGGAGGCCGCTCGCTGACAGGAGTGGATGGGAGTTATGGGAGAGTTGGGATTTATGGGAGGACTGGGAGGGCGCGAGCGGAAAAAGATTTATCTAAACAAAGGGTGTCGCAAGATGTATGTTATGTTTATCCGAGGGTTTGTGTAGGGACGCGGCGTGCCGCGTATAATGAGACAAATCAAACGATTTATTGGGTTTCAGCCTGACGCGGCACGCCGCGTCCCTACAAAGATTCAGTTATACAACACCCTGAACGGTTATTTCTTTTTCTTCTTGCGCTTGGCGTCGAAGGAGGCGGGGTAGTCGACGGGGTCGAGGATGGTGCCGTCGGTGAGGCGCACGGCGGTAGAGAGGGCGCGCTCTCCCTCGCGGAGGGTTATGACGCGGACTCCTGGCTTGCCGAGGTGGGTGTAGACGGTCTTGCCGCCGGAATATCGGCCGTAGGCAAGGAGGATGTTCCAGTAGGTTGTGGCGTAGTCGTTGTCGTGGTCGTGGCCGAAGAAGACGCCGAAGACGTCGCCCTGCTCCTTGATGGCGGTGAACATTCCGGAGTTCATTTTGGGGCAGCAGATGTCTTCGCCGTGAGTTCCGGCGATGTAGGAGTCGGTCTGCGACCAGGCGTATTCCATCTCCGGAATGGGGATATGGAAGAACATCAGGGAGGGGATGGGCTTGCCGCCGTTCAACTCGGTGTATTTGGTCGAGTTGGCCTTGTACCAGACAATCTGAGAGGTTTTTAGCCAGTCGTATTTGCCGGTGTTCTTGATCTTCGACCCTTGATGGGAGTCGAGAAGGTAGAGGACGGAGGCGACGCGGGAGGAGTCGGCGGCGGAGCGGATTTCGAGGGTGTAGTCGGGTGAGGGGATGCTGCCGCGGTCGGGGGCGAGGCATCCGGGGAACGAGCGCATGAGGTCGTAGCTGTCGGGGAGGGACATGTCGAACTGGTGGTCGTGGTTGCCGAAGACGAAGGCGAAGGGGACTCCGCGCTCGACGATGGGAGCAGTCAGGGCCCGCAGGGCCTCGGCCACGCCGTCGGCGTAGACCTGGTCGCCGGTGAAGATGACGAGGTCGGGCTGCTCGGCGTCGAGGGCGGAGGAGATGTTCTCTACGGCGGCCCGGGAAGCGGACTTGCCGGTCTTGTAGTGGGTATCGGTCACCTGGAGGATCTTGAAGGTCCCGTCGGGGCGGAAACGCAGGGGGGCGGCCTCCTGGGCGGCGCAGGGGAGCGCCGCCAGGATGCTCAACAGGAGGGCTTTTATCAGCTTCATAGGGGATGGATGGGGGGACTGGGAGATTTGGGAGGGATGGGAGGACTGGGATGGATGGGGACTGGCGGTTAAGGCTCCATTACGACGCGGAGGCCGTTGTTGGAGTCTTTGGCGCGCTCGGGTGTGCGGCGCCGGTAGGCGCAGCGGAGGGCTTCGGCGGAGTTGTCCATCCAGGAGCCGCCGCGGCGTACGCGGTTTTCGGTGCGCTTGGTATCTAAGGGGTTTGTCTTGGGGAGTTTGTCGTAGCTGCCTTTGAAGTCCTGGCAGTATTCCCATACGTTGCCGCTCATATCGTAGAGGCCGATTTCATTGGGCTTCTTTGACTTTACGGGATGGGGGCGTGAGTTGGAGTTCGTCATGTACCAGCCGACTTCGCCGGCGGTGTTTGAGCCGGCGAATTTGGTGGGCTTGAGGTTCTGGCCACCGCGGGCGGCGTATTCCCATTCGGCCTCTGTCGGGAGGCGGAACTTGCGGCCGGTCATGTTGCTGAGGGCCTGTACGAATTTGACGGCGTCAAGCCAGGAGATGTTTTCAACCGGGTTCGAGGGGTTCTTGAAGAGGGAGGGGTTCTCGCCCATGACTTTTTCCCAGAGGGCCTGGGTGACCTCGGTCTCTCCGATGTAGAAGTCGTTAGTGAGGCTGATCCAGCGCACGGGCTGCTCGTCTTTTTCCTCGCTATGCTGCTCCTTGGTGGCGCCCATCTGGAAGCGGCCGGAGAGGACTTTCACGAGGGTCAGGGGGACGCCGGTCGCGTCGTCGGGGACGTTGATGGTGATTTTCTCAACGGGGAGGTCACCGGCCGCGGCCTCGTCGCCCGCGCCCTTGGGGGCGACGGTCATATGGTAGGTGAAGAGGCTCTTCACGGGGTCGAACTGAAGGCGGAGGGGGAGGAAGTTGGAGGTCTGGATTGTCAGTTTGTCGGTACCCTGGGGGAGGTAGAGCCAGTAGACGCCCCCTTTGTTCTCGGACTTGACCACGTCCCCCTCGAACACGGGGTCGTTGGCCACGAGGCCGAGCTTCACCAGGGCGCACGCGTTTCCGTTGGCGTCGTATTCCTTGAACTGGGCCGCGGAGAGCTCTGAGGTCTCGTTGAACTCGATCATCTCAAGCTCCTGGGCGTTGAGGGATAGGGCGGCCGCGGCCGCCAGAAGGGTTAAAACTATATGTTTCCTCATGATTGTATTGGAGTTATCTTGCGGGGGGTCAGAGCACCGGGATGTCTTTGGGGCCGAAGGGGGTCTCGCCGTAGGGTTGCCAGGTGCGGACGAGAATCTGGGGATGGTCTTCGTCGGTGAAGTCCCATACGAGGACGACGATACCCTCGTCGGAGTAGCCGGTTGTGTGCCATTTCTGCGAGAGGGTCACGTAGTAATAGTCCGGCTTGGCGGGGTGCTGGAGCACGCGGTAATCGTCGAAGACGACGTTGATGTATGAGTTGCGCTTGAATACCCGGCGGAGGCCGTCGAGATACTGGCGCTTGTTCTGCTGGGTGTAGACGACCTTCGAGGTCGCGGGGTATTCGGGTCCCTTGCGGCGCTCGGTGATTACCTTGCCGGTGATAATCAGGGCGTAGTCGGAGAAGATGTCCTCCATGAAGGGGAGGTTCTTGGTGTTGTAGGCGTTCTTGAACTTCTCGCACCAGTCGAGAATCTGCATTCGGCGCTCGATTTCGCCGACGGTGTTCCCCTCGGCGAGCATGCGGGCGTACTCGGTGTTCTCCATCGCGAAGTTGATGTCGTCGATGCGACCGGCCGGGGTGAAGTCAATAACGAGCTCGCGGCGCGAGCCGGAGTCATAGGAGTCGTCGAGGGGGAACATAGTCAGGCCGATGTTTCGGAGCTGGAACCCCTTGACGGCGCCGGAGGGGCGCTTGCGGGAGATGCAGTGGTCGACGATGAAGTCGTCCTCGGTGGAGAAATGGACTGTGTTCCAGGATGAGGCGAGGGACTCGACCGCGGTGTCGGAGATGTCTATTCCGGAGAAGTTGATGTCGGTGTTCTGCGCCTTAGCGGCGTTGATGGCTGTCAGGAGCTTGGAGACGTTCTGCTCCATCTTTGTCTTGAGCGCGCCGGAGTCTACTCCGTCGGAAAACTGAAACTCCACGACGCCGGCGCTGAGGGAGACAGCGCAAATCGCGGCGGTCAGGAGGCTGAGAAGTTTTTTCATATAATGATTGGTCTTTGTTTCAATGTTTTAGCTGGATTTCTCAGAAGGCGAACCATATCGCGGGGTTGCCGGAGAAGGAGGCGAGGGTCGCTGAGGAGCCGTCGTTGAAATTATGGCGCGAGCCGTCGGGGGATGCCGGGGAGAGGGCGGCTTTTATTCCGCCGGCGGGATTGCCGACAATCCAGTAGACCGTGTCGCGGTCGGGGCAGTCGGTGACGATTCCGAACGATTTTACTTTCTTGATTTGCTGGAAGAAGCCGAGGAGGGATGAGGCTTCGGCGATGTCCTTGGCCTTCAGAAGCTCCTGGATTACCTCGAGCTGCCATTGGGGGAGGGAGGAAGGCTGGGCGGCCTGGGAGTTATGGGAGGGGTGGGAGGACTGGGAAGGCTGGGCGGCCTGGGAGGGAGCCGGAGTTGGTTCCGGGGCCGCGGGGGCGGGTTGAGCTTT
>CALBWF010000045.1:0-12524 GCA_937969265.1 uncultured Porphyromonadaceae bacterium
ATGAACCGGGTAAGGGTGCTATGCCTTGATTTTTAACCTAAATGAAAGAGCCGTGTGGTCCGGGGCTTAAAAACTTATCGTCAGGCAGCCAAAGAGGCTACAAATCATTCAAATATGTGTTTTAACTTAGAGAACAGGCGTTGCGAGGTCGACTGAGACGGTTTGATGTTGGGCTTGTCCTTTAGCGATTCAAGCGCTTTCTTTTCATCCTCGTCAAGATTTTCAGGTATGTAAACCATCACATTGACAAGTTCATCGCCGGTACCTCCTCCCTGGGTAGAGGGGAGACCCTTGCCGCGGAGGCGCAGTATCTTGCCGGGCTGGGTTCCTGCCGGGATATTGAGGCGGGCGCGTCCCGTTATCGTCGGCACCTCTACGGCTCCCCCGAGCGCTGCTGTCGGCAAATCAAGCATCAGGTTGTATATCACGTCGTTACCGTCGCGAATCAGTTCGGGATGCTTAATCTCTTCGACAACCACCAAGAGGTCGCCGTTCACTCCGCCGCGACGGGGAGCGTTGCCTTTACCCTTGACAGTAAGGGTCATGCCCTCCTCGACTCCGGCCGGAATGTTGAACGATACGAGTTCGTCCTTACGCAGGATGCCTTCGCCGTTGCAGTGGGGGCAGAACTCGGAAATCACCTTGCCTTCTCCCTCGCACTGGGGACAGATGCTGACAGCTTCCTGGGGGCCGAACAGCCCCTGGACGACCTGGGAGACAGTTCCCGAACCGTGACAGGTCGGGCAAGTGTTGAACGCTGTGCCGTTTTTGGCCCCGGTACCGTTACACTGCTCGCACTTGACGTATGTAGGGATTTTCAGCGTTTTGGAAACACCCGTCGCGATTTCAGCGAGAGTCAGTTTCACTTTGATTCGGAGGTCGCTGCCGCGGCGCTGGGGCTTCTGACGGCGGCGGCTCTGACGGCCGCCGGTAGCGCCTCCGAAACCTCCGCCGAACGAGAAATGGCCTCCGAAGATGTCGCCGAACTGCGAGAAAATATCCTCCATCGACATACCGCCCGACGAGTAGCCATAGCCGCCTCCGGGGAAGCCCTGCGGCCCCATGGAATGGCCGAACTGGTCATACTTCTGGCGCTTTTCGTCGTTTGAGAGCACCTCGTAGGCTTCGGCGGCCTCCTTGAATTTCTCTTCAGCCTCCTTGTCGCCCGGATTCTTGTCAGGGTGGTACTTGATCGCGAGCTTGCGGTAGGCCTTCTTTATCTCGTCGGCCGTGGCGGTCTTCGACACCCCGAGCACTTCATAATAGTCTCTTTTATTATCCATTTCGAGCAATCAGTTACGTGTTGGGGTGATTATTGGGCCACTACCACCTTGGCATGACGCAGTACCTTGTCGTTTATAGTGTATCCTTTCGATACAGTATCCTTGACTTTGCCTTTGGATGTCTCGTCGTCAGCCGGAACCATCGCGACAGCCTCGTGGAGTTCCGTGTCGAAATCGGCGCCGGTGGATTCCATAGCCTTGACTCCGTTGTCGGCGAGATATTTTATGAGCTTGTTATAGATGAGCACCATTCCTTCCTTGACAGCTTCGGCGTCCGAACTGTCCTTGATGGCGTCCAGGCCGCGCTCGAAATCATCTACAATCGGAAGAAGCCCTTTGAGGACTTTTTCTCCGGCCGATTTGAGAAGGTCGGTCCGTTCGCGGAGGGTGCGTTTGCGGAAGTTGTCAAACTCGGCCATAAGGAACAGATATTCCTTTTTCTCCTTTTCGACCTCGTTCTCCTTTTGCTGGAGAAGGTTTTTCAGGGATTCGAGTTCCGATATTTCCTCATCCTCGGCTTCGCCGTCGGCTGTTTCGACATCGTTGATTTCAACACCCTCGTTTTCGAGCCGTATTTCGGGATTCTGTTCCTCGGATTTTTTGGAATTATTGTCAGCGCCGCTGGCGTTGTGATGTTTGTCGTTCATATAGCTGTCATATTATTTTCAAAATTACTACAAGCAAAAACTTTGCCAAACTCGGCGTTTCAGCCACTCATCAGGAGCTATCGCGCCAACTATATGAATAACAAACCTGTATATCGTAAGGTTTATACTGAGCGCAACTGACACACTCGCCTATGGGGCGTCTCCGAGACGGCGGGACATTTGTCAAACAGACCGTAAACCGCCGCCCCGCTCCCCGACAATGACGCATACCAGGCACCGGCTGCGGCAATCGACTCCTTCTCGGCGGCAATCGCCGGATGGGTGGAAGCGACATATGCCTCAAAATCGTTAGCGACCATTCCGGACCATTCATCCGGCTTGATAGCCTCCAGAAGAGACATAAGTCCGGCATCGCGCTCGGTAGGCTCAACAGCAGAATATGCCTCGCGGGTAGAGACTGACACCTCAGGCTTGCTTACAAGAATCCAGGTGCCGTCAGGTATCGGCGACTTTACGGGCGAAATCTCAGTTCCGACGCCGCTGCAAATGGCAGGCTTGTTATATATGAAGAAAGGGCAATCCGCGCCGACCCTCGCGGCGACAGCGGCAAGCCGCGCTTCGGATAGCCCGAGCCCGAATATCTCGTTTACCGCTTTCAGTATGAACGCGGCGTCAGAGGAGCCCCCTCCGAGGCCCGCTCCGTCAGGAACGATTTTATGCAGATGCACTTCAACGGGTGGCACGGGGACGACCTCGCGCAGCAGTCGGAGAGCCTTCATGACGAGGTTTTTTTCAGGCGGGCAGTCAATCGAGCGGCCGGTGGTCACGAGGGTGTCGGCAGACGTCCGCGAGGGAACCACCTCGAGGATGTCAGTCCAGTCGACAGGAAGCATCAAAGTCTCAATGTCGTGGTAGCCGTCCGGCCGTCGGCGGAGTATGTGCAGGCCAAGGTTGATTTTGGCGTTTGGGAACACCACCATAAATTAAAGCGTAATGTCGGAACTATGGAATAGAATTACGTAAGTCAGATAACCTGTTTCTTAATTCAGCACAAAATTAGTAAAATAATTGATTAATCATCCGCGTTTAGAATGATAATGTCCGACGCGCACCAAAAACGTAACAACAGCGTAACTTCGGAGCGAAGCGCCGCGTGGCGTTAACACAATTTAACCCGCTATTCCGACCGATGGCACCAATAAAAGCGCTTTCTTTGCAACCGACTGTCCGCTTTCCGCATCCAATAGTCAGAACAAATCAATCCGATCATGAAGAAAATACTCACCATAGTCGCCGCGCTTCTCACACTCTCCGGCCCAGCCGCGGCGAAACCTGAACAGAAGCCCGACTCGATTTCCATCTCGGCCTCGTTCTCCGGAGACAGCGTCCGCAATATACAGGCGGATATAAGCCTACATTCCGACAGCGCGTCATCGGAAGCCCTCCAGGGCGCCGCACGCCTCGTGACGACCGACGGAGGAGACACTTACATCCTGGCGGAAGGGAAAGCATACCCCCTGCGCGATCTTATTTCCGAGACGGAAACGCCAGAGCGGCTTCTCACCACCGAGGATGTCGCCGACCAAAAACTTAGGGAAATAGGGACGTGGGGCGTTCTCGGAATCCTCGCTATATGCTTCGGCTTTCCCGCGTTAGTGGTAATCATCGCGATAGTTCTGATTATAGGCTTCTTCCGCAACCGCAACCGCGAGCGGAACGCGATCATAGCGCAGGCAATCGACCGCGACTACCAGCTTCCTGACTCTTTTTACACAAACCAGCCACAACACGATTCGGCCGAAAACGGGAATCCGGCGAGCGCCCCGCAGAAACGCGATCCCGAGCTTTTCAAATCGGCCGTAACATTGATCGCTGTCGGCCTGGCGGTGGGAGTGTTCTTCCTGGCAGTTGACGCCCCGTTCGGGATTGTAGCCGGTGGCATACCGTTTCTTATGGGCATAGGTCGCCTGATCGGGTATTTCTATATTCCCGGATACAAATCGGTAAAGCCCGGGCGCGGCCACTATTTCGACAACCGCGGACAAAACGGATTCGGCACTCCCGGCAACGGAACCTCCTGCCCCCCGCCACCTCCCGGCGAGCGATTCTACTACGACCCCCGCGACCCGCGTTATAACGGGAAAGGCTGACCAACCATCAGGCTCTGAAACGCATATATCCGGACCCCGTGATTAGCAGACTCGAAGAAATCAAGCTGCTTGCCCAGTGCATGGCCGCCGACAACCGCGAAGCATATTCGCGGCTGGTGGTGGCTTACGCCGATTTGCTGCGGGGATTCCTGCTTAATCTTACCGGGGGTGACTCCATGCTTGCCGATGACCTTGCGCAGGAAACGTTTATCAAGGCGTGGCAGGGGATACGCTCGTTCAAGGGAATGGCCGGTTTCAAGACCTGGCTGTTCCGCATCGCAATCAACGAATATCTAAGCCACCGCCGACTCCCCGCCTCCTATACAGCGTCGCTCGACGATGCGAGAGGGGACGCGATGCTGGCCGGCAGCTCGCCACACGACGACAGCGACGCCCGCCACGACGCCCGAATAGCCTTGGACTCGCTACCTCCGGCGGAACGGACAATTGCGGTGCTGTTCTATCTGGAGGACCTTCCAATCAAAAAAATCTGCCAGCTTACGGAGATGCCCGAAGGGACCGTCAAATCCCATCTCTCCCGCGCGCGCAACCATATGGCTCAATTTCTAAAACAAGACCGCTATGAACTCTGAAAAAACGATAAGCGCCGAAGCACACGCTGACGAACAACTGAAAAAGCTACTCGCGGAAAGCCGCCGCCGACCGGCTCAGAATCCGTGGTTTGAACAGCGCGTAATGGCAGCGCTCCCCGACAAGAAAGAACGCCGGATTCCGGCGTTGCAACTGGCGTTGTCGGTCTGCGCCATATTAATCGTGGCAGGAGGCTGGATTGCCGGCGGGGTATGGTTCCTTAACCACGACCTGACCCTCAGCTCTCTGGCTGTCGTATGCTCTATACCGCTGACAACTATGTTCAGCGGCGCGGTTGTCGCAGCCCCCGCCTTAAAGCGGCTGTTCAGTTAACCGGCAGTCAGTCCATCAACTCTGCGAGCGAGCTAACGACGAGATCGGCATAACGGGCAACCTCGGAAGCGGGATTCGTTGTCGACAGGCCGACGACATACGCGCCGGCGGCACGGCCTGCCTGCAAACCCTGGTAGGAATCCTCAAACACCACGCACTCCTCGGGGAGGCATCCGGCTTTCCGCGCCCCGACAAGATACGGTTCGGGGTGAGGTTTGGAGTGGGTGACATCAACGGCGGTCACGACAGCGTCGAAATGAGAGCGGAAATCCGGGTGCTGTCCGTAGAGGAAATCCATCTTGCGGTCGTCGGAGCTGGTCACGATCACCGTACGGATTCCGAGACGCCGCAGAGAATCGACAAATTCCAACGCTCCGGGAAATATCGGATAGACGACATTGTTCTCGAACTCATGGAGCAGCCTGTCGATATCCGCCCGGACTTCCGGCGAAGGGAAATGCGTTTCGAGAATATCAGTAAGGGTCGTTCCCTTGATATCATAGGCAAAAGTAGGCGAGGGGAGGTTATGGTGCCTCCCGACTTCGGCCCAGAACTGTGTGTATAGCGTCTCGCTGTCAATCAGTACGCCGTCAAGATCGAAAAGAGCGGCTTTGCAGTTAGAAATCTTGTCGTTCATATGTCTTGCAATTTCAGCGCGAAGTTAAGCATTTAACCTTATCGGGCAAAATCAGGCGGCTTATCCCGGCGGAAGAGAGATAGAATAATATTGGATTTGCATAGCTGGCGGGGAATTATTAAATTTGTCGTATGTTTAACTCCAATCCGCGAGGACAGAGGCGATCCAAGCGCGCCTCCGTCTGGGTCAAACTCCTTTGCGCCACGGCTCTATCGGCCGCGGCTCTGCCGGTGTCGGCCCAGGTGAACGCCGAGCAGATGGTGCGGGTCGGGCAAAACGCCCTCTATTTCGAGGATTACGTTCTCTCCATCCAATACTTCAACCGCGCGATACAGGCTAAGCCATACCTCGCCCAGCCTTATTTTCTGAGGGCAATCGCCAAGCTCAACCTCGAGGATTACCGCGGAGCAGAAGTCGACGCCGCCGCGGCCATAGAGCGCAACCCGTTCATCGCCGACGCGTACGAGGTGCGCGGCGTCGCCCGGCAGAATCTCGGAAGTGTACGGGGGGCTATCGAGGACTACGACAAGGCCCTGTCGCTTGCCCCGAGAAGCCGCGCGATTCTCTTCAACAAGGCACTCGCCCAGCAGGACCTCGAAATGGCCGACAGCGCCGACGCGACTTTCTCGCTGCTGCTCTCGGCATATCCCCGCTTTGAAAACGGATATATCGGCCGTGCCCGTCTGCGGCTCGAACTGCTTGCAGATACTGTCGGAGCCTCAGCCGACATTGAAAAGGCCCTCGAACTCGACAAGAACGCGGCGAACGCCTATCTTCTCCGCGCCGCGATCAACCAGGATAAGCCGGAAATGGCCGAGGCGGATATTTCGGAAGCCATTAAGCTGATGCCGCGGGAAGCGGGGCTGTATGTCAACCGCGCGTATCTCCGCTACCACCTCGATGATTTCGGGGGAGCCATGGCCGATTACGACTACGCCGTGACCCTCGACCCGCTGAATATGGCGGCGGTCTACAACCGCGGCCTTCTTCGAATGGAGTCACGCGACAACGACCGGGCGATTGAGGATTTTTCCAGCGTACTCGAAGCGGACCCGGACGACTACCGGGCGCTATACAACCGAGCGCTCCTGTATCGGGAAAAGCACGACTTCGACCGGGCGCTTGCCGACATCAACCGGCTGACCGAGGGGATGCCCGACATCCCCGAGCCGCTGTATCTTCGCAGCGACATCCTACGGCAGAAGGGGAACATGGCCCAAGCCGAACGGGATTACAACCGGGCGCTCGCTCTTGCTAAGTCGCTGACCGAGAAGGAGGACGTCGCCGACAAACCTGTATCGGGGAACGCGGCATCAGGGAAAGCCGACAACCGCCAGCCCGACTTCTCAGACGAGGCGGTAAGCCGCCGCTTCGCGTCGCTCCGCAAGGCAGAAAACGAGATTGACCTTGACCGGGAATTCAACAACAAGAGCATCAGGGGACGCGTCCAGGATCATGACACTAGAATCGAGACAGAACCGATGTTCGTGCTCAGTTTCTATTCTTCGCCAACGGAACTGCGCCAGAACACAGCCTATATGCGCGAGATAGAGCAGATTAACGATACCCGGGTACTTTCGGCCGCTCTCCAGCTTCTGCCGAACCCGCCTGTATCGGACGAGGAGACAGCTAACCGGCATTTCCGCTCCATCGAACGCTCCACGCAGTTCCTCGCCACCCATCAGCCCCGCGCCATTGACTATTTCTCCCGCGCGATGGACTACTACACAGTCCGCGACTACCAGCAAGCTGTCGCCGACCTGACGAACGCGATTTCGCTAACGCCTGATTTCGCGCTGGCTTATTTCGCGAGAGGAATCGCGCGCTACAACCTCCGGCAGTCGGGGGGAAGCGAGAATCTCGGAATGCCCCACGGGACTCCGGCCGACACGAGGGCAGAACTCCGGGAAATGCTCGCTGACTTCGATACCGCGGCCAGGCTCTCGCCCGAATCTCCATACCCTGTATATAATAAAGGTGTGGCCCTCGCTTCCGCCGGCGACTATACCGCGGCGCTCGCATGCTTTAACAAAGCGCTCGAGCTGAAACCAGATTTCGGCGAAGCGTATTACAACCGGGGATGTGTCTACTTCCAGCTCGGGAACAGCGAACGAGGCTCGGCCGACCTATCCAAGGCGGGCGAGTTAGGGGTGGTACCCTCCTACAACCTGCTGAAACGGATGAAACCCTTGAGATAATACCAACTACTGAAATACTACCTTAACAACCTAACCCAATCATACATCACACCACCATGTTAACTACCGATGACAAGGCGCTTCTGCAAAAGCGCGGAATCTCAGAAGAACAGCTTCAAAGCCAGCTTGACAGATTCAAAACAGGTTTTCCTTACCTGAAAATATATGATTCGGCCCGTCCCGGAGAGGGGATAACCGTGCTTGACGCGGAGGGCGAGAAAGCAGCGGTAGCGCGCTGGGACAAGTTCCTGGCCGACGGCGGAACGGTAACCAAATTCGTGCCCGCCTCCGGCGCCGCGTCGCGTATGTTCAAGGCGCTGTTCTCATTCGTCGATTCCGAGACAGAGAAGGCCGATGAGGGGTCGGATGTTGACAAGCTGCTCCGCGGCATCCACGACGTGGCATTCTTCGGCGAACTCAACGCCGCCTGCGAGCGCCTCCACGGGAAAAGCGTCGACCAGCTTCTCGCCGAAGGGAAACAGAAAGAGGTTATCGCCGCGATTATCAAAGAGGAGGGTCTTAATTACGGAAATCTTCCCAAGGGACTTCTGACATTCCACCATGCCGAGGAGGGAACCCGTACCCCCGTCGAGGAGCAGCTTGTCGAAGGTGCGCAGTCCGCTCGCCAGGCCGACGGCGCCGTAAACATGCACCTGACCGTTTCCGGCAACCACCGCGCGGGGTTTGAAAAGAAACTCGCCGAAGCTGTTCCTGCGATTGAGAAGCGCATGGGTGTCAAAATCCATGTCGACATGTCGGAGCAGAAAGCCTCGACAGACACCGTCGCCGTCAACGAGGACAATACCCCGTTCCGCGAGAACGACCAGCTCGTGTTCCGTCCCGGCGGCCACGGCGCCCTGATTCAGAATCTCAACGAGATCGGTTCGGAAGTTGTGTTCATCAAGAATATCGACAACGTTGTACCCGATAAACAGCGCGCCGCGACACTCCAACATAAAAAGGTAATCGCAGGCTATCTGATGGAGCTTCACGACAAGGCCGCTGAATATGTGGCTCTCATCGACTCCCGCACTTATACACCCGAAAAGCTCGGCGCAGTGTGCGGTTTCCTCCGCGACAAGTTCTCGTTCGACGCGCCCGAACTTGATGGGCTGAAAGGGGAAGAGCTGGCCGCTTATCTCCGCTCGAAACTCGACCGCCCGATGCGCGTCTGCGGCATGGTGCGCAACGAAGGTGAACCCGGCGGTGGTCCGTACATCACCCGCAACCCCGACGGCTCCCGCTCGCTGCAGATTCTCGAAAGCTCGCAAATTGACCTCAGCAAGGATGAGAACAAGCAGATGATGGCCAAGGCCACCCACTTCAACCCCGTTGACCTCGTATGCTATGTACGCGACTTCAAGGGTGGTAAGTACGACCTTCCTTCCTACGTAGACCCCGAAACGGGCTTCATCTCGTCGAAGTCGCTGCACGGCCGCTCGCTTAAAGCCCTCGAGCTTCCCGGCCTCTGGAACGGAGCGATGAGCGACTGGCTGACGGCGTTCGTCGAAGTACCTATCGCCACGTTCAACCCCGTGAAGACCGTCAACGACCTGCTTCGTCCCGTCCACTCCCTTTGATGACGAATTATAATGGCCTATCTGAGCCATTCTAACCCGCCATCGCCATCCGTGTAAAAGATATGGAGGGTGTATCAAAATTCAGATTCACCCTCTTTTTGTGCCCGGATGGGAGGGTGCTATCAGAATGGTCCAGATGGTAGGAGCTTGGAGGTGAGGCCGATGGGAGCAATCTGAAGATTGTGACCGAGGCCGAATCCTGCAAGCGACGACCCAGATGGGCCATTATGATACACCCTCTTTTTTATCGGTAAGAAATGTTGCTGTTCAACATAAAGCGCGGACTGGTTGTTATTACTGGAAACAAATTATTATTTTCAGTATATGAACAAATTCAGAGCATTATCTTGCGCGGCGCTGATCGCAGCGGCTTTGGCTGGCAATCAGGATGCTGAGGCATGCACCCGCGTTACCTTCGTCGGCGACAGCGGTATCGTGATTACCGGGCGTACACTCGACTGGCGCACGCCGATTCCGACAAACCTTTACGTCATGCCCCGCGGCATTACCCGCCAGAGCTACAACAAGCCGGAACAGTCGATTTCCTGGACTTCAAAATACGGCTCCGTTGTCGCCGTCAGCTATGACTGCGGGGTTTCGGAGGGGATGAACGAGATGGGGCTGGTATGCAACCTGCTTTACCTGCCCGGAACGCATTACGCCAAGGAAGGGGATACCCGTCCGTTTATGTCGACCTCGCTATGGGCTTCATACGTTCTTGACAATTTTGCCACTACGTCAGAGGCCGTCCGTCAATTGATGCTCGACCAGTTCCAGATCAACGCGCCGTCAATGCCGGGCGGTTCGGCCACGACACTCCATATGGCTATATGCGACAAAACCGGTTACACGGCCATCATTGAATATGTCGACGGCGTACTGCAAATCCACGAAGGGTATCAGTACCAGGTCATGACAAACGCTCCGACCTACGACAAACAGCTTGCTATCAACGAGTACTGGCAGGCAGTGGGAGGGAAGGACATGCTTCCGGGGACGAACCGCAGCCAGGACCGCTTCGTGCGGGCATCGTTCTACGTCGACATCCTTCCCAAAAACAGCTCCCACCAGACCGCCCTCGCGGGAGTGTTCGGAATCATCGGCAACTGCGCCGTGCCGACAGGGATTTCAACCCCCGACCAGCCTGAGATTTCGACTACACAGTGGCGCTCCGTCAGCGACCAGCAGGAAGTTACCTATTATTTCCATCCGACCCTGACCCCGGCGATATTCTGGCTAAAGCTCAACGAGTTTGACCTCTATCCGGGCGCGCC
Source organism: uncultured Porphyromonadaceae bacterium (assembly GCA_937969265.1). GTDB lineage: Bacteria > Bacteroidota > Bacteroidia > Bacteroidales > Muribaculaceae > UBA7173. Next base: position 10,655 of record CALBWF010000045.1, read on the forward strand.
GATAATGAAGCTCGACGTTGTAAACGCAAAAGAACCGCTGATGGGCAACTGCATCAAGAAATGCAAACCCTCCAAAGGATTCACTCCCCTCTACGAAATGACCCCCGAACTCGCCAAGAAACTGATGGGCGAAGCATGACCGCAAGATAAAGGAAAACACAGATTATCCCCGGCAACCGCCATGGCGGTTGCCGGGGATAATCAAATCAAGGGTATTCGACTCTATTTAAAGGGTATTCGACTCTATTTATTTGTGTATCTAATATTGGGGACAAAACCTGCCTGCGTCGCCGAGGCTTCAACGGCCAGCACCGCGGCGAAAGCCGCCAGGCACAAAAGCTTCCTCATAGCTCTTGGAAAATTTAGTTAACAGATTGGTTTCGTGTTAAATAGACTGTATACACGCAAAGATAACAAATTTTATCATTTTTAGCAAATAAAAATAATGCTTATCTTTGTGGCGAACATGGCAAACGTGAAAAACATATTAGAACGAGAAATCACTACGGAAGTTTTCATTACCGGCTGCTCGCCTCACGCCCGCGTCGCGGCTGAAAGGGGAGTTGTAAGATGGGGTTGGGTACTGCTCGTACCGCTCATTATTACGGCAATCTACGGATTCGCGGTAGACACAAGATGGCTGATTCTGTCGATGGCCATACTTCTCCTTATAGTGCCAGCCGTGATGCTTTTCGGATATATCGAGGCTATCAGTGACGCCGACGCGATCGAGGCGCTCTATCCCCGCAAGGTTGTGTTCCGAACGGACGGGTCGGTGCTTGTCAGCTCGATGCCCCTGCGTTCCGACAACGAGGAAACGCCCCGCATTCTCCAGGATACTGATGCCGCGATAAACAAGCTGTTCATTATCGAACCCGGAGAGACAACGCTCGCTTCATACCGCGGGCACTATCTCGAAGTGCGCTTCGGCGCTGATAACAGGCGGATGCTGATTCCGCTCGACGCATTCGACGACCCTGCCGACCATACGATACTGACCGAGGCGTTTGGCAACCCCGCGGTTAATTCGTAAATTCGCGGTATGGATTTCCAGTTACAGGCAACAGCCCCTGGCACGGCCGCGCGAGCGGGTCTGATTACAACCGGGCACGGCACGATTGAAACCCCGATTTTCATGCCCGTCGGCACTGTCGGGGCCATGAAGGGGGTACATATGTGCGAACTCCGCGACGACATAAAGGCCCAGATCATACTCGGCAACACATACCATCTATACCTCCGACCCGGCACGGAAATCCTGCGCCAGGCAGGGGGGCTGCACAAATTCGGGGGATGGGACCGTCCGATTCTGACTGATTCCGGCGGCTTCCAGGTTTTTTCCCTTTCGGAGAACCGCAAGCTAACGGAAGAAGGCGCGTGGTTCCGCAGCCACATCGACGGCTCGAAGCACCTCTTTACCCCGGAGAAAGTAGTTGACATACAGCGCGTCATCGGTTCCGACATAATGATGGCGCTCGACGAATGTCCTCCGGGGACTTCCGAGAAGAGCTACGCCCGCAAGTCGCTTGACCTTACGCTGCGCTGGCTGCGCCGCGGATGGGAGCACTTCAACAACACGGAACCGCTTTACGGCCACAGCCAGGCCTTCTTCCCGATCGTGCAGGGTTGCACATACGCGGACCTTCGCCGCGAATCGGCCTCGGAGGTAGCGTCGTTAGGGGCCGACGGCAACGCTATCGGCGGACTCGCGGTTGGAGAACCGGCCGAGGTGATGTACGAGATGATCGAGGTTGTCAACGAGATCCTTCCCGCAGACAAGCCCCGCTATCTTATGGGGGTCGGAACCCCCGCCAATATCCTCGAGGCCATCGACCGCGGTGTCGACATGATGGACTGCGTGATGCCGACC
>CALBWF010000046.1:0-98946 GCA_937969265.1 uncultured Porphyromonadaceae bacterium
ACTCTTTCTCAATCAAGATAGTTAATAATCTGTCCAACTTTTGGGGGTCACTTCAATTTTCGCAGCCTCTTTTTGCGTTGTACGCCTCTCTTGTAGAATGGGAAGATTTGCGAGATGGGAGAAGTTAAGGCCGTATCAGATTGGCTGATACGGCCTTGGCCATCTTTCTTACCTAATAATAAATTGCCAATAGGGTAAGGAGAGGGAGCGGGGAGGGGAGGAAACGAGGGGACTGGCGGGAACGCCGCTCGCTAAAGCTCGCTCCACCCGACAGGCTGTGCGGGGAAGGCTTTCCGGGGCAGATTCTTCGCTCGGCTTACGCCTCGCGCACCAAGAGAGGGAAAGGGGAAGAGCGGGGAACCGGAAGGGGCGGGGAGAGGGAACCGGCGGAATCCGGGGCGGGGTCAGGGGACGAGGAGCTTGCGGCCGGAGGCGACGTAGATGCCGGAGGGGAGGCCTTCGGTGGCGCGGGAGAGGGGGACGGCGGCTTTGACGAGGGCGCCCTGGAGGTTGTAGACGTTGGTCAGGGCGTCGGGGTCGGAGCCGGAGGGGTCAAAGGGGGAGTCGGGGGTGATGTCGGTTATCCCGGCGGTTGAGGCGGGGGCGAGTACCCAGGCTCCGATGTCGAGGACCTGTGTGGTGCCGTCGGCGAAGGCTTCGATGCCGTCGGCGTCGGTGTCGGTCGGGAATACGCGGATGGAGGTCGCGTATGTGTCGTTGATGAAGATGTCGACAATCGAGTGGTCAATGAAGAGGTTGATTTTCAGGGTGGTGCCGAGGTTCGGACGGGTCGGGAGGGGGCAGCGGTAGATGCCGTCATACGCGCCGCCGTCGTTTACCAGGCGCCTCAGGGCGCTGAAATCGGCCACCAGTTCTCCGGCAGAGGGGTTGTAGGTAATGGTGGCCCGGGCGGAGGCGTTCTTGAAGATGTTGAACCCGAAGGGGGTTGTGCCGATTTTGAAGGAGCCGCAGATTTCCACCATGCGTCCGCTGACGGGCGCGAGGTCGAGGGTCCCGTTGAGGTCGAAGCCGCTTTTCGCGAAGGCTATCGGCCCGCGGAGCCCTTTCAGTCCTTCAAAGGGTTTCTGTACGAGGGTGCCGTCGGCCGCGAGCGACCATTCGCGGGGGAGGGAGTAGCAGTGGGCCCATCCGAGTTCCCAGTTGGAGTTCGACGGGAGCTTGTCGGGGACGATTCCGAGGACGATTGTCTTCTCGCCCTGGCGGAAGATTGTCGGGGAGAGGAGTCCGAATCCGTCGCGGGAGGTCATTTCGACCAGTTTCGGGGTCGTGGACGCGGGGACGAAGGTTCCGTTTTCGGCTATGGAGCCGGTCCAGTAGAGGGTGCGGACACCCTGTGATGTGCCGAGGGGGGTCGCGGTGAAGAGCCACCGGCCGTCGGGCATCAGGGTTATGTTGGGCATCTCCCAGAAAGTGCCGTCGGAGGCGGCGTTGGAGCCGGTGAAGAAAAGGTCGCCGTTGTTGCTCCAGGAAGAAGAGGAGGGGTTGTAGCGGTGGAGGGTGGTGGTTCCGACGCCGTTTTTCGAGGAGCCGACGATTATGTAGGCGTTATCTCCATGGCGGAAGAAATAAGGGTCGCGGAAATCGTCGGAGAGTCCGGCGGGTCTTCCTCCTATAATCGGGTTGGCGGAGGACTTTGTCCAGTTGTCGAGGGCCGCTGTGGCGGGATATGCCTGCGCGATTGACGCTTTGCCGTAGTCCACGGCGGTATAGAGGATGTTCGGCCGTCCGCCGGTTATGGCATCATCGGTAAAGACGCATCCGCTCCAGCATCCCTTTATGTCGTAGGGGTCGCCGGGGGCGATAGCGATTTTCTCCTCCTGCCAGTCGTAGAGGTTTTCGCTGGAGATGTGACCCCAGTGGAGGCGTGCCATGTAGGGGCCGTCGGCGTTCTTCTGGAAGAAGAGGTGGTAGCGGCCGCCGGAATATGCCATGCCGTGGCACTCGTTGGTCCATCCCGCGGCGGGCATGCCGTGGAAGCGGGGTCGGAGCACCTGCCCGGCGAACCGCGAGGCTGGAATGTCGAGGTCGGGAGCGTTTTCGGGCTTCCAGCTTTGGATTGTGGCTGGATCAATGGCCTCGTCCCATACGGAAATATCGTCAATCAGGCCGTTGAACGACATCAGCTCGAAGGGGCCGCTCATACGCGACTCCGTTCCCTGCCCCATGTAGAAGCGGGAGGGGGAGAAAGTGAGCGTGCCGTTGGCGCGGGCGGAACCAACCTCTACCCCGTTGTTATAGAGCTTTGCCGAGCGGGCCTCGCAGTCGATTACGGCTGTCAGGCAGTTCCAACTGTAGGTCGGAAGCGGGGAGTCGACCTCGATCGCGAGGGGCCACCCGCCGACGTAAGCGCGGAAGGCGTATTTGCCGTTGAATCCGATGTAGAAGCCGAAGCCGGTCTTGGCGGTTTCGTCGAGGCAGGTCGCGATCGTGGTTTTCTCGCTTGTATCGGTATCGATCTGGATAATGGGGTAGCTGGGGGTGGCGACCCACATCGAGACGGTCATACGCTTGCATCCATCGGGGAGGATGTTTCTGAGCGATGCGTCGACACGGCTGGTGTAACCGTCGAAACGGAGGGCCTGGCCGACGGCTCCCGGAACATTCTCGGGGGCGAAGTTGCCCTGGACGGCGAAACGCTCGCCGCTGACGGTCTCCATAATCTGGCCGGAGCGCACGTCCATCGGGAAGTGCGCTACCAGTCCGGCCGCGGCGGTCTGCGCGACCGCCGACAGCGCGGCAAAGGTAAGGGTGAGGTTGAGTTTCTTCATTGCGGTTATTTTACGATGACCTTGGAGGTCTTTGCGCCCTGGCGGACGACATAGATGCCGGGGGTAAGGGCGTCGGCGTTGACGCGGATTCCCTGGAGGTTGAAGTATTCGCGGGGAGCGTCGGCGCTCTCAGCGCCTACTTCCGCAATGGCGGTAGTGGTGGCGTTCTTGGCGAGATACTTGATCGCGTTGTCGGTCAGCTTCTCGATGTTGGCCTTGCTGCCGTTGACTCCGGAGCGGGGAGCCAGTTCATAGGCGGCGAGTCCGTTGGCGATGATGCGGCCGGGCTGGGCTACGGCCTCATCGCGGGAGAGTACGCGGGGGAGGAACTCGATTATTCCGGCGCAAGCGTGGTCTACGACGTGGCCCCAAGCACCGAGAACGACGGCGTTGTTCTCGTTCTCGAATTTCTCAACGGTATTTTTGCCTTCGGCAGTATACTGATAGGCGTTAAAATCCCACATGCAGTTGTGGTCTTCGCGGTGCATTTCTGTGCCGTCGCCAGTCCCGAGGAGTCCGAATGTCTCGCAGGAGAAGTCATTGTTGGTAGCCATGCCGTCGAAGAGCGGGTGGGTGCGGTGGTCGTAGTACTGCGAGGGATCGTAGTGGTCGGAGTTCTCGTCCTGGACGAACCAGTAGCCGATCTGGGCGTTGACGGTCCAAACATCGGTTCCTTTTCCGCCGTCACCGTCGCCGTAGATGTTGACCTCGAATTTCGGGTCGACGCGGCCTATCTTGGTGAGGAGCTGGGTTGCCTGTTTGGAGAGGTAGAGGCATCCGCCGTCGTTGACGAACTTGGTGAGGGCGGCGATCACGGCCTCGTTGGAAAACTCTGCGGGAAGATTACCTTTGCCGGCACCGATGCGGTCGATGTGGATCCAGATGCAGTCGAGGTTGTCGGCGGATATTTTGTCGGTTTCTCCGGCGGCAATCACGGTGCCGTCGGCGTTGAGCTGCTTGAAGAGGCTGACGGCGGCGGCTTCCTGCCAGTTGTCCATATCACCGGCGAGAATCGCGGTGCGGGTGTTTGCGGAAACGGATGCGGAGGACGCGAGGATTGCGGCGGCTGCCGCGGAGAGTAAAAGTTTTTTCATTGCTTATAGGTTTAATAGTCCTAGGTTTAAATGGAGACCCGGGCGGCAGCGGCGGGTGCGCCGCCCGGGTTCCGACATGATTTGGAAACAGGTTATTTCAGGTAGTTGAGGATGTTGGAGGTAAGCTGCTCGAGGTTGTGCTGGTAGGGGTTGGTGCCGGAGTTCTGGTTCCACTCGTAGGCGGCGAAGCCGTTTGCGACGCATTTGCCGTGCTCGGCGTTGGCGTAGAACTCTACCAGTCCTGCAACGCAGTGGTCGCGGACGTGTCCCCAGGTAGCGAGCACCATCGAGTTTGTCGTAACCTCGAAGTTGCGGATTACGTCGGGCTGGTTGCCCTTTCCGTAGATATTGCAGTCCCAGAGGCAGTTGTGGTCCTCGCGCTGGCCGGGGCCGATAAGGGGGAGGCTGTTGTAGCCGTAGCTGTTGGGGTCTTCGAATACGAGGTCTTTGAAAATGGCATGGGCGGTGCGGTCGTAGAAGCCCTGGTCAGAGCCGTCGCGGAAGTCCCATCCGAGGTAGGCGTTGATTGTCCACACGTCGTCGCCGGAACCGCCGTTGCCGCTGCCGAACACGGTCGGGGCCATGTTGTCAGGCACGAAGCCGAGGGGCACGGTGAGCTGGGTAGCCATGTTGGAGAGATAGAGGGAACCGCCGTTGGCCGAGTATTCCTTCAGGGCCGCGATCACGTCGTCGGCAACGAGTTCGGAGGGGAGGTTGTTCCATCCGACGGGGAGTCCGACGCGGTCAACCATAATCCAGAGAACCGGTACGATGTCGGCGTCGAGAGTTGCGAGCTGCGAGGGTTTCACCATTTCGGTCCCTTCCTGGGCGGCGAACCAGGCCGCGGCGGCTCGTTCGTCATCATCGGGGAGGTCGGCGGGATTGTCGGCCAGGAGCATGAATCCGATTTTGGTAGCGATGAAGGGAATTGTCGCTACGACGGAGGTGCCTTCGGAGGGGTAGTATGTGTCGTAGATTACTTTAACGGTGTAGGTTACCTCGCTGTCGACGGGCTGCTTCTCGAGGACGCAGCCGGTAGCGTCGGGGGCGAGGGGGGTGACCTCTCCGTTGTCGCCGCGGATCACGTTGACGGCGGTGATACCTTCGGCGGTGGGGAGTGTCCAGGCGAGAGTTACCCTGCGCCCCTCGACGGATGCGGTGAGGTTGTTAACGTCGGGGAGTTCCTCTTTCGGAAGCACGGCGTTGACGGATACCCCTTCTGAAACGAAGTCACCCTCGTATTTGACTTTGACGGTATAGAGGTGTTCTTCGGCCATAGGCTGCCCGACAACGGTGTAGGAGGTGGCGTCGGCGGGAAGCTCGACGGCAGAGGAAGCCAGGGCGTTGTGGGTCAGGATGAGGCCTTCGATACCCTTGGCGTTGGGGAGTGTCCAGGAGAGTTCGATATTGTGTCCGACGGGGGTTGCCGTCAGGTTGCTGACCTTCGCGAGAGAAGGTACCTCCTTGGGTAGGTCGGTCGGCTCGAAGTCGGAGCAGGCGGTAATGGCGGCTCCGAATATGAGCGCCATGAGCGCGAACCATTTTGTCGCTATATTTTTCATCGTGTCTTTTATTTAAGGTGAAGGGTGAAAGGAGAAGGGAATACTCGCATTAGTATTATTTTCACTCAGGCGAAGCCTGATTTTCACTTTTCACTTAATTCACTTCAATTTGGGCTTGCGAAAATTGAATCTTTATGGGTTTGGTTACTTGTAGAGGTCGCCGGCGTTGTCAACCTGGCCGACAGGAATCGGGAAGTAGATTTCATCCTCGGAAAGGTTGGCTCCGGCGTAGTAGGAGCGGATTTTGCCCTCGGAGGCGTAGTATGCGTTGACGGTCTCGACGGCGGTTCCCCAGCGCACGAGGTCGAACCAGCGGTGTCCCTCCATAGCCAGCTCGAGGCGGCGCTCCATGCGGAGGGCGCGGCGTGCGTAGTCCTGGTTCCATCCGGTCGCGGGATACTCCTCGACGGCGTAGTTGGCCACCATCGGGTTGCAGTCGATCGGGGCGTAGTTGGGGTCGACGGAACGCTTTGCGCGGGCGCGGATGTCGTTGATCAGGGTGCGGGCCTCGTCAAGCCCCTTGTTCTGCTCGATCAGGGCCTCGGCCTTCATCAGCATGACGTCGGCGTAGCGGATTAGGAGCATGTTGAGGGAGCTGGCGCCCCAGGGCACGATGCCGGGCTTGACGGCGGGGTTCTCGGGCGCGGGATAGGGCTTTTTGCCGGAATACTGGCCGTAGAGGTCGTAGTTGCGGCACCATTTCTCGTTGTAGTTGTGGGAGCGCCAGGGCATTCCGATGCGTCCGAAGGTGAAGTCGAGGCGGGGGTCAACGTTCCCGGCATAGTCAGCGCCGTCGACATTCTCGTCGTTGAAGGAGCCGTCGAGGTAGGGGAGGCCCTGGGCGTCGGTGCGGAAGGCGTTCACCAGGTTCTGCGAGCCGAGATAGAAGTCGTCGCCGTTGCCGTAGAGGTTACCCTCGCTCCAGGTGCAGTTGAGGCAGTTGTTGTAGTTGTACTGCGCGCCGTTGTTGGCTGAGGAGAACTGCACTGCCAGGACGGCCTCGTACTGGTTGTTGAACTCGGGCTTCGACATGTCGAGGAAGTTGGGGTAGAGGTCGTACTTGTCGGAGTCGATGACGTATCCGGCATAAGTCTCGGCCTCGGCGTACTCGTGGACGAAGAGGTCGACTTTGGCCAGAATCGCTGCGGCGACATATTTGGTGAAGCGGCCTACGTGCTCCTGGTTCTCGGGAAGGATGTCGTAGCTGTCGCGGAGGTCCTTGCGGATGAACCCGGCGATTTCGTCGCGGGTGTACTGGTCGGCGCGGCAGGAGCTGGGGTCGATGACGGTCTCGTCGAAATAGGGGAACTCCTTGAAGATGCGGAGCATGTCGAAATAGAAGTATGCGCGGAGGGTCTTCATTTCGGCGATATAGGACTGGCGGGCGTCGTCGGAGAGGTTACCGGCGCTCTTGAGGGCGCGAATGGCGGTGTTGCAGCGGCTGACGGAATAGTAGTTGTTGCGCCATTTGAAGTTGCAGACATCGTTGTCGCTCTGAACGTTGCCGACTTCGAGCTGGTGGAGGTATGATTCCATCGTCACACCGTCGCCACCCTTGTAGGCGTCGTCGGAACGGACGTCGAAGACCCAGTTGTTGATCGGGCCGGCGAAGGATTCGTTGTTTCCGAAGAAGTGGCACATCAGGGATGCGTAGGCGGCGGTCATCAGTTCGACGGCCTCGTCGTCGCCGATTTGTTCGGAGGTGAAGGAGCCCTGGGGCTTGGTGTCGAGCAGGTCGTCGCAGGAGGTTCCGGCCGCGCCCAGGGAGAGGGCTGCGAGGATGCAGACGGCGCTCTTTATATATTTATTGAAGTTTTTCATTTTGAATTCGGTGGAAGGTTAGAACTGGAGGTTGAGGCCGAGGGTGAAGGTGCGGGGGCGGGGATAAGCGCCGTTGTCGATACGCGCGCCGTATTCTCCGGGGAGGAGTTCGGGGTCGAGACCCTTGTACTTCGTAATGGTGAACACGTTTTCAACCTGCCCGAAGACGTCGAGCTTCGTGGCTCCGATTTTGCCGATAATCTTGGCGGGGAGGGAGTAGGAGAGCTTGAGGTACTTCATCTTCATGTAGGAGCCGTTTTCCACGTAGTAGGTAGAGAAGCGGGCCTCGTTGTTGTCGTCGGTGAGCGAGAGGGCGGGGATGTCGCTTCCGGTGTTTGTCGGGCTCCAGGCGTTGAGGATGTCGGCCGCGCGGTTTGTCGCGAGGTTTGAGTAGCTCATCGAGTAGAGCTGGCGCTTCATATGGTTCTGGATGTCGAATCCGAAGTCGCCGGAGAAGAACATGTCGAGGGTGAAGTCGCGGTACTTGAAGCCGAGGTTGATGCCGAGCGAGAGGTCGGGGTTCGGGTCGCCGATTATGCAGCGGTCGTTCTCGTCAATCACTCCGTTGCCGTCGAGGTCGCGGTAGATGAGTCGGCCGGGGGCGGCGCCGGTCTGAGTCGCGTGGTTGGCAACCTGCTCCTTGTTCTGGAAGATGCCGTCGCAGACGTATCCGTAGTAGACACCCATCGGCTGTCCGGGGATGAGGCGCTGGTCTCCGCCGATGAATTTCTGGCGGTTGTTGAGCTTCTCGAGCTTGTTCTTGTACTGCGAGATGTTGACGGAGCCGTTCCAGGAGAAGTCGCCGTAGCGGGGGCTGTTGTAGGAGAGCTGGATTTCCCATCCGTTGTTCTTCATCGAGCCGGTGTTGAGCCATACGGCGGCGTTTTCGCCGGCGACGTCGAGGGCCGGGGGGATGGTCAGCATGTCGTGGGTCTTCTTGATGTAGTAGTCGGCTGTAAGGTTGAGAGCGCCGTTAAGGAACTGGAGGTCGACGCCGATGTTGTTCTGTACGGTGGTCTCCCATTTCAGCTCGGGGTTGCCGGACGCGGAGAGTGTTATGCCGGAGGTAGTCTGGTTGCCAGTGCCGGCGATGTCGTAGGCGCCGTTTCCGGTATTCATCACGTAAATCGAGTAGGAGGGGTAAAGGGGCGGGATGTTCGCGTTACCGTTCTGGCCCCAGGAGTAGCGGATTTTGAGGTCGCTGAGGATGTTGTTCTCGGGGAAGAAGGCTTCCTGGGTCGGACGCCAGGCGAGAGAGAAGGCGGGGAACACGCCGGCGCGGTGCTTCTTTGTGAAACGGGAGTTTTCGTCGCGGCGGATTGTGAAGGATGCCAGGTAGCGGTCGTCGAAATTGTAGTCAGCCTTGCCGAAGAGGGAGAACACTGACCACTGGGTCTTGCCGCCCCCGGCGTCGCGGTCGCCCGTTCCGGCGCCTACCTGCATGAAGTCGCTGTCTTCGAAGGCGAATCCCTGGCGCGAGCCGGTAAGGTCGCGGAAGGTGTATCCGATAGCCTCGGTACCGATCAGGACGTTGAGATGGTGCTTCTTGGCGAAAGTCTTGACGTAGTTGGCGGTGTTGGTCCAGGTCCAGGTGTCACCCTGTCCGTAGGCGCTACCGACGCTGTTTATGTCGCCGGGGTTGGTGGCGCGGCCGAGGCTTACGCTGAAATACTGGCTGTGCTCGATACCGATGTTAGTCTTTACGGAGAGCCCTTCGACGGGTTTTACCTCCAGGTAAGCGTTTCCGAGGATTCGCCAGGAGGTGTTGACGTTGTCCTTGGCGTTTTCGATAAGCTGCACGGGGTTGGCGAGGTCGGAGGCGATCAGAGAAATCGGGCGGGTCCATTCGCCGTTGAGGCCGCGGACGGGGAGCGCGGGGTGCTGGCTCATGGCTGTGAAGGGGATGCCTCGGTCGCCGGCGACATCCATGCCTCGGTTGCTCCAGCGGGCTACGGCGAGGTTCTCGCCGACGGTGAAGTACTTGCCGAGGTTGTAGTGGGAGTTGACGCGGGCGGAGTAGCGCTCGTAGAAAGTCTTCTTGATGTTACCGTTCTGGTTGATGTAGTTCGCGGAGAAGAGAACGGAGCCTTTCTCGGAGCTGTTGGAGACGGTAGCGGTCAGGTTGTTGGTCCAGGCGGTATGGTAGACCTCGTCCTGCCAGTCGGTGTCGGTGGTCGGGAAGTTGGGGTTCCCGTTGACGTATTTCTGGAGCACCGGCTCGGGTCCGTTGCCGTAGAGGACGTGGCTGGGGGCGATGTTGGAGTTTTTGGAGGCTGTCCAGTAGGCGCGTCCCCATTCCTCGGCGTTCATCATGTCGTAGCGCTTGGCGATTGTCTGGGCGCTGACGGCGTAGTTGACGCTGACTGAGAGGCGGTCACCCTTGCCTTGCTTTGTAGTGATGATTACCACACCGTTGGCAGCTCGGGAGCCGTAGATCGAGGCGGAGGCGGCGTCTTTAAGCACCTGCATGCTCTCGATGTCGGAGGGGTTGATCATGTTGATGTTGTCAGTCGGGACGCCGTCTATTATATAGAGCGGGTCGTTGCTCGAATTGGCGGTCGACATACCGCGGACGCGGATGGAGCCTGTGCCGCCGGGGGCGGCGTCGGGGACGACGAGGACGCCCGGGAGCTTGCCGGCCATGGAGTTCATGATGTTGCCGGAGTTCTCGCTCAACGGCTCCTTCATATCCATTACCGCTACGGCGCCTGTAAGGTCGGCCTTGCGGATAGTCTGGTAACCGACAACGACCACCTCGTCGAGCAGGGCGTTGTTCTCTTCCATCTCAAAGGTCATCGACGGAGCCGCGGGTAGGGTCTTGGGGTTGTAGCCGACGTAGCTGACGGTTATTTTCGAGCCTGACGGGACTGAGAGGGAGAAATTGCCGTCGATGTCGGTCGAGACACCTTTCTTTGTCGCGTCGGAGACGACAGAGGCTCCGATCAGCGGTTCCTGGTCGGCGGCGGAGACGACCGTGCCGTGCACGGTTATTTCCTGCGCCAGTGCGGCGATGGCCATGAAGAATAGCAAAATCGCGCTGAGGATTTGTTTTTTCATGATTATTACGATTGGTAGGGGTTTGTGGCGCAAAGATATAGTGGTTAGGATTGACGGGATAGAAAAATTGTCGCGCCGTTTATGAAAAATGGCGCGACCACCTATTTTTGCAACACAATGCACGGTTTTTACCATGAGTGCGCCGTCATAGCGGCCCAAGGAGAAGTGAATAAAGAGAAAAGTGAAATTCAGGCTGCGCCTGAGTGAAGAGAATACTTAATTTGGGTATTCCCTTCACCTTTCACCCTTCACTCTTCACCATTCACTCTTTTCAGTTGCCGAGGCGGTCGCGGAGGTCTGTAGGGGTTTCGCCGAAGGCCTCGCGGTAGCAGCGGGTGAAGTAGGCGGGGGTGGAGAATCCGACTTCGTAGGCGATTTCGCTGACGGAGCGGGAGGTCGAGGCGAGGAGCTCGCGGGCCTGTTTGAGGCGGAGGGAGCGTAGCAGCTCTACGGGGGAATAGTTGGTGAGGGCCTTTATCTTGCGGTAGAACTGCGAGCGTCCGAGCCCCATCTTCGAGGCGAGGGTGTCGACGTTCAGTTCCGGGTCCCCCATCTCGCGGCGCACGATTTCCAGGAAGCGGGCGTAGAACTCGTTGTCAACGTCGGGCGCGCCGGCCGCTGTGGCCACAGCGGGCCGAGGGGCCTTGGCAGCCCCCTCGGCCTTGATATTTACGCCGTTAGGATTTGACGGCAGCGGAGAGGAAGTCCAGAGGTCTTTGATGCGTTTGCGGTTGTCTACCAGGCTCTTGCACCTGGAACGCAATACGGCGGCGTTGAAAGGCTTCGCGAGGTAGCCGTCGGCCCCGCTGTCGTAGCCCTGCGCCCGCTGTTCGTCCATGGAGCACGCTGTAAGGAGGAGTACGGGGATATGGGAGGTAGAGATTTCCTCTTTCACGCGGCGGCACAGCTCGAGGCCGTCCATGACGGGCATCATGACGTCGCAGATTATTATGTCGGGCACATATTTCGCGGCCAGGCGCATTCCCTCCTTTCCGTCGGGGGCGCCAATGACCTCGTATTCGCCGCTCATCAACTGCTTGACGAGCAGCCGCATGTCCTCGTTGTCGTCAATAACCAGCAGGAGGGGCTTTTTGGGGTCGGACGGGTCAGACGGGTCGGACGAGGCGGCAAGAGCGGGGGGCGTCTGGTCGATTTTTCCCAGTTCGCTCTCGATTTCGGAGGAGGAGATTGTCGGAACCGCGCCGGTCGCGGCGCTGTCAATGTGGCTTACCGGGAGGCGCACGGTGAAAGTAGAGCCTTTCCCTACCGTGCTGTCGACTGAAATAGAGCCTCCGTGAAGCTCCACGAAGGCTTTCGCCAGCGAGAGCCCGATGCCTGAGCCGTTTGGGTGTACGCGGTCTACCTGGAAGAACCTGTCGAATATGTTGCCGAGGTCTTCCGCCGGGATCCCCATCCCGGTGTCGGCAACGGAGAGAACCAGCCCTTCCCCCTCCAGGCGGCAGACGACGGCTATGCGGCCGTTGTCGGGCGTGTACTTTACCGCGTTGGAAACCAGGTTGAAGAATACCCGTTCGATTTTCTCGGTATCTACGGCCATAGTGAAGCCTTCAGGGAGGGAAATGTCGAGGGAGAGCTTTATGTCGCGCTTGCGGGCCGTGGCGCGGAACGCTTCGGCCCATTCCGCCAGTAGTTCGCCGACAGGGGCTTCCGCAAGGCGGATGTCGAGCTTGCCGTTTTCGTATTTTCGGAAGTCAAGAATCTGGTTGATAAGTCTTTTGAGGATGCGCACGTTCTTGTCGGCAATCCTTATCAGTGTTTTCTGCGACTCGTCGAGATTAGGCGCGGCGGCGAGCTGCTCGACTGGCTCGGCGATGAGGGTCAGGGGAGTGCGCAGGTCGTGGGAGACATTCGTGAAGAACCTGAGTTTCGACTGGGTAGCCGCATCGAGGTCGGCCTGGTGCTTCCGGCGCTGCCAGAAGGCCCTGAGAACCAGGAAGAGAACGCCCAAGAGCAGCAGGGCGATCGCGATAGTCGCGTAGAGGAGCCAGGTCTGGGCCGAATGGCGGTCCCAGAACTCGTCGACCTGGCTTTTGAGCAGTTTGATTTTCCGCGTCTCCTCCGAGAGGGCGTCGTTCTGCATAAGGAGAATGTCGGCGTTGGATAGGTCGACGGCTGAGGAGAGGGGGAGCTGGTTCACGGTATCGTAGGGCTCCCCTTTAAGAATCGCGAGGGCTGTGCGTATAAGCTGGTGTCCCTCAGTGGGGTATAGGAATGTGGCGTCAATAACGCTGTCGGCCACGGCGCGGATACCGATTTGCGGGGCCGCGTCGATTCCTATCACCTTTATGTCGAGACCGCGCCGGCGCGCCACTTCCGACGCGGCGATGGCCATGCGGTCGTTATGGGCGTAAACCAGGTCAACGTCGGGATGGGCCGCCAGCATCGAGTCGGCGGCGACGGCCGCGTCGTCGTAATTCCAGTTGCCGTAGGCTGTCCCAAGCATCTCGAGACCCTCGCTTACAGCGGCTTCTGCGAAACCGTTATGGCGCTCCTCTGCGGGGGTGGAGCCTTTAAGGCCGTGTATTTCGATTACCTTCCCCCCTCTGCCGGCGAGGTTGCGGGCGTAGCGCGCGGCCATGCGGCCGATCGCCGTGTTGTCGACCCCCTGGAAGGCGGTGTATGTATCTCCGTGGATGTTGCGGTCGAAAACTATCACAGGGGTGCCGCTCTGGTATGCTTTCTTTATTATAGGTGTGATGGCGTCGGCCTCGTTCGGGGCGGCGATTATTATGTCGAACTTGTTGTCGAGGAAGTACTGTATGTCGGCAATCTGTTTGTCGTTGCTGTCGTCGGCGGAGCGGATTTCGACAGTCGCCTCGGGATGGAACATCACCTCGCGGTATATCTCATCGTTCATCTTGCTGCGCCAGTCGTCCTGGCTGCACTGGGATACCCCGATCCGGTAGTTCGGGGCATCCCCTCCGCAGGATTGCGCGAGGAACGATAACAGAAGTATGGCAAAGATCTGTAATATTCGTTTCATGGTAACTGACTTAATCGGAATAACCCATTGCAAAGGCTTCAATGGATAGTTTGTTTGATACAAAATTAGTTGTTTAAAATGTAAAAATCGGTGCGTTTTCTTGCAAAAATGGGGAGATGAGCCAAAATTGCAACGTTACGCGCAATTTTTAATACGCTCTGCGAGGTTTTGTTTGTAGCTTTGTGATGCCTCGTAAAAGGCCCATGAAAAAGTAACCACCCTGCGATATACCATCAGCAATGAAAAACTATTCCAAAGCGGCGCTGCTCGCGGCGACCCTCCTTTCAACCTCCGGCCTTTCGGCTGCCGACGGGGGTGTGACGGTCGAGCATCTCGGAACGAACAATACCCTGGTGCGGGTCAACGGCGACTCGCGTTACGTCATAATGCCGGTCCAGGAGTCGAACGACGACGCCAAGGTCAACGTGCTTGTCGACGGCAAGCTCGAACGCGTGATGTACGTGCGCCTCGCCAAGTCGAAGGTCGATTATACCGTTCCTTTCGACCTTACCCCCTATCAGGGGCGCGAGGTAGTGTTCAACATAGTGACGACGCAAAACCGCTCTTCGGTCCGCGAGGCCAAGGAGGACGCGTGCTGGAGCAATTTCGCCCTGGCCGACACGTTTGACACGGCCAACCGCGAGAAATACCGCCCCCTCTACCACCATACTCCCCTCTACGGATGGATGAACGACCCCAACGGGATGTTCTACAAGGACGGGGTATGGCATCTCTACTACCAGTGGAACCCCTACGGGTCGAAGTGGCAGAATATGACCTGGGGCCATTCGACATCGAAGGACCTGGTAAACTGGGAGCATCACGGAGCGGCGATCGAGCCTGACGGCCTGGGGGCAGTGTTCAGCGGCTCCTGCGCCATAGACAAGGAGAACTCCGCAGGGTTCGGCAAGGACGCAGTGCTTGCGATGTACACTTCGGCCGATGTGAGCCAGATCCAGAGTCTCGCCCACAGCGGCGACAACGGCGCGACCTTCACCAAATATCCCGGAAACCCGACGCTGACGCTCGAGAGCGAGGCGCGCGACCCGAACATGTTCTGGAACCCGGAAGCGAAATTATGGACGATGGTGCTCGCCCACGCCCTTGACCACGAGATGCTTATATTCACCTCTCCCGATATGAAGGAATGGACGCTCCAAAGCTCCTTTGGCAAAGGACTGGGATGCCAGGACGGCGTATGGGAGTGTCCTGACCTTTTCCGGCTCCCCGTGGAGGGCACCGGCGAGGAGAAGTGGATGCTGATATGCAATATCAACCCCGGCGGCCCCTTCGGCGGGAGCGCCGCGCAGTATTTCATCGGCGACTTCGACGGCAAGACCTTCAAGCCTGACACCGACGCGGAAGGGAAGGTGCCGACCAAATGGCTCGACTACGGCAAGGACAATTACGCTTCTGTAAGCTGGAGCGACGCTCCCGAGGGGAGGCGAGCGATTATCGGCTGGATGAGCAACTGGCAGTATGCCGCCGAGGTGCCCACGACGCAGTTCCGCAGCGCCAACACGCTCCCCCGCGATGTCTCCCTTTTCCGGGAAGCCGACGGGCAGGTCTACGCCTCGACCGCTCCCTCCCCGGAGGTCGACGCGCTCCGCGGCAAGCCCGTTGTCAGCGCCAAAGGGGTGTCGCTCGGCCGGAAAGCGAAGGTCTACAGCCTCCCGAAGGAGAACGAGGGGGTATGCGAGATCGAGCTAACCCTCAATCCCAAAGAGGCGAAGGGGGTCACCATAACCCTCTCCAACGCCGAGGGTAACCGTGTACTGATGACCTATGACCCCGCCGCGGGCACATTCTCTATGGACCGCCGCGAGAGCGGGATTGTGAATTTCAGCCAGGAGTTCCCGGCGGTGACGACGGCTCCGGTTTACGGAACTGGCAAGGAGCTGACCCTCAGAATATTCGTCGACCGGTCGAGCATCGAGGTGTTCGGCAACGGGGGGCGGTTCGCGATGACGAACCTCGTGTTCCCCGACGCGCCTTACAGCTCGCTCTCCCTCGCTTCCGAGGGTGGACAGGCCAAGGCGTCGCTGAAAATCTATCCCGTCCTTGTTAAATAACAGCTTATTCGACAACCTTAAAATAGATACCAATCTATGACAACGACAACAGCCAAGAAAAGCTCGTTGCTGCAATTCGCCCCGGTGATGCTCTGTTTCTTCGCCATGGGCTTCGTCGACCTGGTCGGCACGGCTTCGAACTACGTCCAGAAGGACCTGGGCCTGACCGACTCGCAGGCCAATCTCTTCCCCTCGCTTGTTTTCTTCTGGTTCCTGATATTTTCCGTTCCGACGGGGATGTTGATGAACCGTATCGGGCGTAAGCGTACGGTGCTTATCTCCCTGATTGTTACCGCTTTCTCGCTTATCCTGCCGGTGTTCGGCGACAGCTACGTCATAATGCTTCTCAGCTTCTCGCTCCTCGGTATAGGCAACGCCATAATGCAGACGTCGCTCAACCCGCTGGTTACCAACCTTATCAGCGGCGACAAGCTGGCCTCGACCCTGACGTTCGGCCAGTTCGTGAAAGCCATCGCCTCGTTCCTCGCTCCGATTATCGCTGCCTGGGGCGCCACGACCTTCATGCCGACCTTCGGGCTGGGGTGGCGCGTGCTGTTCATAATCTACGCCGCGGTCAGCCTTCTTTCGGTAACGGCGCTTGCCGCCACTCCGATTGAGGAGGAACGCCCTGACAAGGCTTCGGGTATCGGCGAATGTGTCAAGCTCCTTGGCCGTCCGTTCATCCTGCTCTGCTTCCTCGGCATCATGTGCCACGTCGGAATCGATGTAGGCACCAACACGACGGCTCCCAAAATCATTATGGAACGCCTGGCGCTCCCCCTTGAAGAGGCTGGTTTCGCTACCAGCGTATATTTCATCTTCCGTACCGCGGGATGCTTCCTCGGAGCCTTTATCCTGCGCGCCATGTCGCCGAAGATTTTCTTCGGAATCAGCGTGCTGATGATGCTCGCGGCGATGGTGATGCTGTTTGTCTGCGACACGCTGGGCGCTATCTACGTCGCCCTGGGGCTGATAGGATTCGGCAACTCCAACATCTTCTCCGTCGTGTTCTCCCAGGCTCTGATTGCTTCTCCGGCGGAGAAGAACGAGGTTTCGGGCCTTATGATTATGGGGCTCTTCGGCGGGACGGTGTTCCCCCTGGCGATGGGTTACGCCGCTGACGCTGTCGGGCAGGCCGGAGCTGTCGCCGTGATGACCGTCGGGGTAATATACCTGATGTATTACACGTTAAGAATAAAGAAAGCCTAATCCTTAAATAACAATAGCATGAACGATATAGTAGTAGGAATGGGGGAGGCGCTTTGGGACGTGCTTCCCGAAGGTAAGAAAATCGGTGGCGCGCCGGCCAATTTCGCATACCACGTTTCCCAGTTCGGCCTTCCGAGCTGCGTCGTGAGCGCAGTCGGCAACGACCCCCTCGGCGACGAGATTATCGAGAACTTCACCTCGAAAGGCCTGAACCATCTGATTGAGCGCGTACCTTATCCGACAGGCACCGTGCAGGTTGAAATCGACCAGGCCGGGATTCCGCAATATGAAATCAAGGAGAACGTGGCGTGGGACAATATTCCTTACACGGCCCGTCTCGAACAGCTCGCGGAGCGCACGAAGGCCGTCTGCTTCGGCTCTCTCGCCCAGCGCAACGTAGTCTCGCGCAACACAATCAACCGCTTCCTCGACGCGATGCCGCAGACCGCCGACTCGCTGGTTGTATTCGACGTGAACCTCCGCCAGGGCTTCTACAACAAGGAGATACTCTGCAACTCGATGAAGCGGTGCAACATACTGAAGATTAACGACGAGGAGTTGGTTACCGTCAGCCGTATGTTCGGCTATCCCGGTATCGACCTTCAGGACAAGTGCTGGATTCTGCTCGGCAAGTACAACCTGAAGATGCTGATTCTGACCTGCGGCATCAACGGCAGCTACGTCTTCACTCCCGGAACCGTATCCTTCCAGCCGACTCCGAAGGTAGAGGTGGCCGACACTGTCGGCGCGGGGGATTCGTTCACTGCCGCCTTCATCGCCTCCATCCTCAAAGGCATGTCTGTCGCCGAAGCGCATGCCAAGGCCGTCCAGACCTCGGCCTTTGTCTGCACCCGCCCCGGCGCCATGCCGATCCTCCCTCCCGAAATCATCGGCTGACCCTGGCGTATTGTACATGGTGTAGGGACGCGGCGTGCCGCGTCAGGTTAAGGCAATCAAGAGCTTACTTGGCCGCACGATAAAACGCGACACGCCGCATCCCTACACAAATTCAGTCCTGTAACCCCTTCGGAATAAGCATCTTCTTAAAGGAAAAAGCGGGCCGCGTCGTCGCGATGCGGCCTGTCTTTTGTCGGAACCGCCCATAGGCAGGCGGCCGTCGGGGATTGCCATTATGCAATCTGTTACACACCGGATCTATCGAATCACTACTTGGTTAATCTCTTCATCAATCAATGATTTCGGTTCCGCGAGTTTTCAACTCGCTCCTTGTGAATGGTGTAGGGTGAAAGGTTAAGCTCTGTTCGGTATGAGTTTGGGATGAGTATTCATCCTACGACGCGAAGTTAGCCGTAAGCTGGGTATGGGGCGTTACCCAAACAACGGCAAGCGTTACCAATTTTACGGAAACGGGCGGTTTTTGATTTTTTAAGGGTAAGGGGAGGCCACACGGCTGAAAAAAATGGTAAATTCGCGGGAATGGGCGTGTCGCGAACGCGGAATGCTCCCTGAACCCGAATGATTGACTTTACCAACATATCCCGCCCGTTTTTCAGCCGAATAGTCAAGGCTGAGGCTGAAGCTCGCCGCGACCCGCGGGAGAGCCAGTCAAGGGTGCTGCGCGACCTTGTGACGCGTGGCGCCGGGACTTCGTTCGGCGTTGACAATGGGTTGGACCGCGTCGCCTCGGCTCCATCCGCTGGAGAACTTTACGAGCGTTTCTCCGCGCTGGAGGTCAATGATTATCCGGCAATCCGTCCTTACGTCATGCGTATGGTCGGCGGGGAGGCGGATGTGCTGTGGCCGGGAGTGTGCCGCCGCTACGCCCAGTCGTCGGGCACCTCCGACGGCAAGAGCAAGTTTATCCCCATCACCCCCCGCGGGCTGCGGCGCTCGCATTACGCCGGGGCTGCCTATTCCGTGGCCTCCTATCTGGCGAGCTACCCGGACAGCCACGTTTTCGGAGGGAAGAATTTCATACTCGGGGGGAGCTTCGCCAACGAGCTGACTCTCAAGACGGGGGTGAAGGTCGGCGACCTTTCCGCCTCGCTTATCGACCGGATTAACCCGCTGGTCAACCTTTTCCGCATCCCGTCGAAACGGATTGCCCTGATGGCCGACTGGAACGAGAAGCTCCCGGCGCTTGTGGAGGCTTCGCTCCGGGCCGATGTCAGGAGTATCTCCGGGGTGCCCTCCTGGTTCCTGACGGTGCTTAAAAAGGTGGTGGAGCGCGCCGGGGCAGAGACAATCCACGATGTGTGGCCCAACCTCGAGGTGTTTTACCACGGCGGGATAGCTTTCGGACCCTACCGCGAGCAGTACCGCCGCATAACGGACCCGTCGCGGATGCGCTACTGGGAAAACTACAACGCGTCGGAGGGCTTTTTCGCCGTCCAGGAGCGCCGCGACTCCCCGGAAATGGGGCTTATCCTCACTGCCGATACTTTCTACGAGCTTCTGCCGCAGGAGGCTGGGGCCCGGCCTCTTCCGGTGTGGAAGGCCGAGCCGGGGATGGTGGCCGAACTGGTGGTCACTTCGTCAAACGGCCTGTGGCGCTACCGCACGGGTGACACTGTGAAAGTAGAGAGTGTCGACCCGCTGACAATCACCATCGCCGGGCGCACGAAATGCTTCATCAACGCTTTCGGCGAGGAGGTGATGGTCTACAATACCGATGCGGCGCTGGAGAAGGCGTGCGCGGCCACCGGCGCCGAGGTGCTGAACTATACCGCTGCCCCGGTGTATGCCGGGGATCGCACCCGCGGCAGGCACCAGTGGCTTGTCGAGTTCGGGCGAAAACCCGCTTCTCTCGAGATGTTTGCCGACATACTCGACCGGGAGCTGCAAAACCAGAACTCCGACTACCAGGCTAAGCGCTCCGGGGGAATCTTTCTCGACCGCCTTGAGGTCGTTCCGGCCGCCAGCGGCGTGTTTGACCGCTGGCTCGCGTCGACCGGCAAACTCGGGGGACAGCGCAAGGTGCCCCGCCTGAGCAACGACCGGGCGATAATGGACCGCCTGTTGGCGATGAATAACGAAATTAATTGAAAGCCATGAATATAAAGAACACTCTTTCGGCATTTCTGCTATGCGCGGCATCGGCGCTGCAGCTTTCCGCGCAGGATTCCGCGCCCAAATACATCTTCTACTTTATCGGCGACGGTATGGGCGTCAACGAGGTAATGAACGCGCAGCTTTATAAGAAGCACGTGCTCGGAGCCGGTGACCTCGCCATGACCGGGCTTTCCGCCGGATCGATGGCTACCAACCACTCAGCCTCTTCCGACGTTACCGACTCCGCGGCAGCGGGGACAGCCCTGGCGACCGGCCATAAGACAGTCAACGGGATGCTCGGCGTGACTCCGGATTCAGCCGCCGTAACGTCGATAGCCAAGGTGCTTTTTGACGACGGCTACGGGGTGGGGCTTGTGACCTCCGTCGCGATTGACGACGCCACACCCGGCGCTTTCTATGCCCATGTCCCCAACCGCGGGATGTACCGCGAAATCGGGAGCCAGCTCGCCCGGAGCGGTTACCAGTTCGCTGCCGGTTCGGGCCTGCGCGGTACGAAGGACAAGAAGGGGTGCGACAACGGGCTGCTCGCCGAGTTCGCCGAGAACGGAGTCAGTGTTTCCTACGGGCTTGAGGAAGCGGACTTTACCGCCGACCGTATGCTGATTCTGAGCCCCGACACCCTGCGAAACTGGAATATCGGGTTCACGATTGACTCCATCCCCGGGGCGCTGACCCTGCAGGAGCTTACAAAGGCGTGCATGACCCATCTCGAGCGCGTCTCCCCGGATAAGTTCTTCATGATGGTAGAGGGGGGCAACATCGACCATTCGGGCCACGGCAACGACGCCGGCGCGAACATAATCGAGACGGTGAACTTCGACAAGACGCTCGAAATCGCCCTTGATTTCTACCGCCAGCACCCCGACGAGACCCTTATCGTCGTCACCGCCGACCACGAGACGGGAGGAATGTCGGTAGGGAACAACAGTTCGGGCTATGCCGTGTTCCCCGAACGTCTTTCCGGGCAGCGGCTGTCGAAGGATGCGTTTTCTGACTTCTGCAAGGGAATAGCGAAGTCGAAACGGATTTTCACCTGGGACGACATGAAGGAGTATCTTACCGAGAACCTCGGTTTCTGGACCCCGAAGACAAAAATCACTAAGGAGCAAACCGGGCGCCTCCGCGAGATGTTTGAAGATATGTTTACGAGGAATATAGCTCAGCCCGACCAGAAGACCCTCTACGCCGACTTCGATGCGTTTACCGCGGCTGTGTTCGAGGTCCTCGATACCCAGGCCGGCATCAACTGGGCCTCTACCAAGCATACCGGCTCCCCGGTGCCGGTGTTCGCCATCGGTCGCGGCTCGGAGGTCTTCGGCAGTTTCGGCGACAATACCGACCTGCCGAAGAAGATAATGAAGCTCGCCGGAAAAACGCTTGACTAAGCCGCCATTTAACGAACGAAACAGACTGATGAACCGCAACACGTTGCTCTTTATCCTTATCCCGCTGATCGCGCTGGCGTTCCCGGCGCGGGGGGTGGACTATAACGCCCTGCAGGTGGAGGTCGCGATGCACCCCGACCGCTACCGCGCCCTGCTGAATCGGTTTGTGGCTGGCGATACGACCCTTACCTCGCATGAGCTGGCGACCGTTTACTTCGGCTATTCCTTCACGCCCGACTACGACCCGCGGGAGACTTTCGACGGAATCTCCGACGCTTTCACCGCGAAGGATTACGAGCGGGTCGCGCTTCTGACTCCCGACGCGCTGGTTGTCAACCCCGTGTCGCTCGACCTGAGCATAATGGCCCTCACCGCCGCCGAGCAGGGGGCCGGGGAGAGACCGGGTATGAGGGCGGCAAACCTCGGGCCGCGCTGCGACATGATCGCGACCGCAATCCTTGAAAGCGGCCGGGGCACGACGCCCGACTCCCCGTTCAAGGTAATCTCCTCGGCCGATATCGGAAGGCTGCTGCGCAACGTGCTGGGAATAAACGTGATTGTCGGGCGCACGAAAATCGGCGAGGTGGATGCCATAAAGGTTACATTCCCCGGCAGCGACCGCCAGCATATACTCTATTTCGACAATTCCCGCGAGACGCTGTTCCTGGCCCGCAGAGGTGCCTCGGACAAAACTAACAAACACTGACCGCCATGCCTGACACATCAAAACCCAAATGGACCGAAATCGAGCACCTTCCCAAATGGGACGAGGAGTTCTACCATGTCTATACCGCCAAGAAGCACGGCAAGTGGGTAATGCTCAAGACGCTGCGCCCCGAGCTGGCCGACGACCCGCGCTTCCGCGACATGATTGAGAAAGAGTTTGACGTGCGCTATAACCTGGCCCATCCTAATATCGTCATGATCAACGATTTCGAGGAGGTGCCTGGGCTCGGGAGGTGCATTATAACCGATGATGTCTACGGCGACTCGCTGCGGACGCTGCTCGACGAGGGGAAGGTTACCCCTGACATTCAGGAGAAGGTGGTCCACCAGCTTCTCGACGCGATCGAGTATATACAGAAGAACCATATCGTACATCATCCGATACGCCCGGAGACGATTATATTTACCGAGAATATCCGCAACCTGAAGGTGATTGACGTCGGGTTTGACCAGCGGTCCCACCTGACTCCGGCTGACGTGTCGGAGGATCTCGCGTCCTACGGGCGGGTGCTCCAGGAGGTGCTCAAGGCCACGGGGGACCGCAATCCGCGGCTGAACCGTATCGCCCAGCGGTGCGCGGCTCCCAAGGGTCGTCCGTTCCGCGATGTGACGGATGTCAAAATGGCGCTCGCCGGGCACTCCAACAAGCGGGTCTACATCGTGATTACGGTTTTCCTCGTGATAATGGCCTTCGTGCTGGGATGGCTTTCGGTAAGGCCCCTTCCCGGCGCCCAGCGGCAGCCAGCGGCAAACGTGACAGCAACCGAATAAGTAACTGTTCAAAATTATTTTATACTAACGGGTCTGATTATGTCAATATTTCTCCGGCAAAATTTTTGAATCTTTTCCTCTCATCATCAGTCGTGTAGCTCGCTACACTCCTTCTTGTTCTTTGGACCTCCGTCCAAAGCGCTTCGCGATAACGAGAAAAATCTTCTAAAAATTTTCCTCGGACAAATATTAAAATAATTTCGACCAGTTACTTAACAAAGAGAAACAAATTCAGCTATTTTGATATAAATGATTGAAGTAAAGGCAATAGAGCCGACGCGCCGCAATCTGCGCAAGTATGTGGCTTTCGGCAACTCGCTTTATAAGGACAATCCGTGCTACGTCCCGCCGCTGATGGTCGACGACGTAAACACCCTTTCACCGGAGAAGAATCCGGCGTTCGACCACTGCGACGCGCAGTGCTTCATGGCCTACCGCGACGGTAAGCCGGTAGGACGCGTGACAGGCATTATCAACCCGATAGTCAACGGGCGTACCGGCTCGGCCGACCTCCGTTTCGGGTTCGTAGACTTTATCGACGATGCCGAGGTTGTCGACGCCCTGTTCAAGGCTGTCAGCGACTGGGGACGCTCAAAGGGGATGACCTCCATCGTCGGTCCGATGGGCTTCTCCGATATGGACCACGAGGGCATGCTGACTTTCGGTTACGACGAGATGGGTACCATGGCGACCATCTACAACCATCCGTACTATGTTGACCATATGGAGCGTATGGGCTTCAAGAAGGATGCCGGGTGGGTCGAATATTATGTCAAGGTCCCGGAGCATATCCCGGAAAAATACCAGCGTATCGCCGACATAGTGAAGCGCCGCGAGAACCTGAAGGTCAAGAAGTACACCTCCCGCAAGAAAATCAAGGAGGAATACGGCGTGGCGCTTTTCGAGCTGATCAACCGCGCCTACGACAAGCTCTACGGCTACTCCCCCCTGACTCCCCGCCAGATCGACTACTATATCGAGATGTATCTGAGCATCATCAATCTCGACCTGGTCACGGTGGTTACCGATGCCGACGACACGTTGGTAGCGATCGGGATTTCGATCCAGTCCTTCTCCGACGCGCTCCGCAAGAGCGGGGGGAAGCTCTTCCCCCTGGGATGGACTCATCTGCTGAAAACCCTGCGCGGGAAGTCGAACGCCGTTGACCTGCTGCTGATCGCGGTGGCACCGGAGTATCAGAACAAGGGGGTGAACGCCCTGCTCTTCGCCGACCTGATTCCGTACTACAACAAATACGGCTTCGAGCATGCGGAGACCAACCTGGAGCTTGAAGACAATACCGCCGTGCAGAACCAGTGGGCATATTTCGACCACCGTCTCCACCGCCGCCGCGCGACGTTCCGCAAGCCTCTGTGATGAAAGAGTTTTCCCTGCAGAACTGCTACGTGTTCTCCGCGATGGAGGCCGGATGCGACGAGGCCGGGCGGGGATGCCTCGCCGGGCCGGTGTGCGCCGCGGCGGTAATCCTGCCGGACGACTTCCACCATCCGTGGCTTAACGACTCCAAGCAGCTAACCGAGCGCAGGCGCGAACTGCTGCGCCCGGTAATCGAGGCGCAGGCGGTCGCTTGGGCCGTGGCCTGGTGCTCCCCGGCTGAGATTGACTCGATGAACATCCTGAACGCGTCGATCGAGGCGATGCACCGCGCCCTCGACGCGCTGTCGCCCCGCCCGGGACGCGTTATTGTCGACGGCAACCGCTTCAAGCCCTACCGCGACCTCCCCTGGAAGACCTTCGTCAAGGGGGACGGACGCTTCGGCAACATCGCCGCCGCCTCGGTGCTTGCGAAGACCCACCGCGACGAGCTGATGGAGCGCCTCGACGCCGAGTTCCCGGCCTACAACTGGCGGGCCAACAAGGGGTACCCGACCGCCGACCACCGCGCGGCCATCGCCGCCAACGGTCCCTCCACATACCACCGTATGTCGTTCCGGCTGCTGCCCGATCCGGTCCTCCCCGGCTTCGAGGGCGTGCCATAACGGCCCATCTGGGTCGTCGCTTGAAAGCTCGACCTCGGTCACAATCTCCAGATTGCTCCCGTCGGCCTCACTTTCAAGCTCCTACCATCTGGACCATTCTAGCAGCACCCTCCCATCCGGGTACAAAATGGTTTAATCTCGGCTTTTTAACAGCGCCCCGCGGACTGCCGCGGGGCGCTGGTTTTTATTTTTCGCGGGGCTGTCAACCTTTTTCTGATAACGGGTGTTTATTAAGTACAAAAACTCCTAACAGAACTTGGTTCAAAACAACTATTTATTATGAAGAAAGCGATTTTAATGATTACTCTCATGCTGGGTTGCATGACGGTTTTCGCACAGAAAATCGACAAGAACGAGCTTAAGCAGCTTAAGGCGTTCCTGTCAATGCCCGCCGAAAAGGACGGTACTAACGCGCAAGCCCTCAAAATCACCGACCTTAACGCCCCCTCCACCTGGGAAGGCGTGACCGTTGAAAACGGCCGCGTGAAATCCATCGAGTGGAAGGACAAACACCTTGCCGGCGACCTTAACCTTGCCGGATTTACTTCCCTCGAGACCCTGAACGTTTCCCGTAACAAGATTACATCCATCAATCTCTCGGGCGACGCCGCTCTCAGCAACCTCAACGCCTCGCGTAACCTGATCAAGACCGCCGACCTTACCGGCTGCTCCGCTCTCGTAACGCTCAACATCTACAAGAACCGCCTGACGGAAATCGACCTCAGCGCGACTCCGCTCCTGACGACTTTCAACGTTTCCAACAACTACCTGGTATCGCTTGATGTGGCAAACTCCGCCACCCTCAAGACTCTCAATTGCCAGGGTAACCACCTCGAGAACCTCAAGGTCGAGAATTGCACCGCTCTGAAGAATCTCTATTGCGGCTACAACAAGCTGACGGGAATCACTCTCGTAGGGCTTGAGAACCTCCAGAACCTCAATGTCGACGACAACGAGATTTCCAACATGATTGTCAGCGGCCTTCCCGCGCTCAGCTCCTTCATCTGCTCCGATAACAATATGAACGGACTGGCAATGCGCGACTGCACCGCTCTGCTCGACCTCGTATGCTCTTACAACAACCTGACTTCGCTCACAGTCGATAACTGCCCGCAGCTCCTCTTCGTCGATTGCTCCTACAACGACCTTACCCAGTTGACCCTCAGCAATCAGACCTTCCTGCAGCGCGTGCTCTGCAACAACAACCAGTTGACCATGCTCGACGTTTCCTTCGACCAGGCCCTGGTTTACGTCAACTGCCGAAACAATATGATCAACGACCTGCGCACAATGGGCGACAACTCCCTGCGCATGATCGCCTGCCAGTGGAACTACTAATCCACGGCACTTAGATACAATCTACGGCAACCCGCTCTTCATATAGACCCCCAAGCCGGCGGGGGCGCCTCTTACCGGGCGCCCCCGCTTTTGTGGGTATTATTTGGAGGTTACGCGGCCTTTGGCGGTGGTGAAGTAGTCGGTGTGTCCCTTTTTCTGGTAGGCGCGGACGTAGTCGAAGTCAGTGCGGTAGGTGAAATCGGGGTCGGCGTCCTTGGCCCAGGAACCGTTGCCGACCGACTGGTTCAGGATTACGTAGAAGTCCTTGTCGAAGGGCCAGGTAACTTCCTCCGTCCAGGCCCCCTCTGCGAAGTGCGGGTTGGCGATGGTTGTCGTAAGTTTGCCGTCGACGAAGAAGGAGAGATGCTCCGCGTCCCATTCGACAGCGTAGACATGCCATTGCGAGGCGTCGACGTCAGGAGTCTCGCATCCGACATAGGTGCTGTCTACGCTGACGGGAGTGAAGTATTTCGCGGAATTTGGATGCTTTGGGTAGCGCATCGCGTGGTGGAGTGTCTGGTAGGCGACCTGCTCGTCGTCAATCTGTTCCCAGGCGTCAATCTCGCCGCATACCGGCCATCCGCCGGTGCCGTCGGCCGGCAGGAGCCAGAAGGCGGGGAAGTTGCCGGTATGTGGATTTGTGCGGCATCGCGCCTCGACATATCCGCCGCGCATCAGGAATTTGCCGTTTGAGTTGATCGCGCCGGAAATCATCTCCTTGTTACCTTCCGCCATGGAGGGGGGCGTCTTCACGCAAAGCGGGGTATAGAAGCCGTCGCCGAAACGGTTTACCTCGCGGCGGGCCGCGTCGCCGTCGGCGATGAAGCGGCTCCAGGTGGCTCCGCCGCGGTTATGGTAGCCCCATTTTGCGGTATCCATCGCGTTGCTGTCGAACTCGTCGCTCCATATCAGTTCCCATTCTGAGCCGTCGGATGCGGCGGGGGGCATGGCGGTTACGGCGGGAACAGCGAGGAGCGCCGCACATACCGCGAGCGCTCCCCGGTGGTTCATAATGATGCTCTTTTTCATAAGTGTTATCTTACGAGGACTTTCGTTGTCGTGCTTCCCTGGCGGCGGATGTAGACGCCCGGGGTGTCGCCCGTGACGCGGATACCCTGCAGGTTGTAATACTCTACGGGGGCGTCGCTGTCGAGGTTCCCGTCGGGGGTGACGTCGGTTATGCCCGACACGTTGCCGTCCTTCGTTGAGAAGTAGTTGAGGTTGTCTTTCTTCTGGTACGCGCGCACATAGTCGAAGTCTGTCTGGTAGACGAAGTCAAGGTCGGGGTTAGCCGCCCATCCGCCGTTGCCGACAGACTGGTTGCAGATGATGTAATACGCCTTGTTGAAGGGCCAGGTGACCTCCTCGGTCCATTTCCCCTCGGAATAGTGGGGGTTTTTGGCGGTCGCATAGGGAACGCCGTCGACATACCAGGTTATGTGTTCCGAATCCCAGTCAATGGCGTATGTGTGCCAGAGCGCCGCGTTGACCCCTGACTTTGTGCCTCCGCTGAAAGGGCAGCTCTTGCTGATCGAGCCGTACTGGTTTTTCACGGTCGCGTTGTTGGGATAGCGCCAGGCGTGGTGGAGCGTTCCGTAGGCGATGTTCTCCGTGTTGATTTGCTCCCATATGTCGATTTCGCCGCACGAGGGCCATCCGGCGCTCTGGTTAGTCGGCATCAGCCAGAACGCCTGGAAGTTGCCTTTATGGGGGAGCGTCTTGCAGCGGGCCTCGATATAGCCTCCTGTGAGGTAGAACTTGTTGTGGGTGTAAATCGCGCCGGAAATCATCTCTTTCTTTTCCGAGGGGAGGAACTCCTCGGGGGTCTTCATACAGTAGGATTTGTACATCCCCTGGTTGAATTTGTTGACCACCGGGCGCTCGTCGCCGACGGCGCAGAAACGGTTCCAGGCGGAGTTGTAGCGGGGATGGTAGCTCCATTTCGAGGTGTCCATTTCGTCGGAGGTGAACTCGTCGCTCCATACGAGGGTCCATTCCCCTTCGGGGGTGTCGGCATACTCGCCGATGAAGTAAATCTGTCCGTTGACCTGGGCCGCAGCAAGCTCTGAAACCCCCTCGGCGGGAATCTCGAACTCCTCCCACTGGCGGTTGCCGCTGACATACTGCTCGCCGAAGATGTTCTGCCCGTGGCGCACGGTCAGCTTCTCTCCCTTAAACCCTTCGAGGGTAGCGCGGGGCTCGACGCTGACAGCCGTCCCGTAGGGGACGCTGAGGGGGAGGGGCTTGTAGCCGGGGGCCCAGATGTTGCCGTTGAGGATTTCGGAGAAGAACTCGCACTCCTCCTTGTGGAGGTTGACGAGGAAGTCCACCGCGCAGTCACCCTCGGCCTCTACGCGGGCGCGGTAGATTCCCGGCTCGGTTTCCGAGGGGATGGTGATGGTCGGTAGGTTGTCGGGAAGCCCGGATCCTATGAGGTCGGCCGCGTCGAAGCTGCCGTCCTGGCCCAGGTCGAGGTAGAGCTTGATTTCCGAGACCGGGCCGGTGTAGGTGACCTTCGGGACAAGCGATTTGCCGATTCCGGCGCTGAGAACGCTCTCGTCCTGGAATGCGTGGCGCTGGGTCGAGTTGATTTTGAACGTGCCGTCGAGCGTCACGTAGGTGATGCCGCTGTCGCGGTCTTTTTCTCCCGAGAGGTCGCAGGGATAGAGGTTGTCGGCGGTTTGCGCGCCGGCCTGGAGAGATGCTCCGGCAAGGGCGAGACTGGTAAGGAGTAAGAATGTCTTTCGCATCCGATAATTGATTATGAGGTTAACTATGAGTTAATATTGCGAGATAATATCATCATCCTCGCGAAGATAGCTATTAATTTTGTAACTTGCAGTAATTCGTTGTATTAAAAAAACATAAGAAAAAGAGGGGCCGCGCCAAATCGATTGGCGCGGCCCCTCCGGGTATTGTCGCGGCTTGACAGCCGATTAGTAGAGCAGCTCGAAGTCGTCGATAATCATCTGCGAACCTTCTCCGCCGGTGTAGTAGTCACCGCCGATGGATGAAGACGCAACGCAGATTATGTTTTCGGCCTTGACCTCGGGATAGCCCTCATAGCTGATGGGTATTTCAACTTCGATGAGGCCGTCGCCGGCAGTGGCTTCCTTGAACACGCGCTCGCCGTAGCCGATTACATTCTTGTCGTTCTTGCTGAACAGCGACGGGCCGAGGGTTCGTACCACGCATGGATACTTCGTTCCGAGCTTAGCGTCGTTCTTGTTTTCGCCGTTGAGGATAGCTATGTAGATTATACCGCTATCCATATCGCCGACTTTTACATCCGTGCGGGGGTCGCCACTGTCCTTCCTGTTGATTGCAACCGGGGTATATTTAACCCATGCGCGGAGGGCGCGGGGACGGCTTGCGAACGGACGACCCCATGCGAGGATGCCGTAGTAAGTCTCCTCAGTCCCAAGGAACTCACCGATGAATATGTTTCCCGCGGCGAATTTGCCGATACCGAACATCGCGACATACTGGCTTGTGAGGCGAGCCGATGATTTTCCGGAGTGGAACAGGGTGGTTTCCTGCTCGGTCACCTGCTTATTAAGCGTTGAGGAGCCTTTGTTGCCGGTATCCCAGAACAGCGATTCTTTTGATGCCGCCGGAATGACGGATTTGCCGTCTTTGCCCCATTCTTCAAAACTCGAGTTGGGTAGTTGTTGGTTGCTTTCGGTGGTGAACGTGCAGGTGACGGAGGAAGTGAAGTCGTCGCAGTAGGACTGGTACTCGTAGGTAGTGCCGGGTTCCAGACCGGTCAGCGTGACGGTGTACTTCGAGTTGACAGCGGCGCGGGATGTGGAAGCATCGGCTGCGACCTGCGTCCACTGCTGGGTGCCCTGCTTGCGGTACTGGATTCCGAAGCCGGTGGCGGTCTCCTTCATCACGGTGCCGGTGAGGGTGGCCTTGGTTGCCCAGGTGGTGGCGGCGTTGGCCTCAACCTGGTCGGTCATCACGAGCGCGTCGGAAACCACGATGTTCAGGGTAGCGGTCGCGGTCTTGTCGGCATTGTCGGTAACGATGACCGTCACGGCGTGTTCCCCGGAGGGGAGGTTGTTGAGCAGCTCCTTGTCGAAGGAAATCTTCATCTCCGAGAAGTTCGTGTCGTCGTGGGTGGTGTAGGTCCAGCGGAGGCCGTGGTCGTTGATGACGGTCTCGAGGGAGGGATCCATGCCGAAAATCTCGAAATCGTTGCCGCCTATGCCGAGCAGGTCGGTAAAGGCGTCGCAGCGCAGTTCAACCTTCTTAAGGAAGGAGGTGGCGGCGATCCATAAGGACTTCTTGGCGAACTTGCCCGGTTCGGCAATCACGGCCTGGGAGAGGTCGAAGCCGATTCCGGAGATAGCGGGGGCGGCGTTGATGGTGTATTCGTCCTCTACGACGGTAGCTTCCTGCACCTCGACGGTGATGAAAGCGCCGCCTACGGGGGAGGTCACGCCGCCGTCATGCTTGACGGTAAGGATGTACTCTGTCTTGGGTTTGGCGTTCTCAATAGTGCCGGTCTTGGTGAACTCCTCGCCGGTCGAGAGAGTGCCCTTAAGGGTCCAGGTAAGGTTCTTGTCGATGGATGGCATCATGAAGTACCCCTTGGTGTTCCCGTCGGCAATCAGCTCCGGGGTAAATTCCAGGGAGCCGGTCTTGTGGCCTACGGTCATGGAGATGTCGGAAAGGACCTCTTTTGCCCCGTCCTCAACGACAACGCTCGAAACGACGTTGGCGAGGGCGGCAACGATGGTTACCTGTGATACGGAACCGTCGCCGACGGTGAATTTCTCAGCCCCTTTGAACCATCGGGTGTCGAAGGAGGCGGGGACGGAGTCTCCGGCCCATACCTCGGCGGTGTAGTTGCCCGCTAAGAGAGTCACGCCACCCGCGGGGAGGGGATTGGAAGCGTCGAAGCGGCGCACAAGTCCCTTCTCGTTGGAAATCCAGATCATCGCGTCCTTTTTCAGGTCGTCGACGGAGGTTATGGCACGCGATTTGGTAACGTCGGCGTTGAGGCTCGTGCGAATCATTACGCGCCCTTCGCCGGAGCCGTTGCCCAGGTCGTATTTGGCATCGTCGGAGCAACCGGCCAGCGCCAGCCCGAGGGCGGCTATGCTGATAGTCAATAGCTTTTTCATTGGTCAGTCCTCCTTGTTATTCAAACTTTAAATCTTGTGATTTCTCGTTGCCTTTCTGGTCGACCACGCGGATAATGAACGTGTTCTGCCCGGGGTATATGCCAAGCAAGGGAACGAACTGGGTGATGTCGAATGTAACCTCGGTTTTTCCTATCACATCGTTCTCGAGGGGGAACCTGAACTCTGTAAGTTGCCCTTTCAGATCGCCGGGATACGCGAGGTCGAATTCCTTATCCATCCCCATTGAGGCGAGTATGCCGGCAAGTTCGGGGCATGCGTGGATTGTGACAAACAGGTTGGAAATGGCGTTGGCCGCGGTAATCACGACCTTTGCTTCCTGTGTCGGCTGCATATTCTCGTCAGCGAAGTCGGCAACCTTGTTCCAGGTGCCGTCGAGCTGGATAGTCGTGCTGTAGAAACCAATCGCGTCGCCGGGCTGGGGGGCGTCGGGGTTCTCGGGTCCGGGAGGGGTCGGGTCGTCGGGAAGGACTTCGTGGCCCGGGCGGTCAGAGGGGTCGAGGACGTCGTCCTCGACAGCGTTGTCGACCGTCATGTCCTCGCTCTCTACGGAGGTGTCGACCGAAATCGGGGTGCCGTCGACGATGATGTAGCCGTTTTCGTCGGGCGAAACGGCGTCGTTCTTCTTCAGGCCGAAGGTGATTTTGCGGTGCTGTCCTTTCTTGACGTCGACGAGGGCGCTGGCAAAGGTCTCGGCGGTGCCGCTGACGGTACCGGAGAACTCAACGCGGAGGGTCTGGTTCTCGTCGTCGGTGGAGGCGAAGTAGCCCGCGTCGGTGGCGGGGGTCTCGGGGGTGAAGTTCAGGGCGTTACCCTCGGTGGTCTTGACGCTCACCTTCAGGTCGCTTCCGGCCTCGGCCAGGAGCTGCTGGGTGAAGTGGACGGTCACCATGATGTTGCCCAGGGTGCAGACCACCGGCTCTACGTCGGTAATCTGGTTCTCGGCGATGGAGAACTTCTGCGTGCCTGTGAAATAGGGGCAGTTCCAACCCGCGGCTTCGGGAGCCTCGGCGGAAGCCACGTCGACCGTGTAGTCGCCGACGTTGAGGAGGACGAACTCGTCCATCTCGCCGTATTTCCAGGTTCCGGCCTCGGTGCCGTCGGTGCCGGTGATTTTGACGATGAAGTTGGAGAGGTCGACTGATTCGCGCGACTTGGGAGCCTTCATCGGGGCCAGGCCGTCCTTAATCAGTGTCTCGCCATTGGTGACTTCCACGCCGAAGGTCGCGGTGCGGAGTCGGCCGACACCCTTGCCGGAGTCGGTTTTGACGTCCGGCTCCCAGGTGTCGCTGCAGGAGGAAACTCCCGAAGCGAGCAGGGCTGCCGCCGCCATTATGGAGAAAATCTTGGTTTTCATTATTCTGTGTTACTCTTTTCGGTTAGGAAGTTTAGTAGGCCAGCTCAACATCGTCGACATACAGCGCGGAACCGGTGTAATAGCCGTTCAAAACGCCTAAAAATCCTGTATGTTTCGGAATATCATTCTTGTTCAGATAGGTTGTTCCGGCGTTTGTTGAGCGGAAAATGACACTCAGCTTCGCTGCCTTCTCGGCGTTGCCGCCATACGTCAGGCTGATGGTTTCCTGTCGGAAACTGTCGGCGTTGGCATCCAACGCCTTGGATGCGGTCGCCACTATGTTGCCGCTTGCGTCATAGACGGTAATCTCGGCATAACCCTTGTCGGCGGAGTTGCTCGGGGTATATTTATACCAGAACTTTATCGCTGACGGGCGTGATGAGAAGGCTATGCCGTATTGCGGAGAACCATCGTATGTTCCGAGGAAAAGTTCGCCTTGGGAAAATTGCTTTGCATCATTTGTTCCCGCGGTGTTTCGCTTTACGTCGAAACCGACAGAACGGATATTGGCGCATGCGCCGTTGTGTCCGTTGTCTTCTTTTGCAGTCGAGCTTATCGCTGAGTAGCTGCTTTCGGCGGACAGGTAGCCGGTTGTGAGCTGATTAAGGGTTCCCCAGTTCCCTCCGAGGCTATAAACCGTCACGTTGGCAGCTCCGCTGGTTTTCTTCTCTGAAGACCAGTCGTCAAGTCCGGAATTTACGATTCCAAGGATTTCCTCGGTTTTGGCGGTCTGGGTTACGCAGGAGATTCCGTCGAGGATGGCGCGGAAATAGTAGGTGGTGTTGGCGTCGAGGCCCGTGAGGGTCCAGGTCGCGCCGTTCAAAGTGGCGTTGGCCGCGTTGGCGAACGTCTTTCCGTCGGTCGAAATCTGGAGCGTCGCTTTCGCTGCCATATCGGCGGGCGCTTTGCGGACGCGGCGCGACGCTACGGCTGATGCGCCCGCATAATTAGGGTTGTCAATCAGGGTGACCTTGGCGCTGTGGGCGAACGAGTTGCGGTCGTCGATGCTCAGCGCGTGGAGCGACTCGGCGTGAACTACGTCGAGCGGCGCGGAAACAACGGTGCCGTCGGATGCCACGGCGCGGATCTGCACGTCGCGCTCTCCGTCGACGGTTACCTCTACGAGGTAGTTGCCGGTCGCGCGGCTAACGGCGGTGTACTTGGCGGGGATGTTGTCCCAGGTGCCGCGGGTGTTCGACTGCTGGATGGTCACGCTCTTGGCGGGGTCCCCTCCGTTGTACGCGAGGTTGAAGGAGAAGTCGGTCTGCCCCTTGACAATCGCGGAGGGGTTGGAGAGCTCGAGGATGAGTTTCTCGATATCGATGCTGACGGTCAGCGGCTCCGACTCCTTGTTATATTTGTCGCGCGCAACGAAGGTGAACTCGGTGGTGTTGCTGACCCCTTCGTCATTGACATATTTAATATTGTTGAGCACGTTAGTGAGGATGACCTGCGCCATCTTGCCGGGCTTGTTCAGGCCACGGGTCGTGAGGCCGAGAGCGGCAGTAGCGGCGTTGGCTGCGGCGTCGCCTGCGAGGAGGTCCATCTCGGCGGGCCATCCTTGTTCGCGGAGCGAGGGGGAGGAGGTTCGCATTACGATTGACGAGAGACCGCCGTGGGCTACGACGGTTACCGAGCGGGCGCCCGCGGGGGCGTTACCGGCGATGAAGCTCTCAACGGGGAATCCCTCGGCGGTCAGCGTGGGCTTGGGGGCGTTGATGATGTCGTCAGAAAGGTCGATGTTGACGGTCTCCTGGTCGAGCATCTCGTCCCAGGTGATTTCCAGCACGGGGGTCTCCACATTGCCGTTGTTGACGTCGAACTTGACGGTATAGTGGTGGCGCGGCTTGAGAGTCACCGAGTTGGGGGTGAGGGTCGCTTTCGTGCCCGAAGGCTTGGTCACGGCAATGGCGAACGAAACCTCTCCGGCGGGGAGGTAGACAGGCTCTGTCGCGTCGGCGGC
Organism: uncultured Porphyromonadaceae bacterium; assembly: GCA_937969265.1. GTDB lineage: Bacteria > Bacteroidota > Bacteroidia > Bacteroidales > Muribaculaceae > UBA7173. Next base: position 34,332 of record CALBWF010000046.1, read on the forward strand.
GTATTCCAGCGAGCCGAGCGCCGTTGTCAGCGTCGTCTTGTAGTCGGTGAAGTAGGCGGCGAACGCCTCGGAGTAGGCGATTGTCAGCATGGAGTTGGCGAGCTGGGCTGTGAGCTGCACCTGCGCCGCCTTGTTCTCCTCGACTGTCACGGCACATTCGCCGTAGTAGTAGGGCTTGTTGAAACCCTGTTCCTCCTCGCTTCCGTAGAAGGCGCTGAATGTGTATTCGCCTACGGGGAAGAGTTCGTCAGTCGGGAAGTCGGCGAGCGAGTCCCATGTTTTCTCATAGCCTCCGGCGTCGCGCACGAGCCGGATTTTCATCTGGTCGGCGGTAACGGCTTCCGCAGCCCTCGAGGCGGGGGATTTGGGAGTGCTCTTCGAGGTAACCACGCTCTTGTCGAGGTTAACCGAGGGGAAGAGACGTCCCTGGCGGTCGCTGTCGCCACCCGGGTTGAAAGTGTCGGCGCAAGAGGCGATTAACATCGTTCCAGCCGCGCCAATCAACCCGATTAGCACTTTGTTCATCATATAGATAGTTAAAGAAAAAATTTGGGACGAAGTTAGCGATAATTTCCCAAACAATCTTTAACCGAAGTGTTAAAAAACGCGACCCGCGGCTCAGAAGAGAAGGGCGACGCGGTACGCGGCGAAGGCGACGAGCCAGGCTACCGCGGTGTTGTAGAGGATAGTAAAGGCCCCGTAGCGCCAGGAACGGGTCTCCTTTACGATCGCTATAACGGTCGCGACGCAGGGGCAGTAGAGGAGAATGAAAATCATGAAGCTCAGGGCGGAGGCGGGGTCGAAGTCGGGCTTCGAGGCTCCCGGCATCGGGGTCGTCAGTCGGGCTGACAACGACTGCTCCGAAGCCTCGTCGGAGCCGGTGTAGAGCACTCCGAGGGTCGACACCACGATTTCCTTGGCGGGCACTCCGGCAACGGCGGCCACGGTGGCGCGCCAGGAGAATCCGAGCGGTTCCGTCACGGGGCTGACGGCCTTGCCGATAGCCTCGAGGTAGGAGTCCTGGGCGTCGTCCTCATGGGAGCGCAGGGGGAAATAGTCGAGCGCCCAGACGATTATCGAGGCGAAAAGGATTACGCCACCCATCTTCTTGAGGTATTCGCGCCCCTTCCACCACATATGGCGCAGGGCGGTCTTCATCGCGGGAACGCGGTAGGGGGGGAGCTCCATCACGAACGGCGTCTCGTCCTTCTTGAAGAAGAACCGGCGCAGCAGACGGGCCGTAATCGCCGCGACGAACACTCCGAGAAGGTACATCGCGAGGAACACCACCGCGGCGTGGGCGCTGAAGAAGGTGCCGACGAGAAGGACGTAGACCGGCAGGCGCGCCGAGCAGGAGATGAACGGGGTGATCAGCACGGTTATGGCCCTCGACGACTTGCTCTCGATCGCGCGGGCGGCCATGACCGCGGGCACGTTGCACCCGAACCCCATCACCAGGGGGATGAACGACTTGCCGTGGAGGCCGATTTTATGCATCAGACGGTCCATTATGAACGCGGCGCGGGCCATATAGCCCGAGTCCTCCATAAACGAGATAAAGAAGAACAGTATCAGGATGTTGGGGAGGAACACGATTACCCCTCCGACACCTCCGATCACGCCATTGGCGAGAAGGCTTTTCAGGGGGCCTTCCGGCATATGGGCGTCGACCAGGGAGGCGAGCGCCGCGACCCCCTCCTCGATCCAGTCGGCAGGATACTGGCCGACGTAGAAGGTCGCCCAGAAGATGAAACACATTACCAGCAGGAAGAGGGGGAAACCGAAGAGGCGGTTGGTCACCAGGGCGTCGATCAGGCCGGTGGCTCCCGCCTTGCGGTCGGTGGCGAGCTGGCGCGTCTCGGCGAGCGCTCCGGCGATGAATCCGTATTTCTCCCCCGCGATCAGGGAACTGACATCCTCTCCCGGCAACTGCCTGGCGAGGGCCGCGAGGGCGTTGTCGCGGGCTGCTATTATGGCGGCTCCGTCGGCGCTCTGGCTGACGATTTCCTCCGCCTCCGGGTCGTTCTCCAGCAGGCGAATGGCGAGATAGCGGGCCGAGAAATGCTGGTTTACGCTCTTGTCGGCCTTGATCGCGTCCTTGATGGAGGTCAGGGCGGCCTCGAGGTCCTGTCCGAGATGGACATGGACGTGCTTTACCCTCGGGTCACGGCGCTCGTAAACCTCTATTATCGTGTCGAAAAGGCGGTCGACCCCCTCGCCGGTGCGGCTGACGGTGGGAACGACGGGTACGCCGATCAGCTTCCCCATCGCCTCGAAGTCGAACACGGTCCCGGCGGAGCGCAGCTCGTCGTACATGTTAAGGGCGATCACCATCGAATGGTCCATGTCGATCAGCTCGGTAGTCAGGTAGAGGTTGCGGTCGAGGTTAGACCCGTCGACGACGTTGACAATCACGTCGGGGTTGTTGTCGCGCAGGTAGCGCCTGACGTATCGCTCCTCCGGGGAGTAGGCCGAGAGGGAGTAGGTGCCGGGGAGGTCGACGATGTTGAATGTGTAGCCGCCGTGGCGGAAGGTGCCGGTCTTGGAGCCGACGGTCACGCCGCTGTAATTCCCGACATGCTCCTGGGCGCCGGAGGCGACGTTGAAGAGGGAGGTCTTTCCGCAGTTGGGGTTGCCGATGAGCACGACGTTGATTGTGTGGCTCTTGCCCTCGAATCGGCTGCGCTGCGCCGGATCAGCGTCGTCGATTACCCGCAGGTCGCGGAGCGAGTGACCCGGTTCGGCCATCGGGGCCTCCTCCGGGGGCATCACTTCTACCATGGCGGCCTCGGAACGGCGCAGGCTGACCTCGTAGCCCATTATGCTGTATTTTACCGGGTCGCGGAGCGGGGCGGCGAGCACCGCCGTGATGGTGTGCCCCTTGACGAATCCCATCTCCATGACGCGCTTGCGGAACGCGCCGTGGCCCAGGATTTTCACAATCACCGCCGACTGGCCGGTTGTAAGGTCTGAAAGTCTCATTTCAATGCTTGAAATTCTTTACGCCGCGAAGGTCGCAAAAAATCTCGAATCGCGCAAGCTAATCCGAACTGATTCCGCATAAAGCCGCTCCGTCCGGCTGATTTTGAATCCCATTCCCGATTTTGAATTGTCGGAGGGATTTCGTACCTTTGTAAGTTGAATATTATAGAGGATGTCGCAAAACAACATAATTTGTTATGAGGATTATCGGGAGTAGGGACGCGGTGTGCCGCGTAACCTCAGGATAATCAAAGGATAACAGTCTGCCGGATTTCACGCGGCACGCCGCGCCCCTACACCTGCCGGATTCGCGACATTCTGATTGTCAAGGAATAAACAATAAAACAGCATACAGATATGAAATTCAAAGTAGCGAGCAAGGCGCTCTACTCCGTGCTTTCGGGCGTCAGCAAGGTTATCAACTCGAAGAATACCCTGACGATTCTCGACAATTTCCTGATGAAGGTCGAGGCTGACGCGCTGGTAGTGACCGCTTCCGATACGGAAAACACCCTTACGGCCCGCGTGGCGATTTCGGCCGCGGAAGGGGAGGGGGCGTTCTGCGTCAACGCGCGCCGTATCTCCGACATCGCCAAGGAGCTCCCCGACGTCGACGTCGACGTGGAGGTGAACGACGAGACCCTTGAGCTGAAAATCGAGTTCCCCGGCGGCAAGTTCGACCTGGTGGCCCTCTCCGCCGACCAGTACCCCCGCACCGTCGAGCCGGTCGACGAGGCCGAGACCCTCTCGTTCGAGGCTCCCGCCGAGCAGATTCTCAACGGTATCGAGAACACGCTCTTCGCCGTCGGTTCCGACGACCTGCGCCCCCAGATGATGGGTGTCCTCTGGGACATCAAGGAGGACGGTATCACGTTTGTCGCCACCGACACCCGCAAGCTGGTGCGCTACATCAACAAGACTTCCGCCCCCGGCATCGCGGCTTCCTGCATCGTCCCGGTAAAGCCCTCGGTGATTCTCAAGAACCTGCTGCGCCGCGAGGACCTGGTGAAGGTCAGCATCTCGCAGAAGGCCGCCGTTTTCTCGACGGAGAACATCCAGCTCAACTGCTGCTTCATAAAGGGTAACTTCCCCGACTATACCCGCGTGATTCCGAAGAACAACCCGTATATCGTGACGGTCGACCGCGCGTCGATTCTGACGGCTGTGCGCCGCGTTTCGGTCTGCGCCGACCCGGCCCACGGGCTTGTGAAGTTCCGCTTCTCCGACAACAAGATCGAGCTGAAGGTCGACGACACGAATTTCTCGACTTTCGCCAAGGAGAACATCCCCTGCGACTTCCAGGGCCCGGAGATGGTAATTGGCTTCTCCGCCCCCTACCTGACGGAGATTTTCTCGACGCTCGCGACCCCGAACGTGCTGCTGCAGCTCGCCGACCCCTCGCGCCCGGGAGTGTTCCTGCCGGAGGAGAACGCGGAGAATACGGACCTGGTGATAATTCTCATGCCGATGACCGTCCAGGAATTTTGATTTCGATATTCTTTCGGCCGCTTCTTCCGCCTCGCCGCGGTCACGATGCCCGCATCGCTCCCTTGACGAGGCGAAAAAATCGACTCGAAATAATATCAAAATCCAAGAATCTTCCGCTTAATGGTCCGTTATCTTTGTAGGGACGCGGCGTGCCGCGTATGATTCGCTTTAAGTCTTTGACGCGGCACGCCGCGTCCCTACGCCCCCCTAAAATTCAAATATGAAGCTGAATATCACGAAGCCGGTGATGTTTTTCGATCTGGAAACTACCGGCACAAACATAATGACCGACCGCGTCGTGGAGATTTCCATGATCAAGGTCATGCCGGACGGCACTGACATACAGCGCACTCTGCGGGTGAACCCGGAGCGCCATATCCCCGAGGAGGCAACCGCCGTCCACCATATCACGGACGAGGATGTCGCCGACAAGCCTACCTTCAGGCAGATCGCGGCCGACCTGGCCAAGAGCTTCGAGGGGTGCGACATAGCGGGGTTCAACTCCAACCGCTTCGACGTGCCGATGCTCTCGGAGGAGTTCGCCCGCGCCGGGGTCGACTTCGATTTCCGCCGCCCGCGCTATATCGACGTGCAGACGATTTTCCACAAGAAGGAGCAGCGTACGCTCGCCGCGGCTTACCGCTTCTACTGCGACGCCGACCTCGAGGGGGCCCACTCGGCCAACGCCGATACCCGCGCCACTTACGAGGTGCTGATGGCGCAGCTCGACCGTTACAGCGACCTCCCGAACGATATTGACGCACTGGCCGAGTATTCCTCGCAGAACCGCAATGTCGACCTCATGGGGCGCCTCGTCTACGACGACAAGCGCCGCGAGGTGATTAATTTCGGCAAGTACAAGGGGCAGCTCGCCGAGGATGTGCTCCGCCGCGACCCGGGCTATTTCAGTTGGGTGCAGCAGGGGGAGTTCCCTTCCGACACCAAGCGCTGCTTCCTGGCGATCAAACTCCGCTCGGGCCACAAATATTGACCGTATGGGCGCTCTGAAAGGGAAACATATCGTGCTGGGGATTACCGGGGGCATCGCGGCCTACAAGTCGGCGGCGCTTCTGAGGCTCTTCGTCAAGGCGGGAGCCGAGGTACAGGTGGTCATGACCCCGTCCGCGAAGGAGTTCATAACCCCGGTTACGCTTTCGGCCCTGTCGGGCAAGCCGGTGGTCAGCGAGTTCTTCACGGCGAATACCGGCGAATGGCACAGCCATGTCGACCTCGGCCTGTGGGCCGACGCGATGGTAATCGCCCCCGCTACCGCCTGCACGATCGCGAAGATGGCCAACGGGGTCGCAGACAACATGCTTGTGACGACGTATCTTTCGGCCCGCGAACCGGTTTTCGTGGCTCCGGCGATGGACCTCGACATGATGGCCCATCCGTCGACGACGCGCAACCTCGACTTGCTCCGCTCCTATGGCAACCATATTATCGAACCTGCCGAGGGTGAGCTTGCCTCGCACCTTGTGGGGAAGGGGCGCATGGAGGAGCCTGAAGGGATTTTCCGCTATCTCGAAGAGTATTTCGAGCGCCGTGAGGCTGTCTCCTCGTTGAAGGGGCGCAAGGTCCTGATTACCGGGGGGCCGACCGTGGAGCGCATCGACCCGGTGCGCTACATCAGCAATTTCTCGACCGGCAAGATGGCGTTCGCCCTCGCCGACGAGGCGGCGCGCCGCGGGGCGGAGGTGACGGTCGTCGCCGGCCCGACGACCGCGGCCCCCTCGCATAGGGGGGTGAAGGTTGTCCGCGTGGAGTCGGCCCTCGAAATGCTCGCCGCCTGTCAGGGCGAGTTCCCTGGGAGCAACGTGGCTATTATGTGCGCCGCGGTGGCCGACTACCGGGTGAAAAATCCGGCTGACAATAAAATCAAGCGCGAGGGGCACGAGCCTCCCGCTCTCGAACTGGTCGCGAACCCCGACATCGCCGCCACTCTCGGCGCTGAAAAGCGCCCGGGTCAGATTCTTGTCGGCTTCGCTCTCGAGACTGACAACGGTCCGGCAAACGCCTTAGGGAAGATGGAGCGCAAGAACCTCGATATGGTGGTGCTCAACTCCCTGGCCGACAAGGGCGCCGGATTCGCGACCGATACCAACCGGGTGGCGATTTTCCGCCGCGGGGCGGAGGAGCCGATGACGTTCCCCCTGAAACCGAAAACGGAGGTCGCCGCCGATATTCTGAACGCGATAGAATCATTATGAAACATACTCTCTCCTGTCTCCTTCTACTGCTGACCGCCATCCTGGCCTCCTCCCGCGCCTCGGCGCAGGAGCTGAACTGCCAGGTGGAAATCAATACCGACCAGTTGCAGGGCACGAACAAAAGTGTCTTCGAGACCCTGCAGCAGGCTGTCAACGACTATCTCAACACGACCCACTTCACCAACATGCAGTTCGCCGCCAACGAGCGTATCGACTGCCGCTTCTTCCTGACCGTCAAGGAGTATGCCGACAACGTCCTGAAAGGCGACCTGCAAATCCAGGCGTCGAGGCCGACCTACAACGCCTCCTATACGACGACGCTCCTCAACTTCAAGGATACCCGTATCGAGTTCCAGTACCAGGAAGGGGAGCCGCTGGTGTTCTCAACGACCTCGATGGAGAGCCAGTTGACGGCCATCCTTAATTTCTACGCCTACCTGATTATCGCCCTCGACGGCGATTCTATGGCGCCCCGCGGCGGGGAGGAGCAGTGGGAGCAACTGAAAATGATTGTCCAGTTCGCCCAGTCGGCCGGGGAACCGGGATGGAAGGCGTTCGAGGACAAACGCAACCGTTCGGCGGTGCTCGACGTTTTTACTAACACGACGACCGAAGCCGTGCGCGACATGATTTACAAATACCACCGCCTGGGGCTCGACGAGATGGTGCTCTCCCCCGACAAGGGGCGGGCGCAGATTACCGAGTCGCTGTCGACGCTGCAAAAGGTATATGACCACGACCCTATGTCTGTGTTCCTCGCCATGTTCATGGACTCCAAGCTCGATGAGCTTGTCAACATCTACACTAAGGGCTCGCAGACCGAGCGCGACAAGGTGGTCGAGATTCTGCAACCGCTGTACCCTACGGAAATGAAGCGTATCAACTTCATCAAACAGGGTGTTAACAAATAAGGAACGGCAACCAATATGATTGAGTCGCTTCACATATCGAATTACGCGCTGATCGACCGGGTGGATATCCGGCTCCATCCGGGCTTCAACATAATAACCGGCGAGACCGGCGCGGGCAAGTCTATAATGCTCGGCGCCCTGTCACTCCTGCTCGGAGGACGCGCCGACACGAAAGCGATGCGCGACCCGTCGGTAAAGTCGGTGGTCGAGGCCTCGTTCACGGTCGACGGCTATCCGACGCTCGAGGCGGTATGCCGCGAGAACGATATCGACTGGGATCCGAAGCGTATCATCCTTCGCCGCGAGATTACCTCCGCGGGGCGTTCGAGGGCTTTCGTCAACGATACCCCGGTGACGCTGGCCGTGTTGCAGAGCGTGGCCTTGCAGCTCGTCGACATCCATTCCCAGCATCAGAACCTTCTGCTCGCGTCGCCCCCCTACCAGTTGCGGGTGCTCGACTCGCTGGCGGGCAACGAGGAGCGGCTGACCCGGTTTGCCGACGCGTACAACCATTACCGCCAGGCGGTGCGCCATTTCCAGCAGGCCCGCAAGGCGGTCGCTCAGACCCGCGACGAGGAGGAATATCTCCGTTACCAGCACCAGCAGTTGCGCGACGCCAACCTGCAGGATGGAGAGCAGGAAGACCTTGAGCGCGAGCGCGAGCTGCTGGTCAACATGGCCGATATAAAGACCTCGCTGTCGATTGTCGTCAACGCGCTTTCCGAGGGGGAGTCAAACGTAGACTCGCTGCTGAAAGAGGCCGCCGACAATGCCGCCGACCTGTCAGACTTGCTGGAGGATGCCGACCAGCTTGCCGAGCGGCTCCGTGCGATCCGGGTCGAGGCCCGCGACATAGCGGAAACGTTTGGCGAATATGACCGGCAGCTCAACTCAGACCCCATGCAGCTTGAGGAGGTCGAAGAGCGCCTTAACGAGCTGTATGACCTCCAGCGCCGCCACAAGGTCGGGTCCGTCAAGGAGTTGATCGCATTGCGCGACTCGCTCGACGAGCGGCTCCGCTCGTTTGACAACAGCGATACCGACCTGCGCGACCTCGAACTGGCCGCGAAGCGCGCCAAGAAGGTCGCTCTCGATATGGCTCATGAGATTTCCGCTGTCCGCCATGCCGAGGCCGAGAAGTTCGCGGAGATGCTCCGCGAGCGCGCCGTGCCGCTCGGAATGAAGAACCTGAAAGTAGAAATCCAGGTGCGCGACGCGGAACTGACTTCTACCGGTGTAGACCATGTTGAGTTCCTTTTCGCCTTCAACAAGAACCAGGAGCCGCTTCCCGTTGGCAACACCGCTTCCGGGGGTGAGATTTCCCGCCTGATGCTCTCCATCAAGTCCATAGTGGCCGACAAGATGCAGCTTCCTTCTTTGATTTTTGATGAGGTAGATACCGGGGTTAGCGGCGACGTCGCCAACCGTATGGGGGAGATGATGCGCCAGATCGCGGCCAATATCCAGGTTATCGCCATAACCCACCTGCCGCAGGTCGCGGCAAAGGGGAAGGCCCACTACAAGGTCTACAAGGAGGACACCGACCAGGCAACCGTCACGCGCATCAGCGAGCTGTCGCCCGAACAGCGCGTCGCGGAGCTGGCGCTGATGCTCTCCGGCTCCGCCGTCGACGCGGCGGCGCTTGCCAACGCCCGCTCCCTGCTCGGAGTCCCTTCCGACAACCTCTTTGAATAAACTGAAACTCAGACTGAAAATGCTTGAACGCGACGAATATATCTTCGGGATACGCCCGGTAATCGAGGCCATTGAGGCCGGAAAGGAAATTGACAAGGTGCTGCTTCGCAAGGACCTCCAGGGGGAGCTTGCCAAGGAGCTGTTCGACGTGATACACCGCTACGGCATAGTGACTCAGCGGGTTCCCGCCGACAAAATCGACCGCATAACCCGCAAGAACCACCAGGGGGTGCTCGCCATCCTTTCCGCAGTCAGCTACGACTCTCTGGAAAACCTGGTGCCCCGGCTTTACGAGGAGGGGAAGATGCCGTTCCTGGTAATCCTTGACGGCGTTACCGACGTGCGTAATTTCGGCGCCATCGCCCGCACCTGCGAATGCGCCGGAGCCGACGCGATAGTGATTCCCCGCAAAGGGGGTGTAAGCGTCTGCGGCGACGCTGTGAAGACCTCTGCCGGAGCGCTGAGCTATCTTCCCGTCTGCCGCGAGAAGAGCATCGTCAACGCCGTGAAATTCCTGAAGGACAACGGCTATAAGGTCGTTGCCGCCTCAGAGAAGGCCACTGAGAACTATACCGAGGCCGACTACACCGGCCCAGTCGCCATCGTCATGGGGGCTGAGGACATAGGGATTGACCCCGGCGTTCTGCGCCAGTGCGACACCATCGTATCCATCCCCCAGCGCGGCCGCATCGGCTCCCTCAACGTCTCCGTCGCCGCCGGCGTCCTCATCTACGAAGTCCTCCGCCAGCGCCTGTGATTCGGTTGAAATGACGCGTTTGCAGCGATTTTAAGTATGAGTCTGGTCTTTTTGCCTTGAAATAATACCAGGCAAAAAATCTGTTTAAGGTATACAGGTAGTCGCCTTCGGGTACCAACAGCTCAATCCAGGCTTTCTTGATAGTCTTTTGGGAGAAAATAAGGAACAGTTGCTTGATTTCGGATAGGTCGAGGTGTCTTAGCGTAAGAGCTATGAGTTGGTTATCTTTTATGGTTTCGAGATTGACAGAATCGTTATTATAAGACCAAAACGCATTTTCCTCCTTGAGCAGGTCGAGGAGGTTCTGTTTTATGTCGTTTATTTCCCTTTTGTTCCGAATCATCGTTTGATGCAGATTTAGCAATTCTTTCCGGATATAGCAAACCCGCAGATGTTGGGGTCCGCGGGTTTGCTGTATGCGGTTGGAGAGGGCAGGGTGGATCAGCGGGTCAGGACGATGTTTTTGTCCTGGGCTATGCGGCGCATGTTGAGGACGGCGTAGCGCATGCGGCCCAGGGCGGTGTTGATGCTGACGCCCGTAGCCTCGGCGATTTCCTTGAACGACATGTTGCGGTAGAAGCGCATGTCGAGCACCTCGCGCTGCGCTTCGGGGAGGGAGTCCATGATGCGGCGCACGTCGGTATGGATCTGGGAGGTGACGAGTATGTCCTCGATGTTCTCCTCGGAAAGGTCGCGGCGGTTGAGCACGTCGGTCTCCTCCTGATCGGCCGAGATGGTGTTCTCGCTCTTTTCCTGGCGGAAGAAGTCGATGATGATGTTGTGGGCGATTCGCATAAGCCACGCCGAGAATTTGCCGGACTCTGTGTAACGGCCCTGCTTGATGGTTGTGATTGCCTTGACGAATGTCTCCTGGAAGATGTCGTCGGCGATGTCTTTGTTTTTAACGATGTTTAAAATATAGGTGAAGACCCTCTGCTGGTGACGCTTGAGGAGCGTGTCGAAGGCGGTGTTGTCTCCGTTGAAGAAAGCGGTTACCAACTTTTCGTCAGTGAGCCGGGAAAGATTTTGCATTATCGTCAGTAGTTTAGATTAAGTAGAAATTCAATCTATAGGCTGATAATTTTTAGTTGGAAGATAAGTTTTTAGTTGACGATTGGCTGTTGTTGCTGATTCACTATGTTTTCTGTATCGCAAAATTACGAAATAGGAACGGAACTGCCAAATAAATTTCCACCTCGTTATGATTTTTTTGCTAATCCGGGGGCAATAATCGTTTCCGTTAAGCGTTGACAACTAACCGCTGTGTCCTTGTAAGGGATTTTCACAGTCCGGCAATTCGGCGGGGCGTTTTTTCGCGGATGGCGGGGCAATATTCCGCCCCTTCGGGCGTTATAAAGATGTATCCAAAATCAACTAACATAGCGTGCCTATGAAAAATGATTCTACCCATCTAATCCCTTCCTCTTCATCCGCAATGAATCACGCTTGTCTGCACGGGCGCCGCTCGTCGGCCGCCGCACCGCGCCGCGTCACGATCGCCGCGATACGCCAGTTCGCCCGCTCCTACTCGTGCGCCGCGACCCTTCCCCCCTCCCTGGGGTGCTTCGTCGCCAACTAACTGCCGTCAGGCCGCACCAAAATTCATCACTGAAAGGAAATTGGGCCGCGAGGCCCCGTAGCGCCGTGAAACGCGATCGCGTTTCACGGCGTTTTCGTCCCTCGAAAAACCCTTTTCGTTGAATAATATTCGGTATATGCGTTTTTTTCAGTAAGTTCGCGATGAGATTAAACAAAACCTAAAACCGGGGGTCTTATATTCAGAGTCCACCATGCGTGCTTCATCACATTGTCCCCGGAAAATAATACCATACGCGAAAGAATCATATGAAGAGAATCCTTTTTGCGGTCCTGGCCGCTGCCGTTTCGTCGGTAGCGGCTTATGCCGTGCCCGCCAAGCCGGGTTTGAAGAAGACAGTAACCGGCCCTGACGGCGCGAAGATCGAGGTGTCGGTGGTTGGTGACGAGAATTTCCACTATTTCGTGGCCCCAGACGGTCGTCCGATGACAGTTTCGGCTGATGGAAGTTACGAATATACTACACCCGAAAGTGTCAACGCAGCGGCCAAGGCCCGCAAGAGCGCTCGCCGCCGCGGGGCGGTGAGCCGCGCCGCGGCAGACCATAACGTCTCGCAGGTGCCTCATATCGGTTCGCCGCGGGTTCCGATTATCCTTGTTGACTATACCGACAAGAAGTTCCTGGACGGAGACAACGCCAACGCTACCTTCCGGAAGTTTTTCAGCGAAGGGGAGAAGAGCGCTTACCAGTATTTCGCGGACCAGTCGAACGGCCGTTTCACTCCCCGGTTTGATGTCTATGGCCCGTACCATCTGAAGAACAACCGCAAATACTATGGCGGCAATGATTCTGCCGACAACGACCTGCGGCCCGGCACTATGGTCGCCGAGGCCTGCATCGGTCTCGACAGCGAGATAGACTTCTCGCTTTATGACAACAACGGCGACGGAGAATGCGACGTCGTGATCGTGCTTTATGCCGGGGTGGGAGAGGCATCCTCCGATGTCGCCGAATCCGTCTGGCCGCACCAGTGGGATCTCGGTTCGTCGGACTATGGCCGCGACCCGCGTCTCGACGGTGTGACGGTCAGCAAATACGCCGCTTTCAACGAGGTCCATGGCGACTACCAGTCGCAGATTGACGGCATAGGGACCTTCTGCCACGAGTTCTCCCACTGCCTCGGGCTTCCCGACTTCTACGATACGCAGTACGGCGGCCATTTCGGCATGGGTCCCTGGTCGCTGATGGACTATGGCTCCTACAACGACGACACCTATACCCCGATCGGCTATTCGGCGTATGAGAAATGGTTTATGGGGTGGATTGACGATATTCCGGAGCCTACAACCGGGACCACCGTCACGATGCCGGTGTTCAACCAGAAAAACGCCGCTACCGATGTAGCCTACCGCCTGGTGAACCCCTCCAATGACAATGAGTATTATGTCCTGGAAAACCGCGCCAAGCAGGGCTGGGACTCCGCGATAGAGGCCGAAGGGCTGATGATTTACCACGTCACCTACGACGCCTACCGCTGGAACATGAACTGCGTTAACGACTACTCGCCTGAATGTATGGCGATTGTCGCCGCTGACAACCAGCGTACCGACAATTCAGCCGCCGGTGACCTCTTCCCCTACCGCACGGTTGACTCGTTTACCGCGACATCGCGCCCCGCGGCGACCCTTAACAGCGGCGCGAAGACCCTCGACAAACCGGTTACCGACATCAAGCGCGGAACCGACGACGTGGTGACTTTCCGCTATATGGCCGACGCGCTTCCCCCTCTCGACGCTCCCGACTTCGGCGAGAACCTTCCTACCGCCGAGGAGCTTATGGCTGCTTCTGACGGGTTTACGGCAAAATGGCCCGCGGTTGATGCCGGATTCGGCGTGACATACACGCTTGACATACGCCCCCACAGCTTCTCGAACGCGACGCTCGTGCTCGACGAGGACTGCACCGACGGCGAAACATCCTGGACGACCGACGGATATGTGGCGGCAGACGGTAACGTCGTGCGCCTCGGTTCCAGCAACCGTACCGGCTCGATGACTTCCCCTAACTTCACCGTTGCTTCCGGCGAGGGAATCACTGTTTTCGTCAGCGCCGCTTATTATAACAACGACGGCTCCTCTCTCGACGTTGATATTCTCACGGCCGGAGGCAGCGTCGCAGCTACCAAGAGCATCGACCTCTCTTCCGATTACGTGACCTACGCTGTGAAATTCCCGCAGGTTGCCGATGGGACATACAAGGTATGTTTCCAGACTACCGCCAAGAAGAAGCGCGTAATGCTCGAATGGGCCAAGGTCTTTGACGGCGACGCGGACGACCCTGAAGCCGCTCCCTCCCGCGTTGCGGCTGGCAAGCCGGTTAATCCCGCGACCGAAAGCCGCCTGATTGCCGGCATAAGCGGGACCGAATACCGCGTCACCGGCCTAACGCCCGGCGGTGTTTACGACTGGAAGGTAAAGGCTTGCGCCGTCAATCCCGACGATGCCGCTGATTCGGCCTGGTCGAAGACAGTTACCGTCGAGCTTCCGCTGACCTCCTCCATCGGCGCGGTCAATGCCGCTGAGCCCGCGGCCGCTCCCGTCGAATACTTCGACCTCTCAGGCCGCCGCCTGACCGCTCCCGCCTCTTCCGGCCTCTACATCGAGCGCCGCGGCGCGACCGTCACCAAGCGCGCCGCCCGCTAACCCGGCCCCTTCCGCCTCCTCTCCTCTTTTTGATTGCCTCTTCGCTCCTTCGCCTCTTCGCTCGGCTTACGCCTCGCGCACCAATTGGGCGGAACCGAAAACCGGGAGCTGACAGGTGCGCGAGGCGTAAGCCGAGCGAAGGATCGAGGAAGCGAAGGATCGAAGAGGCGAGGAAAAGAGGCTGAAAATAAATACAATATAACCAAGAATAACTTCCGCGATGCTTACCCCCGACTCTCCCCGCGACACAAGGCTTCAAAGCTGCCCCTGGCTCAGGACTGAGCCGAAGCGGCGCCAGACCAGGAGGGCGTACGGCCATGACTACAAGGCTCCGGGAGTATATATGATAACCATGACAGCGGAGGGCGGCCGCCCTCCGCTGTCTGCTGTTTCCCGGGGCGCTGATGGTAAGCTGCGGGTAGAGCTGACCACGCTCGGCGCGCTTGTCGGAGAAGCGATAAACGGTATTTCCCGCCATACGCCGCAGCTCGAAGTCCGTAGCTTCGTCGTCATGCCCGACCATATACATATCCTGCTTTGGGTACGGGAGCGTCTGGAGCGGGACTTGGGGCAATACATCGCCGGATTCAAGGCCGCCTGCTCAAAACTTTTGCGCCAGGCCCGCGGTCTCGGCCCCGATGAACTGCTGGAGCCTCTGTTCCGCCAGGGCTTCCACGACCGCCTGATTCGCGACAGCGGCCAGTACGACACCTGCGCCAGGTATATCGCCGACAATCCCCGCCGGCTGTTGGTCAGACGTGAGCGCCCCGACCTGTTCCGCCAATATAACCGGCTGACAATCTGCGGCCACGATTATGCTGCTTACGGGAATATCTTCCTGTTGAGGAACTTCGACAGGCGATGCGTTATGATCCACCGGGCCGATACCGCCGCCGACAAGGCACTGCAGCGGGCCGAATGGATTTGGTGTGCGGCCAACGGCGGGGTGCTCGTGTCGCCGTTCATATCTAAAGAGGAGAAAGCTGTGCGCGACGAGGCGCTGTCGGTCGGCGGAAACATTATCACCCTCCGCCATGACGGATTCCCCGAGCGTTTCAAGCCGTCGGCGGCAGAGTTCGGACTCTGCGCCGACGGGCGCTTGCTGCTTCTCGCCCCCTGGCCGGAAAACACCGCCTCGGTACCCCTTTCCCGCTCCGTCTCGCTGCGCATGAACGCCCTCGCCCAGCGGTTAGCGGCTATGGGTTACGATGAGCCGATGACGCTTTGCCGATGACACGGCGGAGGTAGAGGGGGGATTCGGGGCCGAGGTTGAAGAGGAGGTCGAGGGCCGAGAGGTTGGGGAGGTAGCCGAAACGGTCGGCGCGCACCTGGTAGTAGGGGGTCGCGGCGATGGCGGCTTCGAGGGGGGCTAATACGGCTTCGAGAGGGGCTGTCAGGGGATTGTCGAGGAGGTCAAGCTGTTTTTTTGCCTGTTGGTCGGTGACTGGGTCCTCGGTGTAGCTGACGATTGTCTCGATTCCGAGGAGGGGGCGGAGCGTCTCGTCGATTCGGCGGTCGAGGGCCGCGATTGTGGATGCTTCCGGATTGGCGGGGGCGTTCCCGGCCTCGGAGGCGGGAACTTCGGGAATAAGTGGGAGGATTTCGTCGGCGTAGTATTCAAAGAAGGGGGTGCGACCGTAGGCCGATTCGAGGGTGACGCGGTGGATGTGCCACCAGCGGCCATGGCCGCTCAGGGGGATGTCGGCCCAGCGGGCCATACGCAGGCCGTGGGGCTTCCCGACAGCCGCCGTAAGGCTTACCGGGCCGTGGGTGTCTGCGATGTCGCACCTATGCACTGCCTTCTGCCGCTTGTTGTATAATTCGCCGAGACAGACGGTAGCCTCGGGATATGCCGCCATGAGGGCATAATAGGCGATTGAGCCGAAATAACGCGGCGGAAGCATGACGCTTCCGCCGCTGTGTATCGCGAGATGATTCATCTTCCGAGCAGTCACTTGTCGGGGTTCGCGTCGCGGAACACGCGGTTCCAGCGTATGCCGCCGTCGAAGATTCCCTTGTCTTTGTCGAACGAAATCAGCACGCGCCAGGGGGTGCCGACAATATGGTCCTCGGGCACGAAGCCCCAGTAGCGCGAATCGAGGGAGTTGTCGCGGTTGTCACCCATCATGAAGTAATAGTCCATCTTGAAGGTGTAGTAGTCCTGCGGCTTGCCGTCGATATACAGCTTGCCGTCGCGGAACTCCGCTGTCGGATTATCCTCGTAGACGCGGATGCAGCGTCCGTAAATATCCCAGGCCGCCTGGTCCATCTTCAGGGCTGTGCCTTTCTTTGGAATCCACAGACCGCTCTCGCCGCCGTAGTCAGCGCGTGTCCAGTCGGCGGATACCCCTTCGGGGAAGAGGCTGAGGACGGTTTCGGGTTGCGGCTCGTCCTTCATCAGTTTGGCGAAGCGCCCTGACTGCTCCATCTCCTTTACCATCGTGTCGGTAAGGGGGGAGATATACACGCGGGGCACCGAGCCGTCGCCGTTAACCTTGAATCCGAGGGAAATCAGGCCGGGCATGTCGGCGGGGGACACGTCGATCGCGTGGCGGTCGTCGACGGCGATTCCGAGGGATTCAAACTCCTCGTCGGTGAGTGGCGCGCCGTTTACCTGATAGAAGTAGTTGAACTGGGCGTCGGCGGGGGTAGGCATCGCCTCGCCGTCGATATAGATGATGCCGTCGGCAATCCTGACGCGCTGGCCCGGAAGCCCTACACAGCGTTTGACGTAGTTCTCGCGGCGGTCTACAGGGCGGTAAATCTGCTCGCCGAAAGTAGCCTTGTCGCCCAGGACGCGGTCGCGGCCGTGCATCGATACCAGGGAGTAGTAGTCGGGGTTGGTGACTTTCGACATCACGGTGTCTCCGGCGGGGAAGTTGAAGACGACTATGTCGCCCCACTCGACACCGCGCTGCCCTTTGAGGCGCTTATAGCCGACCGAGGGATGGTCGAGGTAGCTCTTTCCAAGGCCGAAGGGCATCTCGTTGTGGACCAGCGGGAAATAAACCGGGGTCATCGGGACGCGGGGTCCGTAGACCGTCTTGTTGACAAACAGGTAGTCGCCGGTCAGCAGGGTTTTTTCGAGCGATGAGGATGGAATCTGGTAGTTCTGTCCCAGGAAGGCGAACACGAAGTAGACGAGCACCAGGGCGTAGACTATGGCGTCGACCCACGACATAACGCTCCTGACGGTCTTGTTCTTCGACTTTTTCCACCAGGTGAATGGGATGTAGCCCGTTATGTATATGTCGAAAAGGAGTATGCCGCCGAGGAGCAGCCACCAGTTGCCCATCCAGGCAACCCAAAGGACGTAGAGCAGCATCACCAACCCGAACCTAACCCATCGGGTAGGGCGGTTCTCGCTGACGCGGCGAAGGAAGTCTTCTTTATTGAAAGTCATTGCTTTGTTGGTTTCGGTTTGTTGGCGCTCAGGGAATCATGTCGGCCATGGAGAAAAGTCCCGGGCGGCGGTTGGCGGCGAGCCATTCGGCGGCGATTACCGCCCCGAGGGCGAAGCCGTCGCGCGACTTGGCACGGTGGGTGATCGAGATCTCGTCGACGGGGCTCTCCCAGGTTGCCGTATGCGTTCCGGGGACCTCCCCGCGGCGGACGTGGCTGACAATCAGCTTGCCGGGGAGGTCGCGCGGGTCTTCCGTCCATCCGTCGAGCGCCGGGGTCTCGGCGATAATGTTCTCGGCGAGGGTTATGGCGGTGCCGGAGGGGTGGTCGAGCTTGTGGATGTGGTGGGTCTCCTCGACCGATGGGGAGTAGGCGGGATAAGCGCTCATCAGCGCCGCAGCCCGGCGGCAGATCCGGTTGAAGAGGAATACCCCGATTGAGAAGTTAGAGGTCCAGAACATCGAGGCCCCGGTTTCGGCGACCAGGCGCTCTACCTCCTCCCGGCGCGCGGTCCATCCCGTGGTGCCGGATACGAGCGGTTTGCCCGAGGGGAGGATGCGGCGGTAGTTGTCGACTGCCGCGTCGGGGCAGGTGAACTCGATTACCGCGTCGGCCTCGAGAAATTCCGGCGAGGAGAATTTCTGTTCCTCTCCGGCGTCGATATGGCAGGTGACCTCGTGGCCGCGTCCGATGGCCGCGCGCTCTATGGCGTGTCCCATCTTTCCGTAACCGACCAGTGCTATCTTCATGGCTCTTAGCGTTTTTTATCGACATTTTCCCCGGTGGCCCGGCGCTGCTCCTTTCGGATGGTCGAGGGGATTGCCAGCGTTGTGAAAATCAGGAGCGCTCCCCCGGCGAGGGTGAATGCGAAGGAGTCGCGGGTGGTCTGGCCGCTGTAAAAGAGGAAGAAAGCGGCGACGCAGAAGAAAATCGCGCTCCAGCTCTCGATGCGGTACAGGCGCTTGATGCGGGGATGGGTCCCGGTATAGGGGGTGAAGAACTTCGCCACGAGGAAGCAGAGGGCGCCTCCGGCGTAGACGTATTTCCACCATCCGAGCGTCCCGTGGAAGAAGCGGAAGTCGAGAAGGGGGAGGAGCACTCCGGCGAATATGCCGAGGAGCCCGACGGTCGCGAGCACCACGGCCCAGGTCGCCGGCTGGCGCCCGGTCAGTTCGTCGAGGGTATAGGTTTTCTGTTGTTCTGACATAATGTGAATGGTCGTTTATTGTTGGCTTCTTGGCGGTTATTCAAAGACGTAGACATCCTCGCCGGGGCGCTGCATGTGGTAGTGTTCGCGCACGATGCGCTCCAGCTCCGCGGGATCCGACGCGAGGGATTGGTTAAGGCGGCGGTAATAGGCCATCGTGTCGTTGTTCTCCTTTATTTCTGCCCTCAGCTCGTCGATCTGCTCCTGGTATTCCATAGATTTGAAATAGGAGTTTTCGTTGAAGAAGGCGATAAAGACGACGTAGGCCACCACCAGCACGAGCGGGAGGCTCACATAGCGGCGAATCCAACGGAAACTGTCACTTTGAAACGGGTTCATTTTCGGGTTGTAAGCGGTGAGAGACGGGTTATCGCGCAAAGATACGCGAAATTCCGCATACCGCGGCTATTCTTCGCGAAGAATGGAGGTTTCAGTAATAATAATTTGGCCGTTATGACGCGTCCTCTTTATTGCTGGGGGTGTTTGCGGTAGTATTCCTCCAGAAGGTTGCGTATGTTGAAGTAGTAGGTGCCGGTTTCCTTCCCTCCCTGTTTCTCGACATCGATGCGGTCGAAGTAAGGTTCCTGGTACTGCTGGTTCTTCGCTACGGCGTTCTGGAAGTTGATGATGTTGTATTCATGGCGCGGGGAGATCACGAACCAGGCGTTTTCCGGGTCGGCCCCCGTGCCGGAGCTTACAATCGCCTGTAGGATATGGTTGAGGCGGTACTGCCAGATGTTGGCGCGGTTGGTTTTCCCGCGCTCGCGTAGGGCGTAAATCAGGAAGTTCATCTGCGAGAGGTCGAAAGGAGTGTCCTTCAGCGCCTCCTCGGCGTAGTAGATCATCGAGTCAAGCTCGGCGCGGGTATGCTTGTTTTTGAAGTAGAGGCTCTCGTTCTTGGTCGAGTATTCCGAATGGCGGTAAGGGTCGAAATCCTCCTGGAAGAGGTAGCCGTAGTACAGGTGGCGGTAGTCCTGGAGGTTCATGACCGTCTCGTTCTGCTCGTAGCGGGCCATCAGTTTCGGGTAGTAGTAGGGTGACTTCGGGTCGGAGACGTCGGCCCGGATTTTGTCAAGGTCGGGGACCTCGACGGTCACCTTCTTGTCGTTCTTGGCGGGGGCCGCCGTCGCTGCCAGGCCGAGACCCAGCGCTATACAGGCGGCTATGCAGTATAAGAGTCTTTTCATATAGTAAAAACGTCAAACCAAGGACATCGGGTGCCCTTGGTCTGACAAATTTACTGAAAATCTCTTAAAACGCCGTGTCGCCTTAGCGTTTATTAGGTTTTTTTAGGGTTGCTTTCCGTAGATAACCCGAGGGTGTATCATAACGGCCCATCTGGGTCGTCGCTTGAAGGGTTCGGCCTCGGTCACAATCTTCAGATTGCTCCCATCGGCCTCACCTCCAAGCTCCTACCATCTGAGCCGTTCTGATAGCACCCTCCCATCCGGGTACAAAATGAGGACGTATCGAATTTGATACGTCCTCAACTTTGTTGTCGATAGGTTTGCCGCCCGGATGGGTGGCGCGTCAGAACGGTTCGGATGGTAGGAGCCGGAGTCCGAGGGTGACGGGAGCGACCTGGCGGTCG
Organism: uncultured Porphyromonadaceae bacterium; assembly: GCA_937969265.1. Classification (GTDB taxonomy): domain Bacteria; phylum Bacteroidota; class Bacteroidia; order Bacteroidales; family Muribaculaceae; genus UBA7173. The sequence goes on from CALBWF010000046.1 coordinate 54,814, forward strand.
TGACCGAACCCGAGCGGCTTCGGCGACGACCCAGACGGGCCGTTATCACGCGTCACAGGAACGTGTCACAATTAGATTACGCCCTGCTGCATCATGGCGGTCGCCACCTTCATGAAGCCGGCGATGTTCGCGCCCTTCATATAGTTCAGGTAGCCGTCGGGCTGCTGGCCGTAGCGCACGCACTGCTCGTGGATGGAGGCCATGATCTGGTGGAGTTTCGCGTCGACCTCTTCGGCGGACCACTGGAGGTGCTCGGCGTCCTGCGTCATTTCAAGGCCGGAGCATGCCACGCCGCCGGCGTTGACTGCCTTGCCGGGGGCATAGACGGTCTTTGTCTCGATGAAGTGGTCGATGGCTTCGGGGGTGCAGCCCATGTTGGATACTTCCGCAACGAGCTCCACGCCGTTGTCTACCAGCATCTTCGCGTCGTCGCCGTTAAGCTCGTTCTGCGTAGCGCAGGGGAGGGCGATGTTGACTTTCTGCTCCCAGGGCTTGCGACCGGGGAAGAACTGCGAGCCGGGGAACTTCTCGGCGTACGGAGCCACGATGTCGTTGCCCGAAGCGCGGAGTTCCAGCATATAGTTGATCTTTTCGTCATTGAGGCCGGCGGGGTCGAGGATGTAGCCGTCAGGGCCGGAGATGGTGATTACCTTCGCTCCGAGCTGGGTGGCTTTCATCGCGGCGCCCCAGGCAACGTTGCCGAAGCCGGAGATGGCTACTGTCTTGCCCTTGATGTCCTTGTTCATGCGGCGCAGCATGTTCTCCACGAAGTAGAGGGCGCCGAAGCCGGTAGCCTCCGGGCGCAGGCGCGAGCCGCCGAAGTCGAAGCCCTTGCCGGTGAAAGTGCCGGTGTGCTCGTCAACCAGTTTCTTGTACATGCCGTACATGTAGCCTACCTCGCGGCCACCTACGCCGATGTCGCCGGCGGGAACGTCGCGGTCCGGGCCCAGGTTCTTCCAGAGGCACATGATGAAGGCCTGGCAGAAGCGCATGATTTCGCGGTCGCTCTTGCCGCGGGGCGAGAAGTCGGATCCACCCTTGGCGCCACCCATCGGAAGCGTTGTCAGGGCGTTCTTGAAAGTCTGCTCGAAGCCGAGGAATTTCAGAATCGAAAGGTTGACGGAGGCGTGGAAGCGGATACCCCCCTTGTACGGGCCGATAGCGTTGTTGAACTGCACGCGGTAGCCGATGTTGTTCTGAACCTCGCCGTTGTCGTCAATCCAGGTGACGCGGAACGTTACGATGCGGTCCGGCTCGACCATGCGCTCGATGATGCGGTTCTTCTCGAACTCGGGATGCTCGTTGTAGACGTCGGCAACGGAGAGGAGCACCTCGCGCACTGCCTGCAGGTATTCCTTCTCGCCCGGATGCTTGGCTTCCAGGCTGTTCATGATGCTATTTATATCCATAGCTGAATAGAGTTAGGTTAACAATATACTTTTCCACGGGGCGATTCCGCCCATTTTTCAGCCGGAATCTCCTTACGCCGCAAATATAACGCAAAAAAACGATACCCCGACCAAAAAATCGCAATTTTTTGCCCTCCCCGCCGTATGTTGTTAAGCATAAACTTCCGACATAAACTTCCGACGTGCAAATCATTAGGTCGTCCAAATCCGCTTACCCGGAACCAAATGCCATCCAAATCCCGCATCATACGTTAATATGAATCGTTTTTGGCGTTTTCTTTGTCAAAAAGTTGTTTGGAAACAATTTTGTTTGTAAATTGCACGGCAGAAAAACAGCAACTCAATCTCTAACCTAAATCTATCGCCTATGAGAGCTATTATGTGCAAAAAAGGGGCTATAACACTCGCTCGGATGTGGGTATGTCTCGTAACAATTTTTTTCTTACCAAGTGCTGTACTTGCGGGTAAAGGGACGCTTCCTATCAGTCAAGAACAAGCATTGGAGATTGTTCAAAACCAGTTTGAAGCAAGAGATGTTGACTATTATCTTGTGGAACTTCAAAGTGGTATGGATGTTTGGACGTTTTTCATTGATGCAAATCCGACTGCCGGTTGGGAGCATGAATGTTATATGGCTACGGTTGCCAAAGAGAGGCCACTTGGCCGCCCTCTTTCAACTTGCACGGCGCAAGTATATAGGAGGAGTAGTCCTACCAGTGATAATATGACTCTCCTCAAATCAGCAAGTATATCACGCGGTATTAGTTCTTCTGGTATACCTGATGTTCCTCATTATAATAACATAGGAGATGCTCAATTAGCGGTTGGCAAACGAATATGGGCAATAATTATCGATGGCGGTTTCAATAAAAACTCCCATTATGTGCGTCATTGGAATAATTGCGCTTATATCTATCGAGTGCTCAGAAGGAAATATGGTGTCCCTAAGGAACACATATCTGTTTTTATGTCGGATGGATCTGACAGCAGGGATGATAGAATTGTATTTGAAAAAGATCCTCGCAACCCAAATTCTGATACTTCGTATTACGAGTCATCACCTTTAGATTTAGATGAAGATGGTGTCGCTGATATCGAATTCCCCGCATTAAAAAATACCATTAAGAGTGTTATTCATAGTCAGATTAACAATAAAATCCTTCCAGGAGATCAATTGCTGGTTTTCGTAACAGATCATGGCGGTTGGAAGGAAAATACTGATACACAATGGATATGTCTATGGAACGAAGAAATACTATATGACTATGAACTTGCGGAGTTGCTGCGTCCATTTTCTGATAAAGGAGTCATTTTAAATGTAGTGCTCGGACAGTGTTGTTCTGGCGGTTTCATTGAAGATTTGGCAATGACAGGAAGTGTTGTGGCTGCCGCGTGTACTGGCACTCAAAATACTTTTGGAAATGGGATTCATTCTTATTTCTTATATAATTGGACTAAGGCTATTAGTGAAAAAAATGACGATGGCGATGAATTATTCGATAAAGGCCCTGATTATACCGTAAATATGCTTGATGCTTTCAATTACGCAAAAAATGTTATTGATAGCTCAGAGGGCTCTGAGAGCAGCCCACAATATCAGTCTATCCCGCCTTCATTAGGCGAGCAGCTTGGTTTTCATAATATTCCTGTTATTAAGGATCCCTATATCAAAGATAACACTGAAGATGTCGGTGCCGAGCCTAATACATCAACCTCAATCTTTTGGGATAGCCCATCTATTTGGGTGCGCAATGAAGATGATGGCATTGAGACACATGAAAATCCCTATTTCGGAGTTCTGCACAAGAAATGCTATGTGTATATCCGAGTTCATAACCGAGGCTTAATGAAATACGAGGGTGGGCAGTTTGCCCATTTGTATTGGGCAAAGGCATCGTTGAATTTTTCTGATAAGTCATGGAAAGGTCTTGAAAAGTATAATAATTTACCGACAGGAGGTCATGCTGGTTCTGTCATAATTCCTCCGATAGAGCCTGGTGAAAGTGCCGTTGTCAAAATCGAATGGAATATGGGTGACATAATATTAGCTAAGATTCCTGATGATTTTGATAGACATCATTTTTGTTTGTTGGCCAAAATTATGGACTCTCGTGATGACGATGGGTTTGAAATTGGTAAGGGCTATTTTAGTCCTGAAATGAGTCGAAAACAGGCTCAAAAGAATGTCACTATAATTCTTAGAGAAGAATTAGATTTGCAGAAACTTGTCTTTGTTAGAAATGGCTATGATTCGCCTCGTAAATATAGCATTGAGCTAAAACCGAGAACTCAGCTTGATGAAAGAGTTTATCAGAAGGCTGACATAGAAATGGAACTTAGTCAGCCTGTATATGATGCTTGGATAATGGGTGGCGCAAATGCGTATAATATTACTCAAAGTAGTGTTGCTCCGAGGGTGTTTAAATTCATATCACCTGAAAGCAGAATTGAGGCTGTTTCGTTGGATAGCAGTCAATTCGACAAACTGGGGATGAAGTTTGATTTTCATACATCCACTTTGTTAGGTGAGTCGTATAAACTTGATTTAATCCAGCGAGATGAAAATGGGGCGATTGTTGGAGGTGAGACATTCATTGTGCAATCCCCTAAAAGAGTCCTCGAACCATTTAATCCTGACATTAAAGGACTCGGCGGCAATGCATTTCTACTTTCTGTAGATAATGCGGAAGTCAGAGGAGTGACATGGCGCAACAGCCAAGGAGAAATAATCAGCCAAACGGATTCTGTTATTGTCAAGCCAACTGTTTCAGAAAGCAGATATACTGTTTCTGGAATTACTGAAGATGGAAGCCTTGCGAAATCAGAAATTTCGTTAGATGCTTTGATTGGAATAGAATCTGCAACTGTGTCTAATAATAAAATACGGGTAAGACTTCGTTCGGATGCGGCTCAAGGAGATAAATTAGTAATTGCTGATGCCATCGATGCCACTTCTTCGTATGAGTTGTTTGTTGAAGAAGGTGTCAAAGAAGTATCTGTCGATTCTTCGCAGATACGATATGACATTATTACAATTAGCTATATATCGGGAGATATGGTAGTAGATACAATCAAATTGTCTAAATAGATTGATACTATATGAGATACGTTATGACATATTTCGTATGTTTGCTCTTAACTTGTGTTTCAAGTTATGTTGAAGCAAAGTGCCTGGAAATCGAGACCCGGACTGCTGGGGAGCTGGAGGCGCGGCTGGGCGGCGAGCAGCTGACGGTCGAGGAGCTGACGGTCCGCGGCCCGGTCAACGCCGCCGACTTCCAGACGATGAAGCGAATCTCTATCAGCGGGCGGCTCGGAACCCTTGACCTTGCCGAGGCGATGGTCGAAGGGAAAAAGATACCCGCCTATGCCTTCGCGGTTGACAATGGGCCGAGCATACGATGCCCGTCGATGCTTCGCCGCGTTACGTTGCCTGACGATGTGGAGGAATTGGGCGCAAACGCGTTCTATGGCGCGTCCCTTCTGGAGGAGGTCGCGCTACCCAAGTCGCTGAAACTTATTGGCAATTCCTCGTTCAAGGGCTGCTCTAACCTGACGCTTGCGACGGACGGAATACCCGCGGCAGTGACAGAAATAGGTGACAGCGCGTTTTACCAGTGCGACAGGTTAAGTGAGCTGAGTTTCCCGCTCGCGTTGAAGGAAATAGGAGTTAGCGCTTTTGAAAAAAGCGGACTCAATATCATTCGTTTCCCAGATGGTTGCGCGGCTGAGGTCGGTGAGAACGCTTTTATGTCCTGCCACCGACTGCGGCAGGCGTACATGCCAAGTTCGGTAAAGGCTTTTTATCAGCAGGTTTTCTTTGATGACTATAATCTGGAAACAGTCTGCCAGCCCATAAGTTACGGAGGTTCTCAGTATGTGGCGTTCAAGAATCTGTCGCTAAAAGAGGTCAGGCTTTCAGAATCGGCAACTGCCGTCGGCCCGTATGCGTTCAGTCTGTGCAGGAGCCTGGAATCGGTGGAACTGCCTGAAGGCTTGGAACGTATTTTCTTCATGGCTTTCCAGGACTGCCGAAGGGTAGATAATCTCATATTGCCCTCAACCCTGAAGGAAGTGTGGTATAACAGCCTCAGCTTTCCGGGCCTCAAGCGCCTTTACTGCAAGGCCGCTGTCCCCCCGGAATACATAGCCGGACTTCCCGACGCTTTGCCATTCACAGGTCAGGGCCTTTACAGAGAGCTTGACACGCCGAAAGACATACCCGTATATGTGCCCGTAGGAAGCGGCGAGCTTTACAGAAACGCTCCCGGATGGGACTATTTCACGAATTATATTGAAACAAGCGAGTTCCCCGAAAACACTTCTGGCTTAGAGCGCACGGAAGTCATTGAACACTATGCTGTTGTCACGCGCAAAGCGGGAGAACTGGCGGACTTGTCAAGCGACAAACTGCGTCGGATTAAGTCGCTGAAAATCGACGGGCCTCTCAACGATTCTGATTTTGAGGCGCTATGCGACGCCTCATTCTACGGACTGCTGGAGGAGCTGGACATCTCCGGCGCGGACATCGAAAGGCGGCGGTTGCCTGACAAAGCTTTTTGCCATCCCCGATCGAATATTGGCGCTTTCTGTCCCGTATGGCTGCGACGCGTTATCCTGCCTGACAATCTTGAAGAGATTGGAGCATACGCTTTTAGCCGCGCCATGTTTTTGCGCGAAATCAACATTCCGGGTTCTTTAAAAAGAATAGGCGCCTACGCTTTTTCCTTGTGCGAAAATCTGGAATCGTCTATATCGCTTCCCGATGGTGTCGAGGAAATCCCCGAACAGTGCTTTGCCAACTGCGGCAAATTGAATGAGGTGCGTTTGCCGTCATCATTAAAAACGATAGGAGAAGGCGCGTTTAGTTATTCCGGGTTAAAGGCTGTCGAACTGCCTTACGGACTGAAAACCATTGGAAACGAGTCTTTCTGCGGTTGCCGGCTCATAGAGGCTGAAATTCCAGGTTCTGTATCGGAACTTGGCGAAAGCGCTTTCGCTTCAAATGTCTGTCTTGAAACACTCCGGTTGCCGGAGGGGCTGAAATCAGTCCCCATTAAACTGGCATCGGGATGCTCCTCTCTGAAAGATATAGTAATCCCGACATCGGTCGAGACGGTTATGTTCGCCGCATTCAGTAATTGTGGCTCGCTTGAGGCGGTAAGTCTTCCTGACCGGCTCGACAGCTTAGGGGAACGGGCCTTCGGCGGCTGTGCCAGACTGAGAGAAGTGCGGTTGCCTGAACAATGCCATTCGCTGGGCTCAAGGAGCCTTTCTGAACTCTGCGGTATCGAAAAGATATATTCCAGGTCAGCTATCCCTCCGGAATGCGCTTCTTATAACCTCAACGGGGCGAACCTCGGTCCGTTTGACACGCTCGACTCTTTCAAGCAGATAATAACCACCCGGTATGATACCCCCCGCGACATCCCGGTATATGTCCCCCGGGGGAGCGCCGCGGCGTACCGCGACGCGCCGGGGTGGAACTACTTCACTAACTTCATCGAGACCGACGAGTTTCCCGAAGCCGGGATTGAAGAGGCCGCGATGCCGGAGAACGCTGTCGAGGTCAGCGTTGAGGCCGGGCGCGTAATCCTCGCCGGAAACGGCGCGATGCCTGCCGACTACGCCGTCTATACCGTCGACGGGCGGCTTGTGGCCGCCGGCCGTATCAGCGAGGGTACGGTCTCGGTAAACGCCTCCACCGGCCTCTACACCGTCCGCTGCGGCTCCCGTACCGCCAAGGTCGCCGTGCCCTGAGACCTGTGTCCGGCGGCTAACGGCCCTCGCGGTCAGTGAATCGCCCTGCGGCTATGCGAGGGTGTGGCGCAACCGAATTTGTGTAGGGACGCGGCGTGCCGCGTATAATTAAGCAAATCAAATGATTAATTTACAGGCCTGACGCGGCACGCCGCGTCCCTACACAGACCTTCAACAACCTCGGTTGGCGGGTTTATTTCGCGGCGAGGACTTCGATTTCGACGAGGACCTGCTTGGGGAGCTCGCGGACGGCGACGGCGCTGCGGGCGGGGAAGGGGGCGGTGAAGGCTTCGGCGTAGACGGCGTTCATGGCGGCGAAGTCGGCCATGTCGGCGAGATAGACGGTGGTCTTGACAACGTTATCCATCGTCAGGCCGGCGGCCTCGAGTATGGCTTTGACGTTGGCGAGGCTCTGGCGGGTCTGCTCGGTTATGCCGGCGGGGATTTCGCCAGTCGCGGGGTTGATGGGAATCTGGCCGGAGGCGAACAGGAAGGGGCCGCAGTCGATAGCCTGGCTGTAAGGGCCGATGGCGCCGGGGGCGTTTGTCGTGGCAATCTGGGTTTTCATGATTTCTTAGCTGGGATTAAAGTGTTGATGTTTATGTTTTTAAGTAATATTTTGTCGGCATCGGCCTCCATCGCTTTCCCGGCGGCCGCGACGGCATTGACGAGCTGGCCGAAACGGTTGTCGAAGTCGGGGACGAAGTCGTCGGCGCCGTACGCCCGGATTATTCTGACGGCGTCGCCGAGAGTGAGGGAGGTAGGGTCGGAGGCGGGGGCGAGGGCAGTCACCTCGTCGCCAGGCACGCGGACGACGCGCTGCAGCATCCCGCAACCGGTCAGTTTCCGGGCGGCGGCGTTTACGAGGGTGATCGGTATGCCGTAGGATTTGGAAATCGACAGCTCGTCGAGGGGAGGCTGGCCGGAGCAGAAGCGGTTTACGGCGATTGTCAGCACCGCCAGGTCGATTTCCATGCGGTAGCCGTCGGAGATGCGGCTGATTTTGTCGGAGAAGGCGTACTGGACGATATTCTGCGACGAGTAGCAGAGGACGGCCCCGGAGAGGGTTATGAGCCATACGAGCTGCATCCATATAAGCAGCAGCGGCAGGAAGGCGAAGGAGCCGTAGATCGCGTTGTAGCGCATGACGTAGACCTGGCCGCTGACGAAGAGCCATTGCAGGATGAGGAACCCTGTACCGGCAAGGGCTCCGGCCATCAGGGCGTTGCCGGGCTTTACCTTGGCGTTGGGAATCATCATGTAGGCACCGGCGAAGAAGAGCCACACCAGCAGGAGCGACGCCAGGTCGAGGAGTGTGCTGAAGAGAGGGGATAGGAATTTCAGCGGGGTGGTGTTCTGTATGGCGGTCGACATGAAGACCGTGATGCCGCTGGCGCATATCATCAGAATCGGCAGAATAAGGAAGATAGCCGTGTAGTCGGTGATTTTGCGCCACAGGGAGCGCCCGTGGGCCACGCCCCATATCTGGTTGAAGGAGTCCTCGACTGTCGAAAGGAGCGAAATCAGGGTCCAGAGCAGAAACACGATGCCGACCCCGACGAATATCCCTTCCGACGCGGTCGCGAGGTAGGAGTCGACGAAGCCGAGAGCCGCCTCCAGAGCCTTACGCTGGGCGGGGAGGTAGCTCATCAACTGCGACTGTATCAGGTTCTGGAACCCGAAGCCGCGGGCGATCGCGAAGAGAAGCGCCAGGGCCGGCACGATCGCGAGCAGTGTCTGATACGTCAGGCCGCAGGCGCGGTTCTGCAGGTCGCTGTTGAAGAAGGAGCGTACCGAGAGGTTGAGGGTCTTTATCGTGTTGACCTTCCAGCCCGAACGGGTGTCGCTCCATACGCCCGACGAGACATAGTCGTAAATCGCTCTGACCTTTTCGGCCAGGGCGGGGCGCTTGCGGGGCGATGTCGCGGGGGTCTTCTCTTTATCGGTGTCGGCGGCCATGGGGGCTTGGGGCGGGGTAGGGGTTAACGGAGCCTGTCGGCGGCGCGGAGCAGCTTCTCGTCGCGGCGGATGCCCCGGTAGGCCATGGCGGAGAATACCAGCGCGCCGATCAGCAGCAGGACAGAGCCGCCGATTTCGACGCGGGCGGCCTCGTCGTGCCCGTTGAGGGCCATGGTCAGGGTGACGACCGCGACCACACAGATCAGCAGCATCGACAGCAGGGTGACTCTCTTCTGCAGCCCGGTGTTCTTGTAAAGGAATATGGCGATGAAGAGCAGCACGGCCACCAGGCCGTTGACTATCGCGAGTACGGGGAAGTTGGCCATAGTGAGGTTGGCCGCGGCAAGCTCAGTCGCGGGATTGGAAACAACCGCTACGGGCACGAAGCAGAAGATTGCCACGAGGATGGCGGCGAACAGCAGCCATACCGACTGCCAGCGTTGGATTACCATTGTCGTTATTCGGTTTAAGTTTCGCAAGTTTTCAACTTGCTCACCTTAAGGTGAAGGGTGAAGTGTGGAAGGTTGAGGGGATACTCGTATTAAGTGTTATCATCAATCAGGCGAAGCATGATTTTCACTTTCCACTTTGTTCACTTCAACTTGAGCTTGCGAAAGTTGGTTTGTTATTAGCTGTTGGTTTTGCAAATTTAACGATTTTTCCCTTTCCGCGGTTCATTCCAGCTCGTAGAGTATGGAATCAATGATTAAAGGGAGGAGTTTGGGGTCGACCCCGATGCGCAGAAGGGCGGGGGCGTCGCTCCGCATGTCGGCTATGAACCCCTCGACAGCCTCCTGCGCCGCGGCGCTGTCGCCCGACGTGCCGGGCTTGGCGGGGTCGCGGCGGGCGGTTATGTTCAGCTTGTAGAAGTTCATCGCCTCGCGGAATCGCCTCTCGGCCAGCGAGAGATGGCCCAGGTTGAGATAGTCGGCCGGGAGCGGGTCGTGGTTGGCGATCAGCTTCTCGTAGTATTTCCGGCTCTGCTCTAACTCGCAGCGCATCAGGAGCGCCCATGCCAGGGGACGGAGCGCTTTGCCGGAACGGGGGTCGAGATAGTCGGCCTTGTAGAGGGCGCGCACGGCCTCGTCGTATTCCTCGAGCTGGAGGTGGCAGTGGCCGCGGAGGAGGGCGTTGGAGGCTTTGTCCGGCTCCGCCGCGTCGAGGCGGTCGAGGACGGCGAGGGCCTCGCGGGCGCGCCCAGCAGCGAGGTAGCCGCGGGCGAGGCGCCGCATGGTCCAGGTGCTTCCGGAGTTAAGCATGTCGGCCTGCTCGAACATCCTGAGGGCATCTTCGGCGTTGCCGAGGCGCTGGAGGGCGTGGCCCATCTTCTGATACAGGGCGTCGGAGGTCTCGCCGTCGCGCTCAAGGACGCGGAACGCGGCGAGCGCCTCGGCGAAATATTTGTGGCGGAAATAAAATTCGCCGACAACCCCGAGGGTCGAGCTGTCGCTGACGTCGGCCGCGACAGCCGGGATTTCAACCAGGCTTATACCCTCGGCGAAGGGGTTGTAAAATTCCCCCTTGCGGCGGAAGAGGTTGAAGAAGCGGTAGAGGTTCTGGACCTGCTTGTTGGTCATGTTGCGGCGGTCAGCCGACCGGGCGTTCAGCGCCTCGGCCTGGGCCATCGCCATCTGGTCGCCGTGCTGCTCGAGCTGCGACATCATCAGCGACGCCTGCTGCTCCGGCATGCGGGCGAGCGACAGGACGACGGAATATTTGTCGCTGTCGTTCAGGAACGGCATCGGCTCGAGAAATCCGGCGAACTTGGCTCCGGGCCCCTCGAACTCCGAGCGGTCGGCGTGGAAGGGCACGAACCAGTTGGCGATTTCGGAAAAGAAGGGGTGGCTCTTCATCGAGCCGAAGGTGCTCATCATTATGTCGCCCCCCTCCATCGTGATTTCGCTTATCTCGCGCATCTGGTCGGCAAGCCCCGACTTCTCGAACATCTCCTCCCATTCGGGATTCTCCTCGATACTCTCGAGGTCCAGCTCCTTCAGCGTCCCCTTGCCGAGCTTCTTTTCAAGGTCGGGGCGTAGGCGGAGCATCGTGGGCATAACCTCGTCGCGCATCTTCGCCGTGATTCTTTCGGTGTCGCGCGTGCGGGCAAGTTCGAGGTACGCGTCGTGGAGGTCGCTTTTCCAGGACGGAAGCTCGCGGATGGCCGCCAGACGGTCGCGCAGACGGTCGTTGAGCCGCCTGCCGCGCCAGCGGTGCATGACAATCAGCATCGCGATAAGCGCCGCCGCGCCGCACCGGCCGGAGGGGGCCGCGGCGTATGTCTCCATCAGCAGCTCGAGCTTAGCCGGGTCGAAATATTCGAGCGAGCCGAGCAGCAGCGCGCCCGTCAGGAGCTCGCCGAAATGGGCCGGGAATACAGGCGACGCGAGCGCGTCGCGGACCGCCTGCGCGTCGGCCGTACCAAGAGGATGGGTTACCCACAGGCGCACGAACAGCCGCCGCTCCATCGCCTCTAACGACGACAGGCCGGCGCGGCGTTTAGCCGCGTCGAAGCCTCGGGAGGCCATGGCGAGCGCCGACGATTCGGAAGCCGCTTTGGCATACGCCGATATGAGCGCGGCCGGGGTCTCGTCGGGACGGGTGCGCTCGAACCGGAACGTGCTGTAATACAGAGATGTTTCGTCTGCTGCGAGATTGTCGCGTTCCAGTATGTCGACCACGTCGAGCACCGTCTCGCCGAGCTCGTCGGCCATCTTGTCGCGCCCCGGGTCGTCGGCACCCCGCGCCGCGTATGAGAGCATGTAGCGGTAGTTCTCCTCCGCGCGGGCGATGCGGTCCGACGCCTCCCAGCGCATGTTCCCTTCGGCCAGGGAGCGCGTCAGCGAGAACGCCTCGCGGAGGCGGCGCTCCGCCACCCGCCGCAGAATCCTGTCTTTTATTTCGGCAAAAATCTGTTTCTTCATCCAATGAAAGTTTCTGGAACCGCCGGCGCCCCGCTTCCGCGGCGCCCGGCAGTCCGTTCAGACTGCAAATATAACAAAAATCTTGCCAAACTTTCCCATATACTTTAAAACAACCCTTTCCCATTTTTTTTCATCAGCAGGAAGTATCTCCGTTCCGTGGAGCGAGCGTAAGCGAGCGGCCTCCCCTCTATTATTCCTATTTTTCATTCATCACCCCCCTGGCGCCTTCGCCGATTTTTATTGTGTATTCGGGAATTTGTGTTATCTTCGCGTCATAGTGATTCACCAACACTGACTACACAAACGTAACTAACAAATAAACAATGGCAAAGAAATTTATCTGCACAGTGTGCGGCTACGTTCACGAAGGTGACGAGGCTCCCGAAAAGTGCCCTCTCTGCGGCGCTCCCAAGTCGAAGTTCAAGGAACTGACCCCCGAGGAGGCTCTCCAGTTCGTTACCGAGCACGAAATCGGCGTGGCCAAGGGCTGCGATGCCGAGATGATCAAGGACCTCAACGCCCATTTCATGGGCGAGTGCACCGAGGTCGGTATGTACCTGGCAATGTCGCGTCAGGCCGACCGCGAGGGATATCCCGAAATTGCCGAAGCCTTCAAGCGCTACGCCTGGGAAGAGGCCGAGCACGCCTCCAAGTTCGCCGAGCTCCTCGGTGACTGCGTGTGGGACACCAAGACCAACCTCTACAAGCGCATGATGGCCGAAGCCGGCGCCAACGCCGACAAGATGCGTATCGCCGCCAACGCCAAGAAGGCTAACCTCGACGCCATCCACGACACCGTTCACGAAATGGCCAAGGACGAGGCTCGCCACGGCCGCGGCTTCGCCGGCCTCTACGCCCGCTACTTCGGCGACAAGTAAGCCGGTATCGAAAAATGTTTATGGAAGCCGCACCCTGATTTGTCGTGCGGCTTCCTTTGTTTTATCTCTATGCCAAACAAGTTCAGTCGTAGTTGAAGAGTTTTTTCTGTTGTCCCTTTAGCCGCTCTGTATGCTACACTGAGGCTTGTTCGGAATACTGCCTTGTAACGAGCTTCGGTAATATGACTGCTAATCTCCCAACAAGAAAACGATTTGGGAAAACATCCAACTTTGTTTCCCCAAATCGCTTTCATATTGAGCCATTCTATCCTATCTCCGTTGTTTAGCCCTCAGCATTATCCGTAGAAGAGGTGAGCAAAGGTAAATAGCGCAAGCTGATAGAAATGCGAAATTTGAGAGGATAAACAGGTATAAGCCGTCTGAGTATTTGAAACGCTGTCCATAATACTTCTTGAGCAGTGAATATATCTTACGCAAGCTACGAACATGAATCAGCCTGTAGCTGCATGCCTTAGCGCCGATTGTTCTATGCCCATACAACTTTTGACTTATTTCGGTATCCGAGACATATTTCTGATATAGGCAATCCATTCTTCTCACTGATTCCATTGCGTCGGTTATGTTATTGCCTGCGGCCTTTACGCTCGTTGTCGACGAGTCGTTTATAACATAGTGGTAGGCCATCACGGGGATATACTTGACTTTCGTTGCCTGTAATACAGCTTCAATAGACCAGTCACCATCTTCAAATTGCATATTTTCCTGGAAGAACAAATTATGTTCTGTCAGGAAGCTGCGCCGATACGCCTGTAAACAGACAGCATAAGTTATTTCGTTCTGAATGAAGAACTCTGTTCCTGATACTATGTGCGAGTGATTGCTTTTGTAAGGCATTCGTTCGTCGATGCCATTCTTAGACTTGAGCATATCATACATAAGGATATCCAAGTCCGAGTGTTCTTTGATTTCTCTGACAATTTTACCGAGTGAGTTAGGCAATAGGATGTCATCGCAATCTACGAATAGCACATAATCCCCTTTTGCGTTCTTAATGCCGGTATTTCTGGCTCCACCTTGGCGCTTGTTGATATTGTGGTGAAGGACTCGTAGATTACCCCCCCAGATATTGCGTTTGTTAGTCTATCAGCGTGATTTGATGAAATATTATCAGTTGACGCATCGTCGACGATAATAATTTCAAATAATCGGGAGTCGAGTCCTTGTGAATATATGGATTCGATACAGCGATTGATAGTTTTGTAACCGTTGAAGTATGGTATAACTATGGAAAATAACATAGTCTTATTTGCTTTTTATTATGGTTGTCCCGATTAGTAACTCGGATGACATCTTGCAACCCGCCATTCGCGGAAGAGGAGCATCGGGAGGGTGCGCAGGATGTTGAAGCAGCGCCGGAACTGTTTCTTAGGTTCCTGCGAGAGCCGGTGGACGAACTCAAGATGGTGGCGCACCATCCACTCAGGGGCGCGTTTTGCCTCCACTCCGCTATAAAACTTGAAGGCAGCGCCGACGGCGATCATCACCCCGCGGCTAAGGTGCGGCTTGAGCATAGCCATGAACCGCTCCTGCTTCGGGGCCCCGAGGGCAATCCATACGATTTCAGCGCCGTCCTCCTCGATCATCCTGGCAATCGCCGGGTAGTCGAACCCTTCGACAGGCCGGAACGGCAGCTCCACGAACCGCATTCCCTCGATCTCGGGATTGTATTTTTTCAGATTTTCCCGGAGGCTGTCGAGCACCGGCTGCTGGGTGCCGAGGAAAATCATGCGGTAGCGGCGGCTGGCGACGATGTCGCGGAAAATCTCGCTGCCGCAGTACTGCTCCCGGCGTTCGCCGTAAATCCATTTTATGTAGAGCGGGACGTAGCTGCTGTCGCATACCGAGAACATCCCGCCGTTTACAACCCGCAGGTAGTCCTCGTGGCGGTTGGCCGTGTTGAGAATGACCCCGTCAGCGACGCAGACATAGTCCGACCCCGGCTTTCTCAGCCGCCGGTCAATAGCCCGGAGCGCCTCCTCCCGGTCAAACTCGTACCGTATCTTGAAGTATGTTTCCATGCCAGAAAAGATTGTGTGAAAATTGGTTGATGGTTTATTTTGCAATTAGTGAATCAGTATAGGCTTTTACGAGTTTTTTTAGGCCAACGTAGTCACAGTCGAGTTCGCTGGCGATTCGGTAATTACCATTATGAATCTCTTTTAGGATCTCTCTATTGTAACAGTGACTGTGATGTCTTAAATCCATATATTGTTCGAGATTTGTAATCCATGGCGCACACTGGAAATCATAAATCTCTACATTTTTTAAATGCAGCATAGATTTGATAATATACTGTTTGAATGACAGAATATTATCAAGATCACTATATTTATCATATATTATGAATTCCCCGATTGAATATGGCGGGAAATAAACATACCAATTAATTGAATCAGGGCTGCTGATTATTGTTTTCAGAATTGATTCCTCAAACCGATGTTTCATCACGGGAAGGTCAAATGTCTCCTCGTTATAGCCTTTGGAGTTGATCTTCTTGCCGAAATCTGAGGAGAGATGAGTTTTGCCAACTGGTGAATTGAAATGATATAGACCTTTTTCTTTTTGAGGATTAAGAATAAATTGTATGGCGTTTTTTAATGATGTGTAATTCAATAAATATTCGTAATCATTAAACCTATTATCGTCATACAGATATTGATTTATAGCTCCTCGTTGTCTGGCAAAACTGAAGAAATCTAATCCTATAATGATATTCCGGGCTTTTCCTCTGGAAATAATGAATGGCAGCATTACTGAATAATCGTCATCAGTAGCTCCCATTACAGAAAAATTCTTTGTCTTCCAGTTCCATAATGAATCGGCGAACTCCGGATCATGGTTCATTGCCATAGAACTTCCTGTTATGAAAGCATTGTAATCATGATTTCGGGCTATACCTCCAATCTCCATACGTTGATTGCCAAGATATTTGTCTTTAGCCGTATATTGCTGATAAGGGTCAATATAAAGAACAAATCCTCCAATTAACAAAATAAGTATGACGATAGACAGGATGGTTTGAAGAACAATTCGTTTGTACCCCATTATTGTCAGAAATTGAAATAAAGAAATGTTACAACCCGTGAAATGAAAAGAACGCTGATAACGAAACCGAGTATGGCGGTCACCTGTTTAACCCGAACTGCCTTAAAATCCGTCATAAGTTGGTATGCCGTCGGGCCGACCAGTCCAAGCAGAATTGCCCCGAGCAAGATGACCATATTAACGCTATTCGGCAATATAGAAGGTAAATGAGATGTATAAGCGTTTGTGAGAGTCAAAGATGTGTTATCAAACATAGATTTTATGATAACCCAGGCTTTATGCACATTGTCTGCTCTAAATATGACCCATAGGATATTGATGAAAAAGAAAGTGGTAAACATCCCTAACCATGAGGGCATACTTAACCCCGACTTTTTCCATAACCGTGTTATTATAACCCCGAAGCCATGACATACGCCCCAAATAATGAAAGTCCAACCAGCTCCATGCCATAAGCCGCTAATGAAAAAGACGAGAGCTATATTGAATAACACCTTTGATTCCTTGCATCGGCTGCCTCCTAACGGAATATAGAGGTACTGTGTCAGGAAACGATTAAGTGTCATATGCCATCTGTGCCAGAAATCCTGGAAATTTGTGGCTCTGTATGGCGCATTGAAGTTCAGTGGCAGGTTTATGTTGAACATTTTTCCGATGCCGATAGCCATATCGCAATAACCACTAAAATCAAAGTACAATTGGAAGGTATAGCTTAGAGATATGAGCCACGCTTCCGCCATGGTGAAATGATTTGCATCAAGATTAAAACCCGCATTTGCGAAAACGGCGATTGAGTCGGCAATTAATACTTTCTTTGCAAGTCCTAATGAGAAAAGATATATTCCGTCAAAAATATTTTTTGCGATTGGCACTCTGTTTTTCGCTGATTCAAATTGAGGAAGCATTTCTTCAGGAAGGACTATGGGGCCGGCAATCAGTTGCGGGAAGAATGTAACGAAATTACAATAATCCAAGAAGTTCGGTAGCTTATTTTTCTTATGGTAAGAATCAACAACAAATGCTAATTGTTGGAAAGTGAAGAAGCTGATGCCGAGTGGAAGTATGATATGGCGTAGTAAAAAACTGCTGCCAAACAAAGCATTGATGTTTTCAATTAAAAAATCGGTATACTTGAAGTAACCAAGTAATCCGATGTTAAATATAATTCCAACGATAAGACATAATTTGCTGATATAGGGGGGGTACGTAGGTCCTCGCTGTATGTCATCATATAGCTTAGTCCATAATTTACAAGTATTGATACTATTATTATGGGGAGATATGAGACATTGAAGAAAGCATAAAAGTATAAAGAAGCAATAACCAATGCGACTTTAGCAAGCTTCTTTTGACCCAATCTATTCAGCCCGAAGTAGGCGATGAACGTTATTGGCAGGAATAAAAATATAAATACGAAAGAATTGAACAGCATATGTTTTTATGCCTTAGGGACGATATTCGGATAATATTTTCCCCCATTTCGCCGAGATGACGTCGGTAGAGTACTGGTCGCGGAGTTTGCGGTAGGCGGCTGAGCCGAGACGGGAGGATTCCGCGGGGGTGCTCCACAAACGGGCGATGGAGTTGGAGAGGGAATCAGCGTCGTTCGGGGTGAAGAGAACGCCGATTGCTTCAGGCCCTTTACCTATAATTTCGGAGAAGCCGCCGTGGTCGGGAGCTATCATAGACTTTCCGTAGTTTGCTGCTTCAAGAATCGTCATCGGGAATCCTTCAAACCATTTGCTTGCCATGACGAAGAATCTTGCGTTTTTATAAAACTCATGTAACGCTTCGTCTTGAAGGTATCCTTCCAATTTTACATTTCCCGGCAGCTTTTCAACCAGTGTCTTGTCGCGCACGGCCCCGGCGAGGCGGAATGGAATCTCAGGGTTCCTTCTTGCGGCCTCGATAATAAGGTCTACTCCTTTTTCGCCGCTGATGCGGCCACTGAACGCGACGTAGCCGCCTTTGGAAGATTCCGGCTCTTCGCCCGCGTCAATTGAGTTGGGGATGACGGTGATTTTTTCAGCCGGGAAACCTGCGGCTATAAGCTTGCGGCGCTGGAAATCGGTGATGCTGGCGAAGAGGTCGACACAGTCGATGTAATGGCGGCGCAGACGCGCTACGGCGTTGCGGGCCGCGTAACCGACGGATTTCAGTATCGAATGTTCGCAATTATATCTGACGCATCCCCATTCGTTCCCTTTTTCAAGGCATAGCTCGCAGGGGCGGTTGTCGCGCATAAACAGGCCGGTCGGGCATATCAGCCGGAAATTGTGGACGGTCATTATAACCGGGACTCCGGCTTTCTTACATTCGCGGAGGGCTGCGGGCGATATGAACGGGTAGAGGTTGTGGACGTTCACGACATCCGGCTTTTCCCTCCGCAGTGCCTCCCGCATCGCTTTCACGCCCGAGGGGCAGTAAACGCCTGAAACGAATCCGCGTATTTTCCCCCTCAGGCTTTCCCTAGCGCCGGCGGTAGTCATACGAAGCTGCGCTACCTCGTGCCCCAGTCCGCCGAGCATCGCCGCCATCTTGTCGACCACCGCCTCCTCCCCGGAGTACTTCCCGTAGTCGTTATGAACCAGCAATATCTTCATTTGCGGCTTTTAATGAAATTGCGGAGCATTATTCCACAAGTTAGAATGGGACGGACAATTTGTGAGATTAAGGCGTACTGTTTCGGATGTTTTGTGGTCCATCCGAGTAGTCCTGTATTTATGTCACCCTGGTACGGATATTTTAATAATATCGACATGATATCGGCATAATTCAATCTCCACAGAGTGGTTCTGAATAAAGCTTTATGGCGGAAATCATAATGTCCCTTTAACGCTGCAACCCCGGTCGGATGAGAATCTGAATATCGAGAGATGACCGCGTATAATCTGGAAGAGGTCATAAACCGTTCGGAGATTTTTTGAACATCGTTACCGATATGCACTGTTGATACCGGGTTTATGGTGTGGCAGACAACCTCGATAGGCTTGTATATGACCTTCTTGGCGAGCAATATGCTTTTTAGCATATAATCGGTATCTTCAAATCTGACTCCCTCTGCGAATTTTATGCCATTATTTGAAAGATATTCTTTTTTGAATGCTGTCAGCCAGGGTACCCAGGGGACTTCTGCCTTTGTCAGATACTGTTCTCCTGTCAGAATGTCCTTAGGATTATTCGAATAATGAGATGCTCCGATTAACAGACTGCCGTCGTCTGATCGTGTCTGGGAGTCATACATTACCAGGTCGCAATCCAGATGGCCAAGGTATTTGATTAATCCCCCCAAGCAGCCTTCGACGAGATAATCATCAGCATCAAGAAATGAGATATATTTGCCTTTTGCGATTTCTACCCCTTTATTTCTGGCGGTTCCCTGTCTAGAATTGCGTGTGAGGTTAATAATTGTTAAATACTGGGGGGGGTAGAAGTTAAGGTGTGTATTATATCTAATGTGTTGTCCGTGGAGCAGTCGTCAACAACGATAATCTCGATATCTGTTGGATTGACATTCTGGTTAGTGATGCTGTTCAAACAGCGAGCTATTGTGCGCGCTCCGTTATAAACCGGTATTATAATTGACAATAACATAGCTGCGGTGTCAGTCGCGGCGGAAGAGGTCGCGGGTATAGACTTTGTCCTCCACGTCGTCAAGAACGCTGTCGTAGCGGTTGGCGATTATGGCGTTGGAGAGACGTTTGAACTCGGCGAGGTCGTTGACGACGCGGCTTCCGAAAAATGTCGTTCCGTTCTCGAGCGTCGGCTCGTAGATTATGACCTCGGCCCCTTTTGCCTTGATACGTTTCATAACGCCCTGGATTGAGGATTGCCGGAAGTTGTCGGAATTAGACTTCATTGTAAGCCGGTATACTCCGACAACGCAGTTTTGTTCCTTTTCCCCGTTGTAACGGTTGTTGTCGGAATAGCTGTAATATCCGGCCTTGCTGAGAACCTGGTCCGCAATAAAGTCTTTACGCGTGCGGTTGCTTTCAACGATAGCGGTCATCATCTGCTGAGGAACATCGGCATAGTTAGCCAGAAGCTGTTTTGTGTCTTTCGGCAGGCAGTAGCCGCCGTAGCCGAACGATGGGTTGTTGTAATGGGTACCGATGCGGGGGTCAAGACCGATGCCTTCGATAATAGCCTGGGAATCGAGCCCCTTGACTTCAGCGTATGTGTCAAGTTCGTTGAAATAGCTCACGCGCAGGGCGAGGTATGTGTTGGCAAACAGCTTTACGGCCTCGGCTTCCTTCATACCCATAAAGAGAGTGGGGATTTCTTTCTTGACCGCGCCCTGTTGGAGGAGGGCGGCGAAAGTCCGAGCACTTTGTTTGAGAAACTCTACATCGGCAACATCCCGGATAGCCTTGTTCTCCTCCGAAAACTCCTTATTGTCAATTATCTTCGGGTAGCCTACGATAATACGGCTCGGGTACAGATTGTCATACAAAGCCTTGCTCTCGCGCAAAAATTCCGGGGAGAACAACAGGTTAAGCCGTTTTACACCCTGCCGGGCGTATTTCACATAGAGAGAGCGGCAGTAACCCACGGGAATCGTTGACTTGATAACCATAACCGCGTCCGGATTGACCGACAGCACGAGGTCGATAACGTCCTCAATGCAGTGGGTGTCGAAATAGTTCTTGACCGGATCGTAGTTGGTAGGAGCCGCGATGATAACGAAGTCTGCGTCCGCATAGGCCGCCGCCCCGTCGAGGGTCGCTGTCAGGTCGAGTTCCTTTTCTGCGAGATACTTTTCGATGTACTCGTCCTGAATCGGGGAAATCCGATTGTTGATTTTCTCGACCTTTTCAGGAATTACGTCAACAGCCGTTACCTTGTTGTGTTGCGCCAGGAGAGTCGCGATACTCAGTCCGACATATCCGGTGCCAGCTACCGCAATTTTCATTTTGTCAGGGTGAAAATAAGTCGTAATCAAATGTTTAACAACCGTCTGAGCTTGCTGTATATGCGCAGTCTCAGACTATGATAGCGCGCCGAGCTTTTTATGACGCGCTCATCCGGTTCCAGACGAGAGGGTAAAACAAGGTCTGTAACCCCGTTGTCAAGCTCGGTCCGGAATCGGGAGTATTTTTGCTTGCAATTGGTCGCGTCAGCGCCGAACCCTTCGTTGTCCACCAATGAACGGAACGGGTGTACCGAATACTTTCCTTGACGGAACTGGCTGTAACAGAAACGTATGGCCCAGGACTTGTTGCGTCCGGCCATATAGTCGCGCAACATCCCGTACATATCGCTCCCCCCCTTGTTGAACGCTTTATGAAGGCGTTTCGACGATGTAAGCTCGTCCCAGTCATTGACATCCCAATCAACAGACTGCCAGCGGTCTGCCCACGTGCCCCATCCCCACGAGGACGAGCGGTTGCAGAGATATACGTCTCCGACATAGTGCTTTGGTCTATTAATCTTCAAGCCATAGCCGCAAATAGAGAATACGCGCTTGTCGTCGGCATACATTTGTAGGGCCGTCTCCATATATCGCAGGAACCCGGGCATCAGAATCAGATCGTCTTCAAGAACGATTGCCTTCCCGTGCTTGGAGATTATTTCGCTGACGCCGTTAATGATTGATGTGCCTAATCCCTTGTTTTCAGGCGATAAGACTACATTCGGGGTCAACTCCCGGGCGATAGAGGCGACTTTGTTAATTTTTGGCGAATCCTCGCTGTTCCGCGGGCCGTCGATGTAGACGTAAATAGGGTGACCGTCGAAACCTATGTTTCGCTTCAACGAATCGGCCATCCTTTTGAACGCGTCAGGCCGGTTAAACCCGAAAATTACGATAGGCGATTTCATTAAAAAGGTCTTAACTTTGACGGGATGAGATTTAATGCGATAAAAGCCATCAGCTTGTAATTTGTCGGTTGGAATCGGAGGCCCGTCAGTGCTTCTGTAATACTCTTTCTCCGCATATTCAGTCGGAGGTAGATCGAGCTGCGCATCTTATGCCAGTGTGAGATATATCGGTTTATTCCCCGAGGGTTGTAATCATGGGCAAGCCGTTCAAGCTCCTCTCCGACAATATCTATTTCGGCAGGAACCCGTTTCGGTTGCTCCTTGACATCATAGCCCTCGACATTGAATGTCGCACATACCTTCCTGGAATACGCTATCTTATAGCGACAAGCAAGTCTTGCCCAGGTCAAAAGGTCCTCCCCCGATTTTATCCCTATCGGGAAGCCCCCGACTTCCTGGAAGGCTTTTTTTCGGGCCATCACGGCTGAGGTCCACATCGGGGGATGAGAGGTTGACGCGACTTCGAAATAGTTGGATAAGACTCCGTGCTCAGAAGTGAACGGGAGGTTCCTTATAATGGTGTCAGTGATTTTGCCATTCGCATCACTAAACCGGTAGTTTACGGCGAACACATCGCATTGGGGATATGCTTCCGCAAGCCGCATTTGGGATGCGAGGTATTCGGAGTTCCACTCGTCATCTGCATCCAATAGTGCGACGTATTCTCCTTTAGCTTCCTCAATGCCTTTATTCCTTGCGGCTGATACCCCGGCGTTGGCCTGGTTGATTAGCCGGATGCGCGGATCTGAAATTCTTTCGACCTCGTCTACGCTGTTGTCCGTGGATCCGTCGTTTACAACGATAATCTCGATGTCTCGAAAACTTTGGCTAAATACGGATTGTATTGCTCTGGTTATGGTTCCACGTTTGTTGAATAGTGGAATGACTACTGAAATCATCGCGCTTGGGATTTTAAATAGCTATAAAAGGAGCAGGCTGATGTGGCTGAAAGTGCGTCTTTCCCGTATTTTTTCCAGTTTAATTTGAATAACTCAGTATCAGATATATATCTTTCCCAATTTGTTGGGTTGAAGGCATCAGTAAGGATATCAGCAAGAGCGAATATCTGAGGGTTATTCATCGGTACGTCGTCAATCATCTGGCTGATTTCAGCGTCCTTCTGATATAACAAGTCAATAAACTGGTCAAACAGGAAATAGTCGATAAACAGACTCTCTGTTGAGAGATAGTCGGCAAACAAAGTTTCCAGTACGGAAAAAAGCTTATTGCCGGGTTTGCAGCTAAGACAGTATACGGCCCAGCGACATTGGCTGACAAAGTTACCGTATGGAGCTATATGTATGGTATGGAATGGTTTTGAAAAGAAACGCTCGTTAATTGGCGACGCGCAGTATAAAGTCGCATCCATCCACAATCCTCCACGTCGTGCGAGTAAGTTTACGCGGAGAATGTCGGCGAAATGGCAATTCTTGATTTTTCCCTTGCGATAAAGCTCTGTTATTCTCGGGTTAATCTGTACAAAATCAGTGTAATTGTCAAGTGTGATTACCTGTACTGTTCTGCCATTAGAGTTTTTACGGATGCTCTCAAGGCACATCGCAGGAATAGGTGGCATTTTATCTTCCCCCTGAAGCCAGCAGACCCAGATTGTCTCTTCGTTCTTCGCTACCGAAACATATGGCCGGTAATTAGCGAGCGCTTTGTCGACCAAAGGAGACAGGCGGCGCTGTATCGCCTGATTGCGCGCGTCGGATAGCCGTTTGATTACGTTAGGCGAGAGTGTGTTCCGTCCTTGCGTAAGGACAACGTTGCCGAGCGCGATAAGTGGACCGAATCGCAGAGTCTTTTTGCAGAGTTCGGAAATTGCGGCTGTAGTGCTCATGACAGATTCTCTATCTGTTCTCTTCGGTATATGCCGAGCGCCATCCCATAAAAGGCCCACGGTATTCCCAGCGTGGCAAGCGAATAGCTTACGGTGTTGTCGCTGTAGAGTGTTACCAGCATTCCGAACAAGGATGCGCCCGCTGTGAGCGCACATACTTTTGTCCATTCATCCTGGGACTTATGGTATATTTTCACACAATGGAACAGGATGGCTAAATAGCTCGCCAGGAATAACCCGAGGCCGATCAGGCCGTTGTCACACTTCATCAGCAGCAAGTCATTATGAAGCTGCCCCCCTCGCCCGAATCCGATAATTTCCGTGTAGAAGAATTTCTGCACTCGACCTGTTCCAGAACCAGTCAGAGGATGCTCTTCGTAAAACGGGGTGACTTTCTTCCACATTTCGTTTCGGCCGCTGGTATTGACATTGCTTTCGTCAACATTACCAGTGAGGAAGTCCGTCATAGTCACTTCATCTGGTCGGAAGTACATCTTTGACTTTACAGATGGGATGTAGAACAAGGCGCATAATGCCAAAGCCGCCATACCTACAACCAGTGGGAGAGACTTCATCCTGTATTTGATGAAAAAGAATGCCGCCAGCGCTACAGACGTTTCAAAAATGTTTGTTCGGAAAACCCATAGCAGACACGGCAGAATGAAAAACAGCGCCCATAAGAGGTTTTTCTTTTTATCAATCCCCATTGAATAAAGGGCGAGGGAGAAAATGACCCACACCGCATAATTGGTGGTTAGGGCAGCTCTATTCCAGAAAACTCCCGCAAAAATAATTCCCTGCATCGGTATGTATCTTACGGCGAAAAAAGAAATAAAAGCCACGAAGCGGGTCCATATGCCTGATTTTAGAAATACCAGTATATTGTCTACCACGGCTGATGCTGCCAAGGCGATTAGCGGGGGATATAGATATTTCAAAAGCATACGGACACCGAACGATACCGATGGCGTGTAGAATAATCCTATAGCGGCCCAAGCGATAAACATAAAGAATAGTTTTATCGGGAAGGACCAGACAGGCGAATTTGGGGCTTTTAGTAACAATAACACGCAGATTACTTCGGCCAAAGCGAGATGCAGAGCCAGCAAAGGCAGCAATCCCATTAATCCTGTAGTGACAAGCAGAATGATAACGTATTCCTGTCCGGTAAATTTTAATTCTACCGTTTCGCCATTAAGTTTGAGCTTTGCCGGAACCTCCTCTACCTTCAAGTATTTGAAGAAGAGATAAGTGAATGCGACGAAGTAAACCAAACAGACTATTAGTGCCATAATATTTATTTAAGTCTCAGCAGGTTGATTACGGATTTTTGGAATCTATGCAGTATGAAGGCGACAGGAATTGTTGCAGCGAGTATTGTGCAATAGATGATAATGGGTTGTTGAGATGTATAAATCAAAGTCTGCAAAGGTCGACTTCCAGTAAAGAATATTCCATGTAAAAACCAAAGATTCATACTGCAAGTCGAAAGAAAAATTAAGCTTTTCCCCATGTATCCGTTTCGTAATTTTCGGAGTAAAATAATTGTAAAAAACGCGAATGATGGAACTATTAGAAAGTCTACCCCCCCCATTAAGTTGAAATAATTCAGCTTGAGCAAAATATAGCCCTGCCGTAAGATTATAATGGCAAATTCAATTAAAAGAATAACTGAAACTCTAATTGATGAAAGGCGCTCAGCTAAATGTTGAAAGACAGCGTATTTTGCGAAAAGTAAACCTTCTAATCCTATCATCATCGGACTCATGAAACTGATAGGGAATTCCCATAATACCAGTCCCATTAACGCAAATATTATACAATCAGTGACCGAATTTTTGGAGAATAACAATAAGATTATTGGAGCGAGTGAAATAAATGTGATATAGTAGGCAACATACCACGCAAATGGAATATTTACGAATGGCTTGTCGGGGCCGGTGCTCAGACCAAATAAGTTATAAATCAAGTCCGAACCAGTTGGCATAGATTCTCCTATTGCCACTGCATAGAGCATAAATGCTGCCAATACTATCCAGTAGCTGAGTAAGAAAGACACGCACCGCTTAAAACAATTCCATGGATTTTGGTAAGACAATCGAAATTTCCAGATAACGTAGCCGGAGTTAAAGGCAAATAGAGAAACGCATATTTTCCCAAAAGCGGCGATAATACGTTCTACCTCTATTCCACCTATTAAGAACATTGAGTCCCAGTATATACCATCAGCCAAATATTCTTTGAATCCAAAAAGATGATGTGCAATCATCAGAAGTATGCCAATGGCACTCATCATCTCGGCATCACGTTTTGTGTACCAATCCAAAGTGGTTCCAGCTTTGGTGGGCAGGAATTTTACTCTTGGAACAGCCTTATCCATTTCGGCATAATTTCATCAGGATAAAAACGGCGTACTTCTCGTGATGCGGCCTTTCCCATCGCCATTCTTTTATCCGTATTGTCCATAAGCTCTTTTAGGGCATTGCGGAAAGAATCGATGTCACCTTCCGGAACGACAATCCCTGTGTCTTTTGTCACGATTTCGCAAGGGCCGCAAGGGCAGTCCATTGCGACGGTCGGCAGGCCGCACTCCATTGCCTCAGTTATTACAAGGCCGAACCCGTCGCTACGCGAGGGAAACGCATAGATTGAGGCTTCAATAAGTTTGTTCTCAATATCCTTTACCGGGCTATGCAGACATACCTGTCGCCCCATATCATATCGGGAGATAATGGATTTAAGCAAGCCCTCATCCTGCCCCGAACCATAAAGTTCTATTGTCCAGTCGGGGTAATCTCGGGCAATGGACCCGAACGCCTCCAGAAGCTGGTCCATCCCTTTGGCGGGAGTCCAACTGCCAACGGAAATTATCCTTTTGTTAGCGCAAGTCGACTTGCGCTCGCTTCGGAAAGACAAGGGGTTATGAACGAAAGTCATATTATCAGGGTTACCCCACAGTCCGACGTCGCGGCGGGTAAGCCCGACAAACAGGTCGTATTTCCGGGCCGTCCTTGCGAGCTTCCATTGAAGGTAGCGCATTTTGAGAATGTGAAGCTGACGGAATCGTATATGCTTAAGCCCTTTGACGAAATTTACCAAGAAATTCTTGGTATAATGGAACTCCAGTACTTTTTTAGAGCTATCCTTCAGAAGAGGAAGCGCTTCGACCGCCATTCCCGCTACAGCGACCATTACGTCCGGCTTTATTATATCCGCTATATTCGCAATAGCGGTGCGATAACGCTTCTTGTCTCCGGGCTTGACATCGAGCGTTATATGATTTACAAGCGGGTCTATTTTGAAAAACGGCGGCTTGTCTTCCTTCAGGCTGACAACCGTAACCTCCGCCTCCTGGCAATTAGCCCACCAGTTCAGTTTTGTTGTCAGAACCCTCTCCGTCCCCCCCGACGAAGCCAGCGAATCAATGCAATATACAATGCGCATCAAAGATGAAACAGATTTAGCTATAATGCCGCTGTGTTAAGTTATAGAAGTGAAGAGTACAGCTTGTCGAGATTGGTGGCGAGGACCGCCGGGTGGAGTTTGTAGGTTATGATCTCATTTAATTTCCCGACCATGGCTTGTGTTTCCTCCTTATGATCAAGAGCATAGACTATTTTTTTCGCAATTGCGTCAATGTCTTTGGTATTAACCAAAAGTCCGTTGACTCCGTCTGTGACAAATTCGCAAATCGCACCGATGTTCGGGCCGATAAATGGGGTGCCGAGGAGTGCCGACTCATAAGGAACTAATCCAAAACCCTCTCCGACCTTGGTTAATGACAGGGTTAAATCAGAAGCACGGTAAACTGTCTGGATATTTGAAAGCTGTTTACCCGGAATAATAACCTTTTCTGCAACATTTTCTTCGACAGCGATTCGCCTATATGTATCTGCCTCCTGTTTCGATCCTCCGCCTGCGATTAAAAGACGTGCTGAAGGATATTTGTCGGCGATTTTTGCGAAAGCCCTTATAGCGTTGTCATGTCCTTTTCGTTCTGACAATTGTCCGACGGAAGATAGGAGGATGATGTCTTTGTTGAAACCTAACTTTTTTTTCGCTTCTTCTTTCGTGTCCTCGGATACCATTAAGTCGATGTCAACCGCATCATACAACACCTGGCTTTTAGTGAATATGCCTTTTAGCTGGAATCGCTGTTGAGAAAATCTCGAGACGCAGGCTATTATGTCGAATAATTTTTGCGCCCTTGCGCCGGGCACAAAGCCTTGTTCCTGACTGCGGTAGTGGCCTATGATTTTGGCTTTTGTGAATTTGCGAGCGGCCCACACCCACATCATGACGTCGCCTCGCATCAGATTTACGTCAAGAATGTCGATTGCCCGCTTATTGATGAGGCTTGCTATCCTTTGTCCGAAAATCGTGCGTTTCAGTAAGTCGGTCCCCCTTAATGGATGCTTCCATCGGTCGCTCCCCATCCACCACGCCAACCCGGGTGCGAGAAAGATTCTCTCGCAATCCAGCCCGTCATACTCCTTTTGGTGTTCCATTGGATACGGGAATACGATGATGGGCTCGTATTTGGACCGATCCAGATTGTCTATCACATTATAGAGCATCCTCTCCGCCCCGGCGAAAATCGGGCTGTAATCAAGAAACGCAATTTTAATTATATTGGACATGGCAATACGGCCTTAGCCAAGCAGTTTTGTGAAAAGCTCCTCCCATTTGTCGGTTATGGTTTCCACCGAGTATTTTTTAGCGGATTCCTTTGCGGCTTCAGAAAGTTGTTTCCGATATTCGTCGTTTTCAATAAGATGCGACAGTTTTCGGATATATTCCTTTTCGTCAAACGGGGTGACAAGTTCTCCATTCTTACCCGGTTGTATTATTTCAGATGCGGAAGCGAAGCTGTCGTATAGGATTGGCACAGCGCCACATTGCATTGCCTCCATCAGGACCAACGGCCACCCTTCATGCGGGCTTGTCATACATGCGATACTTGCTTTTTGCTGATACGGCAATGGCTCTTTAAATCCAAGGATGTTAAAGTTCGGAATACCGAGAACGATTTGCTTCAATCTGTTTGTTCTCATGGCGTTTCCATAGCCAATCATATTGAAAGTCCAATCAGGATACTGGGCAAAAATTCGTTTCCAAATTAATGCGGCCTTGTCTTCTCCTTTGGGTGCGCCAAATAATCCAACGAAAAGAATGCTTTTCTCTTTTGTCGCAATCGATTGCTCTATTTGTTCTGAATTATATGGAATCGGATTTCCAATAAATGATATTTTATTTTCGATGCCAGGACATATTGCCGATAGTTCAGGGAGATAATTTGATGAAAGAGCCACAACGTAATCGGTCATATCGAGCATTTTTCGATATGATTCGGTCATACGTTTATGAAATTTTTTTCGCGTATGCGGATATAATAATATGCGTGCGATTCTCTTCAGATGATCTTTACAGCTCGTTCCTCTCAGTGGAATTACACTGTGATTCCACATATTGCGGTATGTGACGGTGTCGTATGTGTGGATTACGGAGATGCGTTTAGCGTGCGATTCACCGACATTTAGCCATAGAGGAAATTCTGCGAAATTTCCACCTTGATCGACAATTATATCGATTTTGTGGTCTATCAGAAACTTGTGATAGAACTCTATGTTTTCCTTAGAGAGGAGTTCCTTCGAGGGCAGATAATAGAGAGGCGCCGGATAATCGAACTCGTGTTTGATAGTCATCCCGCTCTCGAAGATGAGATAAAAAACCTCATGTCCGCGTCTTTGCAGCTCGCGGGTCAAAGCGTCGGTGACTCTTCCGATTCCTCCTTTGTTTGGATGGAACGGAGTTATGTAGCAGAAAGCGATTCGGGTCATACTCCTAATAACTTATAAAGATTGATTCCGCTTATGCGCCATAGTCTGATTGGCGAGAATCCGTATTTGGCGTTCTTTTTACCTGATTTTCGATACAGTGTTGGATGGTTCTCTCGAATGAATCTGTCAAACTCTTTGAGTCTCTCCTTTATGCCGTCTTCGTTACCGCATTTTTTAGGGCTTAACATGAGCTTGTATGCGAATAACGTCATATTAAGAGTATCATCATCAAGATAGTTTCTGACGAGAGGCGAAGTGGAGTCGCTAAGTGCCGCGTTAATCAGAATAAGTTTCCGGCAAACGTTTACATAGTCGTCGATATGCTTGCGGTATCCTATGATGCTGATGCTTTGCCCCTCACGGCCAATTAGATAGCGATATATGCTTAACTCGCTAAGATATATCCGTTTGACGTATGGCAGTGGAGAGTTTATGTAGTCAATGTCGCCGTAAAACTTGTCCCATATCACGATATTGTTGTCTCTCAGGAGCGAGGTACGATATGTTACGGCGTGAATGGTTTTGGAGAATCCTCCGTTTTTCCGGATGTATTCTTCAAGATTCATTTCCATGCCCGACAGAGAGCTGTTAAATGTCCTTTCTGCCAATAACTTGCCGTCCTCGTCAATTTCGATAAACGGGCTAAGAATCAAGTCTGCTTCAATGCTTTCAAGCTCGCGGATGTATTTTTCGAGGTTTTGGGAATCAAACCAGTCATCTGAGTCGAGAGATTTGTAATACTTTCCGGTGGCTTCCTTTATAGTGCGGTTTATTCCTGAACCCCAGCCCCCGTTCGGCTTGTCGATAACGCGGACAGACTCGGGGAAACGCTGTTCGTATGTCCTCGCGATTTCCAAAGACCTGTCCGTGGAGCCGTCATTGACCACTATGATTTCAACTTTGTCAAGATTGGGAATTCCGGTAACGCTTGAAAGACATCTGTCAAGATATCTTTCCATATTGTAAACCGGGATTCCGATGGTCAGGATTTTTTCCATAATTCTAATACTTGCTTTATCACGGGAGCCATATCGTAATATTTATATTCAGCGAGGCGCCCTCCGAAAATCACATTTTCTTCCCTGTCGGCAAGCTTTTTATATTTTTGGTATAAAGTTTGGTTCTTTTCGTCGTTGACAGGATAAAACGGCTCCATCCCGTCTTTCCATTCGGTTGAGTACTCCTTGGAGATAACGGTCCGCGGGTTTTGGTAGACTTCTTCGCCAAACGATTCAAAATGCTTGTGCTCGATAACCCGTGTGTACGGCACATCCGCTGACGTGTAATTGACAACAGCGTTGCCCTGAGAGTTAGGGGTGTCTAAAACCTCTGTCTCAAACCTGACGGTACGATATTCAAGTTTGCCGAAACGGTATTGATAATATTCGTCTATTTTTCCAGTGAAAACAACTTTGTCGGCAATCCCTTCCCATCGGTTCCTTTCGGCGAAGAAATCGGTTCCTAATAATACCTGGCTACCGTCGAGCAACCGCTCTATCAGCTTGTTGTATCCGCCGATTGGAATCCCCTGGTATGGGTCGTTGAAGTAATTGTTGTCGAAGGTAAGCCTCACAGGTAGTCTGCGGATTATAAACGCCGGAAGCTGGTCGCACGGACGCCCCCACTGTTTTTCTGTGTACCCCTTGATCAGGAGTTCGTAAATATCATTTCCTACGAGGGATAGCGCCTGCTCTTCAAGGTTACGGGCTTCCGTTGCCCCCGCCGCCCTCATTCGGGCTTTGGCCTCTCTGCGTTGTTCTTCAATTTTGGCCCGGGCTTCGGCCGGAGTCTTGACGCCCCACATCTTGTAGAACGTGTTCATATTGAACGGCAGATTGTAGAGGTTGCCGTCTGGTGCGACTGCCACGGGACTATTGGTGTAGCGATTGAATGGGACCAGCGAATTAACAAACTCCCACACCGTCTTGTCGGAAGTATGGAAGATATGCGCTCCGTATTTATGTACGTTGATGCCCGCTATTTCCTCGCAATAAATATTACCTCCGGTATGTTGCCGTTTGTCAATTACGAGACAACGCTTTCCCGCGTCTGTTGCCATCCGGGCGAATGTTGCTCCGAACAACCCGGCTCCAACAATCAGATAATCATATTGTTTCATATGCCAAATCTGGTTTTTATGTGACGCTTGAACAGGCCTTCGGTTCTTATTGCGAAGTCAAGAATAGACCTAAGCAACGGATTGCGCAATTGCCAGTTTAATCGCATTAATATTCCCGGATTAAACGGTAATTGCGAAAGATTTGTACTAATGTCACGATAACTTTCATTTTCAGTCGCTTCTGAGGGAACTATCCACCGCTTGCGATTTTCGTTATGCCAGATGATGAAATTACGCTCAATGATTTCCGGAAGATATGTGTCCCACTCCTCTTTTGAGAAAGAATCCTTAAAGCATCGGTAGTACAATTGGCCGTACTCGTGGCTCCCTTTAAAGGTTTTCATTGCGCTATGGGGGTTAACGTCCCGGCGAATGTCGTAAAAATGTTGCCGTGTAATCAGTGCGCCTTTTGTAGACCGCAGCGCCAGTCGGATGTTCATAATGTAATCCTCGGCGGATATGATTTCTCTCGGCAGATTGAACGTATCCGTTGTGAATAATTCTCGGCGAAATAACTTGGCACATGGTCCGGTATAAATTTTCTGCGAAATTATATTGCGGGTGTATTCCTCTGGATTTAATTGGTAATCCATTGAGGGGGGGGGTGTTTACATCTGTGGCAGTTGCGATAATGTCACCACTGTATGACTTGCAGAGTGTATCGCAAATGTTGGAAAAATTTGCAGACATCAAATCGTCAGCGTCAACGAATGTTATCCATTCCCCATTGGCCGCAGATACACCTTTGCCCCTGGCGTGATTGGCTCCGGCATTGTCTTGTCGGATATATCTTAGTCTTGGATTGCGGGTTACATATTTCTGAATTATTTCGCCACTCCGGTCCGTGCTGCCGTCATCAATGAATATGGCCTCGTAATCGCACGTCTGCCGCTCGATACTTTCAATTGCATCTTCAATAAATTTCTCGGCATTGTAAACTGGAATAACTATGGATACAAGCATTATTCGGTAATGTTGCTGATATGATTGATATAATTCGCCTTCATCGCTTTAAAAGATAACCTGCTCATCGCTTTTTGATATGCGCTAGCGCTGGCCTCCCTCAATATGTCCCGGTTGTCGTATAGATTCTTAATTGCCGTTACAAAAGCCTCCGTATCGTCTTGTGGCAAGAGAAAGCCGGATACTCCATCATCTATGAGATTGTCAGTTATGCCAGGTAAGAGTGTGACAACCGGAACCGCTCCATTCATCATTGCCTCGGCAATCACGAGCCCGAATGCGTCGACATGGGTGGGATACAGAAACACATCGGCTTTTGCCATACGTTCATATACCTCATTATGCGGTAGAATACCAGTAACGTCGACAATGCCTTCCGCTATTTCTTGTGCTAACTCCCCTCTTATCCAGTCTGACAGGATGCCGTCCCCGATAATTGTGAAGTGCAGGTTTACTCCCTGTCTTCGCAATTCCTTAATTACCGGCGGCAGAACGCGTGCGCCCTTGTGTGTGTAGACAACTCCCGTGAAAACAATCTCCAGGCATTGGTTGGCCCGGGGTTTGTATTCGGCTTCCTCTACTCCGTGGGGTATTACCGAGACTTTTTTGGAATAATGTGAATTGGTGTAGCTGTTAAAATTGTCAGCCAATGCTTGTGTCGGAGCGATCCAGCTATCGACCCTTGACGCGTTTATTGCGGCTATACGATAAAAATCAGGTGCGTCATTATGAAGTATGTGTAATACTCTGATATTCTGTTTAGCGAATGGGAGAATCTGCTGAAAAACCCCGTTATAGTTGTTTATTAGCAATAGCGGTTGCTCTGCTCGTAGCAGACGTATGGCCTTTAGATACTTTATGGCTTTTGGGTAGCGTCCTAAGCGGATAAACTCGATATTCGGTGAAATCGCGTCAAGTTCTCTTTTAGCGAACTCGACATCGTCCCCGCTATGAGTTGTTACCACGCATACTTCGTAGTCGTTTGCCAGTAGACGACATAATGATATCACATAGCGACTTAGTCCGCTCCCTGGTGTTAATGTCGATACCGCTATTAATATGCGCATATACGTGTTAGTTTACAGTGTCCTCGGTTCTGTATTTTATTACTTTGGCTGGATTGCCGGCAACAATGGCATTAGGCGGAACATTCTTGACAACTACCGATCCTGCGGCTATTATCGCGTTATCGCCAATCGTAATATCCCCAATGCAGGTAACGTTAACTCCGAAATCTACATTATTCCCGACCGCAGGACGTTCGTTATGTCTGTTTTTGCTCTTAACTCCGAGGGTGGTCAAATGGCGGAATATACATCCTTTGCCAATCGATTTAGCGGCGATATGCGTTCCTGTCGCATGCTCGAAATAAATACCCCCCCTATAATGTGCTCACAATCAGATGCTATGGTGAGCGTGGCATCCGGCTTGCATATCCTTTTGAGGATGCTTGAATGGCTCTTTATACGATAGAAGAACAGATTCCGAAACTGAGGTCGGAGCAATAAGAGTAAAACGAGATTTCTGTTATTGTGTTTAGGAATGTGCAGTTCCCGGCACCATAAGTCTACATCCTCGTCAATCTCCCCCCTGTTTTCTGATTTGCGGTAGAGGTATAAAAGGGGGATGTAAAGCAGTGTTGCGAGTAGCCGCTTAATCTTGAGAATCATGGCTTATCTTTAAAGTGCTTCATCCCCGAATGCATATAAAGGAAATGTTTTACTTTCCACTTCCAGTCGGGAGTGAATGTGCCTTCGTACCATGAGTGGCCGCATAAATGAACGGCGTGTCTTATCGGCGAGTTTTCGAGAATATGTTTGGCGTCATCTATTGACTTACAACCAATGTCCCCCCAGTTGAATATCGCGGAAAACACATCACAAGGATATAGATGCATATCATCCTTTAAAATCTGATAGTTTGGTAGCTGTCGAAATCCGAATTTTTCTTTTGCCACACGGGTCAAAACCCGTGGCATAATGTATTTGAAATGGTATTCTGGTTTATTTATGAATTTTAAGTCATCGTAGTAATGGAGTACTTCTGCAATAAACGGGTGTCCTTTTTCCGCCCCCATAATGGCAGCGTCTATGCCTACTCCAATTATCTCTTTTTTTGACACCGATTTTTTGAACGCTTCTGATTCAAATTCAATAGATGAGAAAAATCGGTGATTCATAAACGGGTCAAACGATTTGAATACCATAACATCCAAATCCATATAAATGCCGCCGAAGTTTCGGAGAAGCCAAAGGCGTATATAATCCGTGGCATACGCCCATTTGCGGGATTCAAGTGCTCCTTTCACGAATGGATGCTCTACAACTGCTTTGGGCAGCTTGTCCAACGACCATTCCTTAATCTCATAATCAGGCATTTTTTCTTGCCAGGATTTCAAACAATTAGCGTAAAGAATTGGTTTTTCTTCCCCGCTAAGCCATACGCAGTGGAGTATTTTGGGTATCATTATTCTTTCAA
Organism: uncultured Porphyromonadaceae bacterium; assembly: GCA_937969265.1. GTDB lineage: Bacteria > Bacteroidota > Bacteroidia > Bacteroidales > Muribaculaceae > UBA7173. Next base: position 89,870 of record CALBWF010000046.1, read on the forward strand.
GGGGTGATGCGTTTGTTGCTTTCGGTGTAAGGCTTTATATATGCGTTCTAATAATAATACTATTCGGCAGATTATTATTCTGAAGCCAGTATATTGTTGTAGTATTTCTGCAATTTTATGTGTATCGGCGTTCCAAGCTTTATAATCATTGAGTATACGCGGAGGCACATGGAACGATTCCATGACAGCGTCGCGTTCTTTGCCGTTCAGATCTTTATTCGTGTTGCTAATTCCCTCCATATCGAAATATACGATAACGTTGTCGATTGTGGAAAAGGAGCAATTATTAAATATCAGAGCCTCTATAAAAAATTTCCAATCAGAACAGATTCGGTAATTTTCATCATACGGGAACCGATGGCATAGCTTAGTTCTTATGTAGGCGCTTTGATGATTTATCCCGCCAACGAAAAGGTCTGAGAATGATATGTCTTGAGTGACACTTCTGCTAATTTCGATTTTCCCGTGAAGAATATGTGCAGTTTTTCCAAGAATTATGTCGGTGCGTTCAGTTAGGTTCAGAAATGAATCTGTAACGTTTTCATCATACAACCAATCCCCTGAATTTAAAAACTGGCAATACTCTCCATGGGCAACAGCAACGCCCTTGTTCATTGCGTTATAAATCCCATTGTCCGGCTCAGAAACCCAATAATCTATATAGTCAGCAAACTCTTTTAAGACCTCCACACTTCCGTCAGAAGAGCCGCCATCAATCACTATGTACTCAAAATCGCGTGTGTTTTGTGCGACTACGCTCTCGATTGTCTTGCGCAGTCCGTCGCGGTTGTTGTAGTTTATCGTAATAATCGATAATTTGTTCTTCTTTTTAATTCCTTTAAGCTTTTTCGGCTGGGTATCGCAACTGATGGGGGGGTAAAGCGCTGGGCCATAGAGGTTTGTTGTTTTAGGCTTAATAAACAGATATGTGTTGGTAACGGTTGTAATTATCCAATTCAAAAAGCTCTTAAATCGGAATGAGGTGCGAAGGAGATTAAATTGGTTGCCAATATGAGGATTTATGCATGAGAACTCAGATTCAATTGAGGTTAGAGATACTCTATCAGTAAATCTTTTGCGTTCTTCTTCCCTTAATTCTATTTGATTGCCACTGATTCCGCCTAAATCAAAACATGCGATTTTGCAAGAAAGCTTTTGAAAACGGATGTTGTCATAAAGGAAAGCCTCAAAAAAGAAAATCCAGTCGGCTATTATTTTATACGATTCATCATAAGGCCTTTGTATCAACAACCTTGTTTTGATGAATGAAGAAGGGTGTGGCAATGTGGCCTGGATGAAATATAATGACGATAACCTTTCCGGGGTATGAGTGTATTGCTCTTTGAAACTGCCATCTGATAGATGTAAAACTTGTTCTCCGCTCAATATGTCGTGTTCTCCTGTAAGATAAGGAAGAACGGCTTCGATAACAATATTGGAATATAGCCAATCGCCTGAATTAAGGAACTGGCAAAAATCACCGTGTGCAACCGCAACACCCTTATTCATTGCGTTATAAATCCCCTTGTCCGGCTCTGAGATCCAGAAGTCGATGTAGTCGGCATACTCTTTGATGACATCGACGCTGCCGTCAGTCGAGCCTCCGTCAATTATGATGTATTCGAAATCGCGTGTTGTCTGAGCTACTACGCTTTCGATTGTTTTACGGAGGCCGTCGCGGTTGTTGTAATTGATGGTGATTATCGAAAGTTTCATAATTTTATGCCAATTTTTTGAAGTGGAAGACGGTGTAGCAATGCGGTCCCCCCGGCGCAGAACCTGGTTATCGAAAATATGTACAGAAGGGAGAAAATCACGGAGAGAATAACCGCGTATACAATCCACCAGCCAAAAGATGCGGCGGGGTCTATGGGTAATAGGCCTATAGCCATGTGCGTTACTAGGGCTGATATCCCGAACGCTATATAATAACGTGCAGTTTGCCACCAGTACATGGTGTAACTTTCTTTGAATCCATCCCGGAACAGATATAGTGGTTTCCAAAATACAACGATTGGAACTATGCTGGCGGTTTTTCCCAACAATATGCCCGGTATCCCCCAATAATAACCGCAAATAATGGTAACCGTAACGTTTATTATGCCTTCTGTCCAGGCTGCCCAGACATCGCCATAATGTCCGTATGCGAAATTGAAGTTGTCAATAGTACCACGGGATATGCTGATAAACAGGTTAACAAGCAAAAGCACAAGGACGGTCTGGCTTAAGATGTATTCCGGCCCTAACCAAAGGGATATGAACGGGGTGATAAGATGATACAGGCAAAAGCATATTAATCCGGCAATGAAATAGCGTAATGCCATTAGTTCCCAGAACACCCCCATCATTTTAGGTTTGTTGTTTTCGGCGACAAGGTTGCCAACGCTCGCTCCGACACTGTCAAGGACTGTGCTGAAAAATGCGGTTAGCCTCAGAATGATCAGAGTGTAGTTGCCATAATAAGCAACCATTTTCAACGACACAAAAGCAAAGATAAACAACTGGTCGCTCTGTTGCAGGATAAAATCCTTAATTTTATGGACGAAAACCTGCTTGGTTGATTTCAGGATGTTAGGATAGTTCTTACTCTGCTCCTTGCCTATTTTGATGCTGCATTTCAGCCAGGGGTATACCTGGTCGATTTTCCAGTTGAGTATTATGGAGTACAGTATGCCGAACGACAATTCAATAGCGATCCATGCGTAGAAATTGGCGTAATAATAAGCTACACACAGTTGAATCAGTGTTTTGACTATGTTGGCCGTTTGGAAGTACGCGGCAACTACATAGTTCTTTTGGTCTGCCGAAAGAAGCGCCTGCCGGTAGTTAATGAAATAGCCTATAAGCGACGAAGCAAGGAAGGAATAGAATGCGAAATAAATAACACCGAACGGGAAGTCAGAGCCTTTGAAAATAAGCGGGATAAATGCACTGAGCACCGCTCCGCCTCCAAGCACTACAAGCCCGATGTTGCGATAGTAGTAGCCGAACAGGGACACCAGATCGATAATCTGTTGCCGGTTGCCTTGTTGTATCGGCTTGTAGAGATTGAACGCTATCGCTGCGCCTACTCCTAATTCCGCAAGATTCAGATATCCTAACAGATTCTGCAGCGTTCCGGTCAGGCCGACGAAGTCGGCGCCAAGGCAGTCCAGGAAGATTTTCCTGGAGAAGAAGCTGAGGCAGAGCGTGAGGAAGTAGAAGATGAGGTTGACGCGTGCGTTAAGCAGCGTCTTCTTCACCCTCGACTCTCGCTGGATTGTTTCAGCCATTGCCATTGCGATAATTCCTGTGGGTGCGTAACTTCATTTAGAGTGCGGTAGGCACACTGATGTGACGGCTATAATGTGAAGGTTATTTCTTCCCCTTTTCCTTCCCCTCGCCGTAGTTGTAGCCGTAACCGTAGCCGTAGCCGTAACCGTAGCGGTAGGTGTGGGAGTAGCCGTAGCGGCCCTGGTCGTTGCGGGTACCGTTGAGGATGAAGGCCATGTTGTTGTATTTCTTCTCCTCGTAGAGGCGGTCGAGTTCGGGGAGCATCGAGCGGTCGAGCAGCCCGGCGCGGATTACGAAGAATGTCCTGTCGGCGCACTTGTCGAGGATCTGCGCGTCGGCTACGACCTCGATTGGCGGGCAGTCGATAATCGTGTAGTCGTACTTCTCTTTCAGCTCGCGGATCATCTCGGCGAAGCGAGGCGACTCGAGCAGCTCGGTCGGGTTGGGGGGTATGGCACCGATTGGGAGGATGTCAAGCCCGCGGCATTCCGGAGCGCTGACTATCAGCGAGCTGATGTCGGAAACAGCCCCGCTGAGGTAGGCCGAAAGCCCCTTCTCAGGCGATCCTACGTAGGAGGATGTCGACCCGTGGCGCATATCGCCGTCGACCATGAGCACCTTCTTCCCCTTCAGCGCGATTGCCACTCCGAGGTTGACCGAGACGAATGATTTGCCTGACCCGGGGTTGAACGAGGTCACGGCTATCGTCTTGTGCCCGTCGTTGGCCGTGTTGCACATGAACTCCACGTTCGTGCGAAGCACTCGGAACGCCTCGTTTATGATATTGCGTTTCCCCTCCTTGACTATCACAGTGTTCGCGTTCCCGCCGGTCTTCTCTCCCTTTTTCCTGTCGGCTGAAGACATATAGTTGGGAATCTCCCCGAGGAAGGGCACCGCCAGGTTCTCGACATCCTTGCGGCCGCGCAGCTTGGTGTTGTTGGCCTCTTTGAGGAAGATGACGGCGAACGGTATCGCGAGACCGATCAGGAAGCTGATCAGCAGGATGTTGGTTTTGTCGGGGGACGTGGGGCCGAAACTTGCCGGCTTGTTGACGATGCGCGTGTTGTAGGCCGTGAACGCCTGCGAGAGCTCGTTTTCCTCGCGCTTCTGCAGCAGGAACAGGTAGAGCGACTCCTTGACCTTCTGCTGGCGCTCTACCGACAGCAGGTATTTCGCCTGCGACGGGTTGGAGGCGATTTTGGAGGTGGTCGAAGCCTGGGTGTTCTGCAGGTTCTTGATCTGGGTGGTCAGGGCTATGATTGAGTTGTCGACCGACGCGAGAATCACCTGCTGTATCTGGTCGAGCTGCCCCTCGAGCTGCATCACAAGCGGGTTTTTGTCCGACGATTTTTCGAGAAGGGCGTTTCGCTGGAGCACAAGGGCGTTGTATTCTGCGATCTGCGACTGGATGTTGCTGTTGTTAACCCCCGAGTTCGTCGGCAGCAGCTTGTCGCGCTGGGTGTTGGCCCCGATATACGACTTGATGTAGCGCGTCAGTTGGAGCTGGTTGTTTAGGTCCATGATAGCCTGCGCGATCTGCTGGTTCTGCGACATGTACATCGACGAAGCCGCCTGAACGTCGGGAATCAGGTGCTCGCTCTTGTATGAGGATATGTCGGAATCCACGTGCCCCAGCTCCGACTCGATTACCCCGAGGCGTTCGTTGATGAAGTTGGAGGTCGAGACCGCTATCTGGTTCTTGTCGCGGATCCAGTATTCGTTGTAGACTCCGATAAGGGTGTTGATAAGGTCCTGGGCGCGCTGGGTCGACTGGTCTGTGATCGAGATGTTTATGACCGTGCCCTTGTCGTTGCTCATCGCGATTGTCAGGCGGCTGTCATACCCCCCGGCTGTCGCGTTGACGGGCGTTTTGACTACCTTCAGCCGCACATCGCTATCCTTTTGGAAGTCAGCCGTCGGAGCGACCACCATCGGGCCCGCTCCGGTCGGAATCGTGTCGTTGAGTTTCCCGGTGTAGGTCTCCTTGTAGTCGGCCCCTTCGGCTTTCAGGTCCTCGATGCTGACTGCGCCGTTCCGGGCTACCTCGACCGTGAACGAGGCGCTCCCGTTTTCAGGGAAGTCAGGCATGTCAACCGTGACAGGCAGCGTTGTCCCGTAGGCCACCACGTCGTGGAAGCGTCCGGGCAGGTAGTAGTTCATGTCGAGATTCAGCCGGCGCACGACCTCCTCCATAAGGTCGGCCGACTTCATCGTCGTGATTTCGTTCTGTATGTTGGTAGTGTTCTGGAAGAGGCCGAAGTCGCTGAAATCCTCTCCCATCGACTTGCCCGAGGACTCGTCCTTGATAAGCAGCGATGCGGTCGTGGTGTACACGTTCGGCGTGCGAAGCAGGTAGATTACTCCGGCTCCGACGCACACGAACACCGACAGAAGCACCCACGGCCAGTAGTGGAGCGTGCGGTAAAGAATATCGGTCAGGGGCACAGAGCCGCTGTTATTGGCGTTTTTCTTCCTGTTTGTCTGTATCGTAGTGAGTTCCGCCATTGCTTATTTTGTTAGAGTGAGTACGAGGGTGACGATGGTGATCGCGAACGAAGTCATTGACATCCAGAAGGTCGGAGTGTAAGGCGTGTTGCCGTTCGGTGTAGTCTGTCTCTTGGCCGTGTTGTTGGGCTCAACGTAGATTACGTCGTCCTGCTGGAGGTAGTAGACCGGCGACGACGCCAGCTCCTGCGCGTTCAGCAGGTTCACGCGGTATGCCTCCTGCTTGCCTCCGCCGAGATTGCGGAGCACCAGTATGTTCTCGCACATACCGTTGATTGTCAGGTCGCCCGCCATGGCGATAGCGTCGATGATCGTCAGGTGGTCGCGGTTGAACTCATACCTTCCCGGCGACGATACCTCGCCGATGATCGAGATGCCGGTGTTGGCGAACTCTACCGTCACGATCGGGTCCTTCACCAGGTCGCGGCTGACGAGCTGCTCCGTGATATAGTCGGCGATCTGCTCTCGCGTCATTCCCGCGACGTGCAGCTTACCGATTACCGGGAAATTTATGTCGCCCATTGAGTCAATCGTATATAAGGAAGTCTGGCCGCTTCCGCTGCCGGCACCCCCTCCTGCCGTGTTGGTCGACGAGGTGGTTGACGACAGCCGGTTCTGAACCTGGATGAGGTTGAAGAGCGCCGAAAGCGCGGGGTCCTGCGTGTTTACCATGATTGACAGCTTGTCCTCCGGCTTAACCTTGATTTCGAGAATCTGTCGGGCCTGGAACGTCGAGCCTGTGTTCAGTTCCGGGAAATAGGCGATGTCCTTAGGCGTCGAGCACGAGCCCAGCAGCAGTGCCGCCGCGGCCAATATTGATGTGATGAATTTCGCGCGCATTTTCAAGTGTTTGCTTAGTATTGGCTGGAATGTATCTTAAATAAAAGTATCTGTTCTCTTTTCGGTGTGGGGGCATTCAGCGCCCCTGTTTCGCCGGCTCAAGGTCTATGGCGTTGATTGTCACCTGGGCGCACCCTAAAATATCGACCCTGATAATCAGCTCGCTCTTGCCGTCGGCAGTTTTTACTACTTCCCCCTCCAGGCCCCGCAGGTTGCCCCGGACGACGACGACCCGGTCGTGCGGCCGGTAGGGGGTGTCAACAAAGTTAACAGGAATATCCGACTGCCCCAGCATGAACCGCAGCGTGTCGATCTGCTCCTGCGGGATTACGGCGAGAGGCTTCGCCATGCCCTCGGGTGCGGCTCCCGCCTTGTTCGTCATAAAGCGGCTGATGAACGGCAGCGCGACAATCTCCTTCCGCTCCGCCTCCGTGCATTTCACGAACACCATCGACGGAAGCAGGACCTTGTCAATCTTAGCCTTACGCCCGTTCTTCCATACGCGGATAACCTTCTGGGTCGCGACATAAGTCTCATGCCCGGATTTGGTCAGCCGTTCCTGGACCGACTTCTCCGTGTTGTTCTTGACAATCGCGACGAACCATTTGCGGCTTTCCACGCCTACGGCGTCGCCAACGCACGGTTGCGCTGCCGTAACGCTCTCGGTATCAATGGAAACGCTCATAGATAGTGATTGCGTGTGCTTGCCCTGATATTCCCTCTCTTCCGAGGAGAGAATTAATTTGGGCGCAAAGTTACTAAAAATGTTCCTTTTGTACAATAAAGAGTTTATTGCAACCCTCGTGTGATGCCTAAATGGCTACAAACGGAGACTCTCAACCCTTCCCGAAAAATCAACAGTCCGCCTCTTTTTGTCCTGATGTTTCCCATTACCCGCGTTCCCCTCCTTCCAATCCTCACATCCTCAGCCATTCGCCCGCCGTCATTCTCTCCTCGGAAGAGACAATGACTAATACGCCCCCGCGAATGACAGTTCCCATACCGGATATACAAGAAATATCCCGTCGGCAAAAACGCCGGCGGGATACTATTTTTTGCGGAAAGAGAGGGATTCGAACCCCCGGAGGTGTGACCCTCGTCGGTTTTCAAGACCGATGCAATCGACCACTCTGCCATCTTTCCATACGGTTACCTTTCATCACCCCGCTGTTTCCAATCCGGATTTCCCGCGGGTAGGGATTTCGGTATCCTCCGTTATTATTTTACGCGAAGTTAGCGATTGTTTCCCATTGCGCCAAATTTCCGCCTCTTTTTTATCCTTTTTGAGCCTCATCGCCCTCAATCGGCTGCAATAAGCCCCTTCTCCGATTCCTCGCCAGGCGCGCGGCTTCCCCGCGGCGCCCCCATCCCGGGGTTCTGGTCCCGGTGCGAGCCGCCGCGGCGGCGAGGTGTTATCCGTTTAAAGCCCCCAGGTATTTCCCCATGCTCGTAGCCTTCCGCATCTGTTTCAGGAACTTGCGGGAAAACAGGCGGTCCGGCTCCTGGTATTCCCAGAAAGGCTTGATTTTCGCTAAAATCTGCGCGTCGCCGCAAAGCGTTTCCGTGTAATCCTCTAATATGGCATTGTGGAGCGCCAGAATCTTCTCCCTCAGTTCCTCGTCGCTGACTGTCTCCCCGTCGCGCCATTCCGCTCCCAGCGACGGCCTCGCCAGCAGTCCGCGCCCTACCATGATCCCCTCGAGGGTCGGATAGCGCTCCGCGGTCCGGGCGATGTCTGCCGCCGTTGCCAGTTCCCCGTTGAAAACCACCGGGTTGACCGAGGCCTCTAAGAATGCCTCGAACTCCCCCGTATGCAGCTCTCCCCCGTACTGCTGCCGGGCTACGCGCGGATGGACCGCGACCCGTTCCAGCCGCAGCCCGTTCAGCGCGTCAATTATTCCCCGCCATTCTCCCGGATTCTCCATCCCCAGGCGAGTCTTGACCGACAGCCGAAGTTCTGGAAACTCTTTCGCCGCCACTTCCGCTACCTCCTTTATAACCTGCGGATTCTGAATCAGCGCCGCACCGCGCCCGCGGCGCGTCTGCGGCGGGAACGGGCAGCCGAGATTGAGGTCGAGCGCCCTGTGTCCCGCCTCCGTGACCGCCGTCGCGATGAGCCGGAACTCCTCAGCGTCGCGGAAAAGCCCCTGCGGCACGAGCGCCACCCCCGGATTCTTCTCCATGGCGATGTCCGCCCGGTCGCGGCGCCGCGTCTCCCCCTTCTCGACTCTGATAAATGGGGCGTAATAAGCGTCGATTCCCCCGAATATAGCGGCGTGGTGGCGGCGCCATGTCGCTTCCGTATGCCCCTGCAGCGGGGCGGCATAGATTTTCATATTGCTCGGATTTTTGCGCGAAGTTACTACTTTCTCCCCGTCCGATCCCAATCCCCGTATGGTTAATTCACGGCTCTTTCATTTAAACTAAAATAAAGAGCACATCCTCCCTTACCCGCTTCA
>CALBWF010000047.1:0-10140 GCA_937969265.1 uncultured Porphyromonadaceae bacterium
ATTTATTTGGAACTTGTTTTCATTTTATATATGTCTTTATGATTATTGTTAAATAATTTTACGTATTCCGAGCGATTATACTTGACACCGCCCTTATCCCGGGGCGGTTCTTTTATCATAATATTAAACACCCCGCGGCCGAAATAGTTAGGAGGAGGAACACGATTTTTTCGCGAGGGGACGTTTGCCGCCTCCAGGGTAGGTTTTCGCACGATATAAAATTTTGAGGGGGCGGGGATTTTTGCTAATTTTGCGGCAGGAAAACAAATTAGCATTACACAAATGTACAGGACCAATACATGCGGAGAGCTGAGGCTGTCCGACGCCGGCCGCGAGGTGACCCTCGCCGGCTGGGTACAGCGCGTTCGCAAAATGGGGGGCATGACCTTCGTCGACCTCCGCGACCGCTACGGCATCACCCAGGTGGTGTTCAACAATTCCGACAACGCCGAGCTGTGCGAGGCGGCCAACCACCTGGGGCGCGAGTTCGTCGTGCGGATTTCGGGCAAGGTACAGGAGCGCGAGGCGAAGAACCCCAACCTCCCGACCGGCGACATAGAGCTGATCGCGACGAAGCTGACGGTGCTCAACCGCTCGGAGGTGCCCCCCTTCACGATCGAGGAGGATACCGACGGGGGGGACGACCTTCGCATGAAATACCGCTACCTCGACCTGCGCCGCCCCAACGTGCGCCGCAACCTGGAGCTGCGCCACCGGATGACGATGGAGGTGCGCCGCTACCTCGATTCCAAGGGATTCCTCGAGATCGAGACCCCGATGCTCGTCGGGTCGACCCCGGAGGGGGCCCGCGACTTCGTCGTGCCCTCCCGCATGAACCCGGGGCAGTTTTACGCCCTGCCGCAGTCGCCGCAGACCCTCAAGCAACTCCTGATGGTTTCGGGCATGGACCGCTACTTCCAGATTGTGAAGTGCTTCCGCGACGAGGACCTTCGCGCCGACCGCCAGCCGGAGTTCACTCAGATTGACTGCGAGATGAGCTACGTTGAGCAGGACGACATCATCAACCTCTTCGAGGGTATGGCCAAGCACCTGTTCAAGGAGCTGCGGGGAGTGGAGCTGACAGAGCCGTTCCAGCGCATGCCCTGGTCGGAGGCGATGAAGCTCTACGGCTCCGACAAGCCCGACCTGCGCTTCGGGATGGAGTTCGTCGAGCTGATGGACGTGCTGAAAGGGCACGGGTTCTCCGTATTCGACGACGCGGCATACATCGGCGGCATCTGCGCCAAGGGGGCCGCTTCCTATACCCGCAAGCAGCTCGACCAGCTTACGGAGTTCGTAAAGCGCCCGCAGATCGGCGCGAAGGGGATGGTCTACGCCCGCGTGGAGGCCGACGGCAACGTCAAGTCGTCGGTTGACAAATTCTACCCGCAGGAGACCCTTCAGAAGCTCCGCGAGGCGATGGGCGCCGAACCGGGCGACCTTATCCTGATTCTCTCGGGCGACGACGCGATGAAGACGCGCAAGCAGCTCTGCGAGCTGCGCCTGGAGATGGGCAACCGACTGGGGCTGCGCGACAAGAACAAGTTCGCCTGCCTTTGGGTTGTCGACTTCCCGATGTTCGAGTGGAGCGACGAGGAGCAGCGCCTCATGGCGATGCACCACCCCTTCACCCATCCCAAGGAGGAGGACATCCCGATGCTTGACACCGACCCCGCGGCAGTCCGCGCCGACGCTTACGACATGGTTGTCAACGGCGTGGAGGTCGGCGGCGGCTCGATCCGTATCCACGACTCCGCCCTGCAGGCCAAGATGTTCGAGATTCTCGGCTTCACGCCCGAAAAGGCTCAGGAGCAGTTCGGCTTCCTGATGAACGCCTTCAAGTTCGGAGCGCCCCCCCACGGAGGCCTGGCCTATGGTCTCGACCGCTGGGTGAGCCTCTTCGCCGGGCTTGACAGCATCCGCGACTGCATCGCCTTCCCGAAAAACAATTCGGGCCGCGACGTGATGCTCGACGCTCCCGCCGCGCTCGACCAGAAGCAGCTCGACGAGCTGCAGCTCGCCCTCGACCTCAAGGAGAAGGCATGAGCGCTCCCGCGACCACAAACCGGCAGATCATTGAAGCGATAGAGGGGTACGCCCCCCTGTCGCTTCAGGAGAGCTGGGACAACTCCGGCTGGCAGGCCGGCGACCCCGACGCGGAATGCCGGGGCGCGCTGCTGTGCGTCGACCTCACGCCCGAAATCCTGGCGGAGGCCGCAGACAAGGGCTGCGACCTGGTAATCAGCCACCACCCGCTGATTTTCCGGGGGATAAAGAGCCTGGTGGGGCATGACCGGGTGACGGAGTGCCTCACGGAGGCGGTTCGCCGGGGTATCAGCGTCTATTCGAGCCACACGGCGACCGACTGCGCCCCCGCGGGGGTGTCGGCCGAAATGGCCCGGATGCTCGGCCTTACCGGCGCCTCGCCCCTCGACCCTTCGGGCCTGGGGAGCGTCGGCGACCTGCCGGGACCGATGGCGCAGGCCGACTTCATCGCCCTGGTGAAGAGGACCTTCGGCTGCGAGACAGTCCGCGCGTCGCGGACGCCGGCGCGGCCGGTTGCGCGCGTCGCCCTCTGCGGAGGCGCGGGAGGCGACTTCCTCGGGGCGGCCATAGAGGCCGGGGCGCAGGCTTACGTCACCGCCGACTGCAAGCACAACCTGTTTCTCGACCGCCGCGACGAGATTCTGCTGCTCGACGCGGGGCATTTCGAGACCGAACAGTGTACAAAAGCGCTTTTCCATCGCGTAATTAGCGAAAAATTTCCTAACTTTGCGGTTTGGAAATCAGAGGCAGAGGAAAACCCGGTGCGCTACGTCTGAAAGCCGCCGCTTCCCTCCGCCCCCTATCCGTGCATAAAACATACCATAACACATTATATGGCAGATAAAAAGAAAACCGATAACATGTCGGTAGAGAGCCGTCTGGAATCGCTCTACAAGCTCCAGACTGTCCTCAGCGAAATCGACCGTATCAAAACCATCCGCGGAGAGCTTCCTCTCGAAGTGAAGGACCTGGAGGACAACCTCGAAGGGCTCAAGACCCGTATCGCGAACTACGAGGCCGACATCGCCCAGCTCAAGGAGAAACTCGCGCAGGAGAAGCTCAAGGCCGAGGACGCCCAGGCCAAAATCGCCCGCTACAAGGAGCAGCTCGACAACGTGCGCAACAACCGCGAGTTCGACCTCCTCTCGAAAGAGGTTGAGTTCCAGACCCTGGAAATCGAGCTTTGCGACAAGCACCAGGGGGAATACGCCCGCATGATCGAGAACAAGACCCGCGACATCGAGGCTACCCGCGAGAAACTCAGCGACCACGAGCACGTCCTCGCCGAAAAGAAGGCCGAACTGGAAGAAATCGTCAGCGAGACCCGCCAGGACGAGGAGCGCCTCCGCGAGCAGGCCAAGACCCTCGAGACCCAGATCGACGAACGCACCCTGACCGCCTTCAAGCGCATCCGCAAGAACGCGCGCAACGGCCTGGGAGTGGTCTACATCCAGCGCAACGCCTGCGGCGGCTGCTTCAACCGCATCCCGCCCCAGCGCCAGCTCGAAATCAAGATGAGGAAGAAAATCCTCGTGTGCGAGTACTGCGGCCGCATCCTGATCGACCCGGAAATCGCCGGAATCCACGAGGAGGCCCCCGCCAAATAAACGGGCGGCGCTTCCGCATCCAGTCAACCCCAACGCCCGGAACAGGAAACAGGTGGTAACGGAACTCGACCGGCCCGCGCTGCCGAAAGGCGCCGCGAACTGCCACGCTTTCAATTCGGAGCGCTTCGCCTCGCTGAACGGGGCGAAAGCCCGGCGTGTGTCCTTCCTGGCGGTTGGCGAAAAGAAACCAAAGCTCTGGCTGACCGCCGGTCTCCGCGACGGAGAGTGGCGGTCGCCTTTTTCCGCCCCCTACGGGGGATGGTCGGGGATGCCCGACGTTTCGCAGCGGGCGATGTGCGCCGCGGCGCGCGACCTGCGCCAGTGGGCCGAGGAGCGGGGAGAACCGCTCCGCGTCGGCCTCCCGCCGCTGGTCTACGACGAGACGTTCCTTACCAAATCGCTCTACGCCCTGGGCCGCGAGGGGCGCGTCGCGCTGATGCAGCCCGACTACTATTTCCTCCTCTCGGATTTCGCCGACTACGAGGCCCATATGAGCAGCGCGGCCCGCAACAAGCTCGCCAACGCGGCGCGCCACCCCTTCCTCTTCGAAACCTTCCCCAAGGCGGGGACGGAGGCGCTGGCAAGGGCCTACGCCGTAGTCGAGCGTAACCGCGCCGAGCGCGGCTACCCCCTGGCGATGAGCCTCGAGGCCGTCGAGGCCACAAGCCGCGTGATACCGATTGACGCTTTCACGCTCTCGCTCGAGGGGCGCGACGCGGCGGCGGCGCTCGTATTCCGGGTGCTTCCCGACGTCGGGCTGGTGGTCTACTGGGGCAACACGGCCGAGAGCAACGACCTCCGGGCGATGAACATGCTGGCCTGCAAGGTTTTCGAGCACTACCACCGCGAGGGGCGCCTGCGCCTCCTCGACATCGGTCCCTCCGACCTCGACGGGGAACCCAACCTCGGCCTGATGGAGTTCAAGGAGAGCATCGGCTGCCGCGTCTCCCCCCGCGTCACCATCCTCCTCGGGGAAGCCGAGTGACCCCACCTCCTCCGGGGCCTCATCCTCATCAGAACCAAAAGCCTCATCTTCCCCAAAATCCAGCCAGAGCGACTGCCCCAGGACTTTCCCGGTTTCGCGGTCCAGGAGGAGCAACACACGCTCGCCGGAAACCAGCTCAATTCCAAACAATATCTCTTTCATCTATTCTTTGCGTTAAATAAGCGACTATAAAATACGCCACAAAGATATAGCCGCGCCCCCGCCCCGCGTATGCGATAACGCAACTTTCAGGGGGATTGGGGGAATTGGAAAATTTGGGAGGGAAGGGATAGGAAAGGCTAAAGAAATCTGGCAATCCGGGGACTTCGGGGGGCTCACCTTACGGCTCGCCACGGTGGCTGGCGGCGAAGGACATACAAGACGCCCGAAAACGCTTAACGCGTATTCGGGCGTGGCTTTCTATATAAGTGTAAAGGCTCGGTCGCGACGGTATTGTCAGTTGACCGCTTGTTTACTGATTTTTGAGCCTTGACGAACGATATATATTCCAGGTGACAAATTATCAAGGGTTTCAGCGACTTTGACGCCAGACAGGCTGAAGACCTCGGTCGGCAAGGTGTTTGCTGAATCTATCTCCGCGATTTCTACTGACGCACTAATTCCTTTGATAGACTTGAATCGGCTCCAAAGGGATGACGCGCGGTATTTGCCTATTGATTCATCGGGCACATAAACGGTCGTGTTTTCAAGCATTACGTCGGGGAACACGCCATCCTCCTCATAAGAATAATAGGCGGTCGGGGGTTCGGGTGTATGTATATACAGGGATTTCAGATTGTCGCATCCATCGAACGCCCAGTCACGGAACTGCCGTACGCCTTTCAAGGTCAGTTCCTCCAGGGCTGAACAGAAGCAGAAAGTGCCGCTAAAAACACCTCCGACATTCTCGGGGACCACAAGCGATTTCAGAGCGTCGCATCCCTTGAAGGAATTGTCACCAATCCATTCCAGGCTTTCGGGCAGTCTGACGGAGGCGAGCTTAGAGCTTGAAGAGAAGGAATATTCAGACGTGGAGGAAGTGCCTTCACGCACCGATACAGCGTCGAGGCCAGCAGGGACGCAGACCAACTTGGCACCGGTGTAGAGGACACCGTTTTCGGTCTCATAGGTTTCGTTGGCAGCATCAACAACGAACTCCTTCAACGCGTTACATTCCGAGAAATCGCCCGGATCCAGCCTAGAGAAATTCTTGCCGATTCTGACCTTCGCCAGGTTGGGGCACCCTCGGAAACGATACTTATGGCCGCCTTCCCCAAAGTTGAAGAGGTCTTCCGTATCAATGCTCTCCAGGCCGCTGTACGCAAAAGCGTTGTATCCGATTTCCTTTATCTGGTAAGGGAGGAATATGCGCCTGAGGTTAGCGCAATATGCAAAAGCGTCGTCGCTTATCTTTGTAATATCCGCCGGAATAGTGACATCGCTAATCGTTGACGGGAAGGCGGCATGAAGAACCCCGCGTTTCTTTTCGAGCACGAGACCGTCCTTTACCTCGAAATCATCATTGCCAAAAGCCACGGATGTCAGTTTCGGACACCGGGTGAAGGGATTTCCGTCAATCGCGCCTCCATCTCCAAAAGAAACATATTCCAGATTATCGCAAGAATCAAACGCCTTAGATAGCACATAGTTACTGCCGAGGAGACGGACAGCCCGGAGCGAGTTGCAATTTTGAAAGGCAAAAGGATAAACATACTTCCACGCCATCGAGGAAGGGTCGGACTGGAAGGAGACAGTTTCAAGATTCACACAGTCGGCGAACGCACCCATACCGATAGTATTAACAGTCGGGGGTATCGTTATGGACGTTAGCGACCGGCAGCCATAAAACATGGAATCGGGGATTTCAGTCGCTTTTGACGGTAGACTGATATTCCTGAGCTTGGGATAATCTGAAAATGAACCGTTTACCCTGATATTCGAGCCGAGGAGGATTTTGTCGATGTTGCGCGAATCGTGAGGGACGAGATATTGACCCGGTTTGGTGAAAAATATAATAATGGTATATCTTCTAGTCTCTCGCTGCAGCACGTTTAAAGGGCCTTCTCCGCGCGAAGGGGTCTGCTCTTTCTCGGAAGGAAACTCAAGCTCGACCTGGTCAGGGATGTCAAGTTCTGTAAGACCGTCAGCCCATCCGACAACGTTCGCGGTGTAAGTAGGCTTTCCGCTATCGTCAAGAATCTGTTCGTAATAGATTCCGTCTTTTTCAAAAATCACAGAATCATTATCTGACGCGCCCAAAGCACAACCCCAGCACCAGGTCGTAGTCAGAAGAGCCAATAGAGCTTTTCTCATAAAATATTTCGGGATGTCGCCCTATAGACTCACCGGATTCGGGTTGATTGGTTTATACAAAAAAAAGCGTGAGAGTCTGTATCGCGACTCGTCCCACGATTCGAGGCATGTGGCTTCGCCTTACTCTGTAGAACGAGCAACGCAGAAGCCTCACGCAAATATGACATTCAAGTCAACACGGCGCACAGCACCGCACTGGAGTATAAATCATATCCACAAGGCATCTACCGTTATCTCATCCTTGACATAGTATCTTGAAATTGCCACATTTCCGAATCGTCAAGAACAAGCGTCGGATAAACGCTTTTTCATTATGTCCGCATCCCCGCCCGCAAACCCGCTACCGGGCTCCTGAGACGGTATGCGGCGTAAATTTAGACAATTTTTCAAGATTCGCAAAACTTTTTCGCGCTTTGTCTCAAAAAAATAGGAGATTTAAGCATATTTGGGAGGGACGGTAGGAGAGAGGAGAATTTTTGGGGTTTGAGAGGGGAATTAAGGGGGGATTGAGAGGGGAATTAAGGGGGTTTAAAGGGGGATTGAGGGGGAGCTCGCCTTACGGCTCGCCACGTTGGCTGGCGGGGAAGGCTAGCGGGGAAGGCTTTAAGGTTGGGGCATCGAGATTGGGCATCGAGATTGACGGGGTTGGGCGGGAGTATGCGTGTCCGCTTGTCTTTGACGGGGAAATTCCGTATCTTTGTATGCGGTAATAATATGGCTAACAGCGAAAATAAGAGACTATGACAACCCCTCCGTTCAATGTATCGGCAGAAGCGATAAACTTTATTGCCGAAATATCGGCGCTCCTGGAGCGGCACAGCATCGCCCTCGAGGGGGAGAACGGGCTGAAACTGCGCAAGGCTAACCGTGTCAGGACGATACATTCCTCCCTCGCCATAGAGGGGAACACCCTGAGCGAGGATGATGTCAGGGATATTATCAACGGCAAACAGGTTGTGGCTCCGATACGCCAGATACAGGAGGTGAAGAACGCTATCCGGGTCTATGACATGTACCCGAAGTTAAATCCTTTCTCTGAGAAGGATTTGATGAGAGCCCACGGGATTATGATGGAGGCTCTTGCCGAAGATGCGGGAAGATACCGCAGCCGCGGTGTCGGGGTGTTTGGCGAGAAGGGGCTGGTCCACATGGCGCCCCCGCCACAACGGGTCCCCGAACTTATGGGCGGCTTGTTCTCCTGGCTGGAAACTTCGAAAGACCACCTGCTAATACGCTCGTGCGTGTTCCACTATGAGTTTGAGTTCATCCACCCGTTCTCGGACGGCAACGGGCGCACGGGCAGACTATGGCAATCGCTTATACTGGGCCGTCTGAATCCTCTTTTCGAGCATCTGCCGATTGAAAACATGGTGTACGCCAACCAGCAGGAATATTATGAGGCCATAGCCCGGTCAACCGGCGAGGGACAATCCGGCCCGTTTATTGACTTCATGCTCAAAGAGATATTAAAGGCGCTTAAACGCAGCGCCAAAGAGGAGGCAAGGGAGAGAGTACCCAATAAAGCGCCCAATAAAGTACCCAATAAATCCGAAGCTGCGATACTCCGACTGCTCTCGGTGAACCCCCGTATGACCCGCGCCGGACTTGCCTCAGCCACCGGCCTGAGCGAAGACGGCGTCAAGAAGATTATCGCCAATATGAAGTCATATGGCTGGCTCACGCGCTCGGGCAGCAACAAAAACGGATACTGGGCCATCGCGTATCCTTTAAAATAAAAGGCTGGTCTCCATATGGTCTTGATTTCTTAAAGCTACCTGTTCGGCTTATATCGGGCCCCAACTGCAAGCAGAAGCGGGAGGAGGGTTGGGGACGGGCGGATTGAGGGGGGCTCACCTTACGGCTCGCCACGGTAAGGGGAGGATGGGAGGGTTGGGAATTATGGGAGATTTGGGAGGGATGGGAGATTTGGGGGGGCGCCGTGATAGAGAACCCCGCCGGAAGCCGCGGGGGGCTTGGGGCGGGGTTCTAAATTCGGTATCGCGGGAGACTGCCGCGGGGATTCCGGACGGGGGATTGCCGCGGGGATTCCGGACGGGGGATTGCCGCGGGGGGCCGGGGTTATTCGGCGGCGGCGAGGGGAGAGGGGGTCTTGTAGGCGCGGGCGGCGAGCTCTTTGTCGAACATGTAGAGGCCGTAGCCGTTGTCGCCGATCATGCGGAGGGCGTCGATGAAGCCGCGGGCTGTCTCTTCTTCCTCGACCTGCTCGTCGACGAACCATGTCAGCATGCTCTTGGTAGCGATGTCAGCGGCCTTGTCGGCGACGGCGTAGATGTTGTTGATCATGGCGGTGACTTTCTTCTCGTGGGCGAGGGTTGCCTCGAATGCGGCGAGGGGGGACTCCCAGGATGTGTCGACGGCGGCGATGGGGGCGAGCTCGACTTTTCCGCCGCGGGAGTTGACGTAGTTCATGAAGATTGTGGCGTGGTCCTGCTCTTCCTTGAACTGTACGGCGAACCAGTTGGCGATTCCGGCGTATCCGGCGTTGGCGAAGTGCATTGACATCGAGAGGTAGAGGTATGCTGACCAGAACTCGGCGTTAATCTGCTCGTTGATGACTTTTTCTACTGTCTTTTCCATTGTGATAAATACTTTGTGGATGGTATGTTGATGGTTTGGCTCAGAAGCGGTAAGAGAGGGTGAGGGCCGCGTCGAAGCCGTGGAAGTACTTTATGAATGTGTATCCGCCGGAGAGGCCTACGCGGATGATCGAGGAGGCTTTGCGCGTAGGATGTCCTTCGAGCGAAGGGTCGACGATCAGGTCTACTCCCTGCCTGATATCTTGCGAAATTTCACTGTACGTGCGCGGAGCGGGCTGGCCCGAGATGTTGGCCGAGGTGGATACCAGCGGCCGGTTCAGCTTGCGGATCAGCTTCTTGCAGAACTCGTGCTCGGGAATCCGGATGCCGAGCGTACCCTCCTCGGGGATCAGGTTCTCGGCGACGGCGCAGGCTCCCGGCAGGATCAGCGTCAGCGGCTTGTCGGCCACTTCGTACAACTGCCATGCGATATCGGGGACTTTCCTGATATAAAGCGACACTTTGTCGGGGTTATCCAGCAGTACGAGCATGCTTTTTTTCTCGCCGCTTCGCTTGAGCCGGTAGATGCGCTCGACGGCTTCGTCGTTAGTCGCGTCGCATCCGATGCCCCAGACCGTGTCCGTCGGATAGA
>CALBWF010000048.1:0-5457 GCA_937969265.1 uncultured Porphyromonadaceae bacterium
AAAATAACAGGCTTTTCGGAAGCACAGGACTTTTTTAAATGAAAGAGCCGTGACGCGATGTGAAGTTTTTCGGCAAATATGGGGCATATTCCGAAAAATTTCGCGAACTTTGCAGAATCTTAGCGATATAGTGCGCTTAAAGATTCTTAAAATAGCGGCTTGGCCCTCCCGCCGGAGGCCCCGCTGGTAACAAATCGAAACTGATGCAATTTTCCGTAAACCAGATTGCCTCCCTCTGCGGAGGTTCCGTTGAAGGTAACGGCGACATTATTATCGACTCGTTCGCCAAAATAGAGGAGGGGCGCGAAGGCGCCATATCCTTCCTGGCCAACCCCAAATATACCCACTTCATCTACGACACCGAATCGTCGGCCGTCCTTGTCAGCCGCGACTTCTCCCCCGAGAAGCCGCTAAAATGCACGCTCATACGCGTCGACGACCCGTATGCGACCGTCGCCTTCCTGATGCGGATGGCCTCGAAAATGCTCGAGCCCAACCCGGTCGGAGTGGAGCAGCCATGCTTCATCGCCGAAGGCGTGGAAGTCCCGGCTGACGCGTATATCGGCGCGTTCGCCTATGTCGGCAAAGGAGCGAAGCTCGCCCCCGGGGTGAAGATCTTCCCCGGAGCCTATATCGGCGACGGAGTGAAGCTCGGTGCCGGAAGCGTCGTCAAGCCTAACGCCTCGGTCTACCACGGCTGCGTCATCGGCGAGCGCTGCATCGTCCATTCCGGCGCCGTAATCGGAGCCGACGGCTTCGGCTTCGCCCCGACGGAGAACGGCTACGAGAAGATTCCCCAGCTCGGCAACGTCGTCCTGGAGGATGATGTCGAAATCGGTGCCAACACAACCATTGACCGCGCGATGATGGGCGCTACCCGCGTCGGCCGCGGCACGAAGCTTGACAACCTGATCCAGGTAGCCCACAACTGCACCATCGGGGAGCAGACCGTCATGGCCGCACAGGTCGGAATAGCCGGCTCGACCCACATCGGGAGCCGCTGCATGTTCGGCGGCCAGGTAGGCCTCGCCGGCCACATCACCGTCGGCGACAACGTGCAGCTCGGCGCACAGTCCGGAGTCCCCAACAGCATCCCCTCCGACAAGCGCATGATGGGCTCCCCCGCCATCCCGGCCCCCAACTTCGCCCGGATGGTGGTCGCCCAGAAGAACCTCCCCGACTTGATGCGCCGCCTGCAGCAGCTCGAGCAGGCCGTCGCGAAACTCTCCGCCGCAGAATAACCCCGTGCCCCTCACCGAATATCATCATTATCACAACATAGAATGAAACAACAGACACTCAACGGACAGTTTTCCGTCAAAGGCAAAGGTCTGCATACCGGCCTCGAAATCGAAGCCGAATTCCTCCCCGCTCCCGAAAACCACGGCTACAAGTTCCAGCGCATCGACCTCCCCGGCGAACCGGTGATCGACGCCCTGGCTGAAAACGTCGTCGACACCTCCCGCGGCACCACCATCGCCCGCGGCGACGTCCGCATCTCGACTATCGAGCACGCCCTCGCCGCCCTCTACGCCGCAGGAATCGACAACGTGCTGATCAAGCTCAACGCCCCCGAAATGCCGATTCTCGACGGCTCCGCCCGCGAATACTGCGAGAAAATCGAGGCCCTCGGCCTCGAGGAACAGACCGTCGACAAGAACTACTACGTTGTCAAGCACAAAATCGAAGTGCGCGACGAGCATACCGGCGCCCACCTGACCGTCCTCCCCGACAACGACTTCTCCATCGACGTCATGATTTCCTACGACTCTCCCGTGCTGTCCAACCAGTTCGCGCGCCTGGAGAACGTCGCCGACTTCCAGAAGGAAATCGCGTCGAGCCGCACCTTCGTCTTCGTCCGCGAAATAGAGCCGCTGGTGAAGGCCAACCTCATCAAGGGGGGCGACCTCGACAACGCCATCGTAATCTACGACCGCGAGATGACGCAGGAGCAGCTCGACCACATCTCCGACACGATGGGCTGCGAGCGCAAGAAAATCTCCGACTTCGGCTACATCAACAACCGCCCCCTCGAATTTGAGAACGAGCCGGCGCGCCACAAGCTCCTCGACGTAATGGGCGACATCGCCCTGATCGGCCGCCCCCTCAAAGGGCGCATCATCGCCTGCCGTCCCGGCCACAAAATCAACACCACCTTCGCCAAACAGGTACGCAAGGAAATCCAGCGCCAGGAGCTCCAGGCCCCGGTCTACAACCCGAGCGTCGAGCCGCTGATGGACATCAACCAGATCCGCCAGCACCTCCCCCACCGCTACCCCTTCCTCCTGGTCGACAAGGTAATCGACAAGAGCGACTCCTATATCGTCGGCATCAAGAACGTCACCGGCAACGAGCCTTTCTTCATGGGCCACTTCCCGCAGGAACCCGTCATGCCCGGCGTGCTCCTCGTGGAGGCAATGGCGCAGACCGGCGGCCTGCTGGTGCTCGGAACCGTCGACGAGCCGGAGAAATATTCGACCTACTTCATGAAAATCGACAACGTGAAGTTCCGCCAGAAAGTCGTCCCCGGCGACACGCTCATCTTCCACGTCTCCTTCATGTCGCCGCTGCGCCGCGGATGCGCGATGATGAAAGGCGTAGCCTTCGTCGCCGACAAGGTAGTCTGCGAGTGCGAGTTTATGGCGCAGATTATCAAAAACAAATAATCCCTCTCCCAAACCGTTATGAAACAGCCATTCGCCTACATACACCCCGCCGCCAAAATCCACCCCTCGGTAGTAATCGACCCCTTCGTGACGATTGACCAGAACGTGGAAATCGGCGAGGGAACCCATATCAGCTCCAACTGCACCATCATGGAGGGAGCGCGCATCGGCAAGGGATGCAAGATTTTCCCCGGAGCCGTCATCTCCGGCATCCCCCAGGACCTGAAGTTCAAGGGAGAGGAGACGGTCGCCATCATCGGCGACAACACGACCATCCGCGAGTGCGTCACCGTCAACCGCGGCACAGCCTCGAAGGGGCACACCATCGTCGGCAGCAACTGCCTGATCATGGCCTACTCCCACGTCGCCCACGACTGCCAGATCGGCAACAACGTCATCATGTCGAACGCCACGCAGGTCGCCGGCGAGGTCCAGATTGACGACTTCGCCGTCATAGGCGGCGGCTCGCTCATCCACCAGTTCTGCCACATCGGCTCCCACGTCATGCTCCAAGGCGGCTCGCGCGTCAACAAAGACATCCCGCCGTTCGTAAAAGCCGGACGCGACCCCATCGCCTACACCGGCGTCAACTCCATCGGCCTGCGCCGCCGCAACTTCACCAACGACCAGATCCGCGACATCCAGGAAATCTACCGCTACCTCTACCTGTCGCGCCTGAACGTCTCCGACGCCGTCGACCGCATCGAGGCCGAGCTCCCCGCGACCCGCGAGCGCGACGAAATCATCGAGTTCATCCGCAACTCCAAACGCGGCATCGTCCGCGGCTACGTCTGACCCCCCGCCGAAATCCATCAGTCAAATATAGTATGAGGCGTATCGCCAAGCGATACGCCTCATACTATACATATTCAATTGTATTCTTAGAGGTTACAATGAATTGTATAGTCGCATGACCTCAGCGTAAGTATGTATCTGGCCGTTCCAATTACGGAATTTGGGGACCTCGGCGGTATGGTCGCCGAGCGGGCGGTAAGAACCGAGTTTGATATTGAGACAAGGCATAGGTACGCGAACCGTCGTGCCCTCCTTGTCTGTAACATCGTCAAGACGGGAGCCAAAGGTTATTCCGAGAATCTATTTAATTTTTAACCACGTCCATTTTTAGTGGACAGTAGTGAAGAGGTGTAACTAACAATTCGTTATTTAGAGCACCATTGCCAGGATGGACGATTTTCAGTACGTCTTGACTATTTTTTACAAAGTTTAAATGATTTAATATTCTATTTGTCTACAAGAACATTTTCTACATACTTGCCGCTTCCTGATACCTGATATATGTTATCGCCGACTTGTTTCTGTTCACTTATTAAAAATGTAGTATTAGAATTAAAGATGAATTCTAAGGTGTAGTATATTCCGGGAATCGTCCCAGGATGAGATAATTTGAGCGTCCCTTCTGTAGGAGAGATTTTGGAATAAAAGTACCTATACCCGGAACGTGTATCTTTAGATAATCCATAACTAAAACATCTTACATAGTTTTCGTAAAAAAGGGGTCAAGCCGAAAAATGAGTTAAAATCGATAAGGGGAGGCGAAAGGCAGAGGGGATACGGAGGGGAAGCCGCTCGCCTCCGTCTCGCTACACCCGACAGCCGGGGGAAAGAGGCGGAAAACAGGGGCAGGGAAGACGCGCCGCTCGCTAAAGCTCGCTCCACCCGACAGGCCACGGGAGAGACCCGCGCCTTCCGGCGAGCGCACCGAAAAGGGATTACTTAAAGAGGGGAAAGAGGGGGATAAGGGGAGGCGAAAGGCAGAGGGGATACGGAGGGGAAGCCGCTCGCCTCCGGCTCGCTCCACCCAACAGCCGGGGGAAAGAGGCGGAGAGGCGCGGGGAGGAAAGGGAACGGCCGCCTTCCGGCGGCCGCACAGGACAGGGAATACTTTTAACGGGGAGAGGAGGGAAAGAGGGAGAGAAAGGAGAGAGAAGGGAGGGGAAAGGGAGGAATGAGAGGAAAAAAAGGGCGGGGTCAGGGTTCTTCGGCGAGGGAGTAGGCGAGGAAGTCGAGGAGGGGGCGGAGGGGTCGGTAGTCTTCGGCGGCGCGGTCGGGCCAGGAGGGGTCGGAGAAGTAGTCGGGGCCGCAGGGACGGAAACGGCCGTACTCTTTCAGGCGCAGGAGCTCGGCCTGGGGATGGTCGCGGTCGTAGCCTTTGGGGATGGTTTTCAAGCGGTCGCCGTACCAGCCTGGATAGAGTTTGTTGAGGTCGGGGGCGGAGATTATTTCCTCGAACTCCTCGATGTTGTCGACGATGGCTTTGCGCAGCTTTTTGAGCGCGGAACTTTCGGGACACCAGACGCCGCCGTAGAGGCCCCCCTCGACCTGTCCTTCGTAGAGGCCCGGGCCCATGTGGAGGTAGAGGCCGGGGAGGTGGGCGGAGCCTGTGCCGCGGCCGTAGGGGCCGAAGGAGGCGGAGAAGTAGTTCTTGAAGGGGGATTTGTCGAAGGAGAAGCGGGTATCGCGGTATATGCGGTAGGCGGCTTCCCTGGCGGTCGCTGGACGGAGGGATGGCCACCACTGGCGGATTGCGGCGAGGAGGCGGTCGACGTCAGCGAGCCAGAGGGCGCGGAGGTCGTCGTATTCGGAGCGGTTTGCCTTGAACCATTCGCGGTCCTGGCGGCGCCCGAGTTCTTCAAGGAATCTGTAGAGGCGGGGTACGTAGTTGGTATTCTTCATATCTTTGAAACGGAGGGGGATAAAAAAAATTATCCGTCATCCCGACGAATAATCTTCTTACCTTAAATCTAATACCATGAAAAACTGATGCAAAGGT
>CALBWF010000049.1:0-24048 GCA_937969265.1 uncultured Porphyromonadaceae bacterium
CCCCAGGCCATCGCGTCTCCGACGCTCGACCTGGGGCTACAATTACACCGCGGCTTCGCCGCTTGCAATGGCGGATTGCAAGGCCGTCCCTATGCAATAGCCATTCTGTCCGTCCTGTCCGGGTAGCCGGACAGGACAGACCACACCGAGTGGGCGGACAGCGCCGGACACCGCCGCCCGAGGCGGCTTATGGCGGGGTTACTAACATCCGAGGTCTTCGACCTCGAAAGTCCGATTGGGTTAAGCTCGAGGTCAGATAGAGCTAAGGACCAGGCTTAATAAGATTAACGGCCAAGTCCGAAAGGATTCTTGTAAAATAGGATGCTAAACGATGTATAATCAGTTTCCTTCGCACTTATTCAGGATATGCGGGTTCTTCAGGACAAGGAGCCTCGGGAACTAATTCATAATCAGTTCCTGATACTGTCTGTTCGGTTGCGTTTCCTCGCCCGTCTGACATTCCGACAATAGAGCTAAGGAATAGCATCGGCAAATAAAGGCAGCAGAATATAATGCCGCAGACGCTCATCCATTTGGGAGTGTCATTCTTTATAGCTAAGAAAACGCCTATTATTGAGAATATTAGGCCGAGGACACCTATCGTCATCATTAATAATAATGACAAGGTTGCTGAGGCGATAATATCATCAGTCAGACGGGACTCCAATAAGGGTAGAATAATAATAACTAACAAGGTGCCAAGAGAAATACCAAATCCAAGCCATGAAATAACCGAAGATGGACGTTTCCGAACAGGAGGCGGATAAGGTTGATAATTATTCATAGTCCAACAGAGTTTTATTCGCCGAGGAGCTGGGAGGCGGCGGCGAAGGGGCTGAGGCGGTTGGAGAGGACGAGGCGCTCGGCCTGGGCGATGCGGGCGGCGCGCTCGGGGTCGTCGTAGAAGCGGCGGCGGAGTTCGGAGTCGATGGTCTCGTACATCCAGTAACGGGCCTGCTCTCGGCGGCGGCGCTCGAAGTAGCCGTTTGCTTCCACGAATTTGAAGTAACGGTCGATCATGTCCCAGATTTCGGAGATGCCGAGTTCGTAGTAGCCTGAATAGGTGAGCACTTCAGGCGTCCAGCCGGAAGGCGGGGTCGGGAAGAGGTGGAGCGCGGAGCGGTATTGAGCCTGGGCGAGGCGGGCGCGGTCCATGTTGTCGCCGTCGGCTTTGTTGATTACAATGCCGTCGGCCATTTCCATTATGCCGCGTTTGATACCCTGCAGCTCGTCGCCCGCTCCCGCGATCTGGATGAGGAGGAAGAAATCGGCCATGGAGTGTACGGCGGTCTCGCTTTGGCCTACGCCGACGGTCTCGATAAACACGTTGTTATATCCCGCGGCCTCGCAGAGGATGATTGTCTCGCGGGTCTTGCGCGCTACGCCGCCGAGCGAGCCGGCCGAAGGGGAAGGGCGGATGAAGGCTCCGGGATGCTGCGACAGCTTCTCCATGCGGGTCTTGTCGCCAAGGATACTCCCTTTCGATCGTTCCGACGAGGGGTCAATCGCGAGCACGGCGAGTTTTCCCCCTTCTTTGAGTACATGGAGGCCGAAAACATCAATAGAGGTTGACTTACCCGCTCCGGGAACGCCGGTTATGCCTATCCGTCGCGAGTTGCCGGAATGGGGCAGGCATTTCTCAATCACTTCGCGGGCGAGCGACTGGTGGTCGGGCGCGAGGCTTTCGACGAGCGTCACGGCGCGGGAAAGCATCATGACATCCCCCTTCAGAATACCCTCGACGAGTTCGCCGGAGGTTGGGAGGGGTTTGCGCTTGCGGGGCTTGAGGTAAGGGTTTACAATCGGGGGCTGCGACACTCCGGCGTTGACCGTCAGGCCGCTGTATTCTGAGCTGTTTTCGGGATGTTCCATAAGGCGGTTGGTTTTCATGGGTTAGAGGGGGAGGGGGTCAGTGGGCTTCCAGCCAGTTCTTGCCGACTCCGGAGGATACTTCGAGCTTTACCGGCCCGTCGGTGAAGGCCGCGGACATAAGCCGCTCAACGAGTTCCTGCAACCGGGGCAGTTCGTCGGGAACGACGTTGAAAATCAGTTCGTCGTGAACTTGCAGAATCATCCGGGAAGCCATTCCGATGCGCCGCATCTCGTTGTGGATGTTGATCATCGCGACTTTGATAATGTCGGCGGCGGAGCCTTGGAGCGGGGCATTGACGGCGTTACGTTCGGCGAAAGAGCGCACTGTCGCGTTTCTCGACAGTATGTCCGGCAGATAGCGCTTGCGACCCATAATGGTGCTCACATATCCATCCTTGCGGGCGCGTTCGACCGCTTCGGCGGTGTACTGCTTCAGGTGGGGATAGGTCGCGAAATAGCTTTCGATCAGTTGCCTGGCTTCCTGGCGGGGGATACCGAGGCGCTCCGAGAGGCCGAAGGCGGAAATGCCGTAGATTGTGCCGAAGTTGGCGGTTTTGGCGTTGCGGCGCTGGGTGTCGGTAACCTCCTCATATGAGACGTGGTAGAGCTTGGCGGCTGTCGCGCGGTGGATGTCAAGCCCGGAGTTGAAGGCCTCGGTAAGTTCGGGGTCGTGGGAGAGGGAGGCAAGCAGGCGCAACTCGATTTGCGAATAGTCGGCCGAAAGAATCAGGCATCCGTCGTCTGCGATGAAGGCGCGGCGCACTTCCCGGCCGTCGTCGGTGCGTATCGGGATATTCTGCAGGTTAGGGTTGGCCGAGGAGATGCGTCCCGTGGCTGTGACAGTCTGGTTGAAGGTCGTATGTATCTTCCCGGTAGCGGGGTTGACCAGTTCGGGGAGGGCGTTGACGTAGGTCGCCAGCAGTTTTCGCAACGAACGGGCCTGGAGTATCAGCCCGACGACAGGATGGGAGTTGCGATGCTTCTCGAGCACCTCCTCCGTGGTGGAATAGGAGCCGGTTTTGGTGCGTTTCGCTTTCGGATCGAGCTGCAGCTTTCCGAACAGCACCTCGCCGACCTGCATCGGCGAACCGATATTGAATTTCTCGCCGGCCAGTTCGTAAGCCTGTTCCTCAATGGAACGAAGTTGCTCCGAAAGCGTGACCGACAGGTTGTTAAGCTCTGCGGAATCGATTCGGACGCCCGTCCATTCCATATCGGCCAGGACGGCGGCGAGAGGGAGCTCCACGGTGTCGAGCAGCGGGAGCTGCCCGTTGGCCTCCAGGAGCGAGCGCAGGGGAGCGACGAGCCTAAGGCAGACGTCGGCGTGCTCGCAAGTGCGGCTTACCTCCTCTCCCGCGGGATGCGGAGCGTAGGGCTTGCGGGCGGTCGAGCCGTCGGCGAAGTCAGCGGTCTGGTAATGGATTACGTTCATCGCTATGTCGGCCAGCCGGTGGCGCATTTCGGGCTGCAGCAGGTAATGGGCCAGCGAGGTGTCGAAATATTTCGAGGTCAGCTCTACCCCCTCGCGCCGAAGGATTACCATGTCGCGCTTTATGTCGGGGCTGCTGAGGGTTACGGTCGGGGAGTTGAAGAGCGGAGTCAACGCTTTGAATAACTCTTTGCGGCGTTCCTGGTCGGAGGGGACGGCGACAAACCGGGCCTTACCCTCGGCTGTCGCCACGGCAATTCCCCGCAGGACCGCGGTCATTGCTTCCGGCCCGGTGGCATATACCGAGAGACCCAGTGTCTCGGCCTTCATCGCCTCGCTGACGAAGGTCTCTATCTCTTCGACAGCGTTTATTTCGGCATAGTCGGCGCTCGCGGCAGCCATCGAAACGGTCGGGACGGCATCGGACGACGCTCCGTCTACTCCGTCGATAAAGTCGAACAGCGAGCGCTCCTCAAGCGGCTTTGCCGGTTCGGCCTTAACAGGGGTCGGAGCGGGAGCGCCCGAAGGGCCGAGCTTGGCCAGGAAGGATTTAAATTCCAGGCGGGTGAATATCTCGCGGAGCTTCGCGTTGTCGGCAGGCCCGCGGAGGAGCTTGTCGAAATCAACATCGAGGGGAACGTCGGTGCGTATTGTCGCGAGGTCTTTCGAGAAACGAATCTTGTCGGCGTTGTCGGCTATTTTCTGGCCTAACGCGCCCTTTACTTCCGCGACATGGGCCAGGAGGTTCTCAACGGTTCCGAACTGGCTGATCAGCCTGGATGCCGTCTTCGGCCCGACACCGGGGCATCCGGGGATGTTGTCCGAGGCGTCCCCCTCAAGGGCGAGGAGGTCTATTACCTGCGTCGGGGACTCGATGCCGTATTTCTCGCGGACTTCCGCCGGGCCGCGCAGCTCGAAACCCTGGCCTCGGAGCGAAGGCTTGTACATCAGCACCTTGTCTGTCACTAACTGGCCGTAATCCTTGTCGGGGGTCATCATATAGACCGTGAACCCCTCCCCGGCCGCCTTGCGCGCCAGGGTCCCGATTACGTCGTCAGCCTCGTAGCCCGGCACCTCGAACACGGGGATATCGTACGCCTCGACAATCTCCTTGATGATTGGTACGGAGAGGGATATGTCTTCCGGCTGCGCCTCGCGGTTGGCCTTGTAGTCGGCGTACATCTCGTGGCGGAACGTGTCCCCCTTAGGGTCGAAGCATACGGCGATATGGGTCGGGTTCTCCTTGCGGAGCACCTCGTCGAGAGTGTTGCAGAAGCCGAACACTGCCGAGGTGTTGAACCCGGCGGAAGTGATTCGCGGAGAGCGTATAAGGGCGTAATAAGCCCTGTAAATCAGGGCGTACGCATCGAGCAGAAACAGTTTCTTGTCGTCCATTGTGGCAGATAGCGTTATCTAAGGCGGCCTTCCCGCCCCACAAAGATAACAAATTCCCCCCGATTCCCGGCATCCCGTCCCCCCTTTTTCCTCTCCCCGGAACACGGATTGGCACAATATCGCGGGGAAGCGTGTGATGGAATGGACGGGGAGGCTTATTTCCGCGGGTTGTAGTCGGAGATTATGCGGCGGAGGTCGGTGTGCTTGTTGGCCAGTTTACCCGTCTGGTATTCTCCGGCATCGAGCTTGCGGATTACCTCCGGGTCATCGGCGAAATAGACGCGGATCCATTTCTTCTTGTTCTTTTCCGAGTCGGGGACGTAGCAGGGATGGTCGGTTCCCCGCTTGAGGATGTAGGTCATCGACGCATACGAATACATGCTTCTGAAATTGAACCTCAGATTGCATTTTTTGAAGGTAGGCCGCCCTACTTCTATCCAATAGGAGGCGTGGTCCTCTGCCTGGTCTAAGCAACACCAAATCAGTCGGCTGGCTATTCCGGTAACCTCGCCCGTCTCCAGGTCGACGAATTCGGCATAAAACGGCATGAAGAGGTGCTTTTGTTCGGGACATTTGGCTTTCCATATGACCATGGACTGTATGCTGTCCGCTTCGAGCTTCTCTTTCTTCCCGTCGATGACGACCTTTACCTGGGTGTCGCGCTCACAAGGGAGCTCGAGGCTGACAGCCTCGAGGCGCGAGCCGTTGGTCAGAGTGATGTCGCCAACGGCCTTGGTGCCGGATCCGAGGGCGCTGGCGGTGTTCGCCGCTGTTGCGGCGAGTAAAAAAAGGATAATGGAGAAGAGTCTGTTGGTCATAAGTATAGTTTTCGGCAAAAATAAGGAAAGCTGAGGGATGGCAGAGTGACATTTGTCTCAAAATAGCGGAATTATTCGTAGCTTCGCGGCATAAACAGCTCTAAGAGATTGTCTAAAAATTATTTCAAATGGAATTTTCTTCTGATTTTCAGGCTCTTTTTGACGAATTTTTAGCTTCTCATCGGTCACGATGCCCGCATCGCTCCCTCTTCAAATCTAAAAATTCTCTCAAAAACAACTCTGAAAATCATTCGGAAAAAATTTTAGACAATCTCTAAAAACAACTATGGCAAAACAGGAATACGTTCAGCGCAACCGCGAATGGCTCGAGGCCAAGGCGCGGGAAGAAGGTGTCAAGGCTATTGACAAGGGAGTGCTTTACAAGGTGATAAAGAAGGGTAACGCTTCGGGCGCGCAGCCGAACCGCGGCAGCGTCGTCACGGCGCATTACGTCGGGAAGACAATCAACGGCAAGACCTTCGACAGCAGCCGCGGCGGGGTCGCTCCCGCCTTCCGGCTCCGCGACCTCATCCCCGGCTGGATTATCGCGATGCAGCAGATGCGCGTCGGCGACAAATGGGAGGTCTACATCCCCGCCGAACAGGGCTACGGCCGTCTTTCCCAACCCGGCATCCCTGGCGGTTCCACCCTCATCTTCGAAATCGAGCTGCTCGGCGTTTCATAATACGATATTTAACTATGATCAGACAGATAGAATTTCGGCTGGAGCCCAGGCGGCGCGGATGCCATTTAGTGACAGGAGAGATTATGCGCCACCTTCCGGCTGACATGCCGCGGACCGGGATGATGAACATATTCGTCAAGCACACTTCCTGCGCCCTGGCTGTCAACGAGAACGCCGACCCCGATGTGCGCTCCGACATGGCGAAAATCCTTGACCACCTCGTCGCGGAGAACGAACCGTATTACGACCACACGTTCGAAGGTCCCGACGACATGCCGGCCCACGCCAAATGTTGCCTAATCGGCGTGTCGCTCACCATCCCCGTCACCGAAGGCCGTCCGAATCTCGGCACCTGGCAGGGCATCTACCTCTGCGAGTTCCGCGACCACGGCGCCCCCCGCTCCCTCGTCCTCACCATCTACTCCTGACCCCGTGTGTCAGGGTGTCAGGGGCGGGCGGCGCGGCGCATGGCGATGGTGACGAGGGCGCCGGCGACCATGACGGCGATGGAGACGATAAGGACGAGGGTCGCGCCGCCCCATTTCAGCAGGACGGGGATTATGAAGGCGCCGATTACCGCGCCCGACTTGCCGAGGCTGGCGGCGATGCCGGAGCCGGTGCCGCGGTCCGCCACGGGATAGACGCGGCTGGGGAGGATGAAGGTGATCAGGTGGGGGCCGGCGTTGAGGAATATCTCGAATATCGCAAAGCCGCTGATGGCGATCCACGCTGGCCAGTGGCAGAGGTAGGCTGCCAGGAGCAGTCCGAGTCCGGCGGCGCTCGCCAGGAATCCGACCGACTGCATTTTAAGATGGTTGAAGCGCCTGAGCATCAGTATGCCGCAGGTAAATCCAACCATCATGACGACGCACAGGATGAAGGTCAGCCCGACGGAGTGGGTTATATGCTCTATAGGGGTGGCGGTCGCCGGGAGGGTGTCGAGCCGGAAGCTCATAATCAGCACGGGAAGGAAGATTCCGATACCATACACGCCGAGCCCTTCGCACGCCCAGGGGATTCCGGTCAGTATTATTTTCGCAAAGTTGTCTTTGATGAAGCCTCCCATGCTTTGCTGGTTGGCAGGGGTATGGCTCACTTTCTGAGGCACGGGGATAACCACGTCGGGACCCAAGAGTTTCTTTACTGCGGTTTCTGCCTTGGCTTTCTCCCCGCGGCTTAACAGCCATTGCGGGCTTTGGGCGAAACCTATACGGGAAACCAGCATTATGGCGGCTATCGCGGTTATGACGAGGAAGAGGTAGGTGCCTCCACCCTCGGCTCCCCGCCGGATAATCAGGAAGTAGCATACCGCTGCTACGACGGCGCTCCCGGCGGAGGCGAGCGCCTTGGCCACGCCGACCATGTAGACGCGCCATTTTTCCGGCATCAGTTCCGAGATATAATCGGGGTCGAGGCTGTATTCCCCTCCGACTCCGAAACCCATCAGGAACAGGAGCGCGAGCAGCAGCGGCACGGAATTGGTGAAGGCGGCGGCGAGCGAGGCCCCGGCGATTATCAGCGGGCAGAGACGGAAAAAGAGGAGGTAGCCGTAGCGGTCGCTGAGACGCCCGAAAACCACCGTCCCGACCATTATCCCGATCAGGGAGACGCACCCCAGCAGCCCCTGCAACCCTGCGGAAAGCCCGGGATGCGCGGCGAGCTGCATCAGCGGAATCACGATACCTACGAGCGTCGCGAGCCCCTGGCCGATAAACTGGCCGAGCGACGCGATGAGGACGATGCGTATCTGCGGCCACCCCATCGGCATGGTCGCCATATCAACGGGTTTTGAAGCTGTGGGTTTCATAATTCTTCGTTGTCGGTTACGGATGGATAGGGAAGGGTGTCGACCGGGCCGTCATATGTGATCAGTCCGCGCTCGATTACTATGGCGCGCGAACAGAGGCGGGTAACAAGCTCCATGTCGTGGGTAGACATAAACACGGTATGCGGCAGCCGGTCGACTATGCTTATGAACCTCGACTGGGCGGCGAAGTCAAGGCCCGAGGTAGGCTCGTCGAACACGAGTATGTCGGGGCGCATCGAGAGGACTGTCGCGATGGAGACCATCCGCTTCTGTCCCCCGGAGAGCCGGAACGGCTGCCGGTCGCGCAGCGGCTCGCAGCAGGTCAGGCGGAGCGCCTCGTTGACCCGCAGGGCGATTTCCTCGTCAGTCAGTCCCATGTTGCGGGGTCCGAAAGCGACGTCAGCCTCGACTGTGGGCATAAAGAGCTGGTCGTCGGAGTTCTGGAACACCATCCCGACAGCCCGCCTCGCCGCCGCTGTGTTTTTCGCCGTTACCGCCTCGCCGTTGACCTCGACGCTCCCCGACGAGGGGGTGAGAAGGGCGTTTGTGTGGAGCAGCAGGGTCGATTTGCCGGAGCCATTAAGCCCGACGAGCGCCACCTTCTCCCCCGGCGTATTTCAAACGACACGCCGCGGAGCACCTCTCTCCCCCCGGGGTAGGAGAAGCGTACATCGTTGAAACGTAATGCGGTATCGTTCATAATTCTCAGAGGTTGACGAGGTTGAGCATAAGCGACGACAGGTCGGTCAGCCGCATTATGATTATTACCGGAATCCAGGCCAGGCAGTAGACCGTGTCCGGAGTATGCCATTTCGACGGATTGGAGCAGAGGAGAGAGCCGTCGAATCCGCGGGCCCTCATCGCCATGTTCACCCGGCGGGCGCGCTCGAGGGTACGGAGCATGAGTTGACCGACGAACGACCCCCACATCCGCGCCCCGTAGGAGGCGCATCCGTAGCCCCTTGCGAGGCGGGCGCGGTGCATCGAGAGTGTCTCCTCAAGCAGAACCGACAGATAGCGGTAGGCCATCAGCAACTGCGTGGCGAGCACCCGCGGCATCCCTAACCGGCGGAGCGCCTCGCATATGCGGTTGAACCCGGCGACATATATCAGAATCAGCAGCGCCTGTACCGACAGCAACCCGCGGATTATGATCGAGGCGAAGCTGACCCATCCGCGGCTTACTGCCACGCTCCCGGCCATAAAGGCGGTCTCGCGGTCGTAGAACGGGTTGAAGACGCCGATTACAATCAGGAGCGGAAGCACGTACAGGGAGTTGCGGAAAACGCGCCCGTACTCCATATGGGCCAGCATGGCGCTGACAATAGGATATGCGGCAAACCATATCAGCATCCCGGCCGAGGAGACCGGGACGCTGAGCATGGCAACGAGGTAGACGAGCGTCACGACGAGGAGCGCACGCGGGTCGATTCCCGCGATGTGCGAGTCGTCATCGGCCGCCAGTTGCCTGGCGTTGAGGATGACGATAGCCTGTTCGAGACGCGTCGTTTTCATTCATCAGTCCTTTTGCGCCGCGGAGCCGGGACGCGCCTGCGGAGCAGCAGGGTTGTTATGGCCCACAGCATTATCATCACTATCGTGGCCCCGATTATTCCGGCGAAAGTCGAGTCGTAGTCCGGCATGACAGCCGTCGGAGGGGTGACGGACGGTAGGTCGGTCAGACCTGAAACCTTGGCGATAGACCATTCCAGTCCGTCGGGATTGGAGGAGGCGATCCAGGTAAACGCCCCGCCCAGGATGAGTGCCCCGGCGACAAAGGCCCAGATGACCTTTTTCGACGAGCGGGAGGCGCGTTGTCCGGGGGCGGAGAGGCCGCTGTACAATGTTTCCGGGCGGTATTTGGCGATGAAGCACAGGACAGCCCCGGTCGCGATTCCCTCGATAGCGCCGATGGCAAGATGGATCGGGAGCATGAAGGCGAGGAATGTCGAGGTCGGGAGCGCCGTGATGCCCGACATCTCGGTTTCGGCCGTCACGCCGAGCGCTCCGATTTCAAGCGCCACGACGGAGGCAGTGACCGCTGCGGCAATCACGCGCCACGGCTTCGCCGAACGCCCTGCCAGCGGGCGGTAGACAAATGGATAAGCCAGGAGGCATGACGCAGCGCCCATATTGAGGATATTGCACCCCAGGGCGAGCAGTCCGCCGTCGGCGAAGACGAGACACTGGATAATCAGTACCGAGCAGAGTGTCAGGAATCCGGCCCACGGCCCGAGAACCGCGGAAAGGAGTATGCCCCCGATCACGTGGCCGCTCGACCCGGTGCCGGGTATGGTGAAGTTTATCATCTGCGCGGCGAATACAAACGCTCCCATCACGCCCATCAGGGGCACGATGTCGTCGCGCTGTATCCGTTTTACTTTCGTGGCTGCCACCGCGATCAGCGCGACGGCCGCCGCGCCGGCTCCCGCCGCTACGGCGGGGGAGACCAGGGCGTCTGCCATATGCATGGTTTCGGTAGTTTTAAGTTCTCAGGAGGACGTAAGCGCCATACCTGTTATTTTTTGTCTTTATTCTCGATATTCTTTTCCTCGCGGCGCAGGTCGCTGACGAAGCCGTCCCAGCCCGACTTCCATTCGTCGTGCTTCTTCTGCCCGGTAGTGAACTTGTAGAGCGGGATGAGGAATAGCCAGGTGGTTATGCAGAACGGGCCGGTAAGGGTCGGGAGGCCGAACGGCTCGAAGAACACGTCCATACCAGCCTGCATGAAGACGGTTGCCACAATCGCCGCCAACGCCCAGATAGCGGATTTCCAACCCGGGGAGTTGAAGGTGCAGCCGATCGCAATGCCGGTCAGCACGGGGCTGAAGCCGAACAGTCCGGCGGTGATGTCCGACGCGTCAGCCTTGAACAGGAGAGCCACGGCGAGCGCCACTGCCGAGCCGACGGCGCCCCAGAGGGCTGCCCAGCGGCTACATACGGCGAGCGCCACGAGGAAGAAGATGCCGGTCACCCAGGAGTCGACGAGGAACACTTGGGCGATTCCCTTCAGCCAATAGACGACCAGGGCGCCGAAAGAGGTGTCGAGGGCGAACTGGTAATGTCCTGCGAGTTCAGGCTCGGAGAGTGTCGTCGGCGCGATTCCGTCCATTATGCGCGACGCGAGGAGGAACACCCAGGTCATCAGCACGAAGGGGAATGTCAGCGAGTTGATTTTCCAGGGAGCCATAACCTTGTTCATTCCCGTGCGCACCCAGGAGGTCAGCATCGAGCAGAAAACAAGAGCCAGCCACATCAGCCAGGTGTTCTCCAGGAATGTCGGGAAGGCGCAGCCGACCAGTATGCCGTTGAAGCCCCACAGCCCCTGCGCGCCCTCCCTGCTTCCCCGCTCGGTTATGTATCCGGCGAGGGTGGAGGCAATCAGGCCGACTACCGCGCCCCAGGCGACCTGGGGGGTGTGACATTCATACGAACCCCAGAAAATACCCGCCAGGAACAGGAGCCCTGTCCAGGGACTTTGCTGGAACATCACCTGGCCGGAACCGTTGAGCGTGGCGGTGACCGCTGTCTTGATATTCTTTACATCCATTTTGAAACGTTTTTTTATTATAACGTCTTATACGGGCGGTTTTATTCAGCGCCACGGAAATTCCTGCGGCAGGGGACGACCCTTTACCTGCGTCCTGACTTTCGAGCAGAACTCGCGCACGACGCGCTTGACCGGTCCGGTCTCCATCCCGAGCACCTTGAACAGCAGCCCGGCATTGTTCGGGAGATGGGTTATTCCCGCCGCGATACGGTTGTCCGCATCATAGAACGGCTCGGTAGCGTCGTAAATCGGGCCGATATTCTCTTTGGGGGTCATTACCAGCACGTTGGCGAAAATGTCGAATCCGTGCATCACACCGATGTCGCGTATGGGGAAGGTCTTGGGGCTGATTATGAACTTCTCGCGGAAAAGCCGCTCGCCGCCGGGGCGCTCCCCCTGGGTGCACACCGAGAGGATGTCGTAGTCAAACAGTTCGCCGTCGCCGTAATACTTGCGGCCCCCCATGAATATCTCGGAGTAAAAAACCGTCGCTGAGGGGTGGACCCTCATGTCGGTCTCGCTGATGAAGCGGGTGTTGGCGCAGGGGATAATCGGCTCGGGGAGGTATTCAAGATAGGCGCCCTCGTCAAGCTCTATTGTCTGGCGCAGGCCGGAATAATTGTCCTGCATCTTCGCGAGCTTCGTTGCCGCGCCGGTCGAGACGAAGGCCATGGAATCCTTTTTCAGCGTTATAATCTGGCGATAGCGGTCGCCGTCGACGTTCGGGCCGCCGGACGAGAGGATGTAGACACACGGCATACCGGGCAGCTCCTCGTCGAAGTACAGCTCCTGCTGCACAATCAGCGGCGTGCGGCGGTCGAGGTCGCGGAGTATCGACTTGCCGTCGCCGTCCAGCTCGAAGCCGAGACGGAGATAGCCGTGTTTGCCCGGCGCTCCGACATACATCGCTCTCGGAGTACGGGTGTAGCCACGCATTTCGCGCGCGTTGTCGAAGGAAACGATCTCGACGTCGGTATATTCGTATTTCCTGGGGGAAGCCATAGGGATGCCGTGGGTTAGATGGTTGTTATTTCTTATCGAAGAGCGCCATTTTGAAGATGAGGTCGACGAGCTCGTCGATGCCTTCGCCGGTCATGGCGTTGGTGAAAACGAACGGCTTGCCGGGGCGCATAAGGCGGCTGTCGTGGTCCATAACCTCCAGCGAGGCGTGGACGTAGGGGGCGAGGTCGGTCTTGTTGATTACGAGGATGTCGCTCTGCGAGATGCCGGGACCGTCCTTGCGGGGAATCTTGTCGCCGGCCGCAACGTCGATAACGTAGATGAAGAAGTCGACCAGCGCCGGGGAGAAGGTCAGCGTCAGGTTGTCGCCACCCGACTCGATCAGAACGATGTCGGCGTCGGGGAACTTAGCCTCCATCTCCTCCACGGCGGCGATGTTCATCGATGGGTCCTCGCGCACGGCAGTGTGGGGGCACGCGCCCGTTTCCACGCCGATAATCATATCCTCGAGGAGAATCCCCTTGAGGGTTTTGCGGACGTGCTTCGCGTCCTCGGTCGTAACGATGTCGTTGGTTATGATGAGCACCTTCATCCCGCGGTCTAGGAGGCGGGGAGTGATGGCTTCGATGATGGCGGTTTTGCCCGAGCCGACGGGGCCGCCTATTCCTATTCTGCAAGTTGACATATCGTTTAATTGTTTAAGTTTCGCAAGTTTTCAACTTGCTCACCTTAAAAGGTGAAGGGTGAACGGTGAAAGGTTAAGGAGATACTTGATTGACTATTATCTTCACTCAGGCAACGCCTGATTTTCACTTTTCACTTTGTTCACTGCAACCTGAGCTTGCGAAGGTTGAATTATTTAGTTCATAAACATTCGCATGTTGCCCTTCTCGTGGAGCGACGCGAAAATATCCATCTCCGGGACGAACGAGTTCATGTCCTCGAAAGTCATATGCCGGGCCTCCTCGTAAAGGGCGCCCGACTCGGCGCAGAGGCGCTGGAGTATGAGCTGGGTGTCGTAATGGGAGACGCGCACGCAGCGCAGGGCGGCGCTCAGCACCATGTTGATTACCCCGTACTGGTGGGAGGCGAACAGCTCCTCCTCCCCCAGCCCGCTGGCGGCGAAGGAGAGCCCTTGCGCGACGGGATAGGAACCCGGGGCCGATTCCGCCCGTATCTCCTCGAGCCATTCGGCAATCGGGAGGTAGTCGGGAAAGAGCTTGACAGCCAGTTCGGCCAGCTTCTTGCCCATGCGCTGTAGCATCATGCGCGCCTCGTCGTTCATCTTGAAGAGCATCAGCCCCCGGTCGATTTCTATGATTGCCGCGAGATTCTCCTCCTTAGCGGCGCGGTAAGCGAGCAGCGCCGCGACCCCGTCGGAGAAAGCCCCCTGGCGTGCGACCGAGCGGGTGTATTGCTCGAGAGTCGCGGCGTCGCGGACAACACCGAGGTGGGCGGCCGTTTCCAGGCCGTTGGAGAAGGAGAAGGTGCCGACGGGGAAAGTGGAGTCGGTCATCTGGAGCAGATGCATGATCTTCATGGCGGCGGGGTGTTTAGTGTGCGTGATGATGCCCTTCGTGGCAGTGTCCCTCGTGGTGGTGTTCCTCGTGGGAGTGGCTTTCGTGGGAGGCTCCTCCGAAGAGGCGGCGCACCTCGTGGGGTGCGAGATAGGGTATTATGTCGGTTCCGGGCTGGAACTCATAGGTTATCCCCTCGATGTTGTGGGTCTCCATGACGCTGAGCATCACCTTCTTGTCGACGGTCAGGGGGACATAAACCTTCGTGCCCTTTACGACCGCCGGCCAATGCTGGTTGCCCAGAGCGTGCCCCAGCTCCACGGATATGCGGATAATCTCCTCGGACACACGCCCTATCAGGCCGCCCATGTCGATTACCAGAACGTTGCTGAGGTCGAGGCGCAGCACCGCGGCGTTACCCTTCTCCGGATCGAAGGCGACGATGTCGCCGTCGGCCACGCGGGCGTCCCTTTTGAGCGCGATCGGGTATTCATTGCCGTGGTCGCTCGTCACCAGGAAACGGCTTTTCTGGGCCGTCCACTGGTCGAGGAACAGATTTTCAACGTGAGCGTCTTTGAGCTTTTCCGCCCATTCCGGCTGGTGGATATTGCCGATGATTTCAGTGATTACATCCATAATTGTTTCGCGGTTATCTCCATCAGCGGCCCCGGGAACACACGGGTCGCCTCCGTGGAGCGTGATGAATACGGTAGTTACTGAAATCTAAACAACCCTCCCCCCGATAAGGTTTGCCAATGTTAACGCCAAATGTTAAAACCGCCCCCCCTATACCAAGCTTAATATCTTTTAACCTTAATGAGCTGTATTATTGCACATGTTGAATCGTATATTTGTGCCGTAATAATTTTAATGTGATGAGACATAAGATAATATCCATATGTAACGATAACGGGACGGAAGTTATGGCGCAGGCCCCTATGATTGTATCGGCAAGCCGTGCGACTGACATTCCGGCGTTTTATGCCGACTGGTTTTTCCGACGGCTCGAAAAAGGATATGTCAGATGGCGGAATCCTTTCTCGGGGCAAGATAGCTATGTTTCATTAGCATATACGCGATTCATTGTCTTCTGGTCGAAGAATCCCGAACCGCTGTTGCCGTACCTGCGGACTCTTGAAGAGCAAGGAATCGGGTGCTATATCCAGTATACGCTTAACGATTACGAGGCCGAAAGGCTGGAGCCAAACGTTCCGCCATTGCAAGAAAGAATAGACACCTTCCGCCGACTCGTCGATGTTCTCGGCATTGGTGGGGTGGTATGGCGTTTTGACCCGCTTATTCTTACAGACAACATAAACATAGATTTCTTACTTGGAAAAATCGCATACATTGCTGATGCCCTGGCCGGCTATACAGCAAAACTCATTTTCAGTTTCGCAGATATTGAGCCGTATAAAAAAGTATCGCGCAATCTGCGGCTAAGCGGCATCAATTATCGTGAATGGGACGAAGAGTCCATGCGCGGATTTGCCTCGCGGCTTTCTACGATGAATCGTGATAATTGGAATTTCAGCCTGGCGACGTGTGCCGAACGCATTGACCTTTCAGAATATGGAATAGAGCACAATCGCTGCATTGACCCGGAACTGATAAGCCGTATTGCGCCTAATGATGTCATTCTGCGAAATTTCCTTTATAATGTCAAAACCGACTGCGGCCAACGGAAGGCTTGCGGATGCATTCTCTCAAAGGACATCGGCACATACAACACCTGCCCGCACGGCTGCCTCTACTGCTATGCCAATACATCTTCCGCATCGGCATTCGCGAATTATAAGAAATCTATCGCCAATCCACTCACAGACTCAATCCTTTAACATATGAACTACATACCCAGAGTACGAAAATCATCACAGTCATTTGCCAATGTTCTACATAAGGCAAAGGAATGGTTTGCGTTGCTTCCGCCACCCCTATGCCCTCCCTTGGAAACAGTTTTGCGTTTTTAGGAAAAATCACTAACTTTGCCGCATAAGCTTATATGCCTGTTGCTAAACCGCTTATTCTCTTATACAACCACATCGATACCATAAATAACCATGAAGAAATTCAGCAATAAGTCAATAGAGGAACTGGGATATTATGTCTATGCATTGATAGACCCACGCGACGGGCGGATTTTCTATATAGGCAAAGGCTGTGGCAACCGGGTGTTCCAGCATTGTATGGCTGCGATTCAAGAAGAGGAAGACTCTTTGAAACTTAATCTAATCAGGGAGATTATTGCCTCGGGCGAGGAAGTCGGACATTACATACTTCGCCATAAATTATCAGAACATGAGGCATTCCAAATAGAGTCCGTGCTGATAGACTTCCTGACATACGATCGTTTCAATACCTCGCGGGTGCTTACAAACATTGTATGCGGACATCATCAATGGGACGAAGGCATTAAAACCGTCAATGAGATTGAAGCGCTGTATAACTGTGAGAAAATTAAGATTAATGCAAGACAACCGATGAAAAGCATTGACAACTCAAGTTCCCAACAGAGATTTATATTGTTGGTAAGTTTGAACAGGAGCTTTGATGACGCAAAGGCCCATGGAGTCTATCACAGAATAGACATCTACGATAAAACCAGGCGATACTGGGCTATCTCGAAACAACAAGCTCCTAAAATCGACTATGTGTTAGGAGTATATCGCGGCATCGTGCGAGCCGTGTTAAAAGTGGAAGGATGTGAGTGGGTCACTTGTGACGAAAGCCAGACGACCAAATTCAATAAGGAACGGTGCTGCTTTCATGGCAGATTGGAAAACGATTCGCCTTATCTCAATAAGGATGTGAGCGACTACCCGTTTGGCAGTGGAGGTGCGGTACGTTATATTCCTATCGATACGGAACTGTAATAAGCACGGCTATCCCCGTGCCATACAGATTGTTATGGGCGGTCGGGAAGAGAGGGGGGAGGGAAAGCGTACAAGGCTTGATTGCCGGGCGAGATGGGCGGTCAGGAGGATGTAGCCTGGGGTGTGGCACCCTCCGATGGCGAAATCGGAGTCGGTAAATTCCAACGGCAGAAAGGTTATTTGCGGTCGAAGTCGGCGGGGATTTCGCCCCAGCGGGCGGTATCCCAGCAGAGGATGGGGTTGGTAAAGTTGTGGGTCTGGAGCCAAGCGTCGGCGCGGGCGAGCAGTTCGATGATTTTGCCGTTGTTGGGGGTGCGTTGGAGGGTCGTGCGGTTGCGGCGGTTGCGCACCCAGGCGCGGGCGTTGCGCGAATCGCTGTAAACCGGGGTCGTGCCGTCCCCTTTTTTGAACAGGAAAGCGAGGGCGTGGACGAGCGCGAGGTACTCCGCGACGTTGTTCGTGCCGTCGGGCACGGGACCGAAATGGAAAATCTCCTTTCCGGTCGCGACTTCAACCCCGCGGTACTCCATCGGGCCGGGATTGCGCGAGCAAGCGCCGTCGACAGCGATTGCCGAGAGGTTAATCTCAGGGATTAGCGCATAGTCGCCGGGGGTGGCGCGGCGGTGGTCAGCGATAGCCCGTATCAGCGACTCCTCTTCCTCTCCGTCGCCTCGGAAAGCGATTGTGGCAGCCGTCTGGCTGTCAAACGATTTGTATTTAGCGCCGGGAAACATCGCGACCTGCTCCTGGCAGTCGTCCCAGTTATCGTATATGCCGGGGACGCGGCCCACCCACACGACGTAGAATTTTCTCTTGTTTCCGGCCATAATCAACTTAAAGACAGGAGCAGACGTATATCGTAATGGCGCACTCCGGCAATTCGGGCGACACGGGGATTGACAGCTTTTCCGAGGAATGTCAGCGCCGCATCCTGGAGGCCGGGGGTAAGCTGTATCGCCGAAGAGGCTCCCTCGCATCCGGCAATATCGTCGAGCATCGTTATGAACGTGTCGCTGAGGGCCATCGCCGCGGTGCGCGGCACGGCGCTCCCGGCGTTGCAGTAGCAGAGATGGCATGAAGAGGGGTCGCCGGGACGGTAGTCTGGCGATTCCGGGGCCGCGTTCTCCCCAAGGTCGCGGAGAGGCATAGTCGGGAAAGCCCTCCCCGGCTCGCTCGAAAGGTCGAACACGAGCACACCTCGCTTGAGAAGCGTTTCTCCCGACGCTTCAACAACGACAGGGCAGTCAAGGTCGGTGGAAATCACGACATCCGCCGTCCGCAGGGCGTTTTCCAGCGCCCTGGGATGGATGCTCGACCCTATCACACCCCCTCCGATCTGACGCAGGGAGGCTCGGAGCCGGTAGACGTCGCTGTCGAACATCCTTACCATAGCCCCAAGCCCGAGGGCTGAACGGGCCGCCGCGCTCGCGGCGAGGTCGGATCCGAGAATGACTACCTCGCAGGGGGATACTCCGGCGACACCTCCCATCAGAATCCCCTTACCCTTCTCAGAGTCAGCCATCATGCCGGAAGCGATTGTGACCGCCGCGCGGCCCGAGACTTCGGCCATCACGTCGGCGAAGGGCCGGTGGCCGTACCCGTCGACAATAAGGTCGATAGCGATATTTATCACGCGGCGCTCCAACAGGCGGCGCACGACCTCCTGCCCCTCGCGACGCCCGAAGTTGGCGAGCGTAAGCAGCAGCGCGCCCTTGCGGAGCTGCCCTATATCGGGCACGGAAAGGGGCGCGAGATGAATCACGATATCAGCCTGGAGGGTCTCGCGACGCGTCACGAACCTCACTCCTCCCTTTGAGTACGCCCCGTCGGGATAGTGGATTGACTCGGCGGCCCCCGGCTCCATCAGGAGACAGAAACCGCGTTCGGTCAGGTTACGGGCCGCCTCGGGTGTCAGCGGGAAACGACGCTCTGAACGCGTCATACACTTCGGCAACCCTATTGTCAGCCTGCGGCGGCAGGTCGCGGCCTCCAGGGGGGATGGGAGCGGCGTCAGTTCCACTCTGTTGTCTATCATGATTGGCTCTTAAATCTAAGTTGTTTCAGCTTGTATTCGTGATTTCTG
Organism: uncultured Porphyromonadaceae bacterium; assembly: GCA_937969265.1. GTDB lineage: Bacteria > Bacteroidota > Bacteroidia > Bacteroidales > Muribaculaceae > UBA7173. The sequence goes on from CALBWF010000049.1 coordinate 18,990, forward strand.
CCGGACATCCCGCAGATAGTCGGACACCTGGCGCGCGAAAGCCTCGCACGAGGCGCCAACTTCTTCCTCCGATTCGAGCAGGTCTGAGGGAAATTCGAGCGTCGCCTGGCCGTAGAACGGCTCGCGGCGAAGCTGTTCCGTACGGATAAATCCCGCAAGGGCAGCGGGGTCCATGCCGTTGAGCAGCGGGCGTTGCGCCTGGGCCTCGAGCAGACGGCGCAGCAGGACCTCGTCGGAAGCCCGGAGCAGAACCGTCAGGCCGGTGCTGTTCATCAGGTCCATATTGCCGGGCTGGCATGGAGTACCGCCCCCGCATCCGACAATCAGCCCGCGTTCGCCGGCAAAACGGCGCAGGGCCTCCCTCTCAAGCTCCCGGAAACAGCTTTCCCCGCGGCTGGAGAAAATCTCCCTGACGGACATTCCGGCGGAGCGCTCAACCTCTTCGTCGAGGTCAACGTAGCGAGCTCCGTCGAATCGGGCGGCCAATGCCCGCCCCAACGTGGTTTTACCCGATCCCATGAACCCCATAAGGTACACGGGACCGGGACACGCGGCGAGAAAAACCTCAGGGGTATTGCCCGGAGAGGTCACTTCTTGTCGCCCTGCTGTTTCAGCAGGTCGCGGATTTCAGTCAGCAGCACCTCCTCCTTTGAGGGGGCGGGAGCAGGGGCGGGAGCTTCCTCCTCCTTCTTCTTGAACTTCATGATGACGCGGAGCGCCACGAAGATACTGAACGCGATAATCAGGAAGTCGACGATATTCTGGATGAAGATGCCGTAATTAATCGACACTTCCTCGATCGCGGCCTGGGTTTCCGTCGCGGCCTGCCCCTGGGTGATGACGTATTTGAGGTTCTTGTAGCCGTCGCCGCCGGTCACGATTGACATGACGGGCATGATGATGTCGTTGACAAGCGAGCTTACGATTTTGCCGAAAGCGCCGCCGATGATAACACCGACCGCCATGTCAATCACGTTGCCCTTCATGGCAAACTGCTTGAACTCGTTGAGGAATTTTTTCATAATGATGATAATTCATGTTGTTAGAGATTATCTGAATTTATTTCGACAGTCTCTTAATCGCAAAGTTAATAAAATTCGCTCTATTTATTGGAACTTGGCCGGATTTTTGCGAAATTTGCGCTAACGGGAGCCTTCCGCCTCCCTTCCGAAAACCGCGACCAATAATGCTCCAGATCCATAAAGCATCCGCCGGCTCAGGCAAGACTTTCACCCTTACCCGCGAATATATAAAGCTGCTTCTCGGCCGAAAAGTTCATTTGAAGAACGGCGAGACGCGCTACGCGCTGCGCCATTCCGTAAACTACGGCTTCGGGAAGCCCAAGGCGCAAGGCTCGATTCTCGCCGTTACCTTCACCAACAAGGCTACCGAGGAGATGACCTCCCGAATCATCAAGGAACTGGGAGCGCTGGCCGACAACGACCCCGCCGCGCCAAGCCCGTACAAGGAGTATTTCTGCCGCCTGTTCCGGACGGACGGCGACACCCTGGCGCGCCATTCGCGCAGGGCGCTGAACGACCTGCTGTTCAATTTCTCGACCTTCAACGTCAGCACGCTCGACTCGTTCTTCCAGAACGTGCTCCGCACTTTCGCCCGCGAACTCGACCTTTCGGGTAACTTCAACCTCGAAATCAACGACTCTTATCCGGTGAAAGTAGCCGTTGCGAACATGCTGGAGTCGGTAAACACCCCGGTTATGCGGTCGCAGGGGATGTCAGACGAGGAATACGAGCAGGCGCGCCGCCGCCACCGCTTCCTCTCCTTCTGGCTTGAGAAATACCTTAACGTGCTTAACGAGAAGGGGAAAAGCATCCTTCTCTTCGCACGCTCGTCAAGCTCCCACCGCGACCTGGTCAAGACTATCGGGAACCTCCTGGGAGAATCATACCGGCTTCACAGGGACAAAATCGACGGATACCTCGCCGACACATCGCGCATCGAGCGGTTTCAGGCCGAACTGTCCCGCGTGCGCGGCGAACTGGCCGAGCAGGCCCGGACTGCCGCTTCCACGCTCCTTTCAATAGTGGATGCCGGAAACCTTAACACCCATGTCGCCAAGGTGATGACCGGGATGGCGGAAAAGCCGTACATTCCAAGTTCGTATACCTCGGTTGTCAAGGCGGCTGATGCAGAAGGGGCCGTCAAGGAGAGATACAAGGCCGGATTCTGCAAACAGGTCACCCCGACCATCGACGCGGCGCTCGACTCCGCGCTGCGGGCCGTTCTGTCGTATATCGAAAACGTCCCGCTATACGAGTTCCTGAGTCGTAACATATATATCCTCGGACTTTTCAGCGGCGTAAGCGAGCAGCTTGAACGCTACTGCGAGGAGAACGACACATTCATTCTCTCCGATACCAACGACTTCCTGCGCGACCTGATTCGGGAAGAGGACGCGCCTTTCATCTACGAACGGCTCGGCACGCGCCTGGAGCATTATCTGATCGACGAGTTCCAGGACACGTCGGAAATGCAGTGGGCCAACATGAAGCCCCTTGTCTTTGAAAGCCTCTCGCGCGACGAGGACAACCTTATAATAGGCGACGAGAAGCAGTCAATCTACCGTTTCCGCAACTCTTCGCCCGATATTCTCGGCTACGGGGTGCAGCAGGCCGTAGTGCCGCGCTTCGGAGAAGAGGCGGTCGATGTCAGGGGAGAGAAAATCGAGGAGAACACAAACTGGCGCAGCGCGCCGGCGGTGGTGACCTTCAACAACTCGCTGTTCGGCCCCCTGGCGGCACTCCTTGACGCGAGGGTGGCGCCGGAGGTCAGGCCATACCTCAGCCTCGCAGCGAAATCATATTCCGGGCTTGTGCAGTCGGTATCCCCGAAAAACATCCGGGAGCCGGGAATGGTCAGAATGTACTTCGCGCCGCTCGCCCCGTCGAAAAAGGACGCGGAACTGCTGTCCGCAGAGGAGAGCGCCGGGGTTCCGACACCCCGCGACCCGGAATGGGTGCTTGACAAACTATGCTCGGAAATCGAACGCGAGCTGGCATCCGGCTTCAAGCCGAGCGATATCGCCGTGCTCGTGCGGTCGAAAGCCTACGGCAAGAAGGTAATCATGCGGCTGCTGAAACGAATGGACGAGCCGGACTGGAATTTCGGAAGGATTCCCGTGGTGTCAGCCGACGCCCTGCGCGTCGACTCCTCGCTGGCGGTGCAGCTCATTATCGGCGTGCTGCGACTCGCGATCACCCCCGAATATGTCCTTGACGATAGTTCGAGAGACAAGGACGGCCAGCCCCGGCGCGTACGCAACGCCGCCTACCGCCGGGCGAGAATGATCCATCGCTACAACCTCTGCCTTTTCGACGAAGTGCCTATCACCGACGAGAAGGGTAACCCTGTCTACGGAGAGGACGGCAAGCCACTGACGCGGCGCCTGACGAACTCCGAAGCGCTGGAGAAAGCCGTCAACGCGACCTCGGACCTCGCTCCCGGCCAGGAACCCGACCCGGTTCAGGCGGCAATCGACGCCCAGGCACTCCAGATGAAGATTATGGACTGCCCGAGCATCGACGCGCTTGTCGAGCGGATAATACGCGTTATGCTTCCGGCGGATTGCCGACGCGAGGAACTTCCGTATCTTTCCGCTTTTATGGACCTCGTACTTGATTTCCAGGAATCCGGGACGACGTCGATCCAGGAATTTCTGCAATGGTGGGACGGAGCGGGAAAATACACAACCCTCGACTCTCCTTCCGACCTGGAGGCCATAACCGTCACGACAATCCACAAATCCAAAGGTCTCGAATACGGCTGCGTCCATGTGCCATTCTGCTGGGAAAAGATCGTGAAATACGACGGCCACGACTGGTACACCCTCTCCCCCGAATATCTCCCGGGCATAGATCCGGAAATCATACCTCCGTATATCCCTGTCGCAAACCAGTCGGTTCAGAAACTCGAGGCCTTCTCCAAAGAGATCTCGCGCTATGCCCACGAACAGCGCGTCGACGCGCTTAACGTAACCTATGTGGCCTTCACGCGCGCACGCTGCGAGCTGTGCGTCTATTCCGACCCCAACGTCGAATCCGAGCGCATAGGAGCCGCCCTCCGAGAGGCCATAGATATGTGTACCGACGAATATAACAGCTCCGCCGCCGTATCAGAAGAAAACAGGAACTGGCTCATTACCCTTGCCGACAAGATTATGCGCCTTCCCGACGGGTTTGAGATGTTGCAGGTTGGCGAGCCGGTCATCAGAACCAGGAAAAACAATAAAGAAAAAGCCACGGAAGTCAGACCATACAAGTCTCGCAAAGACTGCCTGAGGTTTATCGAAGAGGGGTACACGGTCTACGACCGCCAGGAATTCACCATCACCTCCGACTTCGACGAATTTGCCGGATTCGATTTCGAGCAGGAACGCCATAGAGGCATATTTCTGCACAACGTTCTGAGCAGAGTGCGCCACGCTTCCAATCTCACTCACGCGCTCGACCGCGCGGCGCATCGCTACGGCCTTACAGAAAAGCAAAAAGCCCTTTCAAAAGAAATCCTCTCCAACGCTCTCGCCGACCCGCGGGTCACCCCCTGGTTCGAGGGATACACCCGTGTCATTAATGAACGCCCGCTTACGACGCCCCAATCAATACGCCGTCCCGACCGCATCGTATGGCTCGCCGACGGCACCATCGCCGTAATCGACTACAAATTCGGCACAAGCGAGCGCCCAGCCTATTTCGAGCAGGTCCGCGACTACGCCTCGTTCCTCTCCACCACCCTCGGAAAGCCCGTCAAAGGCTACCTCTGGTTCCCCCTGAACTCCCGCATTATCCCCGTCTGCTAAAAGAATAAACGCCCTCCTCAAATCCCCCCCCGCTCCCTACCGTGGCGAGGCGTAAGCCGAGCCTGTCCGCTCGGGCCTGTGTAGGGACGCGGCGTGCCGCGTCAGCCCCGGAAGACCGCCGGGTGGCTTGCCCTGTCCTTGCCGGGGATACAAAAAAAGGAGGGCGCGCCAGTTTCCTGACGCGCCCTCGGAAGGTGGCGGCGACCTACTCTCCCGCTTTCGCAGTACCATCGGCGCGGCGGG